>VBEC01000015.1 GCA_005883615.1 Chloroflexota bacterium | reverse complement strand
AGCCGGAACGGGCTCGAGGCTTGAGTCCTTGCGGCTTCTTCACTCGCTCCCGCAGCCGGCCGCGATCCTCCTCGACTGACTCGAGGATCCAGCTGGCCGCGAGCAGGCTGGTCGCCAATGAGACGGCAAGGAGCATCCCAGCAATCAGCCCGAATAAGCGGATGAGATAGCCAACGATCGGAAGAGCAAGCGTCAGCCGGCCAATGGCCCACGACGCTGGCACCAGGGCCGGGTCGACGCCGGCGTTGGCATCCCCCTTCGTTTCCAGCCAAATCTCGCCATTACGGTCGATGACGCGCGAGATGCGATG
>VBEC01000003.1 GCA_005883615.1 Chloroflexota bacterium | reverse complement strand
CGACGACTGGCAGCTCGCCACCACGCTCGCCGGCGAGTACTCGGACATTCTCGGCAAGGGCAACTTCTTCCTCGAGCTCCAGGACCACGGCCTGCCCGAGCAGCGCCGGTTGAACGAGCAGCTGCTCCGCCTGGCCCCCGAGACCGGCCTGCCCCTCGTCGTAACGAACGACCTTCACTATGTCCAACGCGCCCAGGCCGAGGCTCACGACGTCCTCCTGTGCGTGGGCACGGCGTCGAACCTCGACACACCGGGACGCATGAAGTTCGAGACGACCGACTTCTACCTGAAGTCGGCCGCCGAGATGGCCGCGCTCTTCCCGGACCAGCGCGAGGCGATCCTCAACAGCAAGCGCATTGCCGAGATGACCGAGGTCAAGCTGCCCCTCGGCCAGCTCCGAATCCCGCACTTCCCGGTGCCCGACGGTGAGACCGCCGAGACCTGGCTCGGGAAGGAGTGCCAGCGCGGCCTCGAGCGCCGCTACGGAAGCGTCACTCCGGAGCTCCAGCAGCGGCTCGACTACGAGCTCGCGGTCATCTGCTCGATGGGATACGCCGGCTACTTCCTGATCGTGGCCGACTTCATCCGCTTCGCCAAAGAGCAGGGTATCCAGACGACGTGCCGGGGTAGCGCGCCCGGGTCGATCGTGACCTACACCCTGGGCATCACGCCGGTCGATCCGATCCACTACCAGCTGCCGTTCGAACGCTTCCTCAACCCGGACCGGGTGACGATGCCCGACATCGACGTCGATTTCGAGGACGGTCGCCGGGACGAGGTCATCGCCTACGTCACCCACAAATACGGCGCGGACCATGTTGCCCAGATCATCACCTTCGGCACGATGCTCGCTCGAGCGGCGATCAGGGACGTCGGTCGCGTCCTGGGCATGACCTACGGAGAGGTTGACCGGATCGCGAAGGCGGTCCCGAACCAGCTGGGGATCAAGCTCGAGGAGGCGCTCGAGATCGCCCCGCCGCTGCGCGAGATGGTCGACGCGGATCAGACCGTTCGCAAGCTGATCGGGCTGGCGCGCCAGCTGGAGGGCGTCGCGCGGAACGCCTCGACCCACGCGGCCGGCGTGGTCATCTCGCGCGAGCCACTCACGGAGCTGATGCCGCTCCAGCGCGCGACCAACTCGGACGCACTCATGACCCAGTTCGAAATGCACGCCGTGGAGGCGCTGGGGCTGCTCAAGTTCGACTTCTTGGGCCTGTCCAACCTGACGATCCTGCGCCAGGCCGTCGACCTCGTGCGTGACCACCGGAGCATCGAAATCGACCTCGAGACGATCCCGCTCGACGACGGCCGAACCTTCGAGCTCCTGGCCTCGGGCGAGACGACCGGCATCTTCCAGCTCGAGTCGGCGGGCATGCGCCGCTACATCCGCGACCTCCGCCCCACGTCCGTATACGACCTCGCCGCCTTGGTCGCCCTGTACCGACCCGGGCCGATGGACAACATTCCCGCCTACATTCGGCGCAAGCACGGCCAGGAGCCGGTGACCTACCTGCACCCGCTGCTCGAGCCCTACCTGGAGAAGACGTACGGGATCTTCGTCTACCAGGAGGACATCATGGCCGCCGCGATCGCCCTGGGCGGCTTCACAGGACCGGAGGCCGACACCCTGGGCTTTGCGATCCGCAAGAAGAAGTCGTCCGTCCTCCGGGCGCAGCGCGAGAAGTTCGTCACCCAGGCGGCCGAGCGTGGCGTCCAGCCGCAGGTCATCGATGCCGTGTTCCAGGCCTTCCAGCCGTTCGAGCGCTACGGCTTCAACAAGGCACACGCGACCTGCTACGGGCTGATCGCCTACCAGACCGCATACCTGAAGGCGAACTTCACGGTCGAATACATGACCGCCGTGCTGACAGCCTTCCGCGACAACGCCGAGAAGGTGGCCGCCGCCATCGCCGAGTGCCGGCGGATGGGCATCGAGGTCCGACCGCCCGACATCCTCCGCTCCGGCGTCGAGTTCACGGTCGAGGGCGAGGCCATCCGCTTCGGGCTGATCGCGGTCAAGAACGTCGGGCAGGGCGCGATCGAGTCGATCATCGCGGCGCGCGAATCGAGCGGCCCGTTCAAGTCGCTGACGGATTTCTGCTCGCGGGTCGACCTCCGGCTCGCGAACAAGCGGGTGCTCGAGTCGCTCATCAGGGTCGGCGCGCTGCGCGAGCTGGGTCATGCCAACCAGTTGCTGGACGCGCTCGACCGAGCCATGGCGCTCGGCGGCCAGCTGCAGGCCGAACGGGACAGCCCGCAGCTTGGGATCTTCGGCTCGGCCGAGCCCATCGCGGTGGACGAGGAGTTGCCGAACGTGACCGAGGCTCCATCGAGAGAGCGGTTGCGCTGGGAGAAGGAGCTGCTGGGGCTGTACCTGACCGAGCATCCGATGGGCGAGGTGGCCGCCCAGGTCGGCGCCTTCGTGAACGCCTATTCGGGCGACCTGGGCGACGAGACGCTCGACGGCCAGCGCGTCGTCGTCGGCGGCATCGTCACGGGCCAGCGGCTCGTGATCACGAAGTCGCGCCAGACCATGGCCATCGTGACCATGGAGGACCTGCAGGGCTCCATCGAAGTGGTCGTGTTCCCACGCCTCCATGAGCAGACGCTGGGGACCTGGCTCGAGGGAGCGATCCTGCTCGTGGCCGGCCGGGTGGACCACAAGGGCGAGGAAGTGTCCCTCCTTGCCGATCTCGCAGTCCCCTGGGATGCGGCCGTAGCCAGGGGACCCGAGGACTTCCAGCGCGAGGTCGCCGCCGGCGATCGGGGAGGGCGGCGGCGGCCCGCCCGCGCGGGAGTTGGTGTCGCCGTTGGCCCCGGCCTGCCAGGGTCGGGCGGCCCTGTAGATGGCTTCGATAACGGAAACGGCCGCGATCATGCGCCCGTCGTGCCCATGGCCGGTGAGGGCGTCGCCTCGTCGAATGCCGGTCGTCCGCCCGTGCCATATGCGTCCCCGCTCCGAGCCGGCTCGCCCGATGCGCGGACGTCGGCGCCCACCGCAACGGCGGTGGCGATCGCCCCCTCCGAGCCGATCCCGACCTACACCGAGCCACCCGATCTGGCCGCGCTGTCACCCGAACTGGACGACGAGCCGGCCCTGCCTGATGAGGCTCGTGCTCGGGCCGCGGGCGCCGCCGCAAGTCCAACGTCAGCGACCGAGGCATCGCCCGGCAGCGTCCTGCACGTGCGCTTCTCGGGGATGGCCGGCGCGGATCGGCTCGTCTCGGCCATGGAAGCATTCAAGCTGCTGCTGCGAGACCGACCCGGGGCCACCCGCGTGGTCCTCCATGTACCCGCCGGCGGCGCGGGAGCGGCCCTGCCGATGGAGCTCCGGGCGGGCGTCGCCTACGACGCCGAGTTGCTTTCGGAGGTCCGGCGCCGCCTCGGCGAGGGACTCGTCGACCTGCAGCTCGGCTCGTAGGCTGGCTCGCGCTCACCGGCGCGGAACCCTCTGGGGGCGTGCGACCCTTTGGGCGCGGGACGTCTGGACGCGGGCTCTATTCGACCGTGAATAGGATCTGCATGCGGCGTGCTCGGCTCTGCGCCGAATGCGGCTCGACACCGCGTTTCTGGTTCACTCTCCGCATGGCGTCAGAGATTCTCATTCACCCTGGAATAGGCTACGGCGTGGCGCCTTCAATGCGGTTGCTCGCCGCGGCCCTCAAGCCTGCTCTTCGCGACGCATCCGCTGGATGACCGACAGGTTGTCCACGAACTCCTCGCGGACCGCGTTGAGGGTCGGCCGGTCGACGCCCAGCTCGCGGGCGATCTCGTTCACCACGGACGCCTCATCGGCCGTGATGGTCTGGTCGGTCGCGGCTACCAGGAAGCACGAGCGCAGCAGGGCCAGTCGCTGCTCATCGGTCGCCAGTCTCGCGAATTCGCGCGTGACGAGGTAATCCTCCGTCGCGCCATAGAGTTGCGATTGGAGCTTGGCGATCTCCACGACGAGCACCGCCTGCCCCTCGTCGAGGCCGCCGAACTCGACGAGCAGCTTTCCCATCAATCGGGTTTCGTCGTCGGAGACGGCCAGGTCCGCGTTCGCGGCACGGCTCAGGATGTACGCGAAACAGGCTACGAAGCGGGCATGTTCCTGGGGCATCGCGTCGAGGCGCTGCACGATCCGCCGAACCGTTTCGGTCTCCTCCGCGCTTGCGGCCACGCTGGGCGACTCGGCCGGATCGGCCGCCGACCGCGTTCGGCCCTCCGCGCCCAGGCCCAAAAACCTGCGCAGCATCCTGCTTCGCCTCCTTACCAGCGCCCGAACGCGGGATGGCCCGGTGGAACGGCGATGAACGTGCCGCGGCAGGTGGCGCACACCTTGCCGTTGGCCTCCAGGGTTGCATCGATCGTCGCCCGCTCGTCGGTCGAGTCGACAACGTGCGCCCGAAGGGTCAGCGGGCCGTCCATCGGCGTCGGTCGGAGCAGCTTTACGGCGTAGTCGGCCGTGACCGTGACGGGCGGCCGTGCCAGGCCTCGACGGACCATCAGGTGGTGAGCCGCCGTCCAGTTGCTGTGGCAGTCCAGGAGTGACCCAATGATGCCGCCGTTGAGGGTGTTCGTGAATGCCTCGTGATGCGGCTCCGGAGTCCAGTGCGCCACGACCTCGTCGCGGTTCGGAAAACTGCGAATCCGCAGGCCCTTCTCGTTCGCGGGTCCGCATCCGAAGCAGCGGGTCTCCGGCGCGTAGCGTTCCTGCAGGCTGAGGTCGGTAATCGCGGGGTTCATGGTCCGCGAGTCTACGACCGAGCGCCTATGCTGCACCGATCGAAGGAGGCCAGGGTGAAGGGCGATCGAGTCGAAGTCCTCGTCGACACCGGTGCCGGTGGGGTGCAGGCGTTCGAGATCGTCGCTCGTCGGGCCGGCCGACGGGTGGAGGTGTCCACGTCGCGGGGCGTCGTCGAGGTCACCGAGGTCACTCGAAACGGGACGCCCGTCCGCGCCGGCAGGTTCATGGCGGCGCGCGTCATCGCCGTGGTCGAGCACCCATCCGCGGATGTCATGCAGGACACGTCCGTCCCCCGGCTCCGCTCCGTGGGTCGAGAGTCGTCCGGGGAGGGCCCGCCGGACCGCGGCTGATCCTGTCCGGCCGCGGGGCTAGCGGACGAGGAAGGCGCCGGCGAAAAACCCCAGTCCGATGTCGGTCACATTGATCCGACCGAGATCGATCCCGATCGCCGCGAGCGCGAAGCACACCACGGCGATGATCAGCAGGATCCCGCGCGTTCCCAGAGTGCCCGCTCTGAGCGTCATGTCGCACCTCCAGCGCACAAATGAGGCTGGACGGTAACGCGACCGGGCACGTCGTTAGGCCGGCCTGGACCTCTCGCCGATGACGCGCACGTAGCAGACAGACGCCCGCCCCGCTTGGGCGGACCACCCGCACGGTCCGCAGCCGACTATGGGATGTCGCGATCCTGGGGATCCGTCGGCACGACGACGACCTCTTCGTCACACCGGGTGCATTTGAATAGCTGGGCGCCTTCGCCCCATGTTCGCTCCGGGTCGTAAGAGGCTGCATCGTGCGGGTTGTGCGGCCGGAGCTCGGCCCAGTCGTCCGGACCGTGGCGATGCATCAGCTTGAAGTCGCGGTAGTCGTACATCGTTCTGAGCCTCCTTCACGCCTGCCGCTCAGTCGCCCACGATAGCCGGTTGCCCCGGGAGCGTTCGTCCGGCGGGCTGCCACGCCCGAGTAGATCGCGTGGCCGCCGCGATGCCACAGTGGTGTGGACGTCGGAGTGGTGCCGAAGGCGGGATTTGAACCCGCACGAGGTTGCCCTCAACGGTGTTTGAGACCGTCGCGTCTGCCAGTTCCGCCACTTCGGCCGGTGGGCGCGCCCGGTGGCGTCGGCCCGGCCAATCGTAGCAAGGCGCCTGTGCAAGCCGGCGGCAGCAGCTCGGAGCGGGAAGAGCCTGCACAACGAACATGGCTGGTTCGTTCGCCTGTACAGGGGCGCGGCCGAACGGCCTCCGAGAGGGTTGGCGCGCTGCTCGATCACCCGGCGTGATCGGCGCTCGGGACGACGGACCCGCGCCCCTTCTCCGTTGTCGGCGGCTGCTGCCGTACAACAATCCCCGGGTGTTCATTGTGCAGGAAACCAGGGCGGTTACCGGCGCCCGGACTCCAGCTGGCTCCCTTTCAGCGACACATTTCCGATGTCATCGGACAGTGAAAGCCGAAAAGGCGGCGTATGGCGACCAAGCTCGCATCCTTGGCCGCCCCAGCCGTTTCATCCTCAGCTGAGAGCGCGCTGGGAGATCTCCAGCGCCAGCAAGGCCGCAACGCCGGCAGAACCGTTGCCGCCGTCCGATCCCATTGGAAAGTTGACCGCCTTGACCGCCTGGGCCGCCTGGGCCGTCCGGGCCGTCCTCTCCGCCGCTCTCTCTTAGCGGAACCCGAGCGAGCCATCCGCCGTCAGGGAGCGGACCCGATGCTAGACTCGCCCGGCCTCACCATTGCCGTCCGGAGGAGCCCCCCGAACGTGGAGGACCTTCGCTCGATCGTGGTCGACGACGATCCCATCCAGCGGCGCGACATGATCCTGATCGAGCGCGCGAAGGCGGGCGAGCTCGACGGGTTCAACGACCTGGTGACGTGCTATCAGGATCACCTGTTTGCGCTGGTCGCTCGGATGGTGCCGGATCGCGACCAGGCCTCCGATGCCGTGCAGGAGGCTTTCTTTTCGGCTTTCCGCAACCTCGCTTCGTTTCGGGGCGGGAGCGTTCGCAGCTGGCTGACGCGAATCACCGTGAACGCGGCAATGGACATGCAGCGGGCAAAGCGCCGCAGGCCCGTGCAGCCCTACCCCGAACTGGAGGATGACGCCTGGCAGCCTCGGGCCGGCGACACGCACGATCCCGAGCGGATCGCCCTCAAGACCGAGCGAACGCGGGCGATCACCAATGCCCTGTCCGACATCACCGCCGACCAGCGAACGGCCATCGTCCTGTTCGACGTGGAGGGCTACGACTACGCCGAGATCGCCGACATGACGGGCGTATCCCTGGGCACCGTCAAGTCACGCATCCATCGCGGCCGATTGGCGATGCGTGCTCTCCTGGAGGGACGCATGGAACTGTTCCGAAGTTGAGGCCGTCCGACGAGCATGCCTGACCAGCCATCCCATTTGCCTGAGCGCGAGCGCCAACCGTCCGACCACGACGGCCACGACCGCTACCTCATCGCGGCCTTCGCCACGGACGATCTGACGGGCGCCGAACTCACCGACGCCACGGCTCTCGTCGCGCGCTGCCAGGACTGCGCTGCGCTCCTGGCCGACCTTCGATCGATCGCCTCGGCCACGGCCGAGCTGCCCGTCCCCGCGCGAACCCGCGACTTCCGACTCAGCGAGGAGGATGCCCGACGGCTCCGGCCGGGCGGCTGGCGGCAAGTGGTCGGCTTCCTGGCAGGGCCGCGCCTCGCCTTCGCGAAGCCACTCGCGACTGCGCTCACGACGATCGGTCTGGCGGGCCTGCTGCTGTTCTCGGTATCCGGGTTCCTGTCATTCGGTAGCGCGGGCGCGGCACCCCAGAGCGCGACCGGCAATGGGGCCTCCTCAACCGGGTCCGAGGCGGCCGCGCCAGCGGCGCGACCCAGCGCCGCCGCTTCTCCGGCGGCAAGCGCGACCGGCGGCCTCCCCCAGACGGGTGCCCAGTACCCTGCTGCGTCCGGTGCCCCCGGGGCTCCGTCCGCCGCGCCGGCTGCGTCCGTTGCGCCGGTCCAGGGAGACCGAAACGCCGCCTCGTCGAGCACCAGCCAGAAGTCCGACCAGGGGCAGCCGAGCCCCACGGATACGGCGACGGGAGGGTCGAACTTCTACTCGTCAGCCGCGGGCGGCCCACCGCTCATCGTGGTCCTGTCGACTCTGGCGATAGGAGTCGGTCTGGCCCTCTTCGCGATCCGCTGGGGAGCTCGCCGCCTCGAAACTTGACGCTCTCAAGCCCGAAGGCTGACGCCATCTGGCAGGGTGCCGACGGTACACTTGAACGGCCGAACGTTCGAATTCCCGAGGCCTGCCCATGGAACGCCTGATGCTGCTCGACGGCTTCGGGCTCGTGTACCGCGGATACTACGCACTGCCCCCGCTGACGACGTCTCGCGGCGAGTTGGTCAACGGCGTGTTCGGCTTCTGCTCGATCGTGCTGCGCGGCTTCCAGGATCTCAAGCCCGACTACGTCGCGGTCGCCTTCGACCTCTCCGGCCCCACCTTCCGCCACGAGCAATTCGCCGACTACAAGGCGACTCGTACGCGGATGCCGGACGACTTGCGCGACCAGTTTCCGAAGGTCCGCGAGGTGGTCAACGCGCTGCGGATTCCGCATTACGAGCTGCAGGGCTACGAGGCCGACGACGTCATCGGCACGCTGACCGTCCAGGCCGAGGAAAAGGGCCTGGAGACGACGATCGTCACGGTCGACCTGGACATGCTCCAGCTGGTGACCGACAGGACACGCCTGATGACCACGCGTTCGGGAGTCGAGAACACGGTCATCTACGACCCCGCCAGGATCGCCGAACGGTACGGGCTGGTCGCCGGCCAGATGATCGATTACAAGGCGCTCAAGGGCGATCCGACCGACAACATCCCGGGCGTGCCCGGCGTCGGCGAGAAGACGGCCGCCAAGCTGATCCGGGAGTACGGCACCCTCGATGAGCTGTACGGGCGACTCGACAAGGTCCAGCCCGAGAGGCTGCGCGAGAAGCTTCGCGAAAATCGCGACCAGGTCTTCGAGGGCAAGAGCCTTTCGACGATCGTGCGCGACGTTCCTGTCACCCTCGACCTGGCCGCAGCGCGCCTCGGCGACTACGACCGGGACACGGTCGTGCGGCTGTTCCGCGAGTACGAGTTCCGCACGCTGATCGAGCGGCTCCCACCCCTGTCGGGCGAACGGGCGGACGAAGCGGTTGCCGCGCTGCGCGCCGAAACGGCGGACGGCACCTTTCCCGCAGCCCAGGTGGCCGGGCGCCCGGAAGGCTGGGGGCCGGGCCGGCCGGTCACCCCGCGGCCCTTCGGCGGAGGTCCGCCGACCAACGCTTCGGGCGCCCCGAGCTCGCTGATCGGGGAGGGGAGCGGCCTCCAGCTGAGTCTCGATTTCGGGGCTGTGTCAGGCGCTGACGGGCGGGCTGCCGCGAGGACCGCCGGCGAGCTGCCGACCGGAGACCCTCGCGCGGCCCTCGCCGCTGCAATCGCCGATCCGGGTCTCATCGTGCCGGCATCGGCCCAGGACATCGACGCGGCGCGCGAGTGGATTGCCGCCCAGCCGGCCGTCGGAGTGGCGCTCGTCCTGGACGATCCGCGCCCCCGCCGCGGCAGCCCGCTGTCCCTGGCGGTTGCCGGAACGGATGGCCGTGTGCTCGCGGTCGAAGGTCCAGAAGCCAGCAGCAAGCTGCGCGCCCTGCTAGAGGAGCTGCGCACGCCGCTCATCGGACACGAGGTCAAGCCAATCCTGGTGGCCGGTTTCGCCGATGCCCCGGCCGCCCAGCCACTGCCGGTCGCGTTCGACACCCAGGTCGCGGCGTACATCCTGAACGCCGCCCTGCGCAGCCAGACGATCGCCGACATCGTCGCCGAGCAGGTGGACTTGATCCTGCCGCCCGCCGCCGAACTAACGCCGGCCCCGCGGGCGGGCCTCGAGGCGTTGTCGGTCGTGGCCGTCCATCCGCCGCTCGCGGAGGCGCTCGAGCGGGAGAAGCTCGACCGGCTGTTCAACGAGATCGAGCTGCCGCTGATCCCGGTACTGGCGCGAATGGAAGCGACCGGCGTTGCCCTCGACCTCGACGCACTGGCCGTCCTCGACCGCGAGTTCGGCGCCGAGACGACGCGGCTCGAGGCGGAGATCTACGTGGACGTCGGCCACGAGTTCAACCTGGGTAGCCCCAAGCAGCTCGAGCAGGTGCTGTTCTACGAGCTCAACCTGCCCAAGGGCCGCCGCACGAAGACCGGCTACTCGACCGATGCCACTGTCCTGGAGGAGCTGCGCGCCGCCCACCCCATGATCGACAAGCTCCTGGAATGGCGCGTCTACACGAAACTCCGTTCCACCTACGTCGAGGCGCTGCCCGGCCTGATGGCGGGAGATGGCCGCCTGCACACGACCTTCCATCAGGCGGTAGCCTCGACCGGCCGCCTGTCGTCGTCCGATCCGAACCTCCAGAACATCCCAATTCGGACCCCGCTCGGACGACGCATCCGGCGTTCCTTCGTCGCTGGATCGCCCGAGCTGGTCCTGCTCGGCGCCGACTACTCGCAGATCGAGCTGCGGATCCTCGCCCACGTGTCGGGCGACGAGCACCTCAAGGACGCCTTCGCGCGCCAGGCGGACATCCACCGCGAGACTGCGGCACGCGTCCTGCACAAGCAGCCGGACGACGTGACCCATGCCGAGCGCTCGATGGCCAAGATGGTCAACTTCGGGATCGCCTACGGGATGAGCGACTATGGCCTGTCGTCGCGGGCGGGCATTCCCCGCCAGGAAGCACAGGAGTTCATCAACAACTACTTCGCGACCTACTCGGGCATCAGCTACTACATGATGGCGATCAAGGAACAGGCAAGGGCCCAGGGCTACGTCTCGACGCTGCTCGGCCGAAAGCGCCAGATCCCCGAACTGCAGGCGCGGAACCCCACCCTTCGCGGCGCCGGCGAGCGGATGGCGATCAACATGCCCATCCAGGGCACCGCTGCGGACATCGTAAAGATCGCGATGATCCGCCTGGACGAGCGGCTGCGCGCTGAGGGCTTTGCGGCCCGGATGTTGCTCCAGGTCCACGACGAGCTGCTGCTCGAGGTCCCGCGCGGTGAAGTCGAGCGCCTGGCCGCGGTCGTGCGCGAGACGATGCAGGGCGCCTTGCCACTCGACGTGCCTCTCACCGTCGACGTAAAGGTCGGCGACGACTGGGAATCGATGACGCCGCTCACGCGCATGGACGCGGTCGCGGCCGAAGCGGACGAGCTGCCCGTCGATCTGTCGGCCGCCGTCGGCTGACGATGACGATCTTGCCCGCGTATCCCGCCACGGCCGGGCGGGTGCTCCAGGATGCCGGCCTCGTGCGGCTGCTCCGGCTGGGGGCCGCCCGTGCCTGAGCTGCCCGAGGTCGAAACCGTCGCCCGCGACCTGCGCGGGCTGATCCTGGGCGCGACGATCGTCGGCGCCCGAGTGTCGTGGCCGCGCACGGTGCGTACGCATGCGCCCGAGCTGTTCGGCGAGGCCGTCGCGGGGCATCGTGTGGTGGACGTCGGCCGGCGGGCCAAGCTGATTGTCGTCCATCTGTCCGGCGATGCGGTCCTGACGATCCACCTCAAGATGACCGGCCAGCTGTTCGTCGTCCCGGCTGGGGCGCCGGAGGACCCCTACGTCCGGCTCGTCCTCGAGCTCGACAACGGGCGCGAGATCCACTTCCGCGACATCCGCAAGTTCGGGCGCGTCGGGCTGTACCAGGCGGACGGCACCCCATTCGCGGCGTTCGGGCCCGAACCGCTCGATCCTGCGTTCACGCTGCGGGCGTTCCGCAAGCTCATCCGTCGACGCAAGGCCCGGCTCAAGCCGCTCCTGGTCGATCAGGCATTCCTTGCCGGCGTCGGCAACATCTACGCCGACGAGGCGCTCTGGGCGGCGCGGCTGCACCCGCTGCGTTCGGCCGCGTCCCTCCACCCGCCCGATGAGCGGCGGCTCTACCTCGAGCTCCGCCGTGTCCTGGCCGAGGCCGTCGCCCGACGCGGGAGCTCGATCGACGACTACACGGCCCCGGAAGGCATCTACCAGCGAACGGGCGAACCCTGCCCGCGCTGCGGACGGCCTATCCGGCGGGTCGTGATCGGCGCCCGATCGACCCATTTCTGCTCGTGGTGCCAGCGCCTGCCGTCGCGCGATCGGGCCGGCGCGGCGGCCATCCTCCGCGGGATCGTGCCACGGGACGGCGTTGCCCCAGGCCGGCGGGGGACCCGCTGGACCGAGCTGGCGGGGAAGGCCGCCATAGGTCTCAGCGCTGACGAAGCCGCCCGCGCGGTAGAACGCGAACGGGCAGGACGGACCCGGCGCGCGGCGGCCACGCGTCGGGCTCGCGCGCGGGCCGCAGTCGGCGGTTAGGCAATGTCGATCCTGCGCCTGGTCGGAGTCGGCCGGGAGGTCGGCGACTTCGTCATCCTCGATGACGTCGGAGCGTCGGTGGCCGCGGGCGACCGAATCGGGCTGGTCGGCCCGAACGGCGCCGGCAAGACCACGCTTCTGCGCATCGCCGCCGGGCTCGATGAGCCGGATCGGGGCGACGTTCAGCGCAAGCGTGGGCTATCACTCGGGATGCTCGCCCAGGAGGCGCATTTCGACGCGGCGCTCATGGCAGCCGCGGACCTCCGGACAGCCGTGCGTAGCGGGGCGGCGGCGCTGGAATCGATGGAGCGCGAGCTCGCCGAAATGGAGCACGCGCATCGGGTGACCGAGGCAGCCTACGAGGAGCTCCAACACCGCTTCGATGTGCTTGGCGGATACACCCTCGACCAACGCGTGGACGAAGCGCTGTCGGGGTTGGGCTTCGCCCGCGACGAATGGGCCCGTCCGCCCGCCGAGATGTCCGGAGGGCAGCAAACGCGCGGCGCGCTCGCCCGCCTCGTGATCGCGGATCCCGATCTCCTGTTGCTGGACGAGCCGACCAATCACCTGGATCTCGACGCGCTCGAGTGGCTGGAGGAGCACCTTCGGCGACGCGCGGGCTCCCTCATCGTCGCGTCGCATGATCGTGCATTCCTCGACGCGACGGTCAATCGCATCTGGGAGCTGCGCGACCGGCAACTCACGGTCTTCCGTGGCGACTACTCCGCGTATCACCGGCAGCGCGAGGAACGCGACGCCCGCCAGGCCAAGGACGTCGACACGCAGGCCGACCAGATCGCCCGAGAGCGGGAGCTGGTCCAGCGCTATCGCAGCCACCGCAAGTTCTCCAAGATGCACGAGCACGAAGCGCGTCTCGAACGCCTCGAGGCGAGCCGGATCACGACACCGACGCGTGGTCGCCGCCTGAAGCTGCCGTCCACCGCGTTGGCCGGCGTCGGGCCGGCTCGGTCGGGCGAGCTGACGGTGCGGATGGAAGGCCTGGTCGTCGGGTATCTGCCGCCGCGGGCGTCGCGTAGTGCCGGAAACGGGCAGACGCAGGAGACTGGGAGCGGCGCGTCCCCCACGATCGTTGCCCGTGCTCCCTTCCTGGCCGCGCAGCGCGGCGAGCGAATCGGGGTCGTCGGGCCCAACGGGGCGGGCAAGACCACCCTGCTGCGCACGATCGCGGGCGAGCTGCCGCCGCTCGACGGGATCCTGGCGTTCGGCAATGCCGTCCAGCTGGGCTATCTCGCCCAGCTGCGCGAGGCTGCCATCGCCGGCTCAACGGTTCTCGATGCGCTGCTCGGGGCCATGCCGGTGACGGCCGGCGAGGCTCGTGGCTATCTCGCACGGTTCCTGTTCCGTGGCGACGATGCCTTCAAGGAGGTGCGCGCCCTGTCGGGCGGGGAGCGCTCGCGGCTAGAGCTGGCGCTGCTCGGGATCATGCCTGCCAACCTGCTCCTCCTCGACGAGCCGACAAACCACCTGGACATCCCGGCGCGCGAGGCCATCGAGGCGTTCATGGCGGAGGCACCGGCGACGTTGCTGGTCGTCAGCCACGATCGGCGCCTGCTCGAGACGGTGTGCGACAAGCTGTGGGTGGTCGACCATGGCCTGGCGGTTCCGTTCGATGGGGGATATCGGGCCTGGCGGGCTGCCCTGGCCGAGGGCTGGACCGTCGAGGCAGCGGCCGAAGCGGAGGCCAAGCGCCTTCGGAGCGGGATGGGGCCATCCTCGTCAGTGCGCGGGCCTGCCTCGTCCTCGGCCGCGACGGGACCGGATCGCCCTCCGCCCTTCGCTTCCTACGCTGGCGCTGATGGGGGCTCCGGGCGGAACCGCGCTCGGCCTACGGCGTCGCGGCCCGCGAAGACAGCCGCTCGAGTTGCAACAGCGGCGCCCACCCCGACCCGCCGGGAAAGGGAGAAGAGGGGGAAGCTGTCAAAGGACGCGTACCGGCGGCAGGCTGCCGCCGTCGAGGGGGAGCTCACCCGCCTCGGGCTGCGCAAGAGCCACCTCGAGCTGGCCATGGGCGATCCGGCCGTCCAGGCGAATTTCGTCGAGCTTCGCCGGGTCAGCAGTGAGCTGGCCGATGTCGAGGCGGCCCTGGCAACGGCAGAGGACGCCTGGCTGGAGCTCGAGGAACGAGCTCCGTGAGCTTTCCGCCGCCGCGACCAGTACGCCCGGCCGGCCCCACACTGCGAATCGGCCTGACCGGCCCGATCGGTTGCGGCAAGACGGCGGTTGCCGGCTGGCTCGGGGCTCGTGGGGCCGTTCTGATCGACGCTGATGCCATTGCCCGCGAGGTGACCCAACCAGGGGAGCCTTCGCTCGTCCGCATTTTCGAGCGGTTCGGGAACGCCATGCGGCTGCCGGACGGCTCCCTCGACCGAAAGGCACTGGGCCGAATCGTGTTCGACGATCCAGCCGCCCTGCGCGATCTCGAGGCCATCGTTCATCCCGCCGTGCGTCCGCGAATCGAGCGCGAGCTGGCCGCGGCCGCCCAGGCGCCAGCCCGGATCGTCGTGATCGAGGCAATCCGACTGGTCGAGGGCGGTCTCGATCAGCTGGCCGACGAGGTTTGGCTGGTGACGTGCCATCCGACGACGCAGCGCGCGCGCCTGCTCGGCCGGGGCACGAGTCCGGACGAGGCGGACCAGCGCATCGCTGCTCAGGGGGACCTGCTCGATCAGCTGCGCCCCTACGCCACGCGAATCCTGGACACAACCGGCCAGCCGGTCGACACCCGGCGGCGAGTCGAGGACGCCCTCGCGGCGGCGCTCCTGAAGCACGGAAAGAGGATCGCGGCCGGAACGTGAGGCCGCCCGATCCGCCGGCGGAGCGGATCGGGCGGCCGGGAGGCGCGCCGGGTCAGCGGCGCGGGTCTATTCGATGACCGCGTCGTCGAAGTCCGAACCCGGCAGATCAGGGAGCGCTGCTGGGAGCAGGTGAAGCCGAGCTCGAGGGCGCCGACGCTGCGGGAGCCGGGCTCGGGAATGGTGTCGGGACGGGGCTGGTCGAGCCGCCCTTTCCCGGCGGGTAGGTCAACGGCACAGGAAGGCCGTAGCGCTGGATGATGACGTTGGTCGTCTCCCCCAGACCGGTCGCGTCGACCGCGCGGGTGTCCTCGTCGGGGCGCAAAGCCATGCTGAACTGGGCGGTACCGCTGGCCTGCAGGTGCGTGATCTCCTCGGCCACCGCGAGCGAAACCCGGACGATGTACATGTTGCCGGCCTTTGCCAGGATGGGCACGCTCTGGTAGGTGATCTTGGTCGACTTGTCGGTGTAGTACTTGCCCTGGTCGAGCAGGGCCTGCGGAACGTTCACGGTCGCGGTCACGAAGATGTCGACGGTCTCGTTCGGTTGGAGGAGCCCGCCAACCGCCCGATCGTCGGGCACATTGAGCGACACGGCCCGCCAGTACGGCGAGTTGGCGACCACGGTTTCACCGGCCTGGAGCACCGAGAACTGGCCGCCCGACGCGCTCGATGCGAGCATGTTCGTCGTCACCAGCTGGCCCTCGAGAGCGGGCACGGCCAGGATCCGGCCCAGCAGCTTCGTCTTCTCCGTCACGATGCCTTGAGCGTTAGTTGGATCGATGGGCACGTCCGTCCGGACGAGGAGGTCGCCGTCCTCGATGGGCTTGCGAGCGGCGATCGCACGTGCTGCCACGACGACGGTCACCTTCGGAGCCGTGCCCGAACCCGCCAGCTGCTGAGCCTGGTTGATCAGGTAGAAGGCAGCCCCGCCGGCCGCGACCGCGAGGACGACCCCCAGGACGATGATGAACTTGCCGCGCCGGCTGGTGTCCTTGTATTCCATTTCCATGAATTGACGTGCCTCCCGGTGCGTGCGGCCTCCGGCCGCGCGCGGGTTTGGTGCCGTGCCCCGCCGGCTAGTCCCAGGGCACCAGCTTCGCCACCTGACCGCGGCGCAGCTGGGGATCGTTCATGTCGGCGATCACGGGCGTGATCGCGTAGGCATCGACGTGGTTGCCGTCCATGTAGGTGATGCGCATCACGGCGAAGCCGGTTATGTCGAGGTATTCCTGGTTCGCGCCGCTCGAGCCCGTGCCGACATAGACCGTGAGGGGCATCAGGTGGGTCACCTTGTGCTGGGGGGTGTCGCCATTCAGGCCGGTCGCCCGTACGACGAACTGGTACATGCCCGGGGCCATCGTTCCGGTGTTGATTGAAAGATTCGAATCGGTGCCGTTACCCGATGTCGGCGTGACCGAGCTCGGCGTCAGCGTCACGGTGCCGGTGCCCGATGGAAGGGGTGTGTCTACGCTCAGGCTCACCGCTGAGCCGAACGCGGGGCCGGTGCGCTTGAGGTTGAGCGTGAAGGAGACCGTGTCCCCGGCGTTGACCGCGGTCTGGACGCTGGACGACGAGGTGAGCGTGAAGTCGCGGCTGACAGTGCCGACCTGGACCGGAAAGGGCACCTTCTTGACGGTGAGATACGGGCTGCCGGCTTGCCCCTGGATCCACAAGGTGTAGATCCCGTCCGGGGCGCCCGATGTCGTCATGTTGGTCATCGACACATTCGTGCCCGAGCCCAGCGAGGGCGTCACGGGATTGGGCGTGTAGGTGATGGGACTGCTGCCGCCCTGGAGCGTCCCGGTGACCATGGGGTTCTGCGGATCGAGCGAATCGGGCAGGGTCGACAGGGTCACGGTTCCGGTGAACGCCTGGTTCCGGGAGACCTTGAGCGTTCCGGCGTTGGCGAGCGTGCCGTTCGTCGGCAGAGTCACGGTTCCTGGCGGGCTGAGCGAGAAGTCGGGGATGGCCATCGTCGACCCGGGATAGACGGCAACCAGGACCTCGTCGCCTGTGGCGAAGCGATTGTTGACCTCGTCGATCGCGATGCCGGTGGCGTTGCCGGACATGATCCCGACCTGGTCGTTGGCGTCCGGCGGCGCGATCACCGGCGGAAACATCGGCCCGGGATAGCCGCCGGCGGTGATCCAGCCGGCCTCCATTGCCTTGAGAGTGTTCGAGTTCGTGCCCGAGGTGACCTCGTTGTAGTAGAGCTGCGAGGACGACGTCGCGAAGTTGCGGATGTCGAGGGCGATGAAGCCCCGGAAGTCCGCGCCGTTGTCGGGCTGTGCGCCCTGTCCGAGGATCGTGACGATGGGACCGTGCTCGCTGGTGTCGCCCCCCGGCGTGACGGGGTCGAAGGCCGAGCCGCCGCTCGGCGCGGTCCGCAGGGCACCGTTCGTGTCTGTGCCCAGGCAGGCCGTGTCGGCGGTCGCGAAGAAGTCCATGAAGTTCGTCTGGTCGTTGGTGCAGGTCGTGGCCCCGGACGGGCCGGGGGCCCTGACGAAGCGGCGCACGGCGACCGGCAGCATGTTGCCCGTCCAGGCGGCCTTGGCATGCGCGCCGATGTCGGTCGAGCTCAGCCCGATGACCCGCCCGAAGGTGAAATCGACCGGGTTCTGGATTGCGACCCGGACGTCGCTCCCGGTGATCAGGATTCCGTTCGAAAGGTGCGTGGGGTCGCCGGCGTACCCGGATTCGTACTCGGGCGTGGCGGGCGGCAATGCGGCCGGTCGGCCTGTGGGGTCGCCCGCAAGGTTGCGCGTCAGGACGTCGCGAGCCTCTGATTCGGCGTTGGCGGTCGTCTCGCCGCGGATCAGGGCGTTCGCGGCGGCCAGCGCCGCAGCATCGGCGGCGTTTTGAAGAAACCTCCGCTCGCTGTAGAACCGCCCGACGTCGAACGCGAGGCCGGCGAAGGCGAGGAGGACCACCAGCGACAGGGCGAAAAGGACCAGCACCTGGCCTGCGGTTCGTGGTTGGCCCGCGGTTCGTGGTTGGCGCACGGTTCGTGGTTGGCCCGCGGTTCGTGGTTGGCGCGCGGTTCGCGGTTGACCGGGAACCCGGCGCCGAGACCGGCCGGTCAATTGATCACCATCGTGACTTCGCTGGTCAGCTGGAGCCTGCCGCCGGTGTCCTTTGGCAGCAGGTTGGCGATCATCGGGATGATCAGGTCCTGGTGGTACTTGGCCGAGACCGTGATCTGCCAGCCCACGCGCGGGTCGCTGTCGGTGATGCCCGCCGGCAGGATGTATGTAATCGTCAGGTCGCCGTTCGAAAACGTCGTGCCGCTCGTAGTCCACGTCGAGCCTGTGGTGAACTGGGGCGCGGTCTTGCCGAGCAGGTTCATGGACCCGAGCACCGACGTCTTCACGAGGTTGTTGCGGGCGAGGTCGTTCTGGTCCTTCGTCAGCGTTCGGTCGTAGACGTAGATCGTTCCCTCGCGCGCCCCTTCGCGGGCGGAGTTGGTCATCGTCACGTACGAGTTGAAGATGAACCCGAACTGGATGATCCCGAGCAGGACGAGCAACAACGGCCCGAGGACCAGCGAGAATTCCACGAGGCTCTGGCCGGAGGAGCGAGGGCCGGGGCGCGCGGGTCGGGCGTCGCGGGTGGGTAGGCTGTCGCGAGTGGGTTGGCCGTCGTGAGCGGGTTGCCCGCTGCGCATGGTTCGGCTATCGCGGGCGCGGTCGGGCGGCTGCCTCGTGAGCATGTCTGGAGTCTCCGGGGGAACGTCCCTCCTCGAAATGACTCATTCGTCCTGAGCGAGTCATACCAACGGTGGGCGGCGTCGGCAGTGATGGGCCGCCGTGCTTCGTGAACCGGGGCCTCGGGCTCGCCGGTCGAGGCACAAACGCGCCAAATGTCGCGCCAGCGCGACCTCCCGCAGGGTCGTCGGGCGCAGATGAGGTTCCCGGGCCCCGTGCCCTGTCGTTTCTCCCCGGGCCGAGCGGGAGGCAGGATGAAATCGGGCCCCCGCGACGGTTCCGGCGGCGTGGGCAGTTGGCATAAGGCCCAGGACGTGAGCATTTGGCAGGATGGCCATCGCGTGCATCGCAGCCAGGCGCGCCCACCACCGTGACGCCCTGTCGCCGGTGGCCATCGACCGGCTCGTTCCTGACGGCTCCTGGCAGCCGCCCCGGTAGACTTGCGACGACCGATGCCCGACTTTCGACTCGTTGCCGACTTCCAGCCAACCGGAGACCAGCCCCAGGCGATCGACCGCCTGGCCGAGGGTCTTGGCCGCGGCATGCGCCATCAGACATTGATGGGCGTGACCGGCAGCGGCAAGACCTGGACGATGGCCAATGTCATCGCCCGCCACGGCAAGCCCACGCTCGTCCTGTCCCACAACAAGACGCTCGCCGCCCAGCTGTACTCGGAGTTCCGGTCGTTCTTTCCGGACAACGCTGTCGAGTACTTCGTCAGCTACTTCGACTACTACCAGCCCGAGGCCTACCTGCCGCGCTCGGACACCTACATCGAGAAGGATTCGAGCCGCAACGACGAGATCGACAAGCTGCGCCACGCGGCCACGCACGCGCTTTTCGAGCGGCGGGACGTGATCATCGTGGCCAGCGTCTCCTGCATCTACGGCCTGGGTGCACCGGTGGACTACGGTGCGACCGTGCTGCGACTGCGGCAGGGCGGCAAGTATCGTCGGGACGCGGTCCTGCGCCACCTCGTCGACCTCCAGTACCAGCGCAACGACGCGCAGATCTCCCGTGCCCGCTTCCGCGTTCGGGGCGACACGCTCGAGCTCCAGCCGGCCTCCGAGGACCGTCTCGTGCGGGTGGAGTTCTTCGGCGACGAGGTCGAGCGGATCACCGAGCTCGACCCGCTGACCGGCGAGCTGCTCGCCGAGCGGCGCGAGGTCAACGTCTACCCGGCGACCCATTTCGTGACCCCGGCCGACAAGCTGAAGGTCGCACTCGTCGACATCGAAGCCGAGATGGAGGAGCGGGTCGGCGAGATGGAGGCGGCTGGCCGCGTGCTCGAGGCCGCCAGGCTCCGGCAGCGCACGACCTTCGACCTGGAGATGATGCGCGAGCTCGGCTACTGCTCGGGTGTCGAGAACTACTCGCGGCATCTTGCCGGCAGGGCGCCGGGCTCGCGTCCGTGGACGTTGCTCGACTACTTTCCGCCCGACTGGCTCCTGGTCGTTGACGAATCGCACATGTCGATCCCACAGGTCGTCGGCATGTACAAGAACGACCGCACGCGCAAGGAGATCCTGGTCGACTTCGGCTTCCGGCTGCCGTCGGCGCTCGACAACCGGCCGTTGACGTTCGAGGAGTTCGAAGCCTCGATCAACCAGGCGGTGTTCATGAGCGCGACGCCTGGCCCCTACGAGCTGGAGCGCAGCGAGAAGGTCGTCGAGCAGCTGATCCGACCGACCGGCATCGTCGACCCGATCGTCCATGTCCGCCCCACCGAGGGCCAGATCGACGACCTGCTGGAGGAGATCCGATCGCGGGTCGACCGCGGCGAGCGGGCCATCGTCACGACGCTCACGAAGAAGATGGCCGAGGACCTGGCCGACTACCTGCGCGAGCTGGGCATCAAGGTCCAGTACCTCCACAGCGAGGTGGACACGCTCGAGCGGGTGCAGATCCTGCGCGACCTGCGCCTGGGGGTGTACGACGTCCTGGTCGGCATCAACCTCCTGCGGGAGGGGATCGACCTGCCGGAAGTGACGCTCGTGGCGATCCTCGATGCCGACAAGGAGGGCTTCCTGCGATCAGCCTGGTCGCTGATCCAGATGATCGGGCGTTCGGCAAGGAACATCGGGGGCGAGGTCGTGATGTACGCCGACCGGGTCACCGAGTCGATGCGGGCGGCGATCGAGGAAACGGAGCGGAGGCGGAGCGCGCAGCAGTCGTACAACGCGGAGCGCGGGATCGAACCGACCACGATCATCAAGGAGATCCACGACATCAACGAGCGCCTGCGCGCGGTGGCCGAGACGCCCGAGATGTACGTCGGTGCGGCCGGCGCTCGGCGGCCCGGGGAGCTGCCGGCATCCTCGCGCGCCGAGGTCGAGCGGCTGATTGCCCAGATGGAGGCCGAGATGCGGTCGGCCGCGAAGCAGCTCGAATTCGAACGGGCTGCCGCCCTCCGGGACGAGATCCAGACGATCCGGCTGCGGGTCCTGGAGGAGGATGCCTCTGCGATCGTTGCCCGCGCGGCCGAGGAGGCGGCACGGAACGCTCCGAATGACGCCGTGCCGGCTCGCCCTGCGTACCGTGCCCCACGTCGGGCTCGTGCCCGGGCGGGCAGTGGTAGCCGCAGCAACGGCCGGGCCACGGATGGCGAGGGCGCCATTCAGGTCACCAGCGTCACGGTCCTGCCCGCAGAGACGGAACCGGCCGAAACGCTCGACGGCGTGCCCCTCTCGAACGCCGAGGAGGAGGCTGCCGCAGCCGCCCTTGCAGCGACCGCCTCGGATTGGCTTCCTGGCATCAAGGATGAGCACGGAGACGACGGCGGCTGGCAGGCGCGCTGGCTCGACCGCCCGACGTGGGACCACACCGTGACGCCGAACGTCATCCGCCGGACCGGCACGCGACCACCACGGCCGGGTCGCCGCCGCCGGTAAGACGCAGTCGGAGCGGCAGCCGCTCGCCTGCGTCACGTGCAAACCACGTTCGCATTAGACGCCAGGAGGGCGTGTTGGGGCCGAGATTCACCCGAAAACGCCCTCATTCGGCGCGCGCCGGGCCATTTTCACGCTCAGGCTGCCCACGGCCCGCACGATGCGCACGAATCCGACAGGCGCGCCCGCGTCTAGTGCGAGCCAGATTTGCATTTGAGGCGAATATCACCCCGCCGAAGCGTTCGACAGGGTGGCGGAGCCACGCTGTAGCCTCGGCCGTCCTGCCAGGCAGGACCAGGTCGATCACGGACGCGTGCCTGGCAACTTGGCGATGGCTCGTGCTCGATCGGGGCAGGAACAGCAGCCGCGAAACCGTCTTCGCGTCCCACTCGAACCGCTCGTGGCCGACGAACCGGGCAAGCCGGACCTTCTCGTCAAGCTTCCTGAGCGTTGCCTCGACCGAAACGAGCTCGGATTTCACCTCGACGACCAGAAGGTTCGAAGTCGCTCGATGAAGTGCGAGCAAATCGAAGGAGCCGCGCTCTCCGTAGCGCGAATAGCTCACCTCCGGCGCGACTTCCCATCCGAATCGCCCGAGAAGCTCGACCGCTCCAGCCACGAGGTGGGCGTGGGCTTCATCCAACAGACGATCGACGACGCCTGTTCTCGAGCGAACGTCGTAGCCAACGATCTCCAGATCGAGCCCTTGCGAGATCTGGCGCAGGCGATAAAGCGGGACGTGGTCCGCGAAGCCACGCTCGACGAGGGAGATCAGTCCCCTGCTCACGCCGCAGCGGGCAGCGAGATCTGACTGACGCCAGCCCGACCTATGGCGGGTGATTCGCACGAGTTGGCCGAGACGCTGCGGATCCACGGCCCTCGAGTGTGCCGAGCGCGTCTAACCCGGCCGTTATCACACGCTAACGAGACTCTTGTCGCGCGTCGCCCGCCGGAGGTTGTCAGCCTTGGGTCGTCGTCCGCTTTGTGGGCAGGCTCGGTCGCTGGCTGCGCCCGTGAACGTGAGCCCGCTCAAGGTGGGCATTTCCAGGGCTCCTGCACCGGCTTGGAGGTCGAGTCCAGCGCAATTTTCGTCTCGGGCTCGTCCCGGCCGACTAGCTCACCCGGAACGAGAACCACGCCAGCGTCAGCGCGAAGAACGTTGCGGCAACCGCCACGACAGGCGCGAGCAATCCACCTTGACCGGCGGCGGCGGCGAGGATCGACACCACGGCGGCCAACGCATTGAACACCATCGCCGCGAGGTTCTGGACGCGAATCCGACGGTAGTCGGCGGCACGCAGTTCGAGCACACCACCGACCGCATAGCCGAGCGTAGCCGCACCGGCCAGGCGGAAGATGAAGGTGTCGCTGCCATTGAGCTGGAATAGGGTCGTGAAGCGATCCGGGGCGAGCCACGGGAAGAGGCCGAACACCGCGGCCGACAGGGTCGCCAGTACGACCACGATGGCGAAGACGCCCTCGACGGCAGCCCCAGCCGGCACGGCAGGCCCGACGTTCCGGATCAGCCAGTACGCCGAGAGCACGGCAAAGAGCGACGCCGCGACCAGGATGAAGACAGGCAAGACGCCACGATCGCCGGACTGGACCGTCACCGCTGCGGCGAAGGCCGCCGCGGCATTGAATGTGAGAGTCGCCGCGACCGGGATCCTCAGCTCGGCCCAGGTGAAACCGCCGACCAGAGCGACGAGCGCCGCGACCGCGTATCCGGTAGACGAGGCGCCCGCCAGTCGATAGACGATCTCGTCGTGCCCGCCGTACCCGAACAGGAAGGCGAACGTCTGCGGAACCAGCAGCGGGACGAGCCCGAAGAACCCGGCGGCCAGCACCTGGAGGAGCAGAAGGAGTCGGAAGACCGATAGCTTCGACTGGTCGCGCTCGAACACCGGCGGGAGTATGGCATGCGCGGAGTAGCATAAACCGCCGGCCGCGCCGGCCCACCGCGACCACGCGCCCTCGCCCGGCGCCAGCTCGCCCGCGCCCCGGCCATAGCGCGGTTCGAACGGCTGTTCTGTTTGAGGGCCTTCGGCTACACTGAACCCGTATGGCCCAGGACCAGATCGTCGTTCGCGGAGCGCGCGAACACAACCTCAAGGACATCACGGTTGCACTCCCGCGCGATCGCCTGATCGTGATCACCGGGCTGTCCGGCAGTGGCAAGTCGAGCCTGGCGTTCGACACCATCTATGCCGAGGGGCAGCGCCGCTAC
>VBEC01000032.1 GCA_005883615.1 Chloroflexota bacterium | reverse complement strand
GGGTGTGATGGACGCCCTCTCCTGGGTCTGGCCACCAGTGCTCCTGGTGCTGGCAGGCTGGATCGTCATCCAGGCTCGACAGGCCTTGCGTGGTCGCACCCGCTGGCTGCTCTACCCGGTGGTTGTGGTCCTCGTGCTGTTCGCCATTGGCGGCGGGCTCGAAACAATCCTTGAGGCGGTCGATCGCGGCGCGCACCCGATGACCGGCCAGTTGGTGGACGTCGGCGGGCACCGCCTCCAGATCAGCTGCACCGGCTCAGGCAGCCCAACCGTAGTGCTCGAGTCGGGAGCCGCCGAGTCGTCCTTCTACTGGGGCCGCATCGCCCCAGCCGTGGCCGGAGTCACCAAGGTCTGCGTCTATGACCGCGCCGGTCGCGGCTTCAGCGAGGCGGCGGCCGGGCCCCAGGATGGCCTCGCTGTCGCGAACGACCTGCATGCCTTGCTGGCCGCCTCTGGAAACGCCGGTCCCTACGTGCTGGTAGGGCACTCCACGGGTGGGGCCTACGTCCGGATCTTCGCGGCCCGTTACCCGAACGAGGTGGCCGGGATGGTCCTGCTGGATTCGCAACCGGCCGACGCGTTCACTGCGCTTCCAGACTACGCGGGTTTCTACAGCTCGACGCACACCGTACTGGCCCTGCTGCCGTCGGTCGCCCGCCTCGGCGTCATGCGCCTGGTCTACGCCTCGTCGTTCGCTGATCTGCCGGAGCCGGCCCGAGGCCAAGAGCGGGCCGATCAGGTGACCCCCCGGATGGAAGCCAGCGGGCGAGATGAGTTCGTCGCGATCCCTGCGACCCTTCAAGCCGCGATGACTTTGACAAGTTTCGGGGATCGGCCGCTCGTCGTCGTGACCGCAGTCGCGGAGGCGCCACGCGGCTGGCTGCCCGCCCAGGACACGATGGCCGCCCTCTCGACCAACAGCGCGCACCGAGTTCTCCAGGACATGACCCACGAGACGCTCATCACGAGCGAGAGCGGCGCCGCCGCCTCCAGTCAGGCGATCCTGGACGTGGTCGCCGCCGTCCGCACGGGCGCTGCTGTGGCGAAGCAGTAGGGCTCCACCTGGTTCTCGGGATAGCGGCCGGCAAGTGGCGGTGAGCCGTCCGGCGACCTCTTTGCCCGCATTGGCACCTTCGGCGTGGCTGACCTCATTCGCGATCGGGCTCGATCGACGTTCGCTATCAAGAGCGGTCAGCCGCTGTCTGGCTGGACGAGGCGGAAGACCAGACGGCGACCCGACAGACCCTTGAGCTCATGGGTGCCGGCCTCCTCGAGTACCACATCCGAGCCATCCAGCAGTTCGCTCGTCGTCGAGGTGACGAACACTTCGTCGGGACCTGCCAGGGACATCACGCGCGCGGCGGCGTGGACCGCGACACCGCGGACATCAGTCCCTACGTACTCGACTTCTCCAGTGTGGATGCCAACCCGGATAGCGAGACCCACGTCGTGTGCCGAGCGTGTCATCGCGGCAGCGCAGCGGACGGCCTTCGTCGCACCGTCGAAGACGGCCAGGAAGCCGTCGCCGGTCGTCTTTACCTCGCGCCCGCGAAAGGTGTTCAAGTCGTCACGAAGTCGGGCGTTGTGGAGCCGCAAGAGCTCCTGCCACGCCCGGTCACCAATGCGTTGGAGCGTGGCCGTCGAGTCGACGATGTCGGTGAAGAGCACGGTCGCGAGGACGCGTTCGCCAGGTCCTTCCGGCCCGATCCCCACGATCCGGGCGCTCGTCCACTCGAGCGTCAACCACGGTTCCTCGCCGACCACCCAGGCGTCGTGCCCTGGCGGGATCTCGTAGATGGAGTCAGGCGGTATGTCGAGCGCCTCGCCGTCGTCCATGCGGACGTGCAGGACGCCGGACACCGCGTGGCCGAGATGGTGAACCTGACAGCTTTGGGTGCCCATGATCGGTGCGAGATCGGTTGACCACCGCCAGCCTGGATAGAACTCCGACCGCGCCACGGTGGCTTCATCGAGGCTGACAATCGCGGCGCGTCCCTTGGGAATTGGACGGATCTCGTCGGGAGTGGCGAAGCTCTTGTACCGGAGGCGGGGCACGATCTGCTCATTATCGGGGAGCCCTCGACTCAGGGGGGCGGATATCTGCCCCGAGAGGTCGGCTTACTCGATAAATTCCAGCGGGTTTCCGGCGTCGCTTCTGCGGCGCGAGCCGAGGAAACCGACACGAACGGGCAATCGTGTCGAGGCGAGTCGTGCGCACTCGGATATGCGGCTACTGCCAGAGATCGCCGCGAATGTAGGCACCCAGTCGGCATCACGGCGAGACGTTGATCAGCGTCAAGGCGTCTGGAGATCGAGACGATTGACAGTCAGTGACTGGGGCACCGGGCATTGATCACAGCCGCTGTCCTTGGCCGCAATCGCGAGGATTGATCCTGAATTAAGAGCGACCAGGCTGCCACCTACTGGCTCGCCCTGAGACGACCATTCCGTCCACGATGTCTGGTCGGCCGAGATCACTTCGATCCAGGTTTTCTGCTCCTCGTTCACCGACCCAGACCTGGCCCGGATCGTCCGGGCGCGAGAGGAGGCTGCGCGGCAGCTCGCGAAGACGCGCGACGTACTGGCCTGGCAAGCCGTCATGGCGCGTCTCGACGTCGAAGAAGGGCTTGCGCGGGAGCCGGTCGATAGCCCGCGTCTGACCCCTCATGAGATAGTCGACTACCTGCGCTCGCTGCCGTCGCTGTGGGCCAAGGCTGGCCCTGCTGGTCGACAGGCGCTTGTGGTCGCGATCTTGGCTCGGCTCGATGTACTGGGCTTCCAGCGCCTTGAGTACGAGCTGACGCCCGATGCGATCGACCTGGGATCAAACGCCTCGCTGCCCCCGATCCTGGAGCTTCACAGCCAGATCGGTGAGTTTGGTCGGGGCGAGAGGATTTGAACCTCCGACTTCATCGTCCCGAACGATGCGCGCTACCAGGCTGCGCCACGCCCCGACCGAGGTGCTCGTTTGACAGAGCCCATGGATGATAGCAGGCCCTTCCTGAGGTTCGGACGGGGGGCAGGGCTTGACCTCGCCTTCGACAGGCCTGCTGGCGACCAGAAGGTGCGAGATTCCCGCCACGTGGGCACCAGGCGCGGGTCGGCCGAATTAGCCGAGCCGGCCGGCTCCGAAATCATCCCGGGCCGAGGTGGGCGCGAGAGAAATCTGGACCCTCGCCGACCGCCGACGGCCGACCGCGGATCGCCGACGGCGGATCGCCGACGGCTGGCGGAAGGTGTCTCCTGCTCGCGCGGTGGGAATCTGGCACGTAAGGGCCATGAGGTCCTCGCGAAACGGCGCCCGCGCCGGAGCCCGGGTCAGAAGAGGTCCGCCTCGCCCGCCCGGCGCGTCTGGGCCTCGGCGCGCCCGTGACCCTGGATGGGCAGTGTCGTGACGGCGGCCGCGATGAACGTGGCAGCCATCAGCCAGAACACGATCGGCAGCCCGGCCGAATTTCCGACGCGGTCCACGATCCCGCCGTAAAGCGCGGTCCACAGCGATCCGATCCCGAAGGCAAGCGTGAAGTAGGCGGCGAACGACACGTCGCGGATGGCCGATGGCGCAACGTCGGCAAGCAGAGCCTGCAGCTGCGGGCTCTCGGCGAAGCTGAACAGGCCCATCACCACGATGCCCAGCCACAGGCCGACCAGGCTCGAGCCCACGAGGATGAAAAGCGCGAATCCGACTGCGCCGCCCAGGTACACGCCGACGATCAGCGGCTTGCGGCCGAGCCGATCGGACAGCCAGCCCGCGACGAGCGGCATCGGCACCGACAGCACGATCAGGACGCCATACATGAAGCCCGAGGTCTGGTCGTCGAGCCCGATCACCTTCGTGAGGTAGAGCAGCGCGAACAGGTTGACCACGCCTAGCCCACGGCCACCGCCGCCCAGCACCGAGGTCAGATAGATCCAGAAGTGGTTGCGATCGCGCAGGATCAGCCGGAAGGCGTCGCGCACGCTGCCGTGAGCGATCGCGGCGTCGCGGTCGGTGCCCCGCTCGCGCACGAACAACAGGATGCCGACCGATACGATGACGGCCGGCAGCCCGAACACGACGACCGTCACCCGCCAGCCCGCGTTGAGGATCAGCCACGCGCCGGCGAGAGCCACCACGACTGTGCCGACGTTGCCGCCGGCGATGTGTGCGCTGATCGCAAAGCCCCGCCTCTCCGCCGGGAATTGCTCGGCCAGCAGGCCGTTCCCGACCGGATGCTGCGGCGAGCTCCCGAGCCGCGACGCCACGTTGGCAATCGAGAACGCACCGAACGTGTTGGCCGCGGCCTGCGCGGCGAAGCCGCCGCCCATGAGGAAGCCTCCGGCCACGAGCAGGTCGCGTCGCGCCACGACCCGCGTCAGGGCGGCGTAGCTGAGCTGGATGATCCCGGCCGCAAAGCTGCCGATCGCCGAGAGGAACGCGATGGTCTGGACGGTGACGCCGAACTCGTCGATTACCTTGAGATAGACGAGCGGCAGCAGCACCGCCTGGGCATGGTTGACTGCATGGGCGATCGAAAGGAGCCACAGCGTGCGCATCGGGTGCACGTCGACGGGCGCGCTCACGCGAGGCGAGGGCTCTGCCGAGGTGACCATTGAGCGGAGCCTAGCCGATAGGCAACGTGCCCTATTTCATCGTCGCGCGCGACGAGATTAAAGTCGCTGGAACACTTCGGCTCGCCGGGGGTGCCCGCTGGGCGGGCCGCGGGGGCCCGCCCAGCGTTATTCCAGGCTAGAACTCGTCCAGGTAGCGGTCGACCTCCCAGTCGGACACCTGGCTGCGGTACTCGTCCCATTCGAGCCGTTTGGCCTCGACGAAATGCGACAGTACGTGGTCGCCAAGGGCCGCGCACACGACCGAGTCCTTCTCGAGCTCCTCGATCGCCTCACCGAGGGTGCCCGGCAGCTCACGGATGCCCTTCGCGGCGATCGTCGCTGCGTCCATCTCGAAGAGGGACTCCTCCACGGGCTCGCCGAGCTCGAGACCTCGTTCCACGCCGTCCAGGCCGGCCGCCACCATCACGGCGAACGCCAGGTACGTGTTGGACGATGGGTCGGGGCAGCGGACCTCGCAGCGCGTGCCCTCGACCGACTTGCCGGGCGAGACCATCGGCACGCGGATCAGCGCCGACCGATTCGTGCGGCCCCAAGTCAGATACGTCGGCGCCTCGTAGCCGGGGACCAGCCGCTTGTACGAGTTCACGAGAGGCGCCAGCACTGCGATCATGCCGCGGGCGTGGGCGAGGATCCCGGCCATGTACGACCGCGCGGTGTCCGACAGCCCGTAGGGGTTGGAGGCGTCGGCGAAGGCGTTCCGCTCGTCGGCGATTGACCACAGGCTCTGGTGGGTGTGCATTCCGGACCCGTTGATGCCATGGATTGGCTTGGGCATGAACGTGGCATAGAGGCCGTGCTGCTGGGCGATCGCCTTCAGCGTGAACTTGAAGGTGACCGCGTTGTCGGCCGTGCGCAGGGCGTCCGAGTACTCGAAGTCGATTTCGTGCTGGCCCGCCGCAACCTCGTGATGCGCAGCCTCGACCCTGATCCCGAAGGCCTCCAGGGCATCGACCATGTCCTGGCGGACTTCCTGGGCCAGGTCCGTCGAGTAGTCGAAGTAGCCGGCCTGGTCGTGGGGCAGCGGCTGGATCGTCCCGTCGTCGCCACGCCGGAACAGGAAGAACTCGAGCTCGGGGCCGGTGTTCACGACATAACCCAGCTTCTTGGCGTGCTCCATCTGGCGCCGCAGGACTCCCCGCGGATCGCCAACGAACGCCTCGCCGCGGGGCGTGAAGACGTCGCAGATCACGCGCGCCGTGCCGCGCGGGCCGTCACCCTTCTGCCAGGGAATTTCAGCGAACGTGCTCATGTCGGGCACGAGGTACTGGTCTGACTCGGCGATCCGGGTGAAGCCTTCGATCGACGACCCGTCGAACCAGGTCCCGTGGTTGACCGAACCCTCGAGCTGGTGGATCGGGATCGTCACGGCCTTGACGTGTCCGATGACGTCTGTGAACTGGAGCTGGACGAAGCGGATTCCCGTCTCCTTCGCCCGCTCGATCTCCTGCCGTGCTTCGGGTGCGCTCGCCCCGCCGGTCGAGTTGGTGGCGACGGCCATGGAGTCCTCCTCGCGATGGCTGGCAGCCGCGGAAAAGGCGACTGCCCGATGGACGTTCAGTCTACCGGGCAGTCTCGGAGCGCGGCTGGAAAGGGCCGGCCAGCCCTCGCGGAACGGCGTTTACATCTCGCTGTAGAGGTAGAACTCGTAGGGGTGCGGTCGGAGGGCGACCTGCTTCGCGCTCTCGCGCTTGAAAGCCAGGTGCGTGTCGATCACGTCGCGCGTGAAGACGTCGCCGCGAAGGAGGTATTCATGGTCGGCCTCCAGGGCGTCGAGGGCCTCCTCGAGAGAGCCGGGGGTGCCGGCGATGCCGGCCTTTTCCTCGTCGGGCAATTCGTAGATGTCCTTGTCGACAGGAGCGGGCGGCTCGATCCGGTTGATGATGCCGTCCAGGCCGGCCATCAGCTGGGCCGAGAAGGACAGGTACGGGTTGCAGGTTGGGTCGGGCGAGCGGAATTCGAGCCGGCGAGCGGCCGGGGTCGTGAAGTAGGTCGGGATCCTGATGCACGCGGAGCGGTTGCGCTGCGAGTACACGAGGTTGATCGGCGCCTCGTAGCCGGGGACCAGACGCCGGTACGAGTTCGTGGTCGGCGCTGCAAAGGCGAGCACCGACTTGGCGTGTCGCAGCAGGCCGCCGATGTACCAGCGTGCCTCGTCCGAGAGGAGTGCGTAGCCGTCCTCGTTGTAGAAGATGTTGCGCTCGCCATCCCACAGGCTCTGGTGGGTGTGCATGCCCGAACCGTTGTCGCCGAAGAGCGGCTTGGGCATGAATGTCACGACGTAACCCGCCTGGGCCGCCGTCTGCTTGACGATGTACTTGTACTTGAGGACCTTGTCGGCCGTCTCCACGAGCGTGCCGTAGCGGATGTCGATTTCCGACTGGCCGGGCCCGCCCACCTCGTGGTGCTGGACCTCCACCTCGATGCCGGCGGCCTGCAAGTTGAGCACCATCTCCGAGCGGAGGTCCTGGAACTTGTCGAGCGGCGGAACCGGGAAGTAGCCCTCCTTGGGCCGCGGCCGGTGAGCCAGATTGGGGGTCGTGTTGTGGCCGCTGTTCCAGATGCCCTCTTCCGAGTCGATCTCGTAGAACCCGCGATGTCCGGTCTGGTCGAAGCGCAGGGAGTTGAAGATGTAGAACTCGATCTCGGGACCCCAGTAGGCGGTCGTCGCGATCCCCGACGAGGCCAGGAAGCGCTCGGCCTTCTTCGCCACGTAACGCGGGTCGCGCGTGTAGGGCGATCGATCGCCCGGCTCGACCACGTTGCAGACGACGATGAGCGTCGGAACGCGAAGGGTGGGGTCAAGGTAGGCGGTTGCAGGATCCGGCATCAGGAGCATGTCGCTCTCATGGATGTGCTGGAAGCCGCGAATGCTCGACCCATCGAAGCCGATGCCATCGATGAACAGGTTGTCGGTGAGCTCACGAACAGGGATCGAGAAGTGCTGGGCCTGCCCGGGCAGGTCCACGAAACGCAGGTCGACGATCTGGACGCCTGTCTCGCGCGCCAGCTCGATCACGTCGGCAACCGTGCTGGTGGCGGGAGTGACGCCGCCTGGGGCGCTCACAAGACGGTCGAGGGTCGTGGACATCAGGCGATCTTCCTCCGGCTGTTCGGGCCGCGAAACGGTGGGTGGGGCGCGTCAAACCGTTGGCCCCGTTCGGTCATCCCGAGCCTAGCAAGGAGCTGGGTGACGAAACGGTTACTCCTCGGTTTCAAGCTGGTCCGAAGCCCCGAGTCGCATGCCTCTCAGACCGCCGGCGACTCCCCATGGCCCTTTCGAACGGCCACCAGGTCGCCGAGCAATCGCCCGAACTCGCGCTCAAAATCGACGTAGCGATCGGCGCGACCGCAGATCCGCAGCTCGCCGTCGGGCGAGAGGCGAGTCCACACTCGCCGCCGAGGCAGGTAGAACGTGATCAGGAGTCCGCTCAGCAACGACAGGAAAGCGAGCCAGACGATCCCCTGCCCGGGATCCTGTTTGGCGATCAGGATCGTCGCCCCCTCGACGCCGGTGAGCTGAACACTGAACCCGGCATCCGATGATCGCCCGGTCCGGCCGATGCCCACGAAGAACGGGTTGAGCGTCTGGACCGCCGGGCTGCCATCGGCATTCTGGCCCGTCGCCCGATAGGGGACGAAGAGGACGCCCTGGTCGGGCGTGTCGGTGAGCAGCAGGTCGAGCCCGAGGTCGGTTCCCGGGACGCTCATCTCGTCGTAGGGCTTGCCCGCCGCCTGCCGCAGGAGGGGAACGGGACCCGACCACAGGACCGCGCCCGTGACATCCCGGATGACGAGGTCCGGCGCCGGCCGAAAGCCGTTTTGATGGAACGTGAAGCCAGCAACCGAGAGCGGGTCGTTGACGCGGATGACCTTGCGCGCGAGAAGCTGCCCTTCCCGGTAGACCGCGAGATCGGTGGTGAAGTCGGCGAACGAGCCGTCGGCATTGCGGGGGGCCTGGAAGCCGAAGCTTTTCAGGCTGAGGAGGCCCTGCGTGCCGATCGACTGGACCGGGGCGGTCTCGCCCGGGCCCAGCACGAGACCCGCCTCCGTACCCAGCCGGCTGGTGACCCCGGCTGCGACGAGGAACAGGATCAGCCCGAGGTGCGTGAATAGTGTGGCCATCTTCGTGAAGCGATTGCGATCGCCATAGAGGTAGGCAATCCCGTCGACCTCCGCCCGCCGCACTGAGAACCGGTTGCGCCGAAGGACGGAGGAGACGTCCTCGACCGATACGCCGGTCATGGCCGCTCGATCAGGGAGGCGCGGGTCGAAGAAGGCGTCCGGCTGGACGACCCGGATCTCACTGGTCTGGCGCCAGAGGCGAGGAGTCCGGTCGAGCGTGCAGACCACGATCGAGACCAGCAGCAGGATCAGGCTCGCCGAGAACCAGGTCGAGCGGAAAATCTGGAAGACCTGCAGCCGCTCCAGCAGGTCCACCACGGCCGACCCGAGCGCGGCATCGTAGCGGTCGTGGATGACGGACATCTGGTCGGTGTAGTCGCTCACCGACTGGAAAGCCGACGACGGCAGCTGCCGGACGACCATGCCGACCGCGGCCAGCGAGCCCGCGATCATGATCTGGAAGACCGCGAAGTTGACCGACGTCAGCAGCTGCCAGACGCTCGTTCCCAGGCGCGTGAAGAGATTCGGTCGCGCGGGCAGTGCCGGGCGGGTCAGCTCGATGGCGGGGCTGGCGATGTCCGCCTCCTAGGTCCTGGCGGCGGCCCCGATTGCGACCTCGTCCGCCCGGCCGCCTGCCGAGAACTCCGCCGCGCCGAGCGCCTGCTCGAAGTCGGCCCGCAGATCCTCGAGGTCCTCCAGGCCCGTCGAGCAGCGCAGCAATCCTGGTGCAACCCCGGCGTCCGCCAGCTCGGAATCGGAGAGCTGCCGATGGCTGGTCGAGCCAGGATGGGACACGATCGTGAAGATGCTTCCGAGTGACGCCGTACGCTCCGGGATCGTGAGAGCATCGATGAACGCGCGACCCGCGCCCCGTCCTCCGGAGAGCTCGAAGGCGAACATGCCGCCGCCCGAGGCCAATTGCCGGCGGGCGATCTCGTACTGGGGATGGCTCGGGAGGGCTGGTTGGAAGACGCGAGCGACGCCGGGCTGACGCTCGAGCCAGCCGGCGAGTGCTGCCGCCGTGGCGCTGTGGCGCTCCATGCGCAGGGCCAGCGTTGGCAGGCCGCGCAGCACGAGGAAGGCCGCCAATGGGGCGATGCTGCCGCCCGTGTCGGTCTGAACGGCACGTACTGCCGCGACCCGCTCGCGGTCCCCTGAAACCAGCCCGGCGAGTACATCCGAGTGCCCGGCCAGATACTTGGTGCCCGATTCGATCACCAGGTCGGCTTCCAGCTCGAGCGGCCTGCACAGGTAGGGCGACACGAAGGTGTTGTCGACGACCACGGTTGCGCCATGGCGATGGCCCAGCTCTGCGAGTGCCGCAACGTCGGACACGACGATCGTGGGGTTGGACACCGTCTCGAGGTACAGCACGCGCGTGGGTGCAGCGGAAAGCGCTCGCTCCACCGCGTCATGGTCGGACGCGTCGACGAAGGTCGTCCGGACGCCCAGACGGTTCAGGACGCGACTCAGCAGGGTGCGCGTCGAACCGTAGATGGCCTGGGTTGCGACGATGTGATCCCCGGCCGACACCAGGGAAACCAGCGTGGCATGGATGGCCGCCATGCCCGTGGCGAAGGCGAAACCGGCCTCCGCGCCCTCGAGCTCGGCGACCGCGGACGCCAGTGCAGCGGACGTCGGATTGTCGATGCGGCTGTAGGCATAGCCCGGCCTTCGGTCGTTGAGGACGTCGGCCAGCTCGTCGGCGTCGTCCGACGAGAAGGTCACCGACTGGTAGATGGGCACCGCATTCGGCCGCTGATCGACCTGGGGTGCTCGCGTCGCCGCCCGGATCGCTCGTGTCGAGAAGCCGGTCGGCGGGCGCTGGGTCTCACGCGGCGGACGGCGGGGATGGCTCACCGGCTGATGCTACACCGAGTCTTCGGGCGGTCCCCCGATGGGAATTTCGCCGAACGACGCGACGCGATTCTTGCCGGCGCGCTTCGACGCGTACATGGCCTGGTCCGAGCTGATCATGAGCTCGTCCGGCGTCGCACCATCGTGCGGATACGCCACCACGCCAACCGACAGCGACGTGCGCACTTTGGAGGAGCCGGCCGAGAAAACCTGATCGGACACGCCCTGGCGGATCTTTTCGCCGAGCACGAAGCCGCCTGTGGGATCGGTTTCGGGCAGCAGCACCACGAACTCGTCGCCGCCGTAGCGCGCGGCCACGTCGATCCGGCGTACACCCGCGCGGATGATCTCCCCCACCCGTCGCAGGACGCGATCGCCCTGGAAGTGGCCGTGCCGGTCGTTGATCGCCTTGAGCCCGTCCAGGTCCATCATCAGCAGGCAGAAGCCGCGGCCCGAGCGGGCGCTGCGCTGGACCTCCCGTTCCAGGGCGGCGAAGAAGAATGCCCGGTTGAACAGGCCCGTGAGCGAATCGACCGTCGAGAGCCTGACAGCTGCGTCGCGCGAGCGCCGCTGCTCGCGCGCGATCACCATCGCCACGTAGCTCAGCAGAACCAGCGCGATCAGGTTGAACCCGATGCCGGCGACGTCCGTGGCCGACAGATCGCCTCCGCTCACGTCGGCAAGCGACCCGAGCAGGTAGCCCAGGCTCGCGGCAGCCGCGATGACGAGGGTGATCGCCGGGCTGACGACCAGTGCGGCGCCGGCCACGATGACCGGATAGGCGAAGAAAAAGGGGCTCGCGTGACCGCCGGTGAGCATGATCAGGAGCGACACGAAGGTGATTGCGGCCGAGCCCTCGACGATGAACTTGGTCGAGCCAAGGAAGCGATCGGGAAGCAGCTCGTGCACGACCAGCAAGAACGCGCCGGCCACGGCCAGCAGGGCGAGGATCCCGAGCTGCGTTCCAGGCCAAAGGCCGGTCACGACGACCAGCGTTGCGGTCGAGAGGATGAACACCCATGTGGCAATGCGGACGACCCGGTCATACGCGGCCGATGGCACGCCGTCGTCCAGGAAGTCCGTTGCGCCCCGGGCTATGAGGCCGGACACCTCCTGGATGCTGGGCGGCTCATCGAGCTCGTTGGAGGCGGCGAACGGGGAGGGCCGACCGAGGAGCGTGGGAGCAACAACCGCGGTCATCAGGGCGAGATTCGCCAGGACCGCAATGAGCAGCAGGATCAGGACCGGACCCACCTGGCGCGCCCCTTGTCAGCACGGGAATACGCTGTTCCCTTGCCCGCCATCTTAGCCGGGCGGGTCGCGTCCAAACCTCGATCGTGGTGCCCCAACGCGCCGGAACTCCCGTTCAGCGAGTGCCCCACTGGTACGTTTGCTTGACCATCCGGAGGTACACGAAGGTCTCCGTCTCGCGCACGCCTTCGATGGCTCGCAGTCGCTCCGCGAGGAAGCGGAGAAGAGCCTCGTTGTCCTCGCTGACGGTCTCGATGAGGATGTCGTACGAGCCGGCAGTGATGACCACGTAGTCCACCTCGGCGAACTCGGCGACGCGCTCGGCCACCTGCATCAGCTTGTTGGCGTCACAGCGGATGCCGATCATGGCGACCTGCTGGAAGCCGAGCTTTAGCGGGTCTGTCACGCCGACGATCTGGAGGATGCCCCGCTCGACCATGCGGTTGGTCCTCGCCCGGACCGCCGCCTCGGACACGCCGAGCTCCACAGCGATCTGGGTGAATGGTTTCCGGCCGTCCGCCTGGAGGTGCTCGATGATGCGCTTGTCGAGCGAGGAGACCTGGTCGCCGCGACCGCCGAGGCCTCGCGCGCGCGCCTCGGCCATCAGCTCACCTCCCCGGGCCTCGGCTGAGCCGCCCCAGCTCAGATCGGGACCGCGCTCGATGCTAGCACGCGTTGGGCGGACATCCGAGTGGCCTAGCTCGACGGGTCGCCGAGCGCGTAGGCGATCGCGTCCTCGACCGACATCCCCTGGCCATCGCGATACAGCCGCTCGGCTCGCTCGTCCCCAGTTGGCGGTTTTGGCACCTCCCAGGAGAATTCCCCGATCGGCACGTCCACCAGGTCAGTCCCGGTCGATACCTGGATCTCGTTGGCGGCCCCTGCGAGCCGCCACTGCCGCTCCTCGTCGGCGTGTGCCCCAGCCAGGATCGCGAAGTCGAGCAGGAGCAGCAGGATGCCCGAGAGGTCGCGAGAGGCGGCGAAGGTCAACAACCCCTCGCGCAGGTAGGGCTCGCCCTTCTGCGGTTCGCCGATGGTGATGTAGAGCGTTCCGAGCATGTGGTTTGCCCAGCCGACGCCGAATCCGTCTTCCAGCGAGCGATAGAGGCGGAGGCTCTCCTCGAAGTGCTCGCGAGCGGTGTCGTACTCTCCGGCAACGCCTTCCGCGATCGCGAGCGCCCACAACGAACCGGCGATGCCCCGTTCGTCGGCGAGCTCGCGGTAGGCAGTCAGGCTCGGCTCCCAGTAGCGGCGTCCTTCGCGGTAGACGTCACTCCCCTCCCTCGAGCCCTCCTTGGGAGCGAAGCCGAAGTTGTAGAGAGCTCCTGCGATGGCGCGCGCGTCGCCTGATTCCCTGGCCGCCTCGAGGCCGGCTTTGTAGTGCACGTGTGTCAGCGCCTGGTCACCCCGCCAATAGGCGATCGACCCGGCCGCGGCGTACGCCTCGGCGCGGAGCAGAGCCGGCAGCTCCGAGACGCCGGGCATCGCGAGTGCTCGGGCCACCCGCTCGGTCGCCTCCTGAAGATGTCCGCGGATCTGCCAGAACCGCCAGGCCGCGGTTATCAGTCGCAGGGAAATCTCGGCGTCGCCCGTATCGACAGCCCAGTCGAAGGCAGCTCGCAGGTTGTCGTGGTCGATCGCCAGGCGGTCGAGCAGCATCGAGCCATGGACTCCCGTGAGGCCCGGCGCACACGTCTCTGCCAGCTCCAGATAGGTCAAGGCGTGGCGTCGCATGACCTCTTCGCCCGCACCGCTGGCTTCGAGCCGCTCGGAGGCATATTCACGGATGGTCGCGAGCATCGTGAATCGCGGCTCTTCGGCGGTCCCGGGTACGGGACGGATGAGACTCTGTTCTGCCAGTGATGCCAGCCCGTCGAAAACCTCCCGTCCGAGGTCGGAGGCGGCCCCGCAGACGCTCTCGGCATGGCTGATAGACGCGCCGCCGGAGAACACTGCGAAGCGCTCGAACAGGCGGCGATCGGCCTCGTCAAGGAGGTCGTAGCTCCAATCGATCGCTCCGCGAAGCGTCTGCTGTCGGGCGGGCAGGTCGCGTGGGCCACCGGTGAGCACGGCGAGGCGTTCATGGAGCCTCGCTCGGAGGGTCTCCACGGCCAATATCCGGACCCGGGCTGCGGCAAGCTCGATGGCGAGCGGGAGCCCGTCCAGGCGAGTGACGATGTCGGCAACGGCGGCAGCGTTGGTGTCGTCGAGGCGGAAGTCGGGTTGCGCCGCGAGAGCACGCTCCACGAACAGGCGGACGGCCTCCGACTCCATCGCTTCGGCCGCGGCCAACCGCTGCCCGGGAGGCGGCAGGCCGAGAGGTGGCACGGACAGCTCCTGCTCGCCGTACACGCGCAGCAGGATCCGGCTGGTGACCACGAGCTTGACTGCCGGCGCCTCACGGAGAATGCGAGCCATGGCTCCGCCGGCGGCCACGATCTGCTCGAAATTGTCGAGCACGAGCAGCGTCTTGCGGCCGCGCAGATGTTCGACCAGTCGGTCGAGTGGTGGGTCGTTCCCCACATCGACGCCGAGTGCCACGGTGATCGCCGACGGCACGAGGTTCGGATCTGCCACCGCATCGAGTGCGATGAAGAAGACGCCGTCGGGAAACGTATCGAGCTCCTCGGCCGCGAGCTGCAGTGCCAGGCGGGTCTTGCCGGTGCCGCCCGGTCCGGTCAGGGTCAGGAGGCGTGTGCTTGCCAGGAGGCGGCGAGCGCCGTCGATCTCTTCTCGTCCGACGAATGTCGTTGGCTGGACGGGCAGGTTGTTCGGCCTGCCTTCGAGGGTTCGCAAGCTGGGGAAGGACGCCGGGAGGCCGGGGACCACCGCCTGGAACAGGCGCTCCGGCCGCGTCAGATCCTTCAGCCGGTGCTCGCCGAGATCGCGTAGCTCGACGCCGTCCGGCAGCGATGACGCTGCGAGCGCTCGGGCAGCGTCGGACACCAGGATCTGGCCGCCGTGCCCGGCGGCGGTGATGCGCGCAACCTGGTGGAGGGTCAGGCCGACGTAGTCGGCCCCGACGAGCGCCGCCTCACCGGAGTGGATGCCCATTCTGACCTTGAGCAGGTGGCCATCGGGCCAGACGTGCTGGGCGAGGTCGCGTTGGCCGTCGGCGGCGGCCGCGAGTGCCGATCCGGCGTCGCCGAAGGCCGCAAATACGGCATCGCCCTCGGTCCCGAAGGCTCGACCGCCATGCTGCTCGATGGACCGTTCCAGGATCGCACGGTGCTCGGCCAGGATCGGGCCGTAACCGTTGCCCAGTTCCTGCAGGAGACGCGTCGAGCCTTCGATGTCCGTGAACAGGAAGGTCACCGTTCCCGTGGGCAGGGGACCTCGTCCCTGTTCGGCTGGCTTGGAAGGCACCGTGCGCACCCGCTCTCGCTCCTGTCGACTCAGGACAAGAGTAGCGTCCACTCGGTCAGGCCTGGCTCCTCGCGGCGCGACGCGTGCGCTCGCGCGCCATCAGGGACAGGGGTGGTCGGGGCGGCGGGATTTGAACCCGCGATCTCGTGCTCCCAAAGCACGTGCGTTACCGGGCTACGCTACACCCCGACGTCGCCATTCTACGGGTCCCGACCGTGATTTCGGCCGAGCGCTTTGGGGGCAGCGCGCACAACCATGCGGATCGTAGAAATCATGACGCCTCGCAGCCGCTTGGGTACCAGTCGCCGAAACCATCTTCGCGGGGGACTTGCCGGCGAGCGAGTGGAGGCCGGCGCGGACGCAAGAGCCAGGACCGTGGCAGGCCTTGGGTGCGGTTGCAGGACGTTGGAGCCCTCGGTGTTCGCCCCTTTTTGAACGAAGGCCATGTTGTGGTAGAAGGTCAGTGACCGTATCCAGGTGTTGGTATATGCGGGCACGTAGTTCGGGATGTCGAATTCGGCGTAGTTGAGACCATCCACGAGCTCCTGCAGAAACGTCATCGACGTTCCGGCGCGGTCCAGTCCACTCGAACCTCCATAGCCCCTTGCCCAATACGAGGTCTGAAGATCCTCGATCGCGTAGATGCCGTCCTCGGCAAGATGCGGGAACAGCGCCCGGAAACTTGCAATTACGTGGGCGCAGATGTGGCTCCCGTCATCGATGACCACGTCGAAGGGACCGTACCGAGAGGCGACATCGTCCAGGAATTTCTCGTCGCTCTGATCACCCTGGAGGATCGCGATTCGATCCTCGGACAGGCCCTCTTTTGGATGGATGTCGATACCGATGATCTGCGCCCTGGGAAAGAACTCCTTCCACATGCGCAGCGATTCGCCGCCGCTGGTCGAATCGCGATAGCCGCCCACCCCGATCTCGAGGAGCGTGATTGCCCGATGTCGCAGGTGCCGAAAGTGCCACTCGTATGCATCGGCATAGGAGTGGGCTCCTTCTTTGTCGGTACCCATTGCGAGGGCTATCTCTCGCAGTGACCGTTCGCTCAATCTATCTGCGGAACTCCCTCTGGGCGGGCCGGCCCGCTGAGCGTCCGGCGGGAAGATCGGCCGGGACATCGACGTCGAGCAGCGTAGCGCCGTCGGGATCGAGGGCGCGCCACGCGTGTTCGGGCACGGTTGCGACCCGCACGCCATCGAGCAGCGCAAGCAGGCTCCTATCACCATGACCCAGCGTGAGCCTGGCGGCGGTAAGGGCCGCATTACGTCGAAGGGCCATGGGCAGCGGCTCGACCCGGTCACCGGATCCGAGGACGGCGGCCGTCGCGTCACTGGTGGCGAGGCTCCCGAGCAACAGCTCGAGCACCCCGCGGACGAGCATTGGCATGTCGCCGCCGACGACGAGGACCAATGAGAAGGCCGTTGCTTCGAGGCCGGTCGCCAGGCCAGCGAGCGGTCCGCGGTAGGCCTCGGTCTCCTGCACGACTCGAATAGAGGCCAGCCGGGTACTCCAACGCTTCATTCGGGATCGGTCGCCAGGGGCCACCACGACGATGACCTCGCGGCAGATCTCGGCCAGCGGATCGACCGCGCGGTCGAGCAGCGCTCGCCCGTCGATCACTGCCGAGAGCTTGTCGCCGCCGAAGCGCACCGAACGACCGCCGGCGAGGACGATTCCCGAAGCGTCGGCAGTCATGATCCCCGGAACGGCTCGGGCTCGATCCACGCGCCAAGGTCGACCGGTCGGGACACTACCTCGACGACCGCGTTGTAATCCGGCACCAGCGACGCCTGATCGCGGCGGCCGCCTCGAACGAGCGCGTTTGCCTCCGGAAAGAACATCTGGACGTTGCCGTCGCGGATCGGACTCACCTTGATCTGTGCATCGACCGAGCCGACCTCGGATCGGACTGTCACGGCGGCACCGTCGTCTAGCCCAAGCTTCGCCGCATCTCCGGCTGACATGAAGAGCGCGTCACGCTCCGCGCCGGTGAGCGGGTCGCGCCGCTTCCAGACCATCGTGTTGAACTGCTTGCCGCGGCGGGTGGCGAGCAGAAACCGGCCCGGCGGAAGGTCCAGCTCGCGCGGCGCGACGGGCACGAAATGGGCGCGGCCGTCCGGTGTGGGGAAGGTCCAACCGTCGCACAGCCGCTCGCCGCCCCATTGCACCTGATCGCCTGTCCGCACCAGCCTCTGGATGCCCTCGTAGTTCGGGATCGTGGCTGCGATCTCCTCGCGGATCTGCTGGGTCGATGCGAAGTCCACGAGTGGCGCCCGCTCCGGGTCGACGCGAGCCGCAAGGTCGCGGTAGATCTCCCACTCCGGCCGCGCCTCGCCGATCCGTGGGCCCGGGATCTCCGGGCTGAAGACGATCCGTCGTTCGGTGGTCGTCTCGGTTCCGCCGCCGGGCTGCTCGTAGCGGGTCATGGCGGGCAGGAGGACCACGGCACCCTCGTCGGGCGGCGGATCGAGCAGCATCTGCGACGAAACCACGATGTCCGCGTGCACGCGAAGCGGAACCCGCCGGAGTGCTGTGGCGACCGCATCCGGGTCGGGCAGCGTATCCAGGAAATTGCCGCCTGACGAGTAGAGAACGTCCATCTCGCCGCGACCCGCGGCTTCGACCATCTCTGCCGCCGAGAGCCCGCGCTCGCCGCTGATCTCGAAACCATATCGGGCGGCAAGGTCCGAGGCGGCCTCCGGGGTGATGGGGATGCCACCAGGCAGGGCCGTCGCGTACGCGCCCATCTCGGCCCCACCTTGGACGCCCGAATGACCGCGGATGGGCATGAGCCCTGCGCCCGGCCGACCAACATTTCCCCGCGCGAGCGCCAGGTTGATGATCGACTGCACGTTCTCCGTGCCGCAAACGTGCTGGGTCATGCCCATCGACCAGACGATCACTACGGACCTCGCCTCGGCGTACATCCGGGCCAACCGCTCCATGTCTGCCCTCGTGGCGCCGGACCAGCGCTCGAGGTCGTCGAACGACTGGCGCTCGAGCATTGCCCGGAGTTCGCCCCAGCCCTCGGTGTGATCGCGAATGAAGCTCTGGTCGGCGCTTCCCGAGTCGATCAGGCACTTGAGGACGCCATTGATGAAGGCCACGTCGCCGCCCGTGTGCACGGCGAAGAACTCGTCGGTCATCTTCGTCCCGAAGATCGCCGACTCGACGTTCGAGGGGACCCAATACCGGTCGAGGCCCGGCTCGCGATAGGGGTTCACCACGGCCACCTTGAGGCCCTGCTTGCGCCCGAGGTAGAGGTACTTCATGAAGACCGGCTGGGCGTTGGCGACGTCGGCGCCCCACAGGATGACCAGGTCCGATTCGATCGCGTCGCGGTAGCTGACGGTCGTCGCCGCGATGCCCAGCTGCTTGCGCAGCGCGCCTGTGGACGGCGCGTGGCAGATCCGCGCCGCGTTGTCGACGTTGTTGGTGCCGATGAAGCGAGCCGCCTTCTGGGCCACGTAGTAGACCTCGTTGGTGATCCCGCGGCTGGTGAGGTAGAAGCCGACCCGATCGGCGGACCCGCCGTTCGCGGCCTTTGAAGCGCGGATCCGTCCGGCGATGACGTCGAGCGCCTCGGACCACAAAACGCGGTGAAACCCCTCATCACCCGCGCGTCGAACCATCGGATAGGGCAACCGGCCCAGATCGCGCAACTCCGCTCCGGAAACCTTGCGCAGCGGGGCGACGTCGGCCAGTACCCGTGGATCCAGCGCACCCATCGTGTTGACCTTGAGGAGGTTCAGGCGCGTGGTGCACAGGTGAACCCCGCTGATCGTCCAGTCGGAGAAGCCGGCGACGCCCAGCGCGCAACCGTCGCACACGCCCTTCGACAGGATCCGCCAGGCGTACAGCGGATGGCGCTTGTTCTCCCAGGCCGTCCGGAGGATCTCGAAGTAATGATTCGGCTTGGTCTCGCCGAGGCCGTACGGGACCGGGCTGACCCACAGGCTTGGCTTCGGCCGGCGGCGGCCTCGCAGACGGCCGTCTGGCTGCTCGATCGACGGGAGGTCGGCCATCGCAGGGCCAGTCTACTCAGGCGGCCGCGGCACCCCCGGAGCACGAGCGCGCTACAGTCCAGCCATGCCCGCAAAAGCTGCCGACCCGGATGCCCTGCGGCGCGAATCGGCCGGTCGTTACGTCAGCGGCGACGGCAGGTTCACGGTGGAGGCTGAAGGATCGACTGCCTGGTACGTTGCGGATACCGAGCAGACCGACCAGCTCGGGCAACCCGTGCTTCGCGGGCCATTTTCAACGCTGGCAGGCGCTCGCGCGGCAGTCGCCGAGGCGAGAGGACAGCCGGTGGCGCCTCGCGATCTGCCGAAGCCGGCGGGCGGGCGAGAGGCTGGAGGTGCGCGGGAAGGGACGAAGGCCGGCGCCAAGGCCCATACGGGGCGCGGGCGACCCGGCCGCCGGGCGACCGAGTCCGCTCGGCGCGGCGCGAAGCAGCCGCCCGACTGGCTCTCCGCCATCGACTCACACAAGCGGCCTCAAGCCCAGCAACTCGTGAGCGAGCTGGCAGGCCTGGGAATCGAAGACCCGGAGCGAATCGTGGCCGCCGATCTCGGATCGGACGAGCCGTTGATCGCCGAAGCCATACTCGAGCGGCGGCTGCGAGATGTGCTCGGCAGCGCCACGGACGTCAAGGCAGTGCTCGAAGCGTTGCGCGCCGAAGGATTCCGCGCGGGTGCGGGACGGCCGGCGCGCGGGTGGCGGCTCGTGGAGCTCGACCGCGAGGGCGAGCCGACGGCCCGGCGGCTCCGCTTCCGAGGTTCGTCGGACCCCGAGCGGAACGACAGGCGCAACACCCGGTAGCTCCGAGCCGTCGGTAGGTGGACGCCGGGCGGCGGCTGGCAGGCTGATGGAACCGTCCGGCGTCTCCATCTATCCCGCCAGGCGCCGAGCCATGCCTCGCGCCGCTCTCGCACGGTGCGAGATCCGGTTCTTCTCCGCCGCACTCCATTGTCCGAGCGTGCGCCCACCGGGTCGCTCGGAGGCGGGCTCGAAGATCGGGTCGTAGCCGAAGCCCCCGGCGCCCTTGGGCGAGAGAGCAATCCGGCCGCGGCAGGTTCCCCGCGCGGTGAGGAGCCGGGCGATCGATCCGTCCTGGCGGGGCAGCGCGAGGGCCAGAACGCATACGTAGTGGGCCCTTCGCTGCTCGGGCGGCAGTCCTCGGAGCGCTCGCAGCAGCTTGGCATTGTTCTCCCGGTCGCTGGCGCGCTCGCCCGCGTACCGGCGGGTGCGCACGCCGGGCCCTCCGCCGAGGGCATCGACTTCCAGGCCGGAATCGTCGGCGAGCGTTGGCAGGCCTGACAACCGTGCGTACGCCGTCGCCTTGAGCCGTGCATTCGTTTCGAAGGTCCGGCCGGTTTCGGTTACTTCGTCTTCGATTCCCATTTCGTCCAGGGAGACGAGGTCGAGGGGAAAATCGGCCAGCAACTCACGAAGCTCGCGCAGCTTGTGGATCGAGCGCGTCGCGACCAGGACTCGATCGCCGGGTCTCGGGAACCCAGGAGCGACGTCCCTCACCTGCGGACGCGCGCGATTGCCTCCCCCTGGACGTCGAACAGTCGCCCGAGGCCGAGGTTGGCGAGGTCGAGCAGGCGATCCACCTTCTCGCGATCGAACGGTTTCCCCTCCGCCGTCCCCTGGAGCTCGACATACGTGCCAGCGTCGGTGCCGACCACGTTGAAGTCGACTTCTGCGCGCGAGTCCTCCGAGTAATCGAGATCGAGATAGGGGATGCCCTCGATGATGCCCACGCTGACAGCCGAGACCTTGCCAACCAGCAGGCGCTCCATGCCATACGTGATGAGCGCGGCCGCCAACGCGACGTAGCCACCGGTGATCGAGGCCGTTCGCGTGCCGCCGTCGGCCTGCAGGACGTCACAGTCCAGCGTCACCGTCCGCTCGCCCAACCGCGTCAGGTCCACCACCCCGCGCAGGGAGCGGCCGATCAGGCGCTGGATCTCGTGCGTTCGGCCGCCGATCCTGCCGCGAGCCGATTCACGCTCCGTCCGCTCGGCTGTGGCACGGGGCAGCATCGAGTATTCCGCGGTTACCCAGCCCGTGCCTTTGCCGCGCAAATGAGGCGGCACCCGGTCGGCAATCGTCGCTGCGCACAGCACCTCGGTGTCGCCGACGCGGATCTGGCACGAGCCCTCCGCCCATTTCTGGACGCCGAGCGTGAGGGTGACCGGGCGAAGATCGGATGGTCCGCGTCCGTCGGCGCGCACCACGCTGCGATTGCCGATGGTCATCGGCGGGCCTCCTCGACCTGGGGCGACCGCTCTTCCACCTTGGCAGCATCCCACAGCTCGTCCAGCGCAGCGAAGTCGAGGTCACGCAGCGCCGCGCCGCGATCGGCCGCCTGCCGCTCCACGCTGCGGAAGCGCCGCCGGAACTTGTCGTTGGCGCTACGCAGTGCCGCCTCGGCCTCGATGCCTTCCTTGCGGGCGACGTTGACGAGGACCATCAGCAGGTCGCCGAATTCCTCGGCGCGTTCCGTTGCCGAGCCCGCCGCTCGCAGCTCGTCGAGCTCCTCGCGGACCTTGTCGAGAACTCCCTCGATCGAGGGCCAGTCGTACCCCAGGTTGGCGGCCCGTTCCTGCATCTCCTGGCTCGCGGCGAGTGACGGCAACGAGGGGCTGATGCCATCGAGCGCGCTCTTTGGTGGGGCCGGGCTGCCGGCCTCGTCGGCCAGGGCTGCGGCTTCGGCCGCCGCGAGGCGTTCGGCCGACTTGATGCGCTCCCACTGCCGATTGACGTCCCCGGCGGTTCGTGCCTCGGCATCCCCGAAGACGTGCGGGTGCCGGCGCACGATCTTCGAGCCGATGGCCGCCTGCACGTCGGTCAGATCGAAGACACCTTCCTCGGCGGCGAGCTGGGCGTGCAGGATGACCTGGAGGAGCAGGTCGCCGAGCTCCTCGGCCAGCGCCGGCGTCGCACCGGCGGCCAGCGCGTCGTACACCTCGTAGCTTTCCTCGAGCAGGTGCTTTCGAAGCGTCTCGTGCGTCTGCTCGCGATCCCACGGGCAGCCGTCCGGCTGGCGCAGTCGCGTGGAGATCCAGGGCAGCGCCCAGGGTGTTGCAACGGCGTGCTCGGGCGAGGCAGGCGGCAGGTAGAGCGGTCCGTTGAGATCGGCGGGACGGAGCCCTTCGATCGTCGTCGACCCAGCCCGGCCTTCGAGCCGCGCGACGGTGTGCCCCGATGGATAGAGCCGAGCCAAGACCGTGATCGGGTCCCGGCCGGTTGGCCCATTGCGCCCTGGCAGGGGCCCGGCGTTCGAAGGCGAGGCGCTCGTGCCGGGCGCGAGGAGTGTTTCAGCGGGCACGATCAGGAGCGGCCGGGTTGGCTCGATCGGTGTTGCGGTCAGCCGTTCGGCGTTCACGACCTGTATCCCGTCGGCCGGATCGAAGGCCCAGCGTGCCGCGGCCTGTGACAGCAGGACGTCGAGCACGGCTAGTTGGCGCCGGGAATCGTGCTCGGGGTCGAGCCGGGGGCGTTGATCTTGGCCTTCGTCTTCTGGTCCGCATACCAGTTGTTGAAGCCCGACTGTTTGAGCGCATCGATCTGGCTCTGGTCCGGCAGGCGCGTCTGCTCGTCGAACACCTTCAAGAGGTAGGACGACCCATTGTCGTCAACCGGCTCGCTCACGGCACCGACCTTCGTGTTGAAGATCGCCTTGTCGAGGTTTGCATCCAGCTGGAAGTGGGCCACCCAGCCGATGTCGCCGCCCTTGTCCTTCTCGGATTGGGGGGCGTCCGAGTTGGCCTTGGCGATGGCGCCGAAGTCCGCGCCCGCCAGGTTCGCCTGAACCTGCAGCTCGGCGATCTTGACGCCCGTTGGCTGACGCCGGTCGATGAACTGGATCACGTGCCAGCCGAAGCTGGATTTGACCGGCGGCAGGATTTCGTCCTTCTTGAGGCCCGGAGCGAAGATGGCGTTCGCGAACGCCTGATCGTATGCCGACTGATAAGCCCACGGCAGGTCGCCGCCGTTTGCGCCAGAGCCTTTATCGTCGCTCTCTTTCTTGGCGAGCGCCTGGAACGTCTTGGGGTTGGGATCGGCCTTCAACTTCTCGTAGGCTGCCTTCGCTTCGGCCTCGGCCTTCTTCCAGGCCGGATCCGCGTCCGGCAGCGCCGCAGCCTTGTCGGGTGCGTCGTTGGGCGCATAGAGGATGTGCCGCACCTCCACTTGATCCTTGGTGATCGGGTTGCCGTTGTCGTCCTGGGCCGCCTGGATGAAGAGCTCGCTCACCTTCCGCTGGACGGTCGGCTGGTCGGTCATGGCTGCCACGACCTTGGCCTCCAAAGCCGTCCGGAAGAGGTCGCCCTTGACAGCTGCTCGATAGACCGCCTGCGGGACGTTGTGGTCGAGGAGCTTCTGCTGGTAGTTGGGGTCGACTTCCTTGGGCCTGATCTCGGTCACCCGGCCGATCCGGTAGATGTCATCGGAGCCCAGGATCACGTCGGTCATCCCGTTCTGCTGCAACTTGAAGAGGGCGTCGACGAAGGCCTTGTCCGTGTTGTCGGTGGCCTGGATCCAGCCCATGTCGCCGCCTTGGGGCGATGTGAAGTCGGTGGAAACCTTCTTGGCGATGTCCTCCCAGGTCTTGCCTGCCTTGAGATCCGCAAGCGCCTGGTTGATCTTGTCCTGAGCCGCCTTCTTCTGGGCGTCGGTCGGCTTGGTGGCGGATCCTGTGAGCTCGGGCTTGACGGCGATCACCCAGGCGTGGCGCTGCTCGTCGGTCGTGGCCTCCTCGACGATGCGCCCGTCGATCTGCTGCTCGGTCACCGAAATTCCCATCGGCGCCGCCAGCTCGCTCTGCAGCTCGGCGTCGACCAGGTGCGTGATTGCGGCCTGCTCGATGACGGTCCCGGTGCTCAGCTGCTGGTCGATGTAGTCGAGTTGCTGCTGTCCGGTCGCCTGGTCCAGGCGCCCCGTCTGCATGGCATCCGTGATGCGCGACTGGGTGATGCTCAGCCGGAACTGTTCGACCTTGATCCGGTCGCGCAGTTGATCCTTGCTGATGTCGTGTCCGTTGACGCTCGCAATCGAGGCGAGGTGGTCACCGTAGTAGCTGGCCGCTGCGGCCGCCGCCAGGATCAGAAGCGCCACGACTATCACGAGGCCGAATCCGAGATTGAGGAGGAGCGAGCGCCGGGGACTGCGCCCGGCGCGGTCGGTCCGCTTGACGACCGGCCTGGCTCGGAAGGTCATGGGGTTGGGAATCCTTTGACATGGGGAAATGCCGGCCCCTGGCCCGGTTGGGTCGGCGGTATGCTACCCGATCGTCGCGGCTGGACCGGCCCGGACGGTCCCTGGCTCGGCAAGCGACGGTTCCCCAACAGTTGGCACCCAGCCGGCACCCAGGCGGAGGACCTGACGGGGCGCAAGGGCCCAATCGCGAGTGACTCCCACCGTGTCCACGATGAGCTGGGCCCGCTCCTGGACGGCCTTCCAGTCAACCGCGCGGTGGGCGGTCAGGACGACCACGGCGTCCGCGCCGGCCAGCAGCTCGACGAGCGACTGTGACGTCGCCTGCACGCCGCCGCCGTCGACGAACGTTGGAACGTGTGGGTCGTGGTACTGCACGATCGCTCCGCGATCCCGAAGCAGTGCAATCACGTCCGCTGCGGGGGAGTTGCGGGGGTCTCGGACGTTCGGCTTGAACGCGACACCGATCACAGCCACCCGGGAGCCGCGCACCGCGCGCGATCGGTCATTGAGCGCCTCGGCCACCAGGTCGACCACGTGGCGGGGCATGGCCAGGTTGATGTCACCGGCCAGCTCGACGAATCGGTCCACGAAGTCGAACTGGCGGGCTCGCCATGACAGGTAATACGGATCGACCGGGATGCAATGGCCACCGACGCCGGGGCCCGGCCGGAAGGGCATGAACCCGAATGGCTTGGTTGCGGCGGCGTCAATGATCTCCCACACGTCGAGGCCCATCCGCTCGCACAGGAGCGCAAGCTGGTTGACGAGCGCGATGTTGACGTTGCGAAAGACATTCTCGAGCAGCTTTGCGAGCTCGGCGGCATCCGGCGACGAGAGCCCGATCACCCGGTTGTTGATGTGGCCCAGGAGGGCCGCCGCACGCGAGGTCCCGGCTGGCGTGAGGCCACCGACGAGGCGCGGAATGTCACGCGAAGCGCTGGCCGGATCACCGGGGTTGACGCGCTCTGGGGCAAAAGCGAGATCGAAGTCGCGTCCGGCCACCAAGCCGGAGCGCTCCAGCTCACGCCGGAACGGACCGCTCGTCGTCCCCGGGTAAGTGGTCGACTGGAGGATGACCAGCTGTCCGCGGCGCAGTCGCTGGGCGATGAGCCCGGCCGCGGCCAGGACGGGCTCCAGGTCCGGGTCCTTGGCCTCGCTGATCGGCGTGGGTACGCAGACGACGATGGCCGCCGCCGCCGCCACGTCCGCGTCCCCGGTGCCCGAAACGGACAGGCCGGAGGCAAGCGCGCCCGCCAGCCGATCGTCGGAGACGTCATCGATCGGGGATCGACCCTCGCGCAACTCCGCGACACGTGCCTCACTGGCGTCGATCCCCTCGACGGCAAGTCCGGCCTCGACGAATGCGATCGCGAGCGGCAGGCCGACGTAACCGAGTCCGACGATGGCGAGCTTGCGGTCTGCGCCGTTACGGTCAGTGCCCACGATGCCTCCAGGCGAGCCCGCTCGGCCTTGAGCAGCCGCAAGGGGTCTTCCCAAGAGAATAGGGTCGCCCGACGTGACGCGTCGAATGCCCGGCTTCGGTTGTCCCTGATCCGCTCGCAGGGGGCGACGGCGGCAACACATTCGGGGCCCTGCTCGGCCCTAGACTGAAACTCGATGTCCATGGAGCGACGGTCGGCTCTGCCGCCAGCCCAGCCTGGACGCCCGGATGTTTCCCGGCGGGCACAGCGGGGCCCGTGAGCGCCGGCTGGATCGTTCTCGCCGAGGGGAATCGGCTGCGCTGGGGGGGCGACCTCCGGCGACATTATCTGCTTGGCCCGTTCGCGCGGATCGTGCGAGCCCAGCTCGCCCCTCGATGGACGGGCGAGTTCCTGCGAGCCGAGCTCGCCCGGGCGCAACCGGGGCGCCCGCGTCTCGCGAGTGTCGAGCTCCTGGACCGCGACACACTGGACCTTGCCCGTCAGGCGACGTCGCCGGTTGTCGTCGACTTCCATGACGAGCCGATGGCCCATTTCGCGGCACTGGGTCATCCGATCGGTCCCGAGCGCGAATCCGAGCTGCGAGCGCTCGCGGCGTCAAACCTGGAAGCGTTCCGCTTCGTGATCGCGCAGTCTCGTGAGTTCGTCTCGCTCGTCGGCCTCGATCCGGCGCGAACGATCGTCGCCCCCAGTGGCACCGACACGCAAATGATCGTGCCCGGGCCGTGGCCCGCCACGCCGGTGGTCGGCGTGGTGTCGGGCGCGTCGCCAGGGCGCGGCATCGAGACCCTGGTCGAGAGTTGCCGGCTACTCGTCCCGGCCGTCCCACGGCTCCGGCTGCGGCTTGTCCTGGCGGGGACGACGGAAGCGGGCAACGTCTACCTCGAGGGGCTGAAGAGCTCCCTGGCCGGCGAGACCTGGATCACCGTCGAGACCGTCCCCTACCGGCAGCTCGCTGCGACGCTGGCGGACATCGCGGTGCTGGTCATTCCCCATCCCGCGAACCCCTACTGGGACGCGGTCCTGCCGATCAAGATGTTCGACTATATGGCCGCGGGACGGCCGATCGTCAGCACGCCAAGGCTGGCCACGGCGGCGCTGCTGCAGCGCCATGGGGCAGGACTGATAGCGGCCGGTGAAGGCCCGGCCGACCTTGCCGAGCCCATCGGCCGGCTTCTCGCGGACGAGGGCCTCTCACGCCGGCTGGGCGTGGCAGCGCGCCGCGCTGCCGAAACGACGTACGACTGGAACGTGATCGGCCGCCGTCTGGCCGAGGACATCCTCCGCCGCGAGGAGCCCCTTCGCTGGCTCAGACGTCGGGTCTCCGTCATCCGCACGCGCGTCCTGCGCTGATTCGGGGCCCCTCGGCCGTCGAGCTCGCCGTTGCATCGCAGGCCCTCGGCCGGCACCTGCTGTAGAGTCGAGCGAAGTGGAAGCCTCATCGGCCGAGCTCCTCGGGCTGCGTCTGAATGGCATCAAACGCATCGTGGACGTGGGGACGGGGACCCTCGACCTGACGACGGCGCTCGACCTTCCGACGGATGCCACCTATGAGCGGCGGGATGCCGCGGAGCTCGAAGTGGGCAGCCTCGGCGCGGGCGATCTCCTGCTCGGCCTGGTCGGACCGGATCTCGTCCGCGACGGAAGGCCGGAGTTCGTCCTGTCCGCACTGCAAGGCCTTGCCCCGGGCGCACGATTCCTTCTTCTGCTGGGCGGGCCCGCGACCGACCTCCCACAGGGCGCGCTGGTAGCGGGGCTGTCGTCCGCCCACTGCCAGATCGAGGAGATGGTGCCTCTGGTGGACGATCATGTCGTGGGCGCCGCTCGCGGTGCGCAGGTCAGGCCAGTTCCGGGGGCAGGGTCGAGCCGCGATGGCCGCGCTGCAGAGGACGCCTTCGTGACCGCGCTGCGGGTCTCCAACAGGACGTTGATCGAGTCGTTTGTCGACGCATCCGTGGCCCCGACGGTCGCCGAGGCGCTGCCCCCCGATCCGGCGCTCCGCCGCGACGTGCAACGACTCAGGCAGCGCCTTCGCGAATCGGAGGAGCGGTTGGAGGCGGTCGAGACCTCGACCTCGTATCGCATCGGCCGAGTCCTCGTGCGGGCGATCCGTTCGCCGCGGCGGGTCACCCGGATCGCGAAGGACCTGGTTCCGATTTGGCGCAGCCGAACAACCGCCCAGCGGCCGCCCAGGAAGCAGGCGGAGGACTCGCCGGTCGATTCGGTTTCGGCCTGGTACGAAGCGATCAGGTACGCGCCGGAGCGCCTGCTGCTCGCCTACAGCGCGGGTCCTGCCGGGGCGCGAAGCAGGCTCGTCATCGCGGGAGTCCTGCGCGACGAGTTGGCCGGCTCGCTCGAGACCGAGGCCATCGTTCACCGGATGGGGCCGAACGACGCGCGTCTCGTGCTCGAACGCGCCGATCCAGACCTGGTCCTCGTCGAGACGGGCGCGTTCGGGGCGGGCCTGCCGTGGGCGTTCGCCGGGAGTCCCGGCGCGGTGGATCGGGATCGCACGCTCCTCGACATCCTCGACTCGTCACGTGCCCTGGGGCGGCCGTCCGTCCTGTGGCTCACGGGCGCGACTCCCGAACCCGTCGGCCTGCACGACCTCGCCAGGCGCTTCGACCTGGTCGTTCGCGGGCTGCCCGGAAACGGCGATTCGTGGGCCCCAGGTGTGCCGCTCGCCCTGTTCAATCCGATCGACCTCGACCCGACGCGATCCGGTCCGCCGCTCATGATCGGCCGTTGGAACGCTCACGCGCCAAGTGCAACTCGTGCGCTGATGGAGGAGTTCCTGGGCGCCGCTGCAGCGGAGGGCCTCGAGATCCGAGTCGACGCCCGGGCACTCGGCGGTCGCGAATCCTTCCCCGAATCCCTGTGGCCATCCCTGCGCGGGACCGTTGACCCGCTTGCCGGCGGGGCTCTGTACCGCTCGCGGAGCGTCGTCCTTGCCGATCCGTCGGGGGATGAGCTGGGGACCCTTCGCGCGCTCGAGGCGCTGGCGTGCGGGGCCCGGCTCGTCACGTTGGAGAACCCGGTACTCATGCAGGCAGGCGGCGATGCCGTGACGTCCATCGAAGACGACCAGGAGGCAGGTCCGGCGATCCGCGCTGCGCTGGCGGCCGGAGCCCGCCAGGCACCGGAGGTGCGAGCGGGCATGCGCGCCATCTTCGCCGAGCATGCCGTGCCCGTTGCCCTCGCGGCGCTGGTCGAGCGGCTCGGGCTGAAGATCGATCCCCTGCGGCAGCGGGGAGTCGCGGCCATCCCGTGGCCGGCCGATGGGCGCGACTGGGGGAGCATCGTCGACGAGATCCTCATCCAGTCGCACCGCCCCCGCGAGATCGTCGTCGAGAGGGGCTTCGAGCCTGGGCCCGCGGAGCACGCCCTCGATGCGTTGCGATCGGCCGGCGTCGCGGTTCGATTCGTCGATCAAACCGACTCACGGGCACGGTTGGCCGCCCTGGCCGGTGCCGCGACGACTCCCTGGGTCGCCGTCTGGGGGTCAGAGCATGGACGGGGACGGGACTACCTGCTGGACCTGATGGTGGCTGCGGAGTCGTCCCGCGCCGATGTGATCGGATCGGCGGTCGACGGGGCCTGGCGGTACGTCGACGATCTGTCAGTGGCTGGGTCGGTGGTCCGCCGCGAGCTGCTCGCCGGCGGTCCGCCGGGCGAATTCGACGAGCTGAGCGGCTCGCCGAGCTTCCGGCCGTGGGCGCGGCGTGGCGTCAAGCTGTTCGGCATCCCGACGACCGGGGCAGGCGGCGTGTAGTGGCCGGCCGAAGCAGGCGGGTTCTCGTCTACGGGGATGTCAATCTCAACATCATCGATGGGTCGGCCATCTGGGCACAGTCGACGGTCGAGACATTCGCCCGCGCTGGCTGCGACGTCACCATGCTGCTCAAGACGCGCATCCGAACTCGACGTCTCCTGGAGCCCCTCGAGCGCCTTCCCAGCGTGACCATCGCACGGCCATTCGAGGACGAGCTGCTACCCGGACTCGCCGGCGATCGGCTCAGCTATCAGCAGGCGTCGACGATCATGCGCGAGCTCGACGAGCAGGAGCGTTTCGACGTCATCCTTCTGCGGGGCCTCCAGCAGGTCTATCAGGTGGTGGCGGACGGTGCCCACAACGGGCGGCTGTGGACGTATCTCACGGATATTCCCCAGTCGGTCGTCGCCCTGGACACGGAAACGCAGGATCGCCTGTCGGAGATCGCCTCCGCCTCTCGCTACATGCTCTGCCAGACCGAGGAGCTTCGGTCCTTCCTCGAGGCCACGGTGCCTGAAGCCTGCGGCCGGAGCGTGATCTTCTGGCCGGTCGTGCCCACGCCGGAGTTCGAGGTCCCGCCGCCCCGAAGCGCGGCGGGTGATCCCTTGAAGCTCGTCTACTCGGGCAAGTTCGCGCCCCTCTGGAAGACCCTCGAGATGACGGCGCTGCCCAGGCAGCTCGGGGAGCACGGCGTCACTGCCGAGCTGCACGCCATCGGCGACAAGGTCCACAACGACCTGGACGATCCGGACTATCGAGATCGGATGGAGAGTGCCTTGCGCTCATCCCCCGGTGTCCGCTGGCACGGCGGCCAGAGGCGCCAGGAGGCAATTCGCCTTTCGGCCGAGGCCGACATCGGCTTGAGTTGGCGTGACCCTGCGCTGGATGCCAGCCTGGAGCTCTCAACGAAGGTCCTCGAGTACGGCTCTGTGGGGCTGCCGGTCGTCCTCAATCGCACGCCCATGCACGAGGCCCTGCTGGGCGCCGACTACCCGCTCTTCGTTCGCGATGACGCCGACGTGATCGAGGTCATCCTGGCCGCCGTTCGGGAACCCACGGTCTACGCCGAAGCGGCGGCTCGATCGGCGTCGGTTGCGGCCCGTTTCGGTCTTCCGCAGGCGGTCGACCGGGTGCGAGCCCTGCTCGAGCGGGCGTTCCCAGAGGCCCCTGCCTTCGCGGGACGCAGCCAGCCACTGCGGGTCTGTGTGGCCAGCCATGACCTCAAGTTCTTCACCCGGATCCTCGACCATCTTCGGGCACTGCCCGGTCTCGAGGTGCGAACGGACAGGTGGCCCGCCCTGTCCAGTCACGACGAAGGAGCGAGCCAGGAGCTCGTCGATTGGGCGGACGTGCTCGTCTGCGAGTGGTTCGGGCCCAACGCGGTCTGGTACAGCGCCCACCGCCGGCCGGGGCAGCGCCTCGTCGCCCGGCTCCACCGCTTCGAGCTCTACCGGCCCTGGCCGGGCCAGGCGTCGATCGATCGAATCGACCAGGTGATCTGCGTCAGCCCCCACTACGCCAGGCTGGCGCTCGAGAAGACAGGCTGGCCCGCCGCCAAAGTTACGGTGATCCCCAACTTCGTCGACGATATCCAGCTCGACCGCCCCAAGCTCGAGGGTGCCCAGTTCCACCTCGGCTTCATCGGAGTCGCCCCCGCGCGGAAACGGATGGACATCGCGCTCGACGTGCTCGCGCAGCTCAGGCAGGACGATCCCCGGTACCAGCTCTTCGCCAAGACGAAGCTGCCCTGGGAATATCCATGGATCTGGGGCGACGTCGACGAGCGCATCGCGTTCGACGATGTCCTGCGCCGGTCCCAGACCGATGCCCTGCTGCGCGGGGCGGTCACCTTCGACCCGTTCGGTCCCGACGTCCCCGCCTGGCTGAGGCGGATCGGATGGGTGCTCTCGACGAGCGACGACGAGAGTTTTCACCTGGCTCCGGCGGAAGGGATGGCGTCGGGCGCAGTCCCCGTCGTGCGCAACTGGCCCGGCGCCGACACGATCTACGACCCGAGATGGGTCCACCCGGACGCGTCCACGATGGCCGAGGCGATCGCCGACATCGCCCGGACCGGACGATGGGCGGATGAGGGACGCCTGGCGCAGGAACAGGTGCGCTCTTCGTATGCGCTCGACCTGGTCACCGAGGCGTGGACGCGGATCCTGGTCGAGGATCTGCCTGGCTTTGCCCTGCCGGCGACGCCCGCCTCAGCCCAGCAGTCAGTCGCCTCCGCGTAGCTCGCGGGCCTGGTCGTCGGTCCGCTCCCGAACGAACTGATCGAGAATCCTGGCGATTCGCGGGCCCGCCCGGCCATCCCACAGCGGTGGTCGCTCTGGGGGCCAGTCGATCCCTCCGGCCAGAATCGAGGCTGCCGCCCCGCCGACCTCATCGGGCGTCACCAGGCGGTTCGTACCGTGGCTGATCGTGATCGGGCGCTCGGTGTTCGGCCGGACCGTAAGGCACGGGATGCCGAGAATCGTCGTTTCCTCCTGGATCCCGCCCGAATCGGTGAGCACCAGGGCCGCGCCGCGCACCAGCGAGAGGAAGTCGACGTAGCCCAGCGGCTCGATCACGCGCAGGCGCTCGCTCGCGGTGAGGCCGGCAACCTCGAGGCTCGCTCGCCCGCGGGGATGCAGCGGGAGCACAGTCGGGAGCAACGCCGCCAGCTCCCCGAGGGCATACACGAGACGACGCGCATCCCGCGGGGCATCTACGTTCCCCGGGCGATGCAGGGTCGCCACGGCGAATCGCTCGGGCAGCGAGAGCGCAGAACGCGCGCGCGCCGCGTCGAACCGATCGAGGTTGGCAAGGAGGGTGTCGATCATGGGGTTGCCGACGAAGTGGATGCGCTCGGTTGCCACGCCTTCGCGGGCCAGGTGCGCGATCGCATCCGGACTCGTCGCGAAGCACAGGTCGGAGAGCGCATCAGTGACCTTGCGGTTGACCTCTTCGGGCATCGTCATGTCGAAGCTCCGAAGGCCGGCTTCCACGTGCGCGATCGGAATCCCGACCTTGGCCGCCACGAGCGCCGCTGCGATCGTGGAGTTGACGTCGCCGTACACGACGACGACCGCGGGGGACGCCTCAGCGAAGGCCTTCTCCAGGCCGACCAGCAAGACAGCCGTCTGGGACGCGTGGGAGCCGGAACCGACGCCCAAATTGATGTCCGGTTCAGGCAGGCCAAGCTCGCGAAAGAAGACGTCGGACATCCCGGCGTCGTAGTGCTGACCGGTGTGGATGAGGATCTGCGTCGCGGCCAGGTCCCCCAGGGCACGGACGACCGGGGCGGCTTTCATGAAGTTGGGCCTGGCGCCTACCACGTGCGCGATCGCCTGGCTCATGAAACCGGCCAAGGTCTAGCCACGGGCGAGCCTGTCCACGAGCGCGACGAATCGACCGGAGACCCGTTCCCAGGCGAGTTGCTGAACGGCCCGCGTGGCCCTTGCCGCCCGGGCGCGTCGCGCTCGCGGATCGTCGACCAGGCCGAAGATGGCGCTCGCCAGGTCGGCGGGATCGCCAGACGCGTACAGCGTGACAGCGGCGGATCCAAACGTTTTCTCCACCAACGGCAGACGACTCGCCACGACCGGCTTGGCCATGGCCGCGTACTCGAAGATCTTGGTCGACAGGCTGAGCGCCGTGAACGCATTGACGCGGGTCGGCGCGAGCCCGATATCCGCCCCGGCAATCCGAGCCGGAACATCGTCGAGCGGAATCCGTCCGTGAAGCCGGACCGCATCATCGAGCTCGAGCCGGGATGCGCAGTCCCTCAGGCTCTCCTCGGCGTCACCTCGGCCGAAGATGTCGAGCGTGACCGGCAAGCTCGGGCGCTGACGCCGGAGCTCCGCGACCGCGGCGATTGCCACCTCGAGCTCGTACACGGGGGTGACCGCGCCCGCGTACACGAGCCGCAACGTGCCATCGGACATGAATCGCCGCCGCCGATGCCGGGAGGGATCGAAGCGCGCGAGTGATGGGCTGTTCGCGACGACGCTGACCTTTTCCGCAGGGACTCCCTGACTGACCAGCCGTTCGGCCAGAGCGTCATTGACGGTGAGGACGTGGCTCGCCATGGCGATTGACAGTCGTTCCTGAGTGCGCAGGAGGGCACCCGTAAGGCGCCCGGACGAGCGTGGAAAGCGCATTGCGAAGAACTCTGGCATCGCTTCGTGGAGGTCGAGCAGCACGGGCGCCCCGGCGAGTCGGACGGGAATCGCGGCGAACACGAGGAAGTCGGGGAGGGTATGGACCTGGACCAGCCCATACGGTTGCCTGCGGTGGGCGCGGCTCAGTGCCAGTCCAGCCCGGAGCAGGAAGGACAGGTACTCGCTCACATAGGTCCGCAGCCCGGCGCCCTGGTGGCGTTGAACGTCGACCCGGCGGATCTGGACTCCGTCGAGCTCTGCGAGCGGACCGTCGGAGGGCTTGCGCAGGGCGAAGACGTGCACGGGGCGCCCGCTCGACACGAGCGCCTCGGCCTCGCGCCGGACGCGCGGATCCTCTTCGTAGTACGAGTGCGTGAGCATGGCTACGGGACGCGGAGAGGCGCCCTTCAAAGGGCCCTGCCGTTCCCGATCAGCTCCCCACGCGCGGTCCGAGCCCGCACTACCCGGCCGCGGCGGCAACGGATGGCAGCCGTCCCGAATGCTCGTCGACGGCCGCGGCCCCCTGGTCGGCCAGCCAGCGCATTCCGCCCGGGGCCGGACGGGCGAGCCCCGAGGCCACGACGTGTTCCGCCGCGAGATAGTCGATGCCGTCGAAGCAGACGACCTCGATATCCGCTCCCTCGCCGAGCGAGGCCCGGAGATCGGCGGTCGCACGGCCGACGGCAGCGCGCATCTCAGCGTCTCTTTGAAGACCGCTGCTTCGTGCTCGCACAAAGGCAACCGCCATGTGCGCAAGCTGGATGAGTCGAGAAACGGCGCCTGAGCGTCCTCGCTGCACGACCCCTTCCGAACCGAAGCCATCCCGGCCGCCGAGATCGACCGCGATCACGCGGCCGAGGCCGGATGGCAGCTCCGCGGCCGCGCTTCCCGCGGCGCAGACCACCCACAACCTCGACCCGACTGACGCCGGCAACGCAGCCAGCCAGCGAGCGGCCTTTGCCGTGTCGAGGGCCACTACCAGCGTGCCGCCCGTCGGGGTAGCGAGGCCCTCCGCGGGCGGCGACCAGGTCGCGCTTGCGGTGGCTCGCGGCGTCGGACGCCCGGAGCCTTCTGCGAGGACCTCCTCATACAGCCGAACGAGGCGACGGGCGACGGCGGAAGCTCCGAATCGTTGCTCGACGGACGCTCGAAGCACCTGAGGATCGAACGTTTCCCGCGCGTCGAGGGCCACCGTGATCGCGTGGGCCAGAGCTCCGGCATCGCCGACAGGCACGAGTGCTCCGAAGCGCGCGGGCTCGTCGCCGAGGATCTCCCGTAATGGCCCGGTTTCGGTGGCGATGACCGGCAGGCCGGAGGCGAGGGCCTCGACCGGGGCAACGCCGAACGTCTCGTGCCGGCTGGCATGTACGAGGAGGCTAGCCCGGGCCATGGCATCGGCGACGTCAGGGCGGAGCGCAGGACCCTCGAAGCAAACGGCCCGGCCGAGGCCGAGGTCGTCCGCCAATCGGCGCCAGCCCCCTTCGACCTCGTCGCTGGGCGATCGACCCAGGAGCCGAAGCGTGGTCGTCGGCCGGACTCGATGGACAAGGGCGAACGCCTGAAGGAGGGTATCCATGCCCTTGCTCTTTGTTCGATATCCCACGTAGAGGAGCTCGTTCGGGTCGCGCGACACAACGGGCGCCGCACGAAACTGGTCGACGGCGACCGCGTTGGGGAGGACGACGAGTTTTGGGGCGCATTCGGGGATCGCCGCGCGTAGTTCGTCCGCGAGGGACTGGCTCACGGCGATCACCCGAGCCGCACGGCGCGTTGCCGCCACGTACTCGCGGCGCAGTTCCGGCTGGCCGAGCTGCTGCCCGAGATACGTGGCGTGCTCTGTGATCACGAAGGGGGCTGCCAGCCGGTCGGCGAGGGTGGTGGCCGCGGCTCCGTCGGGGTAGCCGGTATGAGCGTGCACGACCGTTCGGCCATCGGCCGGCAGGAGCCCCGCCACGGCGTCCAGCGCGATGCGCCGGTCCTGGGCGTGGTGCGTCCGCGCTCCGATCCCGCGCCCACCGCTGGCGATGGGCAGGCGGGCGACCGGTACGCCCGGGGGGCCGCTCCAGCCGGACGAAGAAAAGACTGCGCCGCCGCTGCGGGTGGCTTCCCGAGACACCCTGTGGACGGCAGCAGCCTGGCGCCGGCGATCGAGCGGGCCCCCCGTCAGGCGGGCCGGATCGAAGGAAATCAACAGTGGCTCGACGGCGCCGGTTGCCCGCAGTGCGTCGACCTGATCGGCCACGAAGCGACCCTTCGACGAATCGTCGAGCGCAGGAAACCAGCTCGAGACGACGACCGTGCGAGTGGGGTGTCCCAACGACGACCCGGGTTCGGACATGGCCGACAGTCTATCGTCGCCGTTTCGCCGAGCCGCCAGCGAGTGCAAAACCCGGACCCGCCGGGCCGTGGTGAAGAGAGGCCATGCTAACCTACCGCGCGCATGGCTACGACCGACACGACGCCCGCGCCGAAGGCTGCAGGCGTGCCGGAACGAGTGGTCTACCGGGGCACGCGGCCGGGACCAATCGAGCTCGTTGCCGAGGGATTCCGCGACATCTGGTCGCGACGGCGCCTGGCCCGCTACCTGGTCCAGGCAGACCTCAAGAAGAAGGGCTCGGACACCCTACTTGGCAACATCTGGTGGGTGCTCGACCCCCTGCTCCAGATGGTCGTGTACGTCGTATTCGTCTCGATCCTGACCCGCAGCAGCAAGCCCGACTACCCGCTCTTCATCTTCGCCGCGATCCTGCCCTGGAAGTGGTTCGCGAGCAGCGTCAACGACGCGACTGGATCGGTGGTCTCGCAGGAGCGGATCATCAAGCAGGTCCACTTCCCCAAGATCGTCCTGCCGCTTGCGTCGACCGTCAGTGGAATCGTGAACTTCGCGTTCGGCCTGATCCCCCTGTTTGCCCTGCTCCTGTTCCTCTACCGGGACCGAGCGAGTCCCACGGCACTCCTCATTCCGGTCATCGCGCTGCCGCAGTTCGTGTTCACGCTGGCTTTCTCCATCTTCGTGGCAGGCTTGAACGTCTTCTACCGGGACGTTGGGAACCTGCTGCGGCACCTGCTGCGCCTGTGGTTCTACCTGTCTCCGGCCCTCTATTCGGCCGATCAGCTCGCGCACCTGTCGGAGTCGCATCCGCAGGTTGCCCACCTGCTGGCCCTCAACCCGTTCTCGATCATCTTCGAGTCGTATCACGCGATCATCTACGACGACGTGCTGCCGGACTGGGGTGGCCTCGCCGGGCTGCTCCTGGTCTCGTGCGTGCTCCTGGCCCTGGCGATCCTGTTCTTCAAACGGGTCGAACCGGCATTTGCGAAGGTCCTGTGAGCACCGCCCGGGCGGATCCGTACGCCATCGACGTGCGCGGTCTCGGCGTCCAGTACAGCCTTCGCCTGACGCGCAAGACGACGATGCACCAGTCGTTCATCCGGGTGCTGCGGCGCCACGAGGGGCCCACTCACTTCTGGGCCTTGCGGGACGTGTCCTTCCGAGTCGTGCACGGCGAGTCGCTCGCTGTGATCGGCCCGAACGGGGCCGGCAAGAGCACGCTCCTCCAGGTCCTCGCCGGCATCATCATGCCGTCCGAGGGGATCATCGACGTTCGCGGCCAGGTGTCGAGCCTGCTGACGCTCGGGGCGGGCTTCGATCAGGAGCTCAGCGGCCGCGACAACATCCTGCTGGCGGGGGCCTTCCTGGGGATCGACCATCGCGAAATGGAGGAACGACTGGAAGGAATCATCGAGTTCGCCGACATCGGCCAGTTCATCGACGCGGCGATCAAGACCTACTCGGCGGGCATGCGCGCCCGCCTCGGCTTCAGCATCGCGACCGCGGTCGATCCCGATGTTCTCCTTCTCGACGAAGTGCTCGGAACCGGCGACCAGGCGTTCCGCGCCAAGAGCCAGGTGCGCATCCGCGAGCTCATCAAGGCTGCCAAGGGAATCGTGCTCGTGACGCACGACATGAACTGGGTGACCCAGTTCTGCAACAAGGCGATGCTCCTCGAGCGAGGCCACATCGTTGCCGAGGGCGACCCGGCCGACGTCGTGCGGATCCACCAGGAGCGCTCCGAGCGGGCACGCCTGGAGAAGGCGGCGTCCGTGGCGGCACTGGCGGGCTGACGGCCAGGCGCTCCGGCTTGTCTGCTGCGCCCTCGATCGATCGTTCCCACGGTTCAGGAGAAGTCGGCGGCGAACGCTTTCGACATGCGTGAGAAAGACGCATCGCCCGTGATGCGGCCCAGGAAGCGCAATTGCCAGATGTGGATGCGGTGGTACTTCGCATTCTGGACGCGATGGCGCAGGCAATAAGCGCTGATCGCGCCAACGTTCCTGAACTGCGGAACGTAATGTCTCAGCGCCGCAACGCCGCCCGCCAGGAGGCTCTTGGCGGCACCAGAGCCGGTCGCCAGCCAGTACTCGTAGAGCCCGAATAGCGCAAAGAGATAGCCGTTCAGCGTGTGATCGTGGTCCAGCGGGTACTCCTCGATCCACAGGTAGCCAAGACTGTCCACGGTACTGACCCACGCCCGATCGTCGCGTGTTCGGAGGTTCTCCATCGCCCGCATGACGAGGCCGGCTGTCCGCAGAAAGCCGGGCTGTCCACTTGCGCGGGCCAGGCGCACGAAGAAGGACGCGGCAAGTCCCTGGGCCATGCCCGAGTACCACGGAGCGCGTAACACTTCGCTGCTCCGGCCGTGCATCGGGAAGGCGAAGTCGTACGTCAGGAACAGGCCATTCGAGAAGCTTCGACCTCGCAGCACGAGCTGCCCTGCAACGCGCCGCGCGACATCGAGATAGGCCCTCTTGCCGGTCTGGTTGAAGGCGTCGACGAGCTCCAGGCCCTGTTGCGCGAGCTGTACCGGCGCGTAGTGGGCCTTCCCGTCACGGATGACGACGCGGACGCCCCGGGAATCGGTCGGATACGGAGGCGAGCTAAGGGACACCGGCCGGGCGCCCTGGTACGGGAGCTGCGCGGGCGTGAGCCGCGCGAGGGTGAGGCGCACAGTGCGGAAGGAGGGGCCTCCCGCGCGAGCCGCGCCTGAGGTCCCGGCGGGCGGCTTGGGCGACGGGGTCGGCGGCGGTGGCGAGACGCCTGCGGCTGGGGCGCGTGGCGATGCTGTTCCCGCGGGCGGCTGGCTGTCGATCGTTCGGCTCGCCGATGCTCGGCTGCTCCCCGGCGACTGGCTGGGCGCCTCCGCTCGCCGACCGCCGAAGCCGACGAGGGTCGGGATGGCGACGACCACGCCCAGGGCCACGGTCGCCGCGATCGTCAGCGAGCGGCCATGGGGCCGGCCCCTACCCTCCATCGGGGCGGAGTATCACATGCGCCTACCAGTCTCGACCGGTTGCCGCCCGGTACGTCGCGAGCAGGGCAGGTACCTGGCTCTCCCAGCTGTAGCGTTCTCGGGCCGCCCGGGCACACCGCGCGCGCAGGTCCGCGGCGGCCGCGGGCTCGAGTCCGAGGATCGAGCGGAGGGCGTCGGCGATGGCGGTTGGGTCGGTCGGATCGCACACGGCCCCCAGCGGTCCGTCGGGATCGTCGATCACGATCCGCCGTCGCTCCGGGAAGTCGGACGACA
>VBEC01000101.1 GCA_005883615.1 Chloroflexota bacterium | reverse complement strand
GAACGCGAGCGGCGTGCTACGACGCTCCAAGAGGATCTCGAGGCGAGCCTGGCGGAGCACCGCTCGAAGATCGATCGAGAGATCGACGCCGTCGAGGCCGCGATCGCGACCTATCGAGCCGAGGTTGACGCGTTCTTCGAGGGTTTCGGTCGCGAGACGGACCTGATCCTGATCGCCCACCGGGCGGCCAGACGCCCGGTCTTCCCGACCTTGGAAGCGGCCGCCGAAACCGTCGGCGCGACTGAGCCAGCAGCAGTTGGTGTCATGGATCCGCATGCTGCGGCCGAGCCCATCGAGTCGTGGGCGGCCCCACGTGAGACGAACCCCGAGCCCGCATCGGCTGGAGCCCCGGACCGCGTCGATCAGGAGAGCGTGGCGGGTGAACCTGCCGAGCCTGTAGCTGCGGCAACGGGCCAGACTGAAGGCAGCTCCGGCCACCTTCTTCAGTCGACGACGGTCAAGCGACCGATGAGCTGGCTCCGGCGGGACGCCAATGACGGAGACACTTCGAATCGAGAGGGCTAGGGCACACCTCGGGCGTCAACCTGCCGGGACGTTCGTTTTGGAGGGGTTGGAGCGGGAGACGGGATTCGAACCCGCGACATCTTGCTTGGGAAGCAAGCACTCTGCCAACTGAGTTACTCCCGCTCGCGAGGCGAGGCGATTCTAGCGGCCGCCACTTTCGGAGGCAACGGAGAGGGCGTACGCGACCACCCCCTCAGACGGTGCGCGGATGCACCACCGCGGTGCCGTCCGGCGCCCCCGGTCCTTGACACGATGAACGTGGAAGCCCATACCTGTGGTTCTCTCGGTGGGAGGCGATGACACGCGGTCGCCTGCACCCCCTTGGCCGCCATCGACCGCGTCAGCCACTGGCGAACCCGACCCACCTCTACGCTGTCCTGACCCCGAATTCGGTGCGCCCTCAGCGCCGAGCTCGAGGCCCACAGTTGAGCAAGGAGGATCTGGTCTTGCGATTCCCCAGACGCCCTGTTCCCGCTGCCATGACCGTCGCGCTGTCGCTGTTGTTGGCGCTTTCCTCGGCAGTCGCGGCTGCCGGCGACACCCGCGTGTCCATCGGTAGTCCCGCGTCGCCGTTCTCGGCGAACAAGCAGAACGAGCCCGCCCTCGCCGTGGACGCCCACAATCCGAGCGTCCTGGCCGCGGGCGCGAACGAGGAGATCGACTTCGAGGCCTGCAATGCCGGCGACCCAACGACCTGCCCATTCACTCCCGGCGTTGGTACGTCGGGCATCTACTTCTCGTTCGACAGCGGAGCGAGCTGGACCCAGCCGACGTATACCGGTTGGTCGGCCCGGAATTGCGTTGGACCGGCTGCGTGTGTGCCAGGAGTCGGTCCAATCGGAACGCTGCCCAGGTACCTCGAGGCAGGACTCGTCTCGAATGGCGACCCAGCCCTGACCTTCGGGCCGCGTCCCTCCTCGAACGGGACATTCAGCTGGTCCAACGGCTCGCGCCTGTACTACGCCAACCTCGTGGTCAATTTCGGCGCCACCAAGCGCGATGAGACCTTCAAGGGCCCCGTCGCCGTGGCGGTCTCGCGCACCGACGATGTCGCGGCAGCCGCTGCCGGCGACAACAATGCCTGGACGGCGCCGCTGATCGTTTCGAAGCAGTCCTCGACGACGTTCAGCGACAAGGAGCAGATCTGGGCCGACAACGCTTCATCGAGCCCGTTCTTCGGCAACGTCTACCTGTGCAATCCCGCCTTCCGCAGCAACAGCAAAGGCAACGCACTCCCGACGCCCCTGATGGTGGCCACGTCGAGCGACGGCGGCGACACGTGGAAGCAGCAATCGGTGACTCCAGCCGAAGACAACCCGTTCAATCAGGTTCATGGCTTCGGCGCGTCGGGCTGCACGATCCGAACCGATAGCAACGGCGTCGTGTACCTGTTTGCCAATCAATTTGCCGTCGGCTTCCCCGGCGCCGGATATCACATCCTGATCAAGTCGTTCGACGGCGGGAAGAGCTGGACCAAGGCACGGAGGCTCTTCCACGCTTTCGACACGTGCAACTACTTCGATGCGGTCCTGGGCCGCTGCACCGAAGACGGCGTCGCCGGTGCGCGTGACGACCTCGGCTCGGGGCCGAGCGTTGATATTGCCAACGGCGCCCCGACAGGTGCGGGGGCAACGAACGCGATTGTCGACACCTGGGTTGACGGGCGCGATGGCCTGAACAATGAGCACGTGATGGTCACGTATTCGGGCAACGGTGGGGCCACCTGGGCCACGCCTGCGCAGATCGAGAGATCCGGAGACCGTGGCTACTACTCGGCCGTCGGCGTCTCGCCCGACGGAACGGACGCGTATCTCGTGTACAACGCGTTCACGACCCCCTTCCGAAACGACACCACTAGCCCCCGTAACCTCGTTGGCGTCGTGCTCCACAGCAACCTCAGCGCGAGTGGTGCACCGGCCGGCTGGTCGGAGATCCACCGGGGCGCGGGAGGCGATCCGCGGGGGACGAGCCAGAATGGGCTGACCGCGGAATTCCTGGGCGATTACGTCTACGCGGTGGCAACGAATACGTACGGTGCCGCCGTATGGAACGATGCCCGTAACGCCGCCGACTGCCCGGCGATCGATGCCTGGCGATGGTCGATCCGAACCGGCGGGTCGGTTCCTCGACCCGCTCCCAACGCGGATTGCCCGGCCACCTTCGGCAACTCGGACATCTACGGAGGGACATTCGCCGACCCCACCCCGTAGACGGCAGGCCTGCGTGGCGGAGAGGGTCGCGAGTGCCGCGGCCCTCTCTGCGTCCTCGGTACGTCCGCCGCGCGGCGGAGAGGGTCCGCGAGTGCCGCCGCCCTCTCTGCATATTCAGGACATCGCCGCGCGATTCGGTCAGATGCAAACCAGGCTCGCGCTAGATGCGCGGCCCTCGTCGATGTGCGTGCCAACACAACCCCGATGTCCGGCGCCGAGGGTGCGCCGGGACGACTGTGGCCGGGCTACGCTCAAGCGCTGGACCATGGCGCCCCTAATGCGAATGTGGTTGGCATATGACTCGCGGCGCGCCAGTCGGAGGCCGGCACACCCGCGCGCCGCGCGAAGGGCCGCGGGGATGCCATGCGGCGGGAAGCGCCCGGGGATGCGCCCGGGGAAGCGCCCGGGATGCGCGTGTCGCGGCGCTCGCGACCTTTTCGCGCCAGATACGCACCCAGAGACTGCTTAACTCGAACTTTCGGGCCTCAAGGGGTGCGAGACACGGCCGATTCTCCCGCGTTGAACGGGCGTTGGGAGCTTGGGAGCCACCGAACGACGTTCACAGATGGTTTGGCGCGCGTAACACGCACGTGGTGCGTAGGTGGAGCGAGATCAGGCGGCCGCGGCGTATCCGGCCGTCTCGCCGCCTCGTGTCTCAGGCCGGCGGGCTGTAGATCTCGGCGAGGAGCGCCTGCTGCGCCCACAGGCGGTTCTCGGCCTGGTCGAAGACGACGCTGCGCGGCCCGTCTATCGCATCGGCCGAGATTTCCTCTCCCCGGTGCGCCGGCAGGCAGTGCATCACGACCGCGTGCGGCGGCGCCACCGCGAGGAGCTTGGCGTCGATCGTGTAGCCGAGAAAGGCGACGCGCCGCGCCGAGGCACCTGCCTCTGAGCCCATCGACACCCACGTGTCGGTGTACAGCGCATCAGCTCCGCGGGCGGCGGCCTTGGGCGACGGCGAGACGACGACGCGCCCGCCATTCAGGCGCCCGATCCGCGTGGCAGAACGCATCACGCCCGCATCCGGCCCGTAGCCCTCGGGGTGCGCGATCCGCACCTCGAGCCCCAACGAGGAACCCAGCAGCGCCAACGAGTTGAAGACGTTGTTGCCCTCTCCGATGAACGCCAGGGACAACCCTCGCAGCCGGCCGAACCGCTCGCGCAGCGTCAGCAGGTCGGCCAGCCCCTGGCAGGGATGCTCGAGGTCGGTCAGCGCGTTGATGACGGGGACGCCTGCGGACGCGGCAAGCTCCTCGAGGACTGAATGCTCGAATGTCCGGGCGACGATCCCGTCGACCCAGCGGTCGAGGGTTCGCGCCACGTCGGGGACGGACTCGCGGGCGCCCAACCCGACCTCGCTCTGGCTCAGGTGCAGCGGCTCGCCCCCGAGGCGCCGTACCGCCAGCTC
>VBEC01000014.1 GCA_005883615.1 Chloroflexota bacterium | reverse complement strand
CCAGCGTCTGTGCTCCCGTCAGGGGCACGACCCTCGTGAGGAGCGTCACGAAGATCACGGCCAGCACCTCCAAGGCGAGGAGCGAATCGAGGAGCCGGCGTGCGAGACGGAGAGCAGTCAGATCAAATCGTCTGACGACGCCCGACGTATCTCGCCCGCCGGCCATGGTTTCGACTCGTACCGTCGTTACGGGTTGTTGGCGGTCTGTTCCGCGTCGAACGTGAAGGTAGTCGTGGTCGCGGCGCCTTGATACGTGTTGCCGGTCGCCAGCGGGAGCGTCGCCCGGAAGCAGAGCGTCTCGGAACTGGCGGCATTCAGCGTTCGGTCGCCTGCCTGGGCACCCTGGGCGTTGCTGCCGAACGCAGCGGCGCTCAGAGCAGCGTTGTAGAGCGAGGTCCCATCGAACGCCGCGCAGCTCGTGCCCAGCGTCTTGATCGTGAGCGTGATCTGGTCGCGGAGGGCCTTGGCATCCGCGTTCGTGCTCGAGCTGGTCATCGCGTAGCGCAGCTGCCCCGTCCCCGTGTTCGACACCACGAGCGAACCGTTGACGGTGTCACCGGGCATCATGGCCGAGGAGGTCAGCAGTGCGCTGGCCGGGGCGAGCCCGAGGGTGATCGTACCGGTCGTGAACGCGTTGGCCCCGACCGCCTGCGAATCGGTGAAGATCGCGATCGAGAAGGCGCCCGCCCCGACCGTCCCGATGGTCGACACGAGGAGCAATGCGAGCAGCCGGCGGCGCCGGCGCTCCCGTCGGGGTTGCAGAGCCAGATCCGGCTCGTTCCGCTCGTCCACGGTTTTCGGTTACCTCTCAGACGCTTTCGCCGGCACGCGCTTCGACGTAGGTCGGCGATGGGTGCCGGGACATCTGGAAGGGCCGACGCGGGGCGACTCAGTCAGTCCGTTGAGTGCCTTTCCATGTGCGCCCCATCTAACGCCCCTCGCGACGTCGTCCACTATGTGACGACCGGACTAGGCATGCCCGTACGTTGGTCCCAGCCGCGGGGCGCTTTATCCGGATGTTTTTGAAGCACGGGAGGCTGGGTTCCGCCTGGATCCGCGGCGACGCTGGCGCCGCGGGCGCGCGGCTGGCCTACTGGGGCCAGGCGAGGACCATGAGGCGCAGCTCGGTCATGTCCTCGATCGCCCAGCGGAGGCCCTCGCGGCCCAGCCCGGAGTCCTTCACGCCGCCGTACGGCATGTGATCGATCCGGTAGGTGGGGACGTCGTTGACGATGACACCGCCGACCTCCAGCTCGTTGAAGGCCTGCCAGGCATGCCCGAGATCGTTGGTGAAGACGCCGGTTTGCAGACCGAAGAACGAGTCGTTGACCTGCCGAACGGCGTCGCCGAACTCGCGGAATGGGAACGCCACCACCAGCGGCGCGAAGGCTTCATTGGAGCACACCTGAGCCGTCACTGGCGTATCGGTCAGGATGGTCGGTGGGAAGAAATTGCCGTTGGCCTTTCCGCCAAGCAGCACCTTCCCGCCGAGGGCCACCGCCTCGTCGACCCAGCGCTGCGTGCGCGACGCTGCTGCCGCGTCGACCATCGGGCCGACGTCCGTCTCAGGATCGGTGGGACTTCCGACCCGGAGCTTGCGAGCACCGTCGGTGAGCCTGGCCATGAACTCATCCCAGATCTCTTCGTGAACGTACATTCGCTGCACGCTGATGCAGACCTGCCCGGCGTAGGTGAAGGCCCCGACCAGGACCCGCTTCACGGCCCAGTCCAGGTCCGATCCCCGATCGACGATCACGCCGGCGTTGCCGCCGAGCTCGAGGACGACCTTCTTCTTGCCTGCGCGTTCCTTCATCCGCCATCCCACCGACGGGCTGCCGGTGAAGGTGAGCAGCTTGAAGCGCTCGTCGGCGACCATCCGGTCGCCCAGCTCGCGGGTCATCGGCAGGATGCTGACTGCGCCTTCCGGGAGCCCGGCCGAATCGATGATCTCGGCCACGGTCAGCATCGTGAGAGGGTCCTTGGACGGCGGCTTGAGGACGATCGTGCAGCCCGACGCAATCGCCGGCGACACCTTGTGGGCGGCGAGGTTGAGCGGGAAGTTGAACGGGCTGATTCCGGCAACCGGCCCGATCGGGAACCGTCGGGTGATGCCGACTCGGCCCTTGGATGCAGGCATGAGGTCGAGCGGAATGGCTTCTCCAACCATACGCTCTGCTTCCTCCGCGCCGAGGCGGAACGTGAGGACCGCTCGGTCGACCTCGACGAGAGCGTCGCGGATGGGCTTGCCCGCCTCGAGCGACATGAGCCGGCCGATCTCCTCGCGCCGCTCCCTGATCCCGTTGCTGATCGTTCGCAGTGCTGCGCCGCGCTCATAGGCCGGGAGCTTCCGCGTGATCTCGAAGGCCCTCACCGCCGCCTGCACCGCTTCCTCGTACTGCTCGGCGGTCGCGTTGTAGGTGGAGCCCGCGGGGTTTTCGGGATCGGCCGGGTTGTGGACTGTCAGCGGGTCAGGAGAATCGACCCACCGGCCGGCGAGATAGATCGGATGCGGTTTGGCGCCTGTAAGGGTGGCCATCGGTGGCTCCTGGTCGGTTTCGGGATCCAAAATTGGCGTGGTCGGCGATCAGTCGCCATCTTACGCTCGGTGATCGGAAGGCCTGGCCAGACGAGCTTCGGCCCCGTGAGGTGGAGATAGCACCTCCGCCCGAGCCTGACCGTCGGGTGGCTTCGCGCCCGTTTACGCTTGTCACCGATCGTGTAGCCCGCGCCTTGACTGAACCGGAAGCCACCGATACCTTCGGGCCTCGGCGACGCCCTCCTCCGCTCCCCAGCATGGAGCGCTTGCCACCAATCCGAACCGCAGGCGGCTGGTCGTCTACGCGGCGAGGCCAACGAATCGCTGCGGAGGAGCTCGTGGCCACCCGAGTCGATCTGGCGTCGCCTGTCACCGGAAGGGCGGGCTCGGTCTGACGGCGAGGTCCTCCGGGCGGAAGACAGTTCTCTACGTCACGCCCCGCTATGCGCCCTACGTAGGCGGTATCGAGACGCATGTCTCGGAGATCGGCCGACGTGTCGTCGCTTGCGGCTTTGACGTCACAGTTCTCACGGTCGACCCCACGCGGTCGCTCCCGCCCGCAGAAGATCACGACGGCGGAAGGATCGTGCGCGTCGGGTCAACCGGCGGCGATCTGTACTGGTCGCCGGACCTGTATCGGACAATTCGCGCTGGGGCATGGGATCTCGTCCATTGCCAGGGAATCCACACCTCGGTACCAGTTCTGGCCATGCTCGCTGCTCGGCGGAGCAGGATTCCGTACCTCGTGACTTTCCACACCGGTGGCCATGACTCACGGCTGCGCATGAAGTTGCGCTGGCTGCAGTGGCTGGTGCTGTCGCCGCTGCTACGCGGAGCCGCCGCGCTGATTGCCGTCTCCGAGTTCGAGGCCGCCCTCTGGCACCGGGTCCCGGGCTTGAAGCATGTGCCCATCGAGATCATCCCCAACGGCGCCGAGATGCCGTCCCTCGATCCCGTGCCAGATATCGATCGAAACCTCATCGTTTCCGTCGGGCGCCTGGTGCGTTACAAGGGCCACCAACGCGCCATCGCCGCCTTTCGCGAACTCGTGAAGCTGCGGCCTGAGGTGCGTCTGCGGATCGTGGGCAGTGGCAGTTACGAGGCATCGTTGCGCCGGACCGCCCGGCGCCTCGGCGTTGCGGACCGAGTCGAGATCGCCGGCATTCCCGGGCAGGATCGGGTGGCGATGGCCAGGCTGTTCGCGCGTGCAGGCGTTGTGCTCCTGCTGAGCGAATACGAAGCGCACCCAGTGGCGGTGATGGAAGCCGCCTCACTCGGCCGTCCCGTCGTCGTGGCCGAGACGACAGGCCTGCGTGAGCTCATCGCTCGCGGCCTCGCGCGAGGCGTCCCGCTCGATGCAGCCCCCTCGACGATCGCGGCAGCCATCGCACGGGAGCTCGATGCGCCACCCCGCGCCGCGGTGCCGTTGCCCCGATGGGATGATTGCTCGAAGTCCCTGTTGAAACGCTACCGGCTGCTTCTCGGCTCAGTCTGAAGGCCATGAACTCGATCGAGACAGAGCGACTCACAAAGCGGTTCAGGCTGTTGAACTCGTATCGCGACCTGCTGCTCTATCCGTGGCAACGAAGCACGAAGCTCGCCGTGGATGAGCTCACGCTGACCGTCAATGGCGGCGAGCTGTTCGGCCTGCTGGGGGAGAACGGCGCTGGCAAGACGACGCTCATCAGGATGCTCTCGACGACGCTGCTGCCGACCTCGGGCCGAGGCGTCGTGGCCGGTCACGATGTGGTGCGCGAGCCTCACCAGGTCAGAAGGATGATTGGGCTCGTGACGGGCGACGAACGCTCCTTCTACTGGCGCCTTACCGGTCGCCAGAACCTGGTCTATTTCGCCACTCTTTACCACCTCTCAAGCCACGAGATGCGGCCGCGCGTTGATGCCCTCCTCGAGACGCTCGGGATCGGGCAGTACGCGGATCAGCCATTCAATACGTATTCGGCAGGCACGCGCCAGAAGTTCGCCATCGCGCGTGGGCTACTGACCGATCCGCAGCTTCTCTTCCTCGATGAGCCGACGCGCTCGCTGGATCCCATCGCCGCGGACGAGGTGAGGCGCTACATCTCGCAGCACATCGTGGGGGACCTGGGGCGGACCGTTTTGCTCGCCACCCACACCCTGTCCGAGGCTGAGGCGATCTGCAGCCGGGTGGGAATCATTCGTCATGGACGGCTCGTCGCCATCGGATCGATGGATGAGCTGCGGCGGCGCATGAAGCTGGGGTCGGTGCTCGAACTCGTCCTCGACACGGCATCGGCGGAGCTCATGACGCGGATCGGCCAAGTCCAGGGCGTAGAGAACGTCTCGGGAGGACCCGGCGATGGGGCAAGCCTGAGAGTGGAGTTCGATGGGCGCGAGGGCGTGCTCGATGCCGTCCTCCGCGTTGTGGCCGACTGCGGCGCTCGAGTCCAGTCGTGCACCACGAGGTCACCGACCCTCGAGGAGATCTATCGGGCCGTACACGCCGGCGATCCCGGCGAGCAGGCGGCGTAGTTGGGGATGCTGGCTGTCCAGGAGTCGGCCCGGGTCGTCTGGGCGGCGTTCGTGCGTGACCGGCAAACCGCGCTCAGCTACCGGGCAGGATTCTTGCTGAGCATCGTCGCCTCCGTGCTCAACATCCTGGGTGTCTTCTTCCTCAGCCGGGCCTTCGGGGCCACCGCATCGGCTTCGATCGCCCAGTACGGCGGGAACTACTTCGCCTTCGCGGTGGTGGGAATCGCGTTTACGAATTTCATGGCACTTGGATTGGGTGGAGTCGGCACTCGCGTCAGGGAGGGACAGTTGATGGGGACGCTGGAGCTGATGCTCCTCAGCCCGAACCGGCTGGGCCTGCTGCTCCTCAGCTCCTCGCTGTGGGGCCACGTGGTTTCCCTCGGCACTCTTCTGCTCTATCTCCTCGCCGGCTCACTGCTCGGAATGCATCTTGAAGGGGCCAATCTGCCGATGGCTGTGCTCTCACTGGCGCTGGCCATCATCAGCTTCAACGCGCTTGGACTGCTCGCGGCCAGCTTCGTCATCGTCCTCAAGCAGGGGAACCCGGTCACGTGGCTGATCGGCACCGCTTCCATCCTGCTGAGCGGCGTCTTCTACCCCACCAATGTTCTCCCGGACTGGCTCCGCGCCGTCGGACAGCTGCTGCCGTTGACCCAGGCGCTCGAGCTGATGCGCCGATCCCTGCTCAACGGGGAGGGGCTGGCAACCCTCTGGGGGCCATTCCTGGCTCTGCTGCTGCTCACCGTCGTACTGCTGCCGGCTGGCCTGTTCGCCTGCCACCTCGCGGTGCGTGTGGCTCAGACCGACGGGAGCCTGTCCCAGTATTGAGCGCGCTGCAGGTGCGCTGACGTGTCCGATCTGGCGCTGCTCGGAAGCTGCTCGGGATACGAGATCAGGTCTGGTATGCCTTTCCAGACGCTGAGGGAAGCCGATGGCGGCTTGCCGCTCGAGGTTCGGCAGGCGGAGGGGCGCGCACCCGTTGGGGAGCTGATCGCCGAGTGGGAACCCCGGCCGGGGAACCCCTTCCATGGCCGTCTCCTGAGGACGGGCAGAACGTTTGCGTTCTGGGCGAGCGATGCCGGGTGGTATGTCGTGGATCCGGACGAACCATCGGTGACCCTCACCGCGAGCGGCGAGGGGCTGACCCTAACCGGCGAAGTACGCATGTTCGGAGTTCCGTCCTCGCTGATCGCTCTCGAGCGTGGAGACGTCTCGATGCACGCCGCCGCGGTTGAGATCGCCGGGAAGGCGGTTGTGCTGGCAGGTCCGAGTCGCTACGGCAAGACGACACTGGCGGCGGCTTTCGCGGCCGCCGGGCACCGCCTCCTCACCGAGGACATGACCCGTTGCACCCTGCGCGGCGGAGCGTCCGTTTTCCCCGGCCCGGCGGTAATACGGCTCCGGCCGGACGTGGCGGAGGGCCTCCGGACGCAGGGGCTTCAGACGCAGGGCCTCGAGAGGCAGGGTGCGTCGCGGATCGTGACCGAGCGTGAGCGCGTCTTCGTGATCCTGGGTGGTTCGCTGCGTGGCAGCGGAGAGCCCGTTCCCCTGGCTGCCATCCTGTTTCTACGTCAGGGAGCGGATCAGCTGGACCTCCAGACAGTTCCGACGATCGACGCCATCCGCGACCTCTGGACCCTGACATTCAGCCTTCCAGACGACGCATCCCGGGGCGCGGTGTTCGAACGCGTGACTGATCTCGTCGCGAACGTGCCGGTACTCAACCTCCGGCGCGAGGTGAGTCTCGAGACGCTGCCGCAGGTCGTGACGCGGGTGGAGGACTTCGTCACCTCCGGTTCCCACCCCCTCTCGCGCTAGTCGTGCACTATTTCGCGTGATGAACCCAAACGGCACCGCTGGTCAACCTCACCCAACAGCCACACTCGGGCTCATGTGGCGGGTCCGCCTGCTGTGGGATGTCTGGACGACCGGCGCAGCGGTCGTGATCGGACTACGGAGAGAGACCCTGCCCGCCTTTGTCGCTCGCCTGGGCAAGCCCGAGAGCCGTCCACCCAAGCCACCGGCATTGCTGAGCCGGGCGGTCTCGCGTGGACTGCGCATTGGCCCATGGCAACCTCGCTGCCTGATCCGGGCTCTGGTGCTGTATCGGCTCCTGCGCGTGCAGGGGAACGATGCCGTGCTGGTTATCGGGCTGGCCGATGACAGGCCCTCGACTGAGGCACACGCCTGGGTCGAGCTGGCCGGCCGGGACATGGGTCCGGCACCGGGCGCGTATGGACACCGAGCGCTGGTTCGATACCCAATCGATGCGGTCGAGCATGACCGCACCGCATGAGGAGTTGCGGGCGCTGCGCCGCAGCCTCGATGCGCGCCAGATAGCGCGCGCCACCGAGGTGCTCGGGCACAGCCTGCGCGAGACAGGCGGCCTGGAGTCAGAACGAGGAGCACGCCTCCTTGCCCTCACCCGACCCGAAGTCATCTGGTCGCTTGCCCGCTACCACGGCGTCTCGGGCCTCGTGTACCAGCGGCTTCAGAGCCTGGCAGGTGCGCCGGAGTCGCTCCTTGCACCATTGCGATCGGATTTCCAGGCATCGGTCCACCGCCACCTTAGGTCTACCTGGGAGCTGTCACAGCTCAAGCCGATGCTCGATGGGACGGGGGTGCCGTGGGCCGTGGTCAAGGGCCCGGCCGCGGTGGAGCTCCTGTACGGCGGACGTGGCGGACGGCTGTACCACGACCTGGATGTGCTCGTGGACCCTTCAGGTTTCAGCCAGGTCCTGGCCGCCCTCGAGGCGAACGGCCTCCAGCAGCTCGATCGCAACTGGGCGGTCCTGCGCCGCGAAATGCGCGGAGAGGTCCACTACCGCGGCGCGTCCCCGCTGGAGATCGACCTGCACTGGAACCTCATCAACATGTATCGCGGCCGGTTCAGAATGCCGACCCGCGAGTTGCTGCAACGCGCAGTCGTCGTGCACCTTGCCGGCGTGGAGGTGTGCACGCTCGACCCCACCGACTCGCTCATCCATCTGTGCCTGCACGCGGCCATTTCCGGGGGCGACCGGATCATGTGGCTCAAGGACATCGAGCGCGCCGTCACGGTCAGGACCCCGGTATGGGACGACGTGGTCAGTCGCTCCCGCCGCTGGAACGTCGCTGCGCCCGTGGGTCTCATGCTGTCGCGTTCAGCTCAGTTCCTTGGTGCGCAACTGCCGGCTGGACTGATCCGCGATCTCATCAGTCCCGGCGCGATGAGACTCATCCGAGCAGTCGATCGCTTATTTCCCTGGCAGCGTGCGCTGGGCCGCCTTACCTCTCCGAATCGGCTGATGGCGCGCAGCATCGGCCAGGGGCCTGTCCGGGGGGCGGTTTGGCTGGTTGTCCGCAGTATTCGCAACCTCGACCCCGACCAGGAGAGGGCCTCGTCGTCGTTCACGCCGGGGGGTACCGAAGGGGACCGCGCCGCGTTCATCGAATCGGTAATGGCCAGCGAGGCCGACTGACCGCGCCGCGCGCTGGGTGGGCGCGCTCTGGCAGAGCATGTCCGGCCATGCGAATCTACGTGCGATGCAATCTCAAGCGCCCAACCTCGTCTCGATCTCGGCAGACCTCGAGGCGGCCGGCGTCCGCGTGCTGGTTCTCCGAGGAGGCATCGGCTCGCGCGATGGCACTTCCGCCTCGTCGGCGCTCGGGCATTCCGCTGGCGCGGATCCGACGATGCAGCTCCTCATACCGAAGGCGCACCTCGAGGCGGCGCTGCGGGTCATTGAGCCGCTGTCATGGCGTTATTCGTGGGTCCACACCGGGCTGCTGCGCCTGCTGCCGATGCGGTACTACTGGTGGGACGGCGGCCCCGAACTCGAACTGTATTGGAGTGTTCCTGCTAGTCCCTTGCCACCTGCCGCGTTGAGGGCACTCACCTGCTCCCTCTGGCAGGGCGCCGAGCAGATGCCCGATGGATTCGTGCGACCGGATCCGGCCGCTCTGCTTGTTCACCTGGCGGTCCAGTCCTCCCGGCCAGGGCGCGCCCACGAAGATGACTGGGCCAGGTTCCTGGAGTCCCGCACGTCGATCGATGATTGGGCGAGGGTGGATGACATCGCTCGGACAGCCCGAGTCTCGCGAGCCGTAGGGCGCGCCCGGGTCGCGGCTGGCGCGGGCCGTGAACGACCCGGCCCGGGCCCGGTGTACGACGGCGCCTGGGACATCGTGTGGAGATTGGCGATGGCGGTTCAGGCGCGTGCTCGTCCACGCCGGCTGAAACGTCTCCTGGCCGGCACGCCATGGTTCGGGGACGCTGTCATTCGCTGCAGAGTGGGCGAGCTCGAGGTCCTCGCCGGACCCGGCGTGTTCGTACCCTCGCCCGACGCCGACCTCTTCGTGGACGTGGCCAGCAAACGAGTCGAGGCGCTTGAGCGGCCGACCATCGTAGAGGTCGGTACAGGGTGCGGAGCGATTGCACTCGCGTTGGCGGCGGCTCGCCCGGATGCCGAAATCCAGGCGACGGAGCTCTCCCACTCGGCGGTCCGCTGGGCGAGACGCAATGCCCGGCGCCTTGCGCTGCAGCGGGTCAGGTTCAATGCCGGCTCGCTCCTCGATCCACTGCCGCTCGGCCTTCGAGGGCAAGTGGATGTGATCATCGCGAACCTCCCCTACTTCCCGGCGCGCGACTATGCGGCAATCGGCTCGGTTCCGCGGGGGACGATTCAGGGTGCGGGCGAGGACGGCCTAGGTCTGATCCGTCAGCTCGCGCGAGACGCGTTGCAGTACCTCCGGCCCGGCGGCGGCCTCCTGCTCCAGATGTTCACCTGGCAGTGGGAGGTGTTCTCCGCGGAGCTCACACAGCTTGGCTATCGCCCGGGTATCCCGCGGCTGTCCGGCGCATTTGCGATCTGCCCAGCTGATCTCGCGGCGGCCTAGATTCGGAAGGTTGCTACTCCACGAGAATCAGGTCTCGGGCGAGTGCAGCCTCCAGGAATTTCATGACGTCCTGGTCGACCTCGGGCGGAGCGTTCTTGATTCGATCGCGGACGCCATCGACGAGATCGGCAACCGTTCGCCGGTCGTCGATCAGCTCCCATACGACGAACCCGACCGGATTGAGACCGTGGTACGCGCCCGTTTCCAGGTGCAGCAGCACCGCGCCCTGCGGAGCGCCGAGCTCCCGGGCGACGATCTTCGGATTGCGGCTGACCTTCGAATCGCGATTCACTTCACCACTGTGACAGGAACGCGTGACTCCCGGCCAGCTCACGCGCCCACATGTAGTCAAGTGGCGTGAGCGACTCCGTCCGAAGAAGCTCGGCAAGCTGCGAATAGTTCACGCCATCGACGTGATGGTTCGGCGCCACGAGGTACCGACGCAGGACGGCGTAATCAATCTCCGCGATTGCAGCCTCGTCGAAGACGGTCTTGTCCTGCCGGTCGAGGACTTCGTCCGGGACACGGCCCCGGAGCAGGTCGCGCACGAGGCCTTTCGGACGAGAATCGGGAAACTTTTGCTCAGCTGGCAGACTCAGGAAGAGCTCCCATAGATCGATGTCCGTCCATGGCCGGCGCGACGCGATACCACATACGGCTTGGCAGACCTCCTCGGCCTCGAGAGCTATCCCAGGGCCGATGAAACCGGCCAGCTGCGATCGCCGCCAGCGCTCTCGCACCGGCACCGGCTCCTCTTCGGTCGCCTTGCGCTTATCAATCCACCTGGGGACCGTCGGGGGCCATCTTCGGCCGATCGCATTGCGGGCAGCAAGGACGCGATCCGGTGCAATCGACCGACCGACAAGTCGGGCGAGCGACAGCCACGACTGGCCCCGAGAGCGGCGGGCGGATAGGTCGCGTCGCGCGGCGCCAAACCGAGCGTGCGTCAGGTAATGGTCCAGCCTGTTCCACTCGAACGCGAACACGAACTCTGCGTGCTCGCCACTCAGCACCGTTCGGAAGCCGAGCGCGCGGGCCCGCCGGTAGTCCTCCTCGTACTGCCCGAGCGCCGCCCCCGGGAATGGCGTGTCGGCAAGCGTGGTCCAGCGCACGAGCCCCGCGAGGGAATTCACCGTCTGTTCGTACGTGTGCAGGGGGATGCCGAAGTAGTCCGCCAGCAGCTGCACGTACGCACTCTCGTCCACTGACGGGTACTTCGGATAGACCACCGACATCGCATGCAGCGGATCACCGAAAAGCTCGAGATGCTTCGGCGCTGCAAATGCCGCAACTGCGGGCGAATCGATCCCACCGCTCAGTGAGATGGCGTCCTGACCGCTCATGCACCGGGTGACGGCCTGGTCCATGAGCGTGACGAAACGGCTCTGCAGCTCATCAAATGAGAGCCGCGCGGTCTCGAGCAGCGACTCCGGATCCCAGTAACGCCGCGGGCGCACTCCCCCGCGGTCGGCCGCCACCCCGGTCGCCTTCGGCAGCCTGAGCACGCCTTTCAACGCCGATGGCGTGTCGTCGGATACGTTCCGAAAGAAGATTCGATCCACCACCTCGACATCGGGCTCGCGGGGGATTCCCGCGCCTGCCACGACCTGTTTGGCCTCGGTGGCGGCGAAGAAGCCTCGGGTGTCGCGCCGGTAGAAGAGCGGGCGATACCCGACGTGATCGCGGAAGCAGTAGACGCGCTCACCGTCGCTTATCGCACCGGCGAATACGCCCCGGAGTCGCACCGGCAGATCCTCGCCGTACGCCCGGAATCCGGCCGCGAGCAGCGCGGGCAGGCTACCGTCGAGCGGGGGATCCGCGGTCGAGGCATGCCCGTCGCGTTCGAGGTCGCGGGCGAGCTCCGCGCCATTGTCGAGCGATCCCACAAATGCGATTGCGAGATTGCCAACGCTCCGGACGATCGCATCAGGGAGGTCGTCGGGATTGTTGCATGCAAGCGTGCTACGCCCGTGGACGAGCGTCTCGATGCGGGCGCCGCGGTGGGGCGCCGCGGCCGTCATGGCGCGGGCGACGTCTGGTTGTGCGGGCCCCTGCTCAGGCAGGAAGACGGCGATCGCTCCCACGGCAGCCCTCTCCCCGCGGGCCTACAAAAAAGTGACCGGGCCTCGCGGCCCGGTCACTGATTAGTCCAAGTGCGGAAGATCAGCTTCCGGACGCGGGATGCGAGAACTCGTGGTACTTGTCGGTCACGAACGTCGTGTCCGTGGACTTGGTTCCCTTGCCCGGGGTCTGGAAGGTGTGATCGGCGATCGACCCGAAGTCCTCGATCGCGGGTGCTTCGTAGGGGATTTCCATTCGATTGCTCCACTCGACGAGGGCTACCGGCCAGTGGGACCAAAGTACTGTACGGCTGGTGCCACGTCAACGGCTTTCTCATTTGCGTTGCGTCGGCGCACCGCAGAATCCGGGAGCGCAAGGGAGGAGGACGGAGCGATCGAGCTCTCCGGTGGACCGGTCACCGATGCGGATGTCTTCCGTTCGCTCACACGCCGGATTCAGCGTCCTCGGCCGCCGGATACGACCCCAGAACACGAACCATCTGGCTCTCGGTCCGCAGGGCCTCGAGCGCCTCCTGCGTGCGGGGATCGTTCGCATCGGCGTCCAGGTCGACCCAGAAGACGTATTCCCAGCGAGCCGTCCGTGAGGGTCGCGACTCCAGCTTCGAAAGGTTGAGGCCCTGCTCGGCGAAGGCACCCAGGCTCCGGTGCAGCGAGCCCGGGACGTTCCGGACCGCGAAGACCAGGGTGGTCTTCATCGCGGTGCGGCTCCGGTCACGGGTGGCCAATGCTCCTATCCATTCGGGCGCCAACGGTTCGCGAGCGAGGACCGCGAATCGCGTCCGATTGTCCTGCCCGGTCTGGATGTCGCCAGCCAGGACCTCGAGCCCGTATATGGCGGCCACGCGAGGCGACGCGACAGCCGCGGCGCCTCGTTCCGCCTGCTCGGCGATCATCCGGGCCGCGCCGGCCGTGTTGTAGGTCGTCATGACGGACCACTCGCGCCCGCGCAGGAACTCGTCGACCTGGGCCAGGGCCTGCGGGTGGCTGTACACCCGCTCCACATCCTCGATCCGCTCGCCGGGCAGCCCCAGCAGTGCCAGCCTGACGGGAACGCTCACCTCGCCGACGATGCGGAGGCCGTCGCCGGAGAACTCGAGGAGCAGGTCGTAGGTTTCGCGGATCGTGCCCGCCAGGGAGTTCTCGATCGCCGCAACTCCGGCGTCGGCCGCGCCGTCGCGTACCGCTTCGAAAATGCCCCGCCAGGTTGGAACCGCCATGGCGGTGGGCTCAGCGAAATACCGCTCGGCGGCCTCCTCGCTGAACGCCCCCGGCTCGCCCTGAAACGCGACGCGCACAGGCTTCGTCACGCCACCCTCAACGACCAACCGCCGTTCGCTCTCACCGAGGTCCAAGGCGGAGCTCCGCGACGCCATTGGCCCGAGGTTTCCGAAGTTTCAGCGCTCGAACCAGGCGACCGTGTCGTGGTGCGCTTCGTCCGGGTCGAGCTCGGCACGCGTGGGAGTTCCCGCCGCGGCCTTCGCACGCTTGCGATTGCCGGCTTGTTCGGTCGCGCCCGCCCAATGCTCCTCGCCGAGCAGATCGTTCAGGGCATGGAGGTAGGCCTCGATCGAGGCCGCGATGATGTTCGTGCTGCGCGCCTGGCCGGCATAACGACCCGTGCCGCGCCTCCCGGCCGCTGCGGACGGTGGCGCGATCTTGACCGTCACCAGGCCCTCCGAATCGGGGCCCTCGGCGACGGCGTGGATGTCGTAGGCCAGCAGGCGCGGATGCCCTGTCAGCACGCCGGCGAGCGCCCGGTCGACGGCGCGGAACAGCGCGTCAACTGGCCCGTTTCCCTCGGCCGTCGCCTCCCACTGGTGGTCGCCCGACGAGATCACCACCGCACCGCGGCTCTGGACGTTGCTGCCCGACTGGACGGTCCAGCGCGTGAGGTGGAGGGTGGGCAGTCCTGCTCCGGCATCCTTGTTGCTGGGCGCGGTGCTGGACGGGGTCATGTCGCTACCTCCTGGTCGGGCTCGCGTGGATTCGCTCCCGCCGGGGAGCCGTTGCCGTTGGATGCCGGCGTGTGGCTGGTCGTGAAATGTCGCTCGTCCCGGCGCCGCAGCTCCGCGCCGGTCTTCCAGATCGCGTACTCGATCGAATCGGCGAGCGCCACGCAGGAGGCCGCGATGATGTTCGTGTCGCTGCCCATCGTCGACCATTCGTGGACGCCGTCCGACGAGTCGATGATCACCCGGGTGCGCGCCGCAGTCGCCGATTCGCCGTCCAGGATGCGGACCTTGTAGTCGACGAGATGGACGGCATCGAGCCCGGGATAGAACGCTCGCAGGCCCTTCCGCAGCGCGCTGTCCAGGGCATTGACGGGACCGTTGCCATCCGCGGCTGTGTGCAGGACCTCGCCGTCGACGGAAACCTTGACCGTCGCTTCCGCCCGCAGGTCGGTGCCCTCGCGCCCCTCGACCAGCACTGTGAAGTCGACCAGGCGGAAGGGTGGCTCGTAACCGGTCTGGCGGCGGCGGATGAGCAGCTCGAAGGACGCCTCGGCTCCTTCGAAAGCCAGTCCGTCGGCTTCGAGCTGCTTGATGAGCCGGCTCAGCTCACGCGGATCGACGCCCTCCAGGGCGTGGCCCAACTGCTCTGCCCGGTGCTGGGTATTTGCGCGGCCGCCGAGCTCCGAGACGACCAGTCGCGACACGTTGCCCACGATCGATGGATCGACGTGCTGGTAGCTGCGGTCGACCTTGGCCATCGCCGCTCCGTGCACCCCGCCCTTGTGGGCGAACGCGGACCGGCCGACGTACGGCTGATGGTCGTCGGGCGTGATGTTGACGATCTCCGCGACGTAACGCGAGAGCTCCGTGAGATCGGCCAGGCGCCCGTCCGGAACGACTGCGCGCTCCGTCTTGAGCGACAGGTTGGCCAGGATGCTCACGAGATTCGCGTTGCCGCATCGCTCGCCGTAGCCGTTGATCGTGCCCTGCACGTGGCGGATGCCGTGCTGGACCGCCGCCAGCGAGTTAGCCACCGCGAGCTCGGCATCGTTGTGGACGTGGATTCCCCAGACCACGGCAGGAGCGTCGCGATCGTCTTCGAGCGCCGCCCTCGTCGCGTCGATGATCGCGCTGAGCTCGTCGGTCAGCGTGCCGCCGTTCGTGTCGCACAGCACCAGCGTCGAGGCGCCTGCGTCGCGTCCCGCTCGCAGGGTGGCCAGCGCGTACGGGCCGTCCGCCTTGTACCCGTCGAAATAGTGCTCGGCGTCGTACACGACCTCCCGCCCCGCGGCGCGGGCGAAGGCAACGGAGTCGCCGACCATCGCCAGGTTCTCCTCCGGCGTCGCGCCCAGGACTTCGATCACGTGCAGGAGCCAGCTCTTGCCGAAGATCGTGACGACCGGCGTTTCGGCCTCGATCAAGGCGCGCAGGTTGGGGTCCTCCTCCGGCTTGTTCAGCCGATGCCGGGTCGAGCCGAATGCCGCCAGGCGAGCCGTCCGGAACGTCATCGAGCGCGCGGCGGCGAAGAAGTCGACGTCCTTCGGGTTCGAGCCCGGCCAGCCGCCCTCGATGTAGGGCAGCCCGAACTCGTCCAGGCGGCGGGCGATCTTGATCTTGTCGGCAAGCGAGACGATCAGGCCTTCGCGCTGGGTGCCATCCCGGAGCGTGGTGTCATACAGAAGGACGGGCTGATCGCTCATCGGGCCCCCGCCCCTGCACGGGTCCCGAGCCGATCCGTGATGGCGCCCGCCATCGCCACCGTGCCAAGGGGAGTGAGGTGCGCCGCCAGCGCAGCGTGCTCGGGCATCAGATCGCGCGTTCGGAGGCCGTCGTCGAGGGCCGAGGAGACGGCCCGTTCCACAGCCAGCGCCGCTTCCGGCAACCCGAGAGACCAGCGCAGCAGCATCGCCGTGGACAGGATCGTGCCGATCGGATTGGCGATGTCCTGGCCGGCAATGTCGGGCGCCGAGCCATGGATCGGCTCGTAGAGGCCGAACGTCCCGTGAGCGGTCTGACGCTCGCCCAGCGAGGCCGAAGGCAGCATGCCAAGCGAGCCGGCCAGCACGCTCGCTTCGTCCGACAGGATGTCGCCGAACAGGTTCTCGGTCACGACTACGTCGAAGTCAGCCGGACGGGTGACCAGAAGCATCGCCGTCGAATCGACCAGGCGATGCTCCAGGCTGACGTCCGGAAACTCGTGGGCTACCTCGTCGGTGACGAGGCGCCACAGCCGCGACGTAGCGAGCACGTTGGCCTTGTCGACCTGGGTGACGGCCTTTCGCCGGCCGCGGGCCAGCTCGAACGCCAGGCGGACGATCCGCCGGACTTCGGCCTCCGTGTAAGGCAGGCTGTCGCTGGCGCTGCGCTGGCCGGGCGGGCCGGAGGCTTCCGCCCGCTCCCCGAAGTAAATGCCGCCTGTGAGCTCACGAACCATGAGCAGGTCGACTCCGTCGAGGAGCTCCGGACGGAGCGGCGAGGACCCGACAAGCGCCGGGTGGACGGTCACCGGCCGCAGGTTCGCGTAGAGCCCGAGGCCACCGCGCAGCGCAAACAGCGCCTGCTCGGGCCGCACCGCCGCCTTGGGGTCGTCCCATTTGGGGCCGCCCACCGCGCCGAGCAGGACCGCGTCGGCGGCTCCGCACAGGGCGACGTCGTCGGGGCGGATCGCGACGCCAAAGCGGTCGATGGCGTTGCCGCCGGCGGCCACTTCGGTCCAATCGATGCGAAAGCCCTCGGAGTCGCCGATCGCATCCAGCACACGGCGACCCGCGGCCACGACCTCGGGCCCGACGCCGTCCCCCGGGATCGCGACGATGCGATACGTCGACGACTGGCCTGACGTCACGGCATCTCTTCCGCTGGCGCCCGCCCGACGAACGCAGCCCGGACGCTGCTGATCTCCGCTCCGTGGAGCTTGTTGATCGCCACGAGGTAGGCGTCGAGGGACGCCTCGATGATGTTGGTCGACAGGCCATGCCCCGAGACCGTCAGCGCGCCCTTGCCGGAATCGCTTGACCGGCGGCAGCGCACGAGCACCTGGCCCTGGGCATCCTCGCCCGCCGAGACCGCGCGGATCTCGTATTCGGCGAGAACCGGGTGCCAGCCGAGGACGGGCGCGATCGCCTGGTCCACCGCGCCGTACAGCGCATTCACGGGGCCGTTGCCGGTCGTGTCGGCGGACCGCTCCTCTCCGGCGACCGTCACAGTCACCGAGCCGGTCGACCGCCCGCCCCCTGACGAGGTGACGCTCCAGCCGAGAAGGCTCACCGAGGCGGGGACCTCCGCGGCTCGCTGCTCAACGAGTGCGAGCAGATCCGCGTCCGTGACTTCCTTCTTGGCGTCGGCCAGCGCGATCGCCTCGCGGTAGAGCGCGTCGAGCGCCTCGCCTTCGACCTCGTGCCCGAGTTCCCGCAGCTTGCCCTGGAGGCCCTTGCGGCCGGACAGCTTTCCGATCGTCAGCTGGCTGCCGCTCAACCCGACCGACTGGGGGGTCATGATCTCGTATGTGAGCGGATTCTTGATGACGCCGTCCTGGTGAATGCCGGATTCGTGCGCAAAGGCGTTGCCGCCGACGACGGCCTTGTTGGGCTGGATCGTGAAGCCGGTCAGGTAGGACACCAGGCGTGAGGCCGCCGTAATCTGCTCCGTCTGGACGTGTGACACGAGCTCGGGGAACTGCGTCGGTCGCGTCCGGAGTGCCATCACCACTTCCTCGAGGGAGGCGTTGCCGGCACGCTCGCCCAGACCGTTGATCGTCACCTCCACCTGCCGCGCGCCGGCCTGGACGGCGGCGAGCGTGTTGGCCGTGGCCAACCCGAGGTCGTTGTGGCAGTGGACGCTGACCGTGGCATCGCGCCCGACCAGAGCGACCACCCGTCCGACCAGCGCGCCGAACTCGGCGGGGATCGCGTAGCCGACGGTGTCCGGAATGTTCACCGTGGAGGCCCCCGCGTCGACGACCGCCTCATAAACCTCGAGGAGGAAGTCCACGTCCGTGCGGGAGGCGTCCTCCGCGGAGAACTCGATCTCGACGTCCGGCCCGAGTTGCTCCCGCCCGTAGGTCACCCAGCGGCGCGCCTCGGCCAGCGCCCGGTTACGAGTCATTCGCAGCTTGTGCGTGAGATGGATGTCAGACGTGGCGATGAAGACGTGCAGATGCGGCCGTTCCGCTACCCGGATCGCTTCCACGGCGCGTTGCGGATCGCCGTCGCGGCAGCGCGCCAGGGCAGCCACGGCCACGCTGCCCCTCGTCTCGCGGGCGATGCGCTGGACGGCCTCGAAGTCGCCCGGCGAGGCGGCCGGGAAGCCGGCCTCGATGACGTCCACCCGCAGCCGCGCCAGCTGGCGGGCGACCTCGAGCTTCTCGGCGGCCGTCAGGCCTGCCCCTGGAGCCTGTTCCCCGTCACGCAGGGTCGTGTCGAAGATGCGGACGGTTCCGGCCGCCACCCCCGGGCTCATCGGGCGGCCTCCTTCGGGCGGGACTCGGCCGCCCCGGCGCCGCTTGCGGCGGCCTGGGCCTGGCCCGCTTCCACGACGACCGGGTTGACGAACGGCATCGCCGCCCGGAGGCGTGCGCCGACCTCCTCGATCTGGTGGTGCTTGTCCTGCTCGCGCATGCGGGCGAACTCGGCGCCACCCGAGTCATACTCGGCTACCCAGCGCTTGGCGAAGGAACCGGACTGGATGTCCCCGAGGATGTCCTTCATGGCGACCTTCGCGCCTTCCGTGACGCGCGGGCCGCTCACGTAGTCGCCGTATTCCGCCGTGTCCGAGACGCTGAAGCGCATGAAGTTGAGGCCGCCCCGGTACATCAGGTCGACGATCAGCTTGAGCTCGTGCATGGTCTCGAAGTAGGCGAGCTCGGGCTGGTAGCCGGCCTCGACCAGCGTCTCGAAGGCCGCCTTGACGAGGGAAGACACTCCCCCGCACAGGAGCGCCTGCTCACCGAACAGGTCGGTCTCGGTCTCCTCGGCGAACGTGGTTTCGAGCACACCGGCGCGAGTGTTGCCCAGAGCGCGGGCATAGGCCAGGACGCGCGCGCGGGCGGTACCGGAGGCATCGCGATGGACGGCGAACAGGGCGGGCACGCCACCTCCCGCGAGGTAGACCGAGCGGAGCAGGTGGCCGGGGCCCTTGGGCGCCACCATGCCGACGTCAATATCGGCCGGCGGATCGATCCGTCCGAAATGGATGTTGAAGCCGTGGGCAAACATCAGCAGCTGGCCGGGCCGCAGGTTCGGCTCGATCTCGGCGTCGTAGACCGCCTTCTGGGCTGTGTCGGGCACGAGGATCATGACGACGTCCGCGTCGCGCACGGCGTCGGCAACGTCGGCCACGCGGAGCCCGGCGTCGGCCGCGAGCGGGCGTGACTTCGATGCGGGCGCGAGCCCGACCACCACGTTCACTCCGGACTCGTGGAGGTTCAGGGCATGGGCATGGCCCTGGCTGCCATACCCGATCACGGCTACCGTCTGCCCTCGGAGCGCCGCTGGATCGGCATCGTTGTCGTAATACATCCTCGCCGTCATCGCTTCACTGCCTCCTCAATGGACTGCGATCCGCGCGCCATCACCACGGCTCCGGTGCGGACCAGCTCACGGATCCCGAAGCCGCGCAGAAGTGCCAGAAGGGCATCCACCTCGGCTTCCGTGCCGGTCGCCTCAACGATGATCGAATCGGCCGAGACGTCGACGATGCGGCCGTGCGTAAGCTCGACGATCCGGATGATCTCGGCACGATCCGCCTCGGTCGTCCGGACCTTCACCAGGGCCAGCTCGTGCTCGATGGTCGGCTCGGCCGTGAGGTCCTGGACCTTGAGCACGTCGATCAGGCGGTAGAGCTGCTTCGTTGCCTGCTCCACGGCAACATCGTCGCCACGGAGGGTGATCGTCATCCGGCTGACTTCGGGCTGGTCCGTGTGACTAACCGCGAGCGATTCGATGTTGAAGTTGCGGGCGCGCATGAGGCTGCTCACCCGGTTCAGCACTCCGGGTTTGTCGAGGACCACCGCGACGAGCACGTGGCGATGCTTCTCCCCGCTCCCGGGTATTGCCCGGGGCGGCGGGCCGACGTGCGCCGGCGAGGCGGGCGACGATGGGCTGCCCGTGGCAGTCGTAGCCGGCGCCACAGGATTCGTCGCCGGCCCCGACGCCACTCCGTTGCCGCCTGGATCGGCGGTCATTCCTCGACCCCGTCCCATTTCTCGATCAGGTCGGACAGGCCCTTTCCGGCCGGCATCATCGGGAACACGTTCTGCTCCTCGGCGATGTCGAACCAGACCAGGGCCGGACCGTCGACCGCCTGGGCCGCCTGGATTACCTCGTCGACCTGCTCCGGTCGTGAGGCGCGGAAGCCGGGGATGCCGAACGCCTCGGCCAGCTTGATGAAGTCGGGGCCGAGCAGGTGCGCCGAGTGGTAGTTGCCCGCGTAGATGATCTCCTGCCACTGGCGGATCATCCCGAGCTTCTTGTTGTCGAGGAGCGCGATCTTGACCGGGATGTCGTCCTGCACGAGCGTCATCAGCTCCTGGAACGTCATCTGGAAGCCGCCGTCGCCGGTGATGGCCCAGGTCTCCTTGTCGGGGCGGCCCAGTGCGGCGCCCATCGCCGCCGGCACCGAGAAGCCCATCGTGCCGAGGCCGCCCGAGCTGATGTGGCTGTTCGGCCTCCGGAAGCCGGCATAGCGGGCCATCCACATCTGGTTCTGGCCGACGTCGGACACGAGGGTGGCGTCGTGTCCCGTCAGCTCACCGATCCGGGCGATCACGAAGTCGGCCGACAGCAGGCCGTCCCGCCACGCACCGGACCCGTGCCAGCTGCTGCCCTCTGAGTCCTTGCGCCACTCCGCGAGCTCCGCGAAGTAGTCGGCGCGGCTGGCCGGATCGACCTGCTCCACGAGGGGCAGCAGGGCGCGCAGCACGCGGCCGGCGTCGCCCACGATTGGCACTTCGACCGCGACGTTCTTGCCGATCTCGGCCGGATCGATGTCGACGTGGACGATCCGCGCGTACGGGGCGTATGTCCGGACGTTGCCGGTGACCCGGTCGTCGAAACGCATGCCGAACGCGATCAGCAGGTCGGCCGACTGGATCGCCCGATTGACGTGCTTCCAGCCGTGCATGCCCATGTAGCCATAGCTGAGGGGCTGCGTCTCGTCGATGACGCCGATCCCCAGGAGCGTGTGGGCGACCGGGATCTGGGTCTTCTGGGCCAGGGCGAGGAGATCGTCCCAGGCGCCGGCATGGAGCACGCCGTGACCGGCCAGGATCATGGGACGCCTCGCTCGGGCAATTTCCGCGGCCGCCAGCCTCAGCTGGCGAGGGTGCCCATCGAACGTCGGCCGGAAGCCGGGCAGGCCGGCCAGCAGGTGCGCTTCGGTCGGGTGCTCGGCCCGTGTCTCCTGTTGCAGGGCGTCCTTGGTGATGTCGATGTGGACTGGCCCGGGCCGCCCCGTCCGGGCGATGTGGAAGGCCTCCGCGAAGACCCGCGGCAGGTCGTCGGCGTCGCGCACGAGGTAGTTGTGCTTGGTCATCGGCAGGGTGATGCCGTTGATGTCGATCTCCTGGAAGGCGTCCTTGCCCAGGAGCGCCGCGGGCACGTTGCCCGTGATGGCAACGATCGGAACGCTGTCCAGCTGGGCTGTCGCGATGCCCGTCACCAGGTTGGTCGCGCCCGGGCCGGAGGTACCCAGGCAGACGCCAACTCTGCCCGTCGCGCGAGCGTAGCCGTCGGCGGCGTGAGCGCCGCCCTGCTCGTGTCGAACCAGGATGTGGCGAAGCTCGGGGTAGTCGCCGAGGACGTCGTACAGCGGCAGGACGACTCCTCCGGGATAGCCGAAGAAGACGTCGACGCCCTGCTCGATCAGGGCCTCGCATACGACGTCCGCACCGATCCGCGTCCGCTTCCTGACGGGCGCCTCGTGCAGCATCGCCCGCCGTGCCTGCTCGACGGCGAGCGCCGCGGCGCTGCCGTCGTTCGGCACGTGCGAGCGACGAGTGGCGTCTGCGGTGTCCTCTCGATTTGCGGCATCGGCGGGCGGGCGCGTATCGGGCGGTTCGGTCGAGGCGGCACGGGACGGCTCGCCGGTGCCTTTCCTCGTAATCGTCATTCCGTTCCCTGCCTCTTCGCTGGCGTCCGCGCTTCGGTGGCGCCGGACAAACGAAAAACCCTCGCCTCCCGGCGAGGGTTCCTTCGGTCTTCAGTGGTTCGGGCGCTACGTACGCTCGTCCCTCCGCAGTCCGTCGGTCTCCCGCCGGGAGCCGGTAATAAGACCAAGAAGGCCATCCAGCCCAAGGAGGAGGAACCGGCCGATGCCGGGGACCGATACGTCGACGAGGCCTGCGTCCCGCAGCGGGAGCGTCACGCGGCGGCCGTCTGCCGTGAGCACGACAGCGGCATGGCGGCGGCTCGTTCCCTTGGACAGGTTCAACGCATCTCCGACGACGAACGCGCCGCGGGCCGGCCCGCGGTGTCCGCGCAGTCTAGCAGCCTTCTCGGAGAGCGCAACCGTCCGCACGCCGTCGAAAGTACGCCCGGGCCGGGCGAGATAAGTGCCAGTGAAGGGCGAGGTGCTGAAATGCGCCGACCGCCCGGTCCCTCCAGCCGAGGCGAGACCGACTCCCGCGACCAGTGCCTGCCGCGAGGACAAGTCGGATGCAAGACAGACGTGGATCGTCCTCCAGTCAGTCGGGGCGGGGCATTGGCCCCTCGGTCGGTCGCGTGGGTTCGGGGTTGGCTGCCCTGCTCCTGGCCGCAGCCGTCGTCGGCGTCATAGCAGTCGGCAACCGGGTTGGCCGCAATCCTTTGTCTCAATACAGTCCGTCCGCGGCGGCGGATCCCCCAGTCGGGACGGCGTCGCCGGAGTCCCCTGCTGCCAGCGCTCCGCCTGTCGTCTTGTCGCCATCCGCCTCCGCCCAGGCGCCGAGCGCGATCCCCAACGCCCGAGCAGCGGACCGTCCGGGCGTGCCGGTCGAGGTGCGGCAGAGGACCTGGATCGCCGAAGCTATTGACGCCACGCCCGGCAGCGACGGGCGAAGTGTCGCCGTAGCCGGCATAGAAGGCACCACCGCTCGCAGCATTCTCCCGGCCGGCGAGCTGGGACTGGCGGCCGACGGGGGTCTCGTCGTCTCGGCCGTGATCGGCGACGGCGGATCCCAGCTCCTCATCCGGGACGTCGAGTCGGGACGCCTCCTGACCACCCTGCGCACGCCCGTCCTCGCGACACGCGGATTGCTGGTCGGCCGGAGGCTTTTCTGGACCGGCCCAGGCGACCCTTCGCGCACCGTCGACGCTGGCGTCTGGACTGCCGACCTTGCGACGCCGGCTCCCGCGCCCAGCGCAGTGACCGATCCGGTCGCGGAGCTGTCGCGCTTCGGCGCGAACGTCGAGCGAGGGCCGTTGCTGGGGAGCCCGTCTGGTCGGACCCTCATGGCGACCATCGGCGGGCTCAGTGCCAGGCGCCTCGAGATCGTCGACGTCGCGAGCCTGACCGTCCGCTCGGCACTCGACGACTTGGTGCCTATCGCCATCACAGACGACCGGGTTCTCACGGTCGCCGGCCGGACCATGGCACTCCAGGACCTCACGACCGGTCGACGGATCTGGTCGCTCCGGGCAGACCTGGTCTATTCGGCCGTGGCAGATCCGAGCGGCCGCGGTTTCGTCGTCGGCATCGATCTCGACGGCCGGTACCTGATCGAGGAGGTCAGCACCTCGACCGGCAGTGTCCGGCGAATCCTGGCTCAGGACCATCGCGGAGCCTCGGCTGTGTCCTATCTCTGTCCCGAGTTGTCGTCTTTCGATCACCTGGTTCTGGTCCCCGAGCCGGCGCTTGGCGAGGCATTGGGAGTGGCCGTTGGAACCGCAAGGGCATCGGTGTTCGAGCGAGCCACCGGCCGCCTTCAGCGCAATGCGTTCAAGGTTGGTGGGTCGTGAGCGCGGAGAGGCGGGTGCGTGTGGCAGGCGCGCTCACGGCTCTGCTGCTATCCATCGCGGCGGTTCCTGCCGACGCGCACAACCCGACTCCGGCACCCTATGGTCGGAGTTGGTCCATAACCGAGGTGTCGGCCGGATCGACCTACGACTGGGATGCCAGTGTCCCCGCCTGGCTGAAGCCCTATGTTCAGGACGTCCTCCAGACGCAATGGGCGTCTTCGACGACGAACAACTCGAAGCACGTCGTCTTTCGCCAGCAGGCTGGCGGCAGCGCCACCGTGTACTTCACCAACAGCACGGGTGTCGCGGCGTGCAACAACCTGCCGGGTTGGCTTGGCTGCGCATCGGGCGCCGGCAGCACGGCCTGGAAGATCTGGCTCCGCCGATCCCCCGGACAGCCGTGGTGCCAGCTGAATCTGGTCAGTGGGTGCTGGGACGTGGAGCGTATCGGGATCCACGAAACCGGACACATCGGCGGCTTTCTTGACCACATGGACACCAGCGAGTCGGACACGGTCATGACGCCCGTGCCTGCAAACCGGCCCGAATCGGGCTGGAGCACCCACCACCTACAGCGCTGCGACGAGGCGCGCATGCAGATCCTCTACGACGTCGCATCCCTTGCCGGGGGGTACGCAAACTGCTTCGATCACATTCCGGGCCACGGTCCGACCGGCCTGTACAGCGTCGTATCGGCGGCGGCGCCACTCACAGCTGACTGTTACGGCGCCGGCCTGACCCTGACCGGCCGGTTGTCGGTGAAAACGGACAGCAATTACGGGGCTCTCAGTGGCAACAGCCTGCCATCCCGGACCGTGTTCCTGGACCGGCGGCCCATGGGCAGCGCCGCCTGGATGATCGATTACGCATCGGTGGCCACGGACGGCGGCTCGTCCACCAACTGGTCGAGGACGTTCAGCGTGTCGGGCAGCAGTGGCGTGACCACCTACGAGTTTCGGGCGCACTTCAAGGGCGAGTCGGGCCTGGACGCCGACTACTCTCCGGTCGTCGGCCTGACCTGGAGCAACCCGTGCTAGCCTTTCCGGCCCATGGGCACCGGGCCGAGAACGCTGTTCGAGAAGATCTGGGACGAGCACGTGGTCGCCGAGGAACCGGGCGCCCCGGCGGTCCTCGCGGTCGACCTGCACCTCGTCCATGAAGTCACGAGCCCGCAGGCATTCACGGGACTTCGGCAGCGAGGCCTGCGGGTGCGCCGGCCCGAACGGACGGTCGCGACGGCTGACCACAGCGTCCCGACCCACTCGCGCAGCCTGCCGATCCTCGACCAGATGGCGGCCAATCAGGTCGGCCAACTGACCGCCAACTGCGGGGAGTTCGGGATCCCGCTCCACGGCCTCGGCAGCCCGAACCAGGGAATCGTCCATGTGATCGGGCCGGAGCTGGGGCTCACCCAGCCCGGGATGACGATCGTCTGCGGTGACAGCCACACGAGCACCCACGGGGCCTTCGGCGCGCTCGCCTTCGGCATCGGGACGAGCGAAGTCGAGATGGTGCTGGCCACGCAGTGCCTGTTGCAACGCCGCCCGCTGACCTATGAGGTGCGGGTCGACGGCCGAGTCTCCCCGGGCGTTTCCGCGAAGGACATCATCCTCGCGCTCATCGCACGGATCGGGGTCAGCGGCGGCAACGGCCACGTCTTCGAATACACCGGCGAGGCGATTGGCGCCCTGACCATGGAGCAGCGGCTGACGATCTGCAACATGTCGATAGAGGCCGGCGGCCGGGCAGGCCTCATCGCGCCCGACGACACGACCTTCGAGTACCTGCACGGCCGCCGACATGCCCCGCAGGGCGGCGCCTGGGACGAGGCTCTCGCCCGATGGCGCCTGCTGCCCACCGATCCCGGCGCGCGGTACGACCGGACCGTCACGATCGACGCCTCGCAACTCGAACCGATGGTCACGTACGGCACCAATCCGGGGATGGGTATCCCGATTTCGGGGCGGATCCCGGACCCGGAGACGGCGACCGATCCCGGCCAGCGTCGAGCCCTGGCTCACGCCCTGGAGTACATGGATCTGCGGCCGGGTGAGCCGATACTCGGCCGGAAGGTGGACGTGGTGTTCATCGGCAGCTGCACCAACGGCCGCATCAGCGACCTGCGCCAGGCCGCCTCGGTGCTGCGGGACCGTCGCGTGGCGGACGGAGTCCGCGTGATGGTCGTGCCGGGGTCGGAAGAAGTGAAGAAACAGGCCGATCGAGAGGGCCTCGGCGAGATCTTCCGCGCGGCAGGCGCGGAATGGCGCGAGGCAGGCTGCTCGATGTGCATCGCGATGAACGGGGACCAGCTCACTCCCGGCCAGTACGCGATCTCGACCTCCAACCGCAACTTCGAAGGGCGGCAGGGCAAGGGTGGCCGGTCATTCCTGGCGTCGCCACTGACCGCCGCCGCTTCTGCCCTGACCGGCGTCGTGACGGATCCCCGGACATTGCCGGGCATCGACGTGCCCTCGGTCATGGGAGTCGGCTGACCGATGGCCGAGCCCTTTCAGACGTTCACGAGCCGGATGATCCCGCTGCCGGCCGAAAACGTCGACACGGACCAGATCGTGCCCGCGCGATATTTGAAGGTCACCGACAAGGACGGGCTCGCAGAAGCGCTCTTCCATGACTGGCGCTTCGCTGAGGACGGCCGGACGAAGGACCCGCCCTTCGTCCTCGACCGCCCGGAGATGGCGGACCGGCGGATCCTCCTCGCCGGCGACAACTTCGGGTCCGGGTCTTCGCGCGAGCATGCTCCGTGGGCGCTGGTTGCATGGGGCATCCGGGCCATCCTGTCGACCGGCTTCGCCGACATCTTCCGAAGCAATGCCCTGAAGAACGGCCTGCTGCCGATCACCGTCGAACCCGGCCGGCATCGCCAGCTGTTCGAGCTGAGCTCGGCCGACCCAAATGCCGAACTGACGGTCGAGCTCGATTCCCAGGTGGTTCACCTGCCCGGCGACGAGGACTTGCCCTTCGAGGTCGACCCGTTCGCCAAGGTGATGCTGCTGGCCGGAACCGACGAGCTCGGCTACCTGCTCGGGAGGCTGGCCGACATCGACGCATGGGATGCGAGCCATCCGGCCCGCATCGATACCCGGCTCGGAACGCCGGCCTAGCCGCTCCGCCGCGGGAACCAGGCGGGTAACCCGGCCGTCTGCCGGCCCATGACGGAGCAACCGCGTCTGCTCAGCGGCCTCCTGCTGGCCTTGATCGTGGCGGGCGCCGGGTGCACAGCCGGCGCCAGTTCCCCGGGCCCATCGCCGAGCCCCAGCCCAGCCGAGATCGATGGCGGCAACTCCGATGGAGGCGCGGGCGGCGGTGGAGCAATCATCGGAAAGCCGATCCACCCGATCGGCGGGAACCCGATCGACAGTGGCGTCCCTCCGTTGGGTGAACCAAAGATGGTCTTCGCACATCCCGGACAGGCCGACGTGCACCCCGTAAGCGTCGTGAAGCTGGAGGTCGCCGTGTCCGGGCGGCGCGCCGCTTTGACGGCCGTGTGGTGGAGCGGAATCGAGCCTTGCACGATGCTCGACTCCGTCCTCGTTCGGCGCGCTGGCAGCACGATCTCGATCACCGTCCGTGAAGGGTCGCCGCCCAACGCCGGAAGCGTGGCCTGCATCGACATCGCCTTGCTCAAGGGGACGCTGGTCGACCTGGGCAGCCTGGAGCCGGGAAGCTATCTGGTTCGGACGACCGACGGCCACGCCCGGCCGGTCAGCCTGACGATCACCTGACCCCCCGACCGCTCTTTTTGCGGTCCACGTTCCGGCCCACCCTGCCCGAATGGCCGCCGCGCCCATACTTGTTCGGTGAATCTCCTCGACGCAGGCGCCGTCGTCCTGATCGTCTTCGCCTTCATCCTTGGCCTTCGGTCGGGGTTGCTGCCCCAGCTCGGCGGCCTCATCGGTGCGGTCCTCGGGGGCACCTTCGTCGTCTTCCTCATTCCGGTGGCCCGGGGCTACCTCGATCAGCTCGATCCCGCGCCGCGGGCGCTTCTGGTGCTGGGCGCGCTCGTGCTCGCAGTCGCCCTCGGGGAAGGGTTGGGTGCGGGGGCCGGCCAGGCGGCCAGCGTGCGTCTCGGGCAGGGGGTCCTCGGATCGGCCGACCGTCTGGCGGGAGCGGCAATGGCCGTTGCCCAGGGCATCCTGGTGCTATGGCTCGCCGGAAGCCTGATGGCCACGGGCCCGGTCCCCCGTCTGAGCGCGATCGCACAAACCTCGTCGGTCATGCGCACGCTCAGCGGTTACCTGCCGCCGTTGACCGAGATCACGGCCGACGTGGGGCAGATCCTGGACGTGAGCGGCCTACCACAGGTCTTCGTCGGCCTCGAACCGTTCCCCGCACCCCCGGTGGACGTGCCGGCGGATCCGCAGGCGCGAGCCATCGCCGGACCAGCCGAGGACAGCACGGCCCGGGTATCGGCGGTCTCGTGCAACGCGTTGCTGACGGGGACCGGCTTCGTGGTGCGCTCCGGATATCTGGTGACCAATGCGCACGTCGTGGCCGGCGGCTCGAGCGTCCGGGTCAACATCGGAGGGCAGACCTTCGACACGACCGTGGTCCTGTTCGACCCCTCTCTCGACGTCGCGGTCCTGTGGGCGCCGGATGTCAAGGGGAAGTCCCTCCGCTTTGCCGCGCAGGACCCCCGGACCGGCACCCCGGCAGCGGCATTGGGTCATCCGAACGGCGGCGGGCTGGCGGTCATCCCTGCCGCTGTCGCCGCCGAATACGCGGCCACCGGCCGCGACATCTACGGGCACGGGAGGGTCACTCGGAACATCCTCGAGCTTCGTGCGCAGGTTGAGCCAGGCGACAGCGGCGGTCCTCTCATCCTGAAGGACGGGACCGTGGGCGGCGTCGTGTTCGCCGAAGCTCGCTCCGACCAGGACGTTGGCTATGCCCTGTCCCCTATCTCGGTCGCGACCGACGTCACGCCGGCCCTCGGCCGAACGAGCGCCGTCTCGACCGGACCCTGCGTCCGCTGAAGGCCGGCGACCCGCTTACACTGCCGGGACCGAAGACCACCCGAGGGATAACCGATGAGCCCTGAGACCCCGGCGAGAGGGGCTGCCCGGGCCCTGCCATACGACCGCCCGACCGACCCTGCCAAGCGCCACAGCAGCGCGCTGACGGACGGGCCCGATCGCGCTGGCGCACGGGCGATGCTCAAGGCTGTCGGATTTACGGACGAGGACCTCGCCAAGCCGATCGTGGGCGTCGCGACCACCTGGATCGAGACGATGCCCTGCAACCTGAACCAGCGACGCCTCGCCGGTTTCGTCAAGGAAGGCATCCGTGCGAGTGGCGGCACGCCGATGGAGTTCAACACCATCTCGATCTCGGACGGCGTTTCGATGGGCACCGAGGGGATGAAGACCTCCCTTGTCAGCCGCGAGGTCATCGCCGACTCGATCGAGCTCGTGGCCCGGGGCCACCTGTTCGACGGTCTCGTCTGCCTCGTCGGCTGCGACAAGACCATTCCCGCCGCGGTGATGGCGCTCGGCCGCCTCGACATCCCGGCCGTGGTTCTCTACAACGGAACGATCTACCCGGGGCTCTACAAGGGTCGCCGGAACGCCACGGTCGTGACGGTCTTCGAGGCCATCGGCGCATACCGGGCGGGGAAGATCAGCCTGGAAGAGCTGTACGAGGTCGAGAACGCGGCCTGTCCCGGCGCGGGAGCCTGCGGCGGACAGTTCACCGCGAACACGATGAGCACGGCCCTCGAATTCCTGGGCATCTCGCCCGGAGGGCTCAACGGTATTCCGGCCGAGGATGCCGCCAAAGACGATGCCGCACGAGCGTGCGGCGAGCTGGCGATGACCCTCGTGCGTCACGACATCAGGCCGGCCTCGATCGTTACGCGGTCTGCCATCGACAATGCGATTGCCTCGATCGCCGCGACGGGCGGCTCGACCAACGGCGTCCTCCACCTCCTGGCGATCGCCCATGAGTTCGGGATTTCGCTCGACATCGACGAGTTCGGCGAGATCGCCGACCGGACCCCGATCGTCGCCGACATGGCGCCTGGGGGCCGGTTCACGGCCGCCGACATGTACGACGCCGGCGGCGTCGCGCTGGTCATGCGCGAGCTGCTCAAGCGCGACCTCCTGCACGGCGACTCCACGACGGTCGACGGTCGGACGATTGCGCAGATTGCCGCGGCGGTTCGCGAGACGCCCGGCCAGGAGGTCGTCGTGCCCATCGAGCGGCCACTCAAGCCGGTCGGCGGACTTGCGATCCTGCGCGGCTCCCTGGCCCCCGATGGCTGCGTTATCAAGCTGGCCGGCCATGAGCGGCGTCATCACCGAGGGCCCGCTCGGGTGTTCGACTCCGAGACTGCCTGCTACGACGCCGTTCGTGCGCAGCAGATCAAGCCGGGCGACGTCGTCGTCATTCGCTACGAAGGCCCCGTCGGTGGCCCGGGAATGCAGGAGATGCTCAGCGTGACCGGGGCGCTGGTCGGCGAAGGCCTCGGCGATTCCGTGGCGCTGCTGACCGATGGACGCTTCTCGGGTGGCACCCACGGCCTGATGGTCGGCCATGTCGCGCCGGAGGCTGCCCTCGGCGGGCCCATCGCCCTGGTCGAGGAGGGTGACGAGATCGTCTTCGACGTGGACCGCAAGGCCCTCGATCTGGAGGTTCCACCGGCCGAGCTCGATCGGCGGAGGGCCGCCTGGCGCCCGCCGACGACGCATTACAGCGGTGGCGTCATGGCCAAGTACGCAGCGCTCGTCTCATCGGCCTCGCTCGGGGCGGTCACCACCGGAGACCGCATGACAGCGGCGCTGTCTGCGCGAGCCCCGGATCGTGCGCCGGAACCGGTTGCGTGACGGACCTGGCGGGTGGCCGGATCGGCTTCAAGGCGGCCCCGCAGGAAGTAGATTGGGCGACCCTTGACGCGACCTGGGCCGCCGCCGGCGAGTACGGCGTGTTCGATGCCGCCTGGCTCAACGACCACCTGACGGACTCAGGCCAGGAGCACGGCGGCAAAAGCATCGAGGGGCTGACGCTCGCCGCCACACTGGCGTATCGCGTGCCCAGCAAATGGATCGGCCACTCAGTCCTCTCGAACACCTTCCGTCACCCGGCAGTCCTGGCAAAGGCAGCCACCGTCCTCGATCAGGCGACCGGCGGTCGATTCATCGTCGGGTTGGGAGCCGGCTGGCACGAGGGCGAGCACGAAGAATTCGGAATCCCTCTGCCACCCATCGGGGAACGGATCAGCAGGCTCGAGTCGGCCGTTTCGGTTCTCCACGCCCTCTTCTCGCCCGAAGCACAGACGCCGCCAGGAGTCACGCTGGGGGATCGGTTCTACCCCCTTCGCGGCGCGACCAATGACCCCGGCCCGGTACGCCCCGGCGGCCCGCCGATCTGGCTCGGGGGGCAGAAGCCGCGGGGCATCGCGCTGGCCGCCCGGGCCGCTGACGGATGGCTGACGCCGGGCAACAGGGCCGGGGACATCGCCTACTTCGTGGACCGGCGCGACGCCCTCCTGCGTTCATTCGAGGCCATCGGCCGGGATCCGTCCGGTTTCCAGTTCGCAGGACAGGTCATCTGCGGCGCAGACCCGGCGCAGCGGCGTGAAGCCCTCGAGGCTGCGCTGAGCCTGGTGCGGGCAGGCGCAACCCACATGATCCTGGGCCTCCCGGCCGCTGCGGGCCCAGAGCCCCTTCGGGCGGCGGCCAAGGAGGTTGCCGAACCGCTCCGGGACGTTTTCGCCTGACGTCAACTGACCCCGGCCAGCCGTTTCCGGCATGATCATGGGGTGACCCAGAGCGAACATGACCCCGACTCCAACCTCGAGGGGAACCCCGAGCCCACGGAACGAGATCAGGCAGCCCGGGCTCGGGGCCTGGCGGCGCCGTACCTGCCCGGTGGCCGCGACCCGGATCCGGAGGGCACCCGTCGGCAGGAGCGACGCTACATCCTGTTGCTCGTCGGTATGGTCGTTCTCATCGTAGGGACGAGCATCCTGCTCACCGTCGTCGCGATCATGGCCGGGGCATTCGGGGGCGGGCGCTGACCGGAGCCTGATCAGGTCACGCGGTTCCGCGATCCCATCCTCGGCCCCTCTCCGCGCGGCGCGTGCGCCTTGTCGGCTTCAGCCCACGGAGTGCTTGATCAGCCGGCCGCGACGAGAGATGGCGTGGGTCGCCAGGGCCGCCACGCCCATGGCGATGAGCGCCCGCTCCGCGGGCGGCATGGGTCGGACGGCCGACAGGAACTGATCCGCCCGGCCGCGATCCACCAGCCGTAGCAGCGCCCGACCCCGCTGAGTGAGCCAGATCGTCTTCTGGCGGCGGTCCTCGACCTCGGCGCGGCGCTCGACCAGGCGCCGGCGAACGAGACCGTCGATCAGGCGCGACGTCGCAGACGGCGACCGGTTCAGCGTGTCGGCAAGGTCGGAGATGGTCGTCGTGCGACCGTCGGCCAGGATGTACAAGGCGGCGAGCTGGGTGAACCCCAGCCGGAGCCCTCCGAGTTGCGACGCAAAGCCGACCACCAGCTCGCGCCACAGCGCGCGACCCATCGCCACCCGCTCCGAGAGCTCGCGCGGGTTCTGCGTCCGGATTCCGGCCGCGACCACGGGAGCGGACAGGTCCGCCTCGAACATCCGGGCGATCGCGCGACGCGGCGTCATGGGGCGAGTGCTGCGCATCGGGGCGGGCGTACGCGGGCGGAGGGAATCGTCGGACACCATTGTCGTGGAGCCTACGATGTCCTCCACATACGTGCAATCGTGCACGCGCTTGCCTGCTTGGCGGCCTTTGGCTGACCTACTCTCCGCACGTCAACCGAGATCAGGAGGCCGATGAGCCACTTCGCGTTCGTATTCCCCGGCCAGGGGTCCCAGTCAGTCGGCATGGGCAAGGCTCTCGCCGCCGCATCGCCCGCCGCCGCAGCCGTCTTCGCCGAGGCCGATGACGCGCTCGGCCAATCGATCAGCCGGCTGGCCTGGGAGGGCCCGGTCGAGGAGCTGGATCTCACAGTCAATGCCCAGCCCGCCCTGCTCGCCACGTCGATGGCCTACCTCGCCGCGCTACGCGAGCGCTGGAATGCCCTCGGGACGGAAGCCCCCGAGGCGGCATTCGCCGCAGGGCACTCGATGGGCCAGTACTCCGCGCTCGTGGCTGCCGGCGCCCTGTCGCTGGCCGACGCCGTCGGGCTCGTGCGCGAGCGCGGACGCCAGATGCAGTCGGCCGGCGCGGGACGCGAAGGTCGGATGGCGGCAATCGTCGGGCTCGACGAGGCCCAATTACCCGAACTCGTCTCCCGGGCTTCGGCGCAAGGCATCATCGGCATCGCGAATCGCAATTCTCCAGGGCAGGTCGTGTTGAGCGGCGAGCGCTCGGCCATCGAGGCATCCCTGGACCTGGCCCGCGAACTGGGCGCACGACGCGCCATCGAGCTGCCGGTCTCGGTGGCTGCGCACTCGCCACTCATGGCAGAAGCTGCCGAGGGAATGCGCCGCGTGCTCGCGGGAATCGAGTTCCGTGACCCGCAGCCACCGCTGCTGGCGAATGCCAGCGCGCAGCCCATCCGCGACGCTGCTGCTGCCCGTTCAGAGCTCGTCGACCACCTGACGACGGGCGTCGACTGGGTGGCGGCCGTCGAGCGAATGCTGTCCGAGGGCGTCGACACCTTCGTTGAGGTCGGGCCCGGCCGCGTGCTCACCGGCCTCATCAAACGCATAGCCCCGGACGTCGAGGCCATCGCCACCGACGATGCCACCGCGGCGGATCGCCTGGCTGTCCCGTTCGCGGGCAGCGCGGCGACGACCGCCTGAGATCAGCGAGAGAGGAAACCCGTGCGAAAACCCGACTACGACCGCCGCGTTGTCGTAACCGGGCTGGGCGTCGTGAGCCCGGTCGGGAATGACAAGCAGACAGCCTGGGACCACCTGGTCCGGGGCGTGAGCGGTCTCGGTGAGATCACCCGCTTCGACGTATCGCGCTACGAACAAAAGGCGGCCGGCGAGGTCAAGGACTTCGATCCCAAGCAGTGGATGGACGCGAAGGCCGCCCGGCGCGGCGAATCATCGATGCACTTCGGGGTCGCCGCCGCAAAGCAGGCGATTGCGGATTCGGGCTTCGAGATCTCTGACGAGAACCGGACCGAGGTGGGCGTCGTTTTCGGCTCGGGCGCGGGCGGTCAGCAGCTGATGATCGACAACTGGACTGTGCTCCGCGAAAAGGGGCCTGATCGGGTCGCTCCGACCTTCATTGCCAACGGGCTTGTCGACTCCACGTCGGGCATGATCGCGATCGAGACCGGTGCCATCGGCCACAACGTGTGCATGGTGTCGGCCTGCGCCACGGGCACCCACAATGTGGCCGAAGGCGCCGAAGTCATCCGGCGCGGAGACTGCATCGCGGTCATCAGCGGATCGACAGAAGCGCCGCTTCTGGAGGTCGCCCACGCAGGATTCGGCAACATGCGCGGGTTGGGCAATCCTCGACCGGGCGAGTCGATCGAGACCGTCTCGCGGCCGTTCGACCTGACCCGCGACGGATTCGTCCTGGGCGAGGGCAGTGGCTCACTGTTCCTCGAGGACCTCGAGCTGGCCAAGGCGCGTGGAGCGCACATCTACGCCGAAGTCGTCGGCTACGGCTCCGCTGCCGACGGCTGGGACATGATCCAGCCGGTCGAGCACGGGGCAGGGTCTTCGCGGGCGATGAAGATGGCGCTCGACCGGCGGGGCGTGCCGGCCGACGAGATGGACCTGATCAACCCGCATGGCACGTCCACTCCGCTCGGCGACAAGCGGGAGGCGGAAGCGATCTGGGACGTATTCGGCGAGCACACGCCCGAGATCGCGATCAGCGCCACGAAGTCGATGACGGGCCACATGATGGGAGCGGCGGGTGCATTCGAAGCATTCGCAACGGTGATGTCGATCGCCGAGCAGTGCATCCCGCCGACGATCAACTACCGCGAGCCGGATCCCGAGTGCAACCTGTGGGTCGTGACCGAGGCGACCTCCCGGCGGATTCGCTACGCGCTATCCAACAACATCGGTCTTGGCGGCCACAACGGAGCGGTCATCTTCAAGCGCTACGACGGCGATTGAAACCCTCGCCCTGCTGCCGGCGCGGGGCATGTATCCCGGTCACCTCCCGTCGCGATGCGCCTCCGTGCATAGTCGGGCCGCGCCTGGGCGCATCCTCGAGCTGCAGTTGCCCGCATGGCCGACCCGCCGAGCTGTGGGCCCGGTGCGATGCGCGTCCGCGCATAGCGGCATCCGAACTGTTCGCGGGATGGTCCTAGAGGACCCTGTCCCAGGGTGTCACCTTGAGCCTCTCCGACACTGGCGACGGCGTGAGGCTGCCCAATCCGATCGGTCCCAGGATCTTCACGAGACGGATCAATCGCAATCCAGGTGCGAGGCCGTTCTCCAGCCGGGAAATGGTGGTCTGATCGACCCCGGAGAGCACCTCGAGGCCCGCCTGACTGAGACCGGATTGCCATCGCGCGCGGCGAACGTCCGCGCCCAGAGCTCGCATGAGCGATTCCACTTCCGGGCCGGGACGACGACGTGGGTGCACCGTTGCCCTAGTAGAGCAGGCCGCACTTATCGGGCGCTTTCAGGGCGGTGACCCCATTTGGACGTCGCCCGCGCCCGGAGGCCTGCTATGCGGCGATGCGCATCGGCGTGTGCTGGCCAAGCTCGGCCGAGCGGCCACGGAGGGTCGCTACAATCCAGCGCGATGCCCCGACCCGCTGAGGTGAGCCTTGCCCGCGGATGACCTCGCCCGCCGTGCGGTCGTGACCGGCCTCGGCGCCGTCACTCCCATCGGCAACGACGCGCCGACCTACTGGGCGAACCTCCTGGCGGGCAAGTCCGGGGTCGCGCGGATCACCACCTTCGACACGACCGGCTTCGACGTGAAGATCGCCGCCCAGGTCAAGGATTTCGACCCGACCGTGGCGATGGACCGCAAGATGGCGCGTCGGATGAGCCGCTTCATCCATTTCGGCATGGCCTCGGCGACCGAGGCCGTGAGCGCTTCGGGTCTCGACTTCAGCGACTGGAGCCCGGAACGACGCGACCGCGCGGGCGTCGTCCTCAATACGGGCGGCGGCGGGATGGAGCAAGTCATCGACGGCACTGAGACTCTCGAGAAGAAAGGAGCGGGCCAAGTCAGCCCATTCGCGATCCCGGCCCTGTCCGGATCCATGGGAGCCGCCCAGGTCTCGATGAAATACCGGCTGACCGGGCCGGTCATCACCCAGGTCGCGGCCTGCGCCAGCTCCGTCATCGCGTTCCAGGACGCACTGCGACTGATCCGTTCGGGCGAGTACGACGTCGTCATCGCCGGTGGATCCGAGGCAGCGCTGTTGCCCGTCGCCTTCGCGGCCCTTGGCAATATGGGTGCGCTCTCCAAGCGCAATGACGATCCCGAACATGCCTCGCGGCCGTTCGATCGCGATCGTGACGGGTTCGTCTTCGGCGAGGGGGCCGCGTGCGTGGTCGTCGAGTCCGCGCAACACGCCCTCGAGAGGGGCGCCGGCGGCCGGATCCTGGCCGAAGTCGCCGGTGCCGCACTCACCTCGGATGCGTATCACATCAGCGCGCCCGAACCGACGGGCCGGGGGGCCGCCATGGCGATGACGCGAGCGCTGCGCGACGCTGGCGTCGGGCCCGACGAGGTCGACTACATCGTGGCTCACGGAACGTCCACGCCGCTCAACGACGTCACCGAGACTCGGGCCATCAAGGCGGCATTCGGGAGCCAGGCTCACAAGGTCGCCATCAGCTCCCCGAAGTCGATGGTCGGACACCTTCTCGGAGCGGCCGGCGCCGTGGCTGCACTGGCGGCGATCGGCTCAATCCGCGACGGCTGGATAGCCCCGACGGCCAACCTCGAGAATCCCGATCTGCCCGAGTGCGATCTCGACTACGTGCCCAAGGTCAAGCGCAAGGCCCGCGTGGACACGGCAATCATCAACGGCTTCGGCTTCGGCGGGCAAAACGCCGTCGCGGTCTTTCGCCGGTTCGAGGCGTGATCCGGCCCAATCCCTGACTGGTGCCATACTCCGGGCGATCGCCCGCGGCCTCCTTGGGCGGCGATCGACTTCGACCGCGGATGCAGGGACTTCTTCCTCCAGGCAGCACCTTCGCCGGCTACCGCATCGAGGCGGTCATCGGCTGGGGCGGCATGGGCACCGTCTACAGGGCGCGCCAGCTGGTCCCGAATCGGCTCATCGCGCTCAAGCTCATCGGCCAGGAGCTCGCGCCCGACCCGGTCGCACGCACGCGCTTCCTGCGCGAGATCGAGCTGCTCGCCGCACTCGAGCATCCCCACATCGTGCCGGTCCATGCCGCGGGAGAGGCGGACGGGCAGCTGTACCTGGCGATGCGCTACCTCGACGGCCCGAGCGTGGCTCGTCTCGTCCGTGAAGATGGGTCGCTGTCGCTGGCTCGGACGCTGGCCATCCTGGCGCCCATCGCGGACGCTCTCGATGCCGCACACGAGCGTGGCCTCGTCCACCACGATGTCAGCGCGGGCAACGTCCTGCTCGACGCTCGGGGCGATGCCTATCTTTCCGACTTCGGCCTCTCGCGGAGGTCCGTCTCGACGACTGCCCACCTGGCCGGCGACGGACGACGCATCGGGACGCTCGACTACATCGCCCCGGAGGAGGTCACCGGCGAACACCATCCGCCAGAGCTCGCGGGTCGTGGCGACCTGTACGGCCTTGGCTGCCTCCTCGTGCTGTGCCTGACCGGGGAGCCGCCTTTCCGCCGAACGACCAACGAGGCGACGATCTGGGCCCATCTCCACGCCGATCCACCGCGGGTGACCGACCGCCGCCCACGCCTGCCGGCCAGCCTGGACGCAGTCGTGGGAACGGCGCTCGCGAAGGACCCCGCTCAGCGGTATCCGAGCGGACGAGCCCTCATCGAAGCCGTCCGGGCGGCCGTACCCGACGCCGCCGTGCTTGTCAGCGGGACGGACGACCTCACGCTCCCCGCATTCGCGGTCCGGCCGCCGGCGCCTCCCACCAGAAGACTTCGTGGCCGGGCAGCGCTGGTCGCGGCCACAGGCAGCCTCGCGCTCGTGGGCGTGTTGCTGCTCACCGGAGGAGTGCTCGGGTATGGGCTGATCCCGGTGGCGGGCGGCTTGGGGCAGAAGCCGGGTGCATCGGCCGCGGGTTCCACACCTTCGGCCCGGCCAACCCCCCGCCCAACCCCGACTCCTACGCCGACGCCGACTCCCACGCCGACCCCGACTCCGGTGCCGTTCGGGGCCGGGTCCGATGTCGCCCGGCTACGAGCCTGGCTGCCGCCGTCGATTCGTTCCGACTGCCGCTCGGCCCCTGTCACGGGCACGGAAACCGCGGCACTCAGCTGCAGTCCGACGGGGCAACTGGACGTCCGCTATGCGCTCTACAAGGACGCACCTGCGCTCGCCGCCTCGTGGCAGCGCTTTCTCGACTCGAGTGGCCTGCGGGGCCGTCGCGGCAACTGCGCGGCGGGCGAGCAATTCGAAGGTGGCTGGTCCACGAGCGGATTCTTCGGGCTCACCGGGCGCGCGTCCGGCAAGCTCGCCTGCTACGTGGCACGGGACGGCCGGGCGCGACTGGACTGGACGCTCGACGGTGCCGCCATATGGGCTTCGGTGCGCCGGTCCGACGAAGACATTGCGGCGGCCTACCAGTCCTGGCGATCGGAGGACTTGACCCCCCGATCGCCGGACTAAGTCAGATCGATATCAGCACCAGGTGGGATGGGTCGGGCCGGAGACGCAGCCCTGGTCGCTTGACGTGCTGGCCGGCTGGGCCATGACCCCACCGGCGGCAACCGTCAGACCGAGCACGATCGCTGCGATCGCTGCGGAAAGGCGACGCGACGGCATGTGGCGGGGACGTGAGAAGTGCGGCCTGCCTGCGGTTTCCCCTCGGGCGATTCGAGCCAGACGGGCCTGATCGGCTTGCCGGCGAAGATCGCCCTGATGGCTGTCCACACGAGACCTGGCGATGTCGTTCATCTCGCTCCTTCCCCTCGTTCTGGGACGAGGCCGAATGCCGAGATCGTGGGCCCAGGGAGGTCGCCGGGCGAGTGAGGGCGACACACCAGAGGCGTCGCCGTGGCGCTCGGCCAGATGTCGCCGTGGCGTACCGTCAGCTGTCGCGGAAGCGACGCCCGGTCGCTGAACGCTCGTTCCGCCGTCCGTAGACTGGCCGGATGCCGGCGCACGAAGGAAGGTCGGGCTCGAGCGTTACCTTCAGGCTAGTCGACGGACCGTGGGGCCCCATCCATCTGGCGGCTTCTGAAGTCGGTCTGGTCGCCCTGGAGCTGCTGGCCACGACCGAAGCGTTCGTCGCCCGCCTCGAACGCCGGATGAGAGCGCGGCCCATGGCGGACGGGGTCGACCGCCAGGCCGGCAGGGTGCTGGACCATGCTGAGAGCGAGATCGTGGCTTTCTTCGAGGGCAGCCGCCCACACGGCGGCATTGACGTACCGGTCGAACTGGTCGGACTGGCCGACTGGGACCGCCGCGTGCTCGCTGCCGTGCGCTCCATCCCCTACGGCGCAGTCACCAGTTACGGGCGGCTGGCGCGAATGGCCGGCAGTCCCGGCGCGGCCCGAGCGACGGGCGGCGCTGTCGGCCGGAATCCGATCGGACTGTTCATCCCCTGCCATCGCGTCCTCGCGGGCGACGGATCGCTGGGGGGCTACGGCGGCGAGTGGGGCGGAAGCCGGGAACTCCGCCTCGAGATCAAGCGCAGCCTCCTGCAGCGTGAAGGCGTCTCGATACCCGCCAGGGACCTGATCGGCTGATCCCGCGCCTCCTACCATGGCGCCGTGACCACGTTTCGCGCGTACCGCGCCTTGCTCGCCAATCCTGCGCTGACGAAGCTGCTGGCGGGCGAGTTCGTGTCCTCGATCGGGGACTGGCTCTACCTCGTCGCGTTGCTCATCGTGGTGTACCGCGACAGCGCGGACCCGGTCCTGCTTGGGATCGTCGGGGCAGCCCGGATCCTGCCCTACGTGCTCCTGTCGGTACCGGCCGGGATCGTTGCCGATCGCTACGACAGGCGGGTGGTGCTCCTCGTCACCGACGTCGCGCGAGGCGTGCTGATGCTTGGCATGGCCTGGTTTGAGGCTACGCACGGCCCTCTGCTCGCCATCATCGTGTTGGCCATCGTGGCGACCTGTTTCTCGGCCTTCTTCGGGCCGACGATGGGCTCCTACCTACCGGTGATGGTCCGCGACGAAACTGAGCTCGGGCCGGCCAACAGCGCCTGGGCGACGCTGGACAACCTGGCCTTCATCATTGGTCCGGCGATCGGCGGGCTACTGATCGCGGCGGGCGGTTTGACCCTGGCGTTCCTTCTGAACGCGGCGTCCTTCGCGGTGATCGCCGTCGTCCTGTGGCGGCTCCCATCTGGTGTTGGGGCCACATCCTCGGACGGCGGGCCGGAGTCGCGTCCCGCGTCGGAGGTCGAGCCTGCCTCGTCGACTCGAGGCCCGTCGCTGCGCACGATCTTCCGCATGCAGCGTCTGGGACTGTCAGGGCTCCTCATCATCGCGGCGGTTGGCAACTTCGTATACGGCGGCCTCGCGATCCTGACCGTGGTCCTGGCGACAGACGTTTATCGTGGCGGCGATTCGGCTACGGGTTACCTGAATGCCGCAATCGGTGTCGGGGGGGTGCTTGGCGCGATCGCCTCCGGTCCCCTAGTCCTCCGCGGACGGTTGAGTCCATTCCTGGTTGTTGGCGGCGCACTCCTGGGCGCCGGACTTGCTGGGCTCGGAGTCGTGGCCGATCTTGCGCCGGCCCTAGTTGCTATAGCCGTCGCCGCAGGCGGCAACTTGCTCCTCGAAGTTCTCAGTACGACGATTTTCCAGCGCCTGGTTCCGGCAAGCTTCCGCGGGCGCCTGCTGGGCGTGCTGGGAACGGTCGGTAGCCTGTCGTTTGCGGGCGGTTCTCTGATCGTGCCGCCGCTCGCTGACCGTCTCGGAGCTGGAACGGCGTTGCTCCTGGCGGGCGGAGCCATGGTCGCGGCTGCTGCGATCGGGGGGCTTCTGGTAGCGGATGCGGAGCAGCGAGCAGGCGGCCGCGAGCCTGCTGATTCCCCCTTGCTGGTACATGTGGCGGCTCTGCCACTCTTCGCAGGCGTGCCCCCAGGCCGCCTTTGGGCCGCGCTCCAGACCGCAAAGCAGGTGTCAGTCGCTCCCGGTACAGCCGTGATTCGCCAGGGGGAGCCCGCCGAGTCCTTCTACATCATCGAGTCGGGCACAGTTCGAGTATCACAGCGAGACCGCAAGTCCGGCGAAGAACGCATTCTGCGATCAATGAGTGCGGACCAGGTCTTCGGCGAGATCGGGCTCTTGACCGAACAACCGCGCAGCGCGACCGTCGAGGCGGTCAGCGATGTCTCGATGCTGGTGCTCGACCGTGAAGACTTTCTCGCCCTGGTGGCGGCCGGTCCGGGCCTGGGACCGCGGCTCCTCGACCTCCACCGGGGCGTCGGCTCGGGCTGGAAGCGCCCTCGCATGCGCGGCCCGAGTGTCGGCAATGTGACAAAGAAGGAGTCCGCCCGCTAGCTTTGCAACAGTCGGCCACAAGCGTACGCTCCCAGGAGAGCGGGCGAAGGCCTTGGGATCTGGGCACCCGCAAACGATCGGCTAAGGCACAGGAGGTCATTCAGATGGGCAAGCAAGAGAGCGACGAGCGTAAGCCCAAGCCCGAGGGCACCTACCGGGCGACCCCGGACGACAAGGACGACACGGAAGGCCACAGCTTCCGCAAGCCCGAGGGCACCTTCCGGGCGACCCCGGACGACAAGGACGACACGGAAGGCCACAGCTTCCGCAAGCCCGAGGGCACCTTCCGGGCGACCCCGGACGACAAGGACGACACCGAGGACGACACCGAGGGTCACGCCTGGAGGACTCCGAGTCCTCGCAGCAGGGGGGAGTAGTCCACCTCCACGCCATAGCCGATCCACAAGGCACTGCCCGTCCGCCGTCCTCCCAACGGCCGGACGGGCAGTCCGTGTCCGCGGATCCCTATGCTGGGGACCCGCGGTCTTGTTTTTCTTCCCGTCTGCCTAAGGCACGCGCGCTCCCTGACCGGTCGCGGCCAGGATGGCCTTGACCTCGAACGGCGTCACCCCAGGATGCTTCGATCGGATGAGCGTGGCGATCGCGGCGAGATGCGGTGCCGCGAAGCTGTTGCCGGTTGCGACGATGCGGCCGCCACCCTTCCAGGCGACGTCCACGTCGACCCCATAACCCCCGAATTCCACGGGCGGCGCCGGGTTGTAGAACCACACGAGGGGATCGGGCACGTCGTGGGCGGCCACGCTCACAACCGACGCGAAGAGCGACGGGTAGCTCGGTCCGGGGACGTTGTTCGCCGCGCTCACCAACAGGACGTTGGCGAAGTAGGCGGCGTCGGCCAACTCGTGGAATGTCCCGAAGAGGGCGTCGCTGCGTGAGCTCAGACTCAGGTTGACGACGCTCGCGCCCTGATCGATGGCCCATTCGAGGCCTGTCGCGAAGGCCATGCCCTTGCCGCGATTGTCCGGGCCGAGCACGCGAATCGAAACCAGCTCCGCCGCCGGTGCGAGGCCATGGATGATCCCGGCACAGGCCGTCCCATGACCAACCACGTCGGAGCCATCCGGGTCGTCCTGAACCGAGGGCTCGTCGCCCGAGAGGTCGACGACCACGCTGCGGACGAGGCGCCCTCCGACGGCCGGGTGATCACGCTCGACGCCCGAATCGATGATTGCCACGAGAGCACCCGACCCGTCCGACCCACCGATCGCCCACTCGCGATCGATCGAACCGAACGGAACGACGCGCTGGAGAGCGGATCGATGCTCGTCGGCGAACGGCTCGCTCCAGGCGGGCAGCTCCGCGGTCATCGGCGGCCGGCGCCTCCCCGGGTCCGCCCGGTCGCCTCGGCGTGGGACGCCAGCACCGCTAGCAGGTCGGCAACCAAGCCAACCGACGACGGGTCAGCCCGGCGAGCACGAGCGACCTGCTCGACGAGCGCCCAGAGGCCCGACTCGTCGTCGCCCTGAAGCGAGGCTGTTGCGGCGCCGGCGATCTCGTCGATTGACTCGTCATGGCTGGGACTCCCTCCGTCTCCGATGAGCGCTCGCAGCGCAGCCCGCAGAAGGCTCGTGGCGTCACGCTCGACGCGACTGGAGCTGATCGCGACCGCGGCCTGGCGGGCGAAGATCGAGGCAAGCTCGATGTCGCGCAGGCTGAACGATGCCGAGTCACGCTTGTCGAGGACCTCCAGCACGCCGATGGTGCCGTGCTCGTCGACCAGCGGGACGGCGACGATCGAGCGCGGCACGTAAGCCGTCTTCTCGGCGTATTGCCGGCCGAAGCGAGAGTCGTTCGCCACGTCGGACAGCGCGATCGCCTGTCCGGTCGTGTAGACATACCCGACCAGGCCCTCGCTCGGCGGAACGGAGAGCCCGATCGCACCCTGGCCCTGCTCCCCGGCTGCCACTCCGAAAATCAGCCGATCCGTCGTGACGTCGTACAGCGCGATCGACGCCGCCTCGGCCTGGAAGAGAGAGACCGTGGCATCCACGATCGAGCGCAGGACGGCCTCACTTGAGCCAAGCTCGAGGCGCCGGCCCGCTTCTATGCGCACGGCGATCTCATCGAGCAGGGCGAGCGCGTTCGAGCTCAGGCGCCTCGAAGGATCGTCGCTCAACGCTGGGAGGAGCTCAGCGCTCGGCCGCGCGGGCCAGGCGCTCGAGATCCGGGATGACCACGGACTCCTTTTCCACGCGGAGGAGGCCCTGGTCGACAAAATCGTTGAGGAGCCGATTCACGCTTTGGCGCGTGCCGCCGATCATCGCCGCAAGATCAGACTGCGTGTACGGCCAGGGCAGACGGATCTCGCCCTGGACTCCCGGTGCGGATTCCCGTGCCAGTCGGACAAGTCGAAGCGCCAGCCGGCCTGGCAGGTCCAGGAAGTGCAGCTCCTCGACATGGCCGGTCAGGCGACGGAGCTCGGCCGCCAGGCCCGCGAACAGCGCATAGCGGAGTGATCGGTCCTGGTCGATCAGCGTCTCGAAGGTGTCGCGCCGAAGAATCAGGGTTTCGGTGGGCTCGACGGCAATCGCAGTCGCCGAATGAGGCGCGCCGTCGATTAGCGCGAGTTCGCCGAAGAAGTCGGCACGACCGAGGGTGGCGATGATCGCGCCCTCTTCGCCCTCGGGCGAGGGCAGCACGATCTTGACCGCACCACTCTCGATGATGAACAGCGAATCACCAGGGTCGCCTTGGTGGAATATCGTCTCGTTGCGCTTGAAGCGACGGACGCGGAGGTTCCGCGCGCACATCGCCAGGGTCTCATCGTCGACCTGGGCGAACAGTGCACAGCGGCGCAGCGCATCGGTCGCGAACCGGTGTTCGATCACGCCGGCCATCGGCTTGCCGGTGGCTCCTCCCAAGGCCAGAAGGGCGACCACGCCCGTAGACGAGCTCATGCTACGCGTCCGCTCAGGCGCGTGACAACCGGAAGGCGTTGAGGAATGGCCGCAGGCCGCTTGGGCCCGGTCCAGCCGGCGAGACGATGGACGAGCGCTCGACGGGCAGCAGGCGCGGCGAGGGCTCGCGATTGCGCTCGGGCGCCGAGCGGAGGAGCCTGGCACGCTGTGCCTGCGCCCGGCGCTCGTCGAGATGGTGCCTGGCCAACAGATATCGGTCCTGGGGATCCACGCTGCTCGGCCCTCGCTGATGCCCGCTGGGAGTCGCGGTTGCGCCAGTTTGGCGCGGCAGAGGCGCGCACGTGATCGCCTGGGCGACCCTGACGTTGTCAGCCAGCCGTCAGGGGAAAACGAAGCGGTGCCGGGGTCCGGCACCGCTGAGCTGCTCGAGCGCGACCAAGCCTGGGGCTCAGCGCTCCTTCTTGTGGGGCCGGCGGGCATCCGATTCGAACTGGCGGTTCTTGAGGTTCCGCTGGATGTCGCGCTCCCGAACGCGGGCAAGCTGTTCCCCGAGGAGCGGGTTCGAGAGCATCTGGTGCCCCTCGACGTCCTGCTCCGGCTCCGTCTTGGGATCCTTGGATCGGCTGGTCTTGTCACTCATGGTCGTCTCCGCTCGCGCTGCGCGACCGCGCCTCATGGCGCTGGCTGGGGATCATCTTGGGTCAGGAGGCGTTCGGAGTCCAGTCAGGCAGTGGACTCCGTGGGTGTCGCGTGGCCGACCTTGCATTGCGAGTGGCCTGGTGCCAGTGGTTGCGATCAGGCGCGCGGCACGGGCCTCATCGGGTAGACCCCGATGACGACGGGGCTGACCGGATCGACCGAGAGTTCGTAGCCCACGTCGCCCTGGCGCAGAAGATCTCCCAGCAGACGCGTCTCCCGAGCCGGAAGGCCGACGTAGATACGAGTGCCCTCGACCTCGACGCCACTGACGTCGTCTTCCGCGCCGTTCAGGTTGAAGCGCCGGCGAAGCTCGTGCATCGGCACGTATGCCCTGCTCTTGATGAATCGTCGCAGCTGGGGCGCCGTGCAGCCAGACTCAACGGGATGGCCATTGAGCCGGACGCCCGGTCCGTTGAGGTCCAGGGAGGCGACCTCCGGTTGCGGTTGCGGCTGCTCGATCATGGAGGGATCGGCGGTCGTCTCGGGCGGCCCCTCGGGCGCGGCTGCGACCTCGATTGGCTGAGGATCGGGCAGGGCGACGGTCGAAAGATCGCGCGAAGTCGGCGGAAGGTCACGGGATGAGACCGGAGGCGGTGGACCGGAGAATGCCTCGGTCGACGCGCGAGCCCGCCTGTCCAGCTCGGTGTGGGGATCCGGCTGGCGTTGCTCCAGCGCACCGGAGCGAGAGGCATCGCGCTGGGCGCGAGACGCATGGCGATGTCCTCGTGGACCGTGGCCCGATCGGCGTCCCATCAGCTGAAGGGAGCGCCGTCGATGAGCTCGACGGTCACCAGGCTTTCGCGGAGGGCACCGCGAAGGTGAGTTCGTGCGGCGCGAAGGCACCGCTGGTCGTTCAATGTCATGTCAGGCCGTTCAGCCGCGACCCGCAGGGGCGGGACGTTCTGGTGATGATACCGCAACCTTTTCGCGGACCTGGCCGGGGCGGCGGCCGACCCGAGCAGACGGCGGCGACTCTTACTTCAAAGCCCGTCGACCACGATGAGATCGCGGGGCGCATCGTTCAAGCTCACAGGGCCGGCCTCCGTGCACAGCACGATGTCCTCGATCCGAACCCCATAACGGCCCTCGAGATAAACGCCTGGTTCGATGCTGAAGGTCATGCCCGCACGGACCGGCTCGCTGTTGCCCTCGACCAGATAGGGATCCTCGTGTCCCTCGAGCCCGATTCCATGGCCCGTCCGATGGATGAACTGGGCGGCGTGCCCGCCACTACCGATGATCCCGCGCGCGACCGAGTCGATGCGCTCGGCGGGCGTGCCCGGGCGAGCGCTGCCGGTCGCCTCGCTTTGCGCGTCCCGGACGAGCTCGTAGATGCGCAGGAATTCCTCGTCGGGTCCCGCCTTCGGGTCTCCTCCGGTGAGCCAGATCGTGCGTGTCACATCGCTTCCGTAACCGCCCAGGAGCCCGCCGATGTCGAGGACGATCGGCTCTCCGGCCGCAATAACGCGGTCACCGGCCGCATGGTGAGGCGAGGCGCTGTTGGGACCGGAGCCCACGATCGCGAAGTCTCCGACGTCGTGGCCCTCGGCGACGAGAGCCTCGAGGATCTCGTGGCTCACGTCGGCCTCGGTCCGACCGATCAATGGGCCGTGCGCGATCCGATCCAGCACCCGGTCGGCGGCCCGTGCGGCCAGACGCAGCAATTGGACCTCCTCCGGATCCTTCACGATCCGGAGATGGCGGAGGACGCTCGTCGCGCTCTCGAAGCTGGCGCGCGGCAGCGCCGATTGCAGCCGAAGCAGATGGATCGCCCAGAGGCGGTCGGAGATGCCAAGCCGAATGGCGTTCTCCGAAGAGGCCCGGCCCGCGAGCAGGCCGGCCACCACCTGTATCGGGTCATCCGTCTCGTCCCATGCGGCCACCTCGAGCAGGCCTGCCCTCGCCGCCGGGCTGTCGTGGGCAGGACTGGCCTCAAGGCGGGGCACAACCAGGGATGCGGGGCCGACCGCCGGAAGGACGAGCATGGTGAGCCGCTCGGTCAGGATCGCGTCGTAGCCGGTCAGGTACAGGAGGTCCGCGCCGATCCCGATGAGGAGCGCGCTCAGGCCCCGCCGATCCAGGCCCTGGCGAGCCCCCAACAATCGCTGAGCGAGCCGGCCCGACGGGATCGTGGGCCTGGCCGCGAGAGCCCTCAGGGCCGCTGTCCGCTCGCCAGTGCTGCCCGATCGAGCCACGCTCGGAGGGTGGCCGGGCCGTCGTCGAACAGTTTGCGATAGGCCAGGACCCGCTCGGCGCCTGCGGCGAGAGCGCGTTTGCGGAGGGCCACGTCGTCGTGCTGCCCCACCGCGAGCACACGTCGGCCTCCCTGGGCGCAGCGCTCGACTACCCGGATGGGATCGTACGCGCGGGCCGTCAGATCCACGACGGCAGCGTCCATTCCCCACAGGGCGTGCTCGAGCCCCGTGTCACTGCCGGCTCGAGTCGGAATCGCCCCCACCTCGGCCAGGAGTCGCACGAGGCGCTCCGACCAGATGAGATCGTCGGCCACGACGAGCACCCTTGGTGTGTTGGCGTTCACCCCAGCACGCTCAGGATGTGCCGGAAGACGTCCCGTGCGGCCACGACGCCGATCGGCCGGCCGTCCTCGACGATGGGAATGTGCCGGAAACCGCCCACGGCCATCTTGTTGATCGCCACGGCGATGGTGTCGTCGTGGCGGAGGACGACCGGGTCGCGCGTCATGAAGTCGCGCACGTCAAAGGCGTCGAGCTTGACGCCGGCGACCTTCAGCACCGCGTCGCGCTCCGTGAAGATGCCCACCAACCGATCACTATCGGTGACGAGGAGGCAGTCCGTCGGGACCTCGTGCATGCGCGTGATTGCAGCTCCGAGCGCTGCGTCCGCGCTGATGATCGTCGGCGTGCCTACGCCCAGATCGTCGAGATGCTCGCCCAGCAGGCGGCCATGGAACGAGACGGCCTGTTCGGGGATGTCCGCGGTGCGCAGATCGGCCCCGCAGTTTTCGCAGTTGTCCTCGCCCTGCAGATTGTCGTGCCGGCAGACCGGACAGAGCATCTACCCCTCCTTGGCGGTGGCTGCTACTCCACGGTCCAGGTCTCGCCGCTCTTGAGCGCCCGAGCAAGGTCGCCTTCGCCGGACGCCGCAACGGCTGCGTCGATCTGGCCGGTCAGGAGCTCGTCGTGCGTCGGACGGGCGACGTCCCGGAGCACGCCGACCGGAACCGGGAATTCGGGCCACCACATGCGCGAGAGCATCAAGGCCAGGTATGGCTCCGGAGCGTGCGCATCGTGAACCAGCAGGTCGTCCTCGGTCACAGCGTCGCCGAGCGCCACCACTTCGGGGTGGAGGCCCCGCAGGCGGATTCCCTTGTCGCGATCCTTGCCGAAGATCATCGGCTGGCCGTCCTCGAGCAGCAGCATCCGATCCTCGCGCACCTCGCGGTCCGTGAAATCGCGAAACGCACCATCGTTGAAGATGTTGCAGTTCTGGAGGACCTCGACGAAGGCCGAGCCCCGATGACGGCCAGCCAGCTCGAGGGTTCCCTGCAGGTGCTCGGTGTGCGTGTCCACCGAGCGTGCGACGAAGCTGGCCTCCGCCGCGAGGGCGATCGTCAGCGGCATGATGGGCGTGTCGATCGTCCCGGAGGGCGTCGACTTCGTGCGCTTCCCCAGCTCGGAGGTTGGCGACGCCTGACCCTTGGTCAGCCCGTAGATCCGGTTGTTGAACATGACCATCTTGAAATCCACGTTCCGGCGCATCGAATGCAGGACGTGGTTTCCGCCGATCGACAGCGCGTCGCCGTCGCCCGTGATCACCCAAACCATCAGGTCTGGCCGGGCGGCCTTGAGGCCGGTCGCGAGCGTCGGCGCGCGACCGTGGATGGTGTGGAAGCCGAACGTGTTCATGTAGTAGGGCAGGCGCCCCGAGCAGCCGATCCCGCTGATGAAGACGATGTTCTCGCGCGGGTACCCGAAGTCGGGCATCACCTTCTGGGTCTGGGCAAGGATCGAGTAATCGCCGCAACCCGGGCACCAGCGCACCTCCTGGTCGGACACGAAGTCCTTCCTCGTGAGCTGGATGACCGCCTGGTTCTCGGGGCTGAGGCCCGGCTCCGAGGATTGTCCGTTCGTCTCAGTCATCGCCGGTCCTTCGCTTGGCTTTTCGCTCGCGCGAATGCGTGCGCCCTCGCGCCGCACGGGCGGGAGCGATCGATTCCCGTGTCGTCGGCCCGAGGAGTCGTTCCGCTTCGTCGAAGATCTCGGCAATTCGGAAGGGCTTTCCACGCACCCGGTCGTAGCCCACCGCATCGATCAGGAAGCGTGCGCGGATCAGCATCAGCAGCTGGCCGAGGTTGACCTCCGGGATCAGGACGCGCCGGTAGCTTCGGACGACCTGCTCGGTATTGGCCGGGAACGGGTTCAGGTAGCGAAGATGGGCATGGGCGACGCTCCGGCCATTCGCCTGGAGGCGCTCGACCGCGCTACGGATCGCTCCGTACGTCGAACCCCAGCCGAGGATCAAGAGGTCCCCTTCGGGCGGCCCGTAAACGTCGAGTGGCGGAATATCGCGAGCGATCCCGGCGACCTTCTGGGCGCGCAGGACCTGCATCTGGTGGTGGTTCTCGGGGTCGTAGCTCACGTTGCCGGTGATGTCGGCCTTCTCGAGGCCGCCGATCCGGTGTTCCAGGCCCTTCGTCCCAGGCACGGCCCACATGCGGGCGAGGGTCTCCGGGTTTCGAGCGTATGGCCGGTAACTGGACGGATCCGTGACGTTTTCGACCGCGATGTCCGGCAACTTGTCCGGCGATGGGATCTTCCAGGGCTCGGCGCCGGTCGCCAGGAATGCGTCCGAGAGGTAGACCACGGGCGTCACGTACTTCAGGGCGATGCGCCACGCTTCGATGGCGTAGTCGAAGCATTCCGCCGGGGTTGCCGGGGCGACGATCGGTATCGGCGAATCGCTGTTTCGCCCGAACATGACCTGGAGCAGGTCGGCCTGTTCCGTCTTCGTCGGCATACCCGTCGAGGGTCCGGCTCGCTGGATGTCGCATACGACGAGGGGCAGCTCCACCATCACGGCCAGGCCCATAGCCTCGCTCTTGAGGGCGATGCCAGGACCGGCGGTTGCGGTCATGCCGAGAGCGCCACCGTAGCTCGCGCCGATCGCGGCACCGATCGCGGCGATCTCGTCCTCGGCCTGGAAGGTCTTGACGCCGAAGCTCTTGTAGGTCGAGAGCTGGTGCAAGATGTCGGACGCCGGCGTGATCGGGTAGGAGCCGTAGAAGAGGGGCCGGCGAGCAAGCCTGGATGCCGCCAGGAAGCCGAGTGCTGTTGCCTCGTTGCCGGTGATGTTGCGATACACCCCGGGTTCGAGGTGGGCCGGCGGAACGATGTAGCGCTCATGGAAGATCTCGGTCGTCTCACCAAACGCGTAACCGGCCTTGAGGGCGCGCTTGTTGGCCTCCGCGATCACGGGTCGGGCCGAGAACTTCTGATCGACCCAGCGCAAGGTCGGGTCCATGCTTCGCTCGTACAGCCAGAACATGATCCCGAGGGCGAAGAAGTTCTTCGTCAGGTCGACCTGCTTGTTCGTCATTTCGAGCCCTTCGAGGGCCCGGGCGTTGAGCGTCGAGATCGGGATCTCGAAGACGGTGTATTGCTTGAGCGAACCGTCGGTCAGGGGACTGCCGGCGTAGGCCGCCTTGTTCAGGTTCTGCTGCGTGAACGCGTCACTGTTTACGATCAGCGCGCCGCCCGCCGGCAGATCGCCGACATTGGTCTTGAGGGCGGCCGGATTCATCGCCACGAGAACGTCGGGCTGGTCACCGGGCGTGTGGATCTCACTCGAGGAGAAGCTGATCTGGAAGCCGGAGACGCCGGGCAGGCTGCCGGCCGGCGCGCGGATTTCCGCTGGGAAGTCGGGCAGGGTGCTGATGTCGTTGCCAAAAACGGCAGCCGTGCGAGTGAACTGCGTCCCGGTCAGCTGCATCCCGTCGCCGGAGTCGCCGGCGAAACGGATGGTGACCCGGTCCAGCTCCTGCTCGTGGAGCTGCCTCTCCCCGATCTCGGTGGTCACGCCCCCTCGGACTCCTGCATTTGCTGATGCGGTCGGGGCGGCAGGTTGAGGAGCTCCTCGGGGAACGTCTCGGCGAGGTACTTCAGGATGTCCTGCTCCCGCACGATGCCGACGAGGACCCCGTCCTCGTCGATGATTGGAACGTTCCGAAAGCGGCCCGTCTGCATCAGCTCCAACGCCTCGCGCACCGTGCTGTCCATCCGGAGCGTATGCGGCGAGGTGTTCATGAGGGACTCCACCGGCCGCGAGAGATCCGCTCCAGCCCGAATCAGCTTGCCGAAGATGTCCCGCTCGGTGAGCACACCGGCGAGCCGCCCGGACGCGTCGGCCACGATCACCGAATCGCCGACTCCGGAGCGCTGGACGATGCGCAGGCATTCCGCGAGGCTCGTCCCGGGCTGCACGGTCAGCGGCTCGCGCCGGCTCAGCACCTTTAACTGCTCGTCTGCCAGCGACGGTACGCGAGCGGCGACGTCCTGTTCGGTGAGTTCAGTCATTGCAACCAAGTGTATCGACTCGGTAGCGAAACGGTCCTGAAATCAGCTTGGCCGGACACGGCTGAGCGGGGCACCGGCCGGCTCAACCCAAAGGCGCGGCGCTGATCAGTGCCGGGGTCGTCCTTGCTCAGACCGCTAGGGGAGCCGTCGCGACCGGAGCCACCCTGGCCGCGTATGCCGGCGGAGGTGTGAGGCGCCTCGCGCTTGTCAGAGGATCTTCGACAGGAAGGTCTTCGTACGCTCGTGCTGCGGGTTCGTGAAGAAATGCTCGGGTGTGCCATCCTCGATGATCTGACCGTCGTCCATCATCACCACGCGATCGGCGACTTCGCGTGCGAAGCCCATCTCGTGGCTGACGACGATCATGGTCATGCCCTCGCGAGCAAGCTCCTTCATCACCTCAAGAACCTCGCCGATCATCTCCGGGTCCAAGGCTGAGGTCGGCTCGTCGAAGAGCATCAGCGCGGGCTTCATGGCAAGCGCGCGGGCGATCGCTACGCGCTGCTGCTGGCCGCCGGACAGCTGGGCGGGGAAGGCATCCGATTTGTGTGCCAGGCCGACGCGGCTGAGGAGCCCCATACCGATCGTCTTCGCCTCGTCCTCCCTGATCCCCCGAACCTGGCAGGGCGCCTCGGTCACATTTTCGAGAGCGGTCTTGTGTGGGAACAGATTGAAGCGCTGGAAGACCATGCCGATATCACGGCGTTGCATGGCGATGTTCTTTTCCCGATCCTCGACGAGCTTCCCGTTGGCGTCCTCGCGGTAGCCGATCAGTTGGCCGTTGACCTTGATCCTGCCCTGCTGGATCTTCTCGAGGTGGTTGACGCACCGAATGAATGTCGTCTTTCCCGATCCCGAGGGGCCGATAACCACGAGCACTTCCTGCCGCTTGACCGTCAGCGAGATGCCCTTGAGAACCTCGTTATGGCCGAACCATTTGTGAACATCGCTCGCCTCGACGACGATCGGAGACGTGGCTGCCGGGAGGCCGCCCACCGTGGCGAGGAGATCCTTGCCGACTTGGACCATCTCAGCGACCGCCCGTGATCGTACCGATCGTGCGCGCATCCGGTCGCGTGAGACCAAACACGCGCTCCCGTATGCTGGCCGGGCGTTCGCCGGCAGTCCCTCTGCCCAGGCGTCGCTCAATGAACGCCTGGATGATGCTCCAGATCGTCGTCAGCAGCAGGTACCAGACGGCTGCGGCAAGGAAGAGCTCGAACGGGTGGAAGCTGGTTGGCCCGCTTCCGTTCTTTCGGGAGAACGTGACATACAGCTCCGGGACGTTGCCGAGGATCACGAGCAGCGACGTCGTCTTGAGCATGTTGTTGAATTCGTTGCCAAGCGGCGGCACGATCACTCGTGCCGCCTGGGGCAAGACGATCCGTCGCATCGCGCGTGCGTATGTCATGCCGAGTGACTTGGCTGCTTCCAGTTGCCCCGGATCGATCGAAAGGATCCCGGCGCGGACGATCTCGGACATGTACGCGCCCTCGTTCACCCCGAGGGCGAAGATGCCGGCCTGGATCTCGCCCGGAATGGTGAGGCCGAAAAGGTTGATCGGGGGCCACGTATAGATCTTCGTGACGCTCAGGCCGAAGAAAAAGAAAGTAATCTGGACCAGGAGCGGGGTGCCACGGAAAAACCAGACATACAGATTGGCGAGCCATCGAGCCGGCAAGAGTCGAGCCGTCTTGCCCAGCGCTCCAAAGATCCCGAGCACGATCCCAATGACCTGGCTGATGACCGATATGGAAAGCGTGAGCCAAACCCCGGCCAGGATGAAGCCATCGGGCCGGAAGATGGAATTGAAAAAGATGCTCCAGTCATATTGATAGGAGCTCTTCGCGCAACCTGACAACAGGAGCACCAGCCCCAGGCACCCGGCCAGGGTCCGCCCAAGCCGGGTGCGCATTGGTGCAATGACGAAAGCCACCAGTGGCCTCGCCAAAACCGCGCCTATTTCGTTACTGGGACCACATCGCTGGATTTCAGAGCACCGGTGTCGACGTTGTACTTCTTCAGTATGGTGTTATATGTACCGTCGTCGATCATCGATTTGAGCGCGGCCACGACCGCATCGCGCAATCCCATCTTGTCCTTTGGGACGCTGATCCCTTCCTTGATCCCTGTCAGCGGGGGCACCGAAGACACCTCGAACTGATCCGGCTTCGATGTCGCATAGTTGACAACAACCGGAGTGTCCCCGAAGTACGCGTCGATGGCGCCAGACTGGAGCGCCAGCACCGTGTCGCTGTCTTTCTGGTACTCCTTCAGGCTTGGAGCCGGCTTGCCCTTGTCGGCGCATTCCTTCGTGAGGCCATCACCCTTGTACTGATCGGATCCTTTGACATAGAAGGCTTCAGTCGTACCACTCTCGGCACCGATAGACTTTCCGCAAAGGTCATCCAGGGCATTGATGGCCTTGGGATTGCCCTTCGCAACCATGAAGGACTGACCCGCCTCGAAGTAGGGGATCATGTCGACCTGCTTGACGCGGTCGGCATTGATGTTCTGAGCGCTGATGATGATGTCGCACTTCCCGCCAGTGACGGCTGCGATGATCGTGTCGAAAACGGCGTTCTCGACTTCCGCTTGGAGTCCCAGACGTTTCGCGATTTCAAACCCGATGTCGATGTCGGAACCTGTCGCGTTTCCCTGGGCGTCGAAGAACTCCTGAGGTGGATACGGGATGTCCGAGCAGATGACGAGCTTCCCGGCGAAGATCAGCTGATTGCTCGGAACGGTCGCGACCGGTGTCGGGCTAGGCGAAGGACTCGGCGCCGCGCTCTCCGGTGACGCCGAGGGACCCGTACTCGGAGCCGCCGGCGATGGCGAAGCTGCGCCGGTACATGCAGCGAACAGACCGGCTACGAGAATCGCCGGCATGAACCGCTTGGGTGTCATGGGCCTTGGCCTCCTCGTGTTTCGCGGCTGGTCGCTCCCAACCGCCTCCGCGCCTTCCGGCCGCGCCATTGTAAAGACAACTCCGACCGCGTTCTCGGGAACGCTTCCATCGCGATCAGTCGGGGAATGCCTCCGGTCCGCGCTCGGCCAGCTCGGACGCTTCCCTGGCGGCATCCTCGCTCGGCAGCCAGGAATACGGGTAGGCCGGATCGTCGAGCTCCAGCGCCTCACGCGTGAAATAGAGCGGGTGGAACGTGTCCACCATGACGGCCAGCTCCTCTGTGCCTTCCTTGCCGATCGACGCCTCGACGGTGCCGGGATGCGGTCCGTGGGGAATACCGGCAGGGTGCACGGTGAACGACGAGATTTCAACCCCACGGCGGCTCATGAAATTGCCCGCGACGTAGTAGATGACCTCGTCGCTGTTGATGTTCGAGTGGTTGTACGGCGCCGGGATCGCCAGCGGGTGGTAGTCGAACTTGCGCGGCACGAACGAGCACAGCACGAAGTTCCGGCCCTGGAACGTCTGGTGGACCGGCGGTGGCTGATGAACGCGCCCGGTGATCGGCTGGAAGTCGCGGATGTTGAAGATGAACGGCCACAGGTAACCGTCCCAGCCAACGACGTCGAACGGGTGGCGGCGGTAGTGGTACGCGGTGACTCGACCCCGCGTCTTGACCTGGATGACGAACTCGCCGTCATCCGTTCGTGGCTTCGCTTCGTCTGGTGGTCGGATGTCCCGCTGGTAATAGGGCGCGTGCTCCAGGAGTTGACCGTAGTCATTGCGATAGCGCTTTGGCGGTTCGATCTCGCCCGGCGTCTCCAGCCACAGCAGTCGCTGCGCTGAGCCTTCATCGGGATCGAAGCGCCACGTCGTGCCGATCGGGATCACGATGTAGTCGCCCGGGCCGTAGCGCAGCGGACCGAAGATCGAGTCGAAGAGGCCCTCGCCCTGGTGGACGAAGATGACCTCGTCACCCTCACCGTTCCGATAGAACGTGTCCGGCGGCATCGCCTCAGCGGGACGCGCGACGCCGAACACCACGTCTGCGTTGAAGAAGAGCGGGACCCGGCCGCTGATCGCATCGCCTCGCGCGGGGATACCGCCGGTCTTGGTCAGATGATGTCGGTGCGCCTGGTCCTCGCCGACCGCGATGAGCGGCACCTCGCGAAGGAACTCGACCTTGTGTGTTCGAGTCGGCGGAACGACGTGGTAGAGCAGGCTGCTGCGGCCCACGAATCCCTCGATTCCGAACAGCTCCTCGGCGTACAGGCTGCCGTCAGGCGCCCGGTGCTGGGTATGCCGCTGGGGAGGCACGCTCCCGCGGCGAACGTAAAACATCGACCGAATGCCTCCGTCTGTTCGGGGGCCAGTCTAGGTGGTGGCGTCCCGTCCGATGCTGGAGCTTCGTCGCTCGAGCAGCACGACGTCGCGCCAGCGCCCGGTCGGGTCCTGGCCGAGCCGTTCGTAGGTGCCGATCCGCCGAAAGCCCGCGCGCTGGTGCACCGCGAGACTCGCGGTGTTTTCCGCCATCACGCCGGCGAGGAGCGTCCAGACGCCAGCCGCCTCGGAAGCGGTGATGATCGCCTTCAGGAGGGCAGGCCCGACTCCCTTCCCGCGGGCCCCTTCAGCGACGTAGACACTCTCCCAGGCGACACCGCGGTACACGTGACGAGCCGACCACGGCGACAGGGCGACCCAGCCAACGATCGCACCCTCGCGCCGGGCGACGAGCCGGCAATCCGAACGATGTGCGGCATCCCACGTCTGCCAGTTCGGAGCATCCATCTCGAAGGTGGCGTCGCCGGTCACGATGCCCTGGGCGTAGATGTCACGCACTGCAGGCCAGTCGCCATGGCGCATGGTCTCGATGCCAATGGCGGTCATGACGAGGGCCGCGCGGTAATCGCGGTCCGGAGCTCGCCCATGCGCTCGACCCGCAAAACGACCTCGTCGCCGACCTCGAGATATCTGCCAAACCGCTCCTCCTTTACCTCGAGCAGGCAGCCCGTTCCGACCGTGCCGCTGCCGATCAGATCGCCTGGGCGAAGGCGAACATCGGCCGAAGCCCTGGCCAGCATTTCGCCGAACGAAAAATGGATGTCCTCCCAGGTTCCGCGGCTCAACTCCTGGCCATTGACAGCCGCCGTCAGCGTGAGCGCGTAGCCCCTGCCGGACCGGACATCAGCCAGCTCGTCGGGCGTGACGACCCATGGCCCGATCGTCGACGCGAAATCCTTGCCCTTGGCCGGACCCAGCCGGACGGTTGTTTCATCCCGCTGCAGATCGCGTGCAGACCAGTCGTTCAGAATCGTGTAGCCGCCGATGGCAGCCTCGCCCCGGTCCGGATCGAGGTCATGAGCCGGCGTGTCGACCACTGCGCACACCTCCAGCTCGTAGTCAAGCTCGTTGCTGCCGGCGGGCGCCCACACGGGCTCACCGGGCCCCCGAACCTCGGAGATGTTGGAGAAGTAGAAGATCGGCAGCCGGTACCACGCTTCGGGCACCTCCTGGTCGCGCCGTCGCCACATCGCTGCCACGTGGCCCTCGAACCCGTAGAAGTCGCGCAGGCTCGGTGGCCGCAGGACGGGCGCACCGAAGGCCAGATCGGATGTCTCGAGGACCGCGTCGTCGTCCTCGACCGAAGGTGTGTAACTCTCCACGAGCTCACCGATCGCCTCGATCCGGAGCCCGCGCCCGAGGAGTTCGTCGAGCGTGGTTATGGCGTTCCTGAAAAGCGCCGAATTGTGTTCGCGCGCGGGCTGGCGTGCGACCAGGCGGCGACGGGCAACCTCGAGATCGAGCCAGGTGCCGGGCTGCTCGGCGGAATCGAGAGCCGCCGCGAGACGCCATGGGGCGCCCGCCGGCGCGTGCCGCTCCCGGATATGAGCAACCCTCACTATCCGAGTGTAGGCGCCAAGGCAGCGACTCGACCGCGAGACTCAAGCGCCGGGGCGCGTGATCAGCCGAACAGGCTTGTCACGATCAGCGCGATTGCCGCCAGAGCCATCAGCACTGTCGTCGCCCAGCCGACGGCGTTGAGCAAGCGTCCGTTCGTCCGCTCGCCCATGACCTTCGTGTTGTTCGAAACGACCATGACGAGAACGAGCAATGGCGGCGCCAGGAGGCCATTGATCACGGAGCTGATCACGAGCGCGTCGATGGGATTGATCCCCAGGAAGTTGATGCCCATCCCGACGAGCGTCGCGACCACGATCACGCCGTAGAACTGCGGTGCGCTCGTGGGCGGCTTGTCGAGCCCGAACTTCCAGCCGAAAGCTTCGGAGACGCCGTACGCCGCCGACCCGGTAAGGATCGGCACCGCGAGAACACCGGCCCCGATCAGGCCTACGGCCAGCAGGATCGCCGAGGCGTCACCCGCGACGGGTTTGAGCGCCTGTGCCGCCTCCACAGCCGATCCGATGTTCGTCTTCCCATTGGCGAACAGCGTGGCACCCGTGGCAAGGATGATGAAGTAGGCCACGACCTCGGAGAAAACCATCCCGGCGAGGGTGTCCCAGAGCGCGTACTTGAGCTCGGTTCTGGAGGCTCCCTGACGCTGCCAGAGACGGCGGCGCCCGATATCGATCTCCTGTTCGACCTCGTTGCTGGCCTGCCAGAAGAACAGATACGGGGAGATCGTTGTGCCCAGCAAGGCAACGAGCATCCCGACGAACTGCGCGTCGGACCGGAACGTCGGCAGCAGCGTGCCGGCCACGACCTGCGACCAATCCGGACGAGCAAAAAGTGCGGCGGCGATGTAAGCGAGAAGTGCCAGGGCAAGCCAGCGGAAGACGCGCTCGATGAGCCGGTACGAGCCGAAGATCTGAAGCGCAAGGATCCCGATGCTTACCGGAATGACCAACACGACGGCGGGGACGGGCGCCAGCATATTGATGGCAGCCGCGATCGCCCCGATGTCCGCCCCGGCGTTGATCGTGTTGGCCACGATCATGCCCCCCACGGCGGGGTAGAGAACGGCGCGCGGGTAATGGGTCCGGAGGGTGCCTGCGAGTCCACGCCCGGTGACCAGGCCGATCTTTGCGCAAATGTACTGGACGGCCGACATCAGGGGCAGCATCCAGAGGGTTGCCCAGAGCAGCGAGTAGCCGTACCGCGCTCCGGCCTGGGCATAGGTGCCGATACCGGATGGGTCGTCGTCGGAAGCACCTGTAATGAGTCCAGGGCCAAGGACGGCGAGCAGGCGCTTCAGGGGGTTGGGCTCCGTTGCCACGGCCTTCGCCTTCGGGTCAGGCGGTCGGTCGGGCTGGATCCTGGGCTCCTCGGCGGGTTTGTGATGGCTCGCCGCGCGAGCTTGCTCAGGCATCGATGACAACCTCTCCGAATGGCGGGTCGATGGGCTGCGTTCGGCCAAACGGCGGCGCGGCGGCCGAACGAGCGCGCTATCGCCCCGACGCTAGCCCTCGGCAGGTGTCGCCGGCGGTGGGCGGCGCGCCGAAGGAGCTATCGCACCGCTTACAGGGACAGCCCGAGATCCTCGACTAGAGGTTGCCGCTAGAGGTTGCCGCGGCGGGCCTGCTCGATCTCGATCGCCTCGAACAGTGCCTTGAAGTTGCCAACGCCAAACCCGCGTGAGCCGTGCCGCTCGATGATCTCGAAGAAGAACGTCGGGCGGTCCTGGATGGGGCGGGTGAAGATCTGCAGCAGGTAGCCCTCTTCGTCGCGGTCTGCCTCGATGCCGAGCACCTCCAGGGTTTCCATGGGGACTCCTACGTCGCCCACGCGGTCGGCCAGCGTTTCGTAGTAGGCGTGCGGCATACCCAGGAACTCGACACCGTTCTCGCGCAGGCCCCGCACCGTCCCGACGATGTCCTCGGTGCGCAGCGCGATGTGCTGCGTGCCGGCATCGAGATACCAGTCGAGGAACTCCTGGATCTGGCTCTTCTTCTTGCCGCTGGCTGGCTCGTTGATCGGGAACTTGATCCGTCCATTGCCGTTGGTCATGACCTTCGACATGAGGGCGCTGTAGTCGGTGTGGATGACCTTGTCGTCGTAGTGGATCAGCTGAGCGAAACCGAAGACATCCTTGTAGAACTCGACGAACCGATCCATGTCGCCCAGTTCCACGTTGCCGACGCAATGGTCGATCTCAAGCAGACTCAGCCCCTGAGCCGCCCGCGCCGGCTTCTTGATACGGCGATAGCCGGGCCCGAAAACGCCGTGGTAGTCGTGCCGGTCGATGAAGCTGTGGCGCACCTCGCCGTACGTGAAGACGGCGCTTCGGCGGAGAATGCCGTCCTCGCCCCCGTCCATCTCGGCGGGCTCCATGGCCGAGCGTGCCCCTCGGCTGGTCGTCTCACGCCAGGAAGCCGTCACATCGTCCACGGCGAAGGCGATGTCCTTGACCCCGTCGCCGTGTTTGCGGACGTGCTCGGCGATCTCGCCGTCGGGCGTCAGCGGGGCCGTAACGACGAGGGTGATGTCGTTCCGGCGGAGCACGTAGCTGGCCCGATCGCGAATACCCGTTTCAAGGCCGCTGAACGCAACGGGCGTGAAGCCCCACAAGGCACGGTAGTAGGCCGATGCCTGGCGGGCGTTGCCGACCCAGAACTCGACGTGGTCGATACCGTTGAGTGGGAGGAAGTCTTTCGCCTCGGCAAAAGCATCCTTGTTGATCACGGCGCCGGTCTGGTTTGCGACGCCCTTGCTGATCGTTTCGGTCATGGCCGTGGGGCTCCTTGCAGCGGCGCGAAGCGCAGGATCGCGCGTGCCAGACTGGGTGACGCACGCGCTCAGGCGTTCCAGCCAGTATGGAACGGCCCCCTATTGCGTCAAGCAACCAACGGAGGCGTCGTCGTGACAGACACCAGCAACCTGCGGCAGGTGATCGATGGGTTGCTCGATCGACTCGATCACGCCGGTCGCGCGCTGGCGGCGCTGGAACCTGCGGTCCGCGCCGGTGAGCCGTGGCCGTTGAGCGCCTCGATCGGCGTCGAGCCGGAGGCCCACTGGGGCCCGCCAGAGGTGCTCGCCCACCTCGCCGAGATGCTCCCGTTCTGGCTGGGCGAGATCGAACGCGTCCTGGCCGGCTCACCCGAGCCGGTCCCGTTCGGGCGCGTTGCCAGCAACGAGATCAGGGTGGCGGTGATCGAGCGCGACCGTACCGTCCCCGCCCGCGAGCTGTTCGATCGAATCGCCACGGATATCGCTCGCTATCGCCGCCGACTCACCCAGCTGAGCGAGGCCGAATTGAGCAGGCGCGGGCTGCACCCGACACGTGGCGACCTGGCGATCCCGGCCATCCTCGAGCGCTTCGTGACGGGGCATCTCGAGGACCACGTCGAACAGCTTCGGGCGTCCCTGCGTACGGGGTGACTCTGTTGAGGCGGGCAGACGGCTTTCAGGGGGCCTGATGCTCCCCATGCGGCCTGACACTGCCCAGGCCGACCTGAAGCTGTCCAGGAACCCGGGGTGGAGCTCATTTTGGTGCGTGCAGGCGACAGGAATGGGTGAATTCCGGGGTACTAGGACGAACGGGCTATGGCACCTGCCTCATCCGAGCGAATAGTTTCTGGTCGAGGCATCTGAGCCTCCGCTCTCATCCCTGATCGCTCGAGGTTCCCCCAATGCGCGCTATCAAGTGGCAAGCCTTCCGCCTCGTGACCGCCCTCTCGACCATCGGAGCCATGGCCATCGTGCTCGAGGCCGGCCGCCGCTGGGGCTGACCTGAGGCCACGCGCCCTTACAATCCTTGAAGGACCGCCCGTCACGGCGGTCCTTTCGATTCCGGCTTCATACACGGGGTCGCCTCGTCGGCATCGGAACGGTGCGAAGGGGGACAGCCTGGCGCGCCCCCGGCCCGGACCCCAGGGACGTCACGCCTTGCGAGACCGCTCCCGGGTACGGCTACCGTGCTTGGCCTGCCCGTTCGATCCGGCCTTGCGCGATGCGCCCGCGTCCGCGGAGGTCGACTTCCGGGCGTCGGCGGCTCCCAGGTCGGCCTCGAGCTGCTCGCCAAGTTCGACCGTTCGGCGGAAGGCCGCCCAGACGGCTTCGCTCAGAACCGTACGAAGCCGGCCCGACTCGAGCTCGTGGAGGGCCGCTGCGCTCGTTCCACCGGGCGACGTCACCATGTTCCGCAGAACCGCCGGATGGTCGCCCGACTGCTTCGCGAACAGGGTGCTGCCCTCTAGCGTCTCGATCACGAGGTCGTGTGCCACGTGACGCGGGAAGCCGAGATGGACAGCCGCGTCGATGAGTGCCTCCATGAAGAGGAACACGTACGTCGGACCCGTGCCGCTGACGGCCGTGGCCATGGCGACGAGTCGCTCGTCGTCGACCTCGATCTCGTGGCCAAGTGCCTGAAGGATGGCGCTCGCCTGGGTCCGCTGATCTGCGCTGGTCTCGGGCGTCGCGTACCAAACGGTCATGCCCTTGCCAAGCCGCGCCGGCGTATTGGGCATGCTGCGGATGACCTGGCGATGGCGGAGAGCGCCTGTCAGCGCAGCAGTGGTCGCCCCGGCAAGGATCGACAGGACCAATTGACCGGGCCTGAGCACCGAGGCCAGCTCGGGCCCGACGCGCGCGAGCATCTGCGGCTTGATGGCTAGCAGCACCACGTCGGCGCCGGCAACGGCATCCACGTTGCCCGCCACGGTCCTGATCCGGTAGGTCGCCTCCAACTCCGCGCGGCGCTCCGGACGTGGGTGGCTGGCCACGATCCTCTCAGGGCTGACGATGCCACCCCGAAGCAGCCCGGCAATCATGGCCTCGGCCATCACTCCGGACCCGACCGTCGAAATGGTGCGCTGCGTCAGCGGCGACATGGCGGCGAGTCTACCCCAGCCCCCGTGGCGTCCGGCCGGACTCGACTCTGCTCGGGCGTGCTCGCCACGGGTCGTGTTGCCGCCATCCCCCGCCCAAGACGGATCGCACGGAAGGCTGCTCCGACCCGAGCGTCATCCATCGCCCGAGTGTGAACTGGGGTCCTTGTTTCGCGGTTATCTCACCCGGCGCGAGCTTCGCCGAGCAGGAAGAAGCGGGCGGTCGTGGCGACGGTTACGTTCGCGAAGCCGGCGGCCAGAAGCCCCGCCTCGAGTTCCGCGGGCTGGTAGTAGACCTTGGGGATCGTAAACTCGCGACCGTCGTCCAGGCGACGATGCATCGTCTCCTGATCCGCTTGCGGAGCGTGGTCGACGGCGCTCGACTGCGGATCGAATCGCGAATCGATGAAGGCAAAGAGCCCCCCCGGCCTCAGCCAGTGCCGGGCCAGCTCGAAGAAGGACGCAAGCCGCGAGCGCGGCACGTGGCTGAGCCAGAAACCGCAGAACAGGGCGTCCACCTGGCGGTCCGGTTCGGCCCAGGCATCGCGTATGTGGAGATGGGCGCGCAATCGGTGGGCGAGCAGTCGTTCACGCGCAAGTTCCAGTGGAGCGCTCGCAGCGTCGTACAGGGAAAGCTCGCCCTTGACGGCGAGCAGCGGCGACCACCATCCCGTCCCCGCCGCGAGCTCGACGATCTGGCCCCCGATCGGCAGCGCGTCCAGCCAGCGCCCGGCCTCGTCAAGCTCCGCCGCCCACGCGACGTCGTGGACCGGCCCTCGTTCATAGCGGCCGCGGCGCAGATACCAATCGTCGTATTCGGCCGCCCGGGCCTCGTAGTAGGCGACCATTTCCGATCCCTCGGTCGGGGGCCCTTCCGTCGCGGCGTTCGTCTCTCGACGCACCTCGGTCGGCGGTGCACCGGTGGCTCGTTCGTGGAGCGCGGCGTGCAGCCGAAACCGGATGAATGGATTTTCGTCCGCCCTTCCGACGCAGTCGGGGCAGAGTTGCGCCCAGCCCTCCAGGGCGTCTTGATCGCGGGTGGAGTAGGGCCGCCCACACCAGAGGCAGTCGAACGATCGTCGAAAGGGCATCAGGATTGGAGCGGCGTCCAGCTCCCCGCTGGCGAGGTGTCGACGAAAGCGTTCGGATCGAAGATCTCGGCCAGCATGGCGATCCCGTCGATGGCTCGCGGGCCCGGCCGGCTGAAGTAGGCCGACCCGTCAACGGCGAAGACACTGCCGCGGCGGACTGCCTCGATCTGCGTCCAGAAGCCCGGCCGTGGTGTCCGCGCCCACTCCGTGACGGTGTCCTCAAGATGGAAGCCGCACGGCATCAGGACGATCATCTCGGGGTCGACGTCGCGAACTGCCTCCCATGTCGTCTCGACGGAGCGTTCACCCTCGGAGCCCAGGAGATCCCAGCCGCCCGCCCGGCGGATCTGTTCGGGGACCCAATGCCCGACCGCGAAGGGCGGGTCCAGCCATTCCAGCCCCACGACCCTCGGGGCCGTGTACCCCTGTTCGCGGCGCTTCTGCACTCTGCTTTCGAACCGACCGAGGCGGCCGCGCAGCCTCTCGAGGAGGCGCACGGCCCGAGTCTCCTTCGACGTCATCGCCCCGACTGTCGAGATCGTGTTGAAGATCCCTTCGAGGCTGGTCGGCTCCAGCGAGACCACCGTCACGTCGCCCGCGATCGACCGGGCAGCCTCGTTGACCTCGCGATAGCTGACCGCACACACCTGACACAGTTCCTGGGTAAGGATCAGGTCCGGTTTCAACTCGGCGAGCGCCGTTTCATCCAGCTCGTAGATCGACGAACCGCCATGAACGGCGTCGGTCACTCGGCGGTGGATCTCACGGCTCGTCGCGCCGGTTGCGGGCTGCGCGGAACGTGTCAGGACCCGCTTGCCGACGACCTCCGCGGGGAAATCGCATTCATGCGTGATTCCCACGAGCTGATCGGCCAGACCGAGGGCGCACACGATCTCCGTGGCCGACGGAAGCAAGGAAACGATGCGCACGCTTCGAGTCTACCGGCGAGAGGTCACGCACCCCACTCTTCGCGATTTCGGAGGGGCCACCGGACCGGGGAGGCCGGCATAGTCGGACGTCAGCGCGGTTTGAGTGCGTCGACCTCCGCCCGGGCCGCAGCCTTGTCCGTGTACCAGATCGCATCGATTGCCGTGTAGTTCGCCCACTCCGGGGGCAGCGACTCTTCGGGGAAGATGGCATTCACCGGGCACTCCGGCTCGCAGGCACCGCAGTCGATGCACTCGTTCGGATCGATGAACAGCTTGCGGTCGACGCCCTCTTCGTAGTGGATGCAGTCGACCGGGCACACGGAGACGCAGGAAATGTCGAGCACATCGATGCAGGGCTCGGCAATCACGTAGGCCATTTCGAGTTCTCTCCTCGGGTCGCTCCGCACGCCCAGACAGTGATCGTTCTCGAGCGCCGCGCAGTGGTGGCGCCGGGGCCTGAGCGTATCACTCCCGACTGATCGCGGGCGCCGGGGGCCGGGACCCTCGGGGCCCGTTGCAAGTCGCCATGTCAGCTGATCCACGTGGCGACTCCAGCTTGACACCCTCGCGCTCAACCCCGCACAGTGCGCGCCAGTCCGCTGGCGCCCGTCACCCTCGAGCGCCGGGGCGGCCGCCGAGCCGCGGGATCGCCGTGCTGGATCGCCTGCCGTTGGGCAGAGGAACCGCTTGACCACGACCGACATTCGCGAAGCGCCGGGGATCGGGCGTCAGACGGAGCCCTCGACGGGGGTCGCGGAGGCGGTTCGACTGGTGGGCGTCAGCAAGCGTTTCGGAGACGTCGAAGCAGTCGCCGGCATCGATCTCGCGGTACACGATGGTGAGTTTTTCTCGATGCTCGGCCCATCCGGCTCAGGCAAGACGACGACGCTGCGCATGATCGCGGGCTTCGAGCTACCGAGTGCGGGCCGAGTCATCCTCCATGGTCGTGACGTTACGAACCAGGCACCGTTCGAGCGGGACGTGAACACCGTCTTCCAGGATTACGCACTTTTCCCGCATATGAACGTGGCCGACAACGTCGGCTATGGCTTGATGGTGCGCAAGGTTCCGAAGGCACGGCGCGCCGAGCGCGTTGCCGAAGCGCTGCGGATGGTTCGCCTTGAAGGCTTCGAGAAACGCCGGCCCTCGCAGTTGTCAGGTGGCCAGCGCCAGCGAGTCGCCCTCGCGCGGGCGCTCATCAATCGACCGCGCGTCCTGCTCCTCGACGAGCCGCTGGGCGCCCTTGACCTCAAGCTTAGGCAGGAGATGCAGCTCGAGCTGAAGGCGATCCAGCTCGAGGTCGGCATCACCTTCATTTATGTGACCCACGACCAGGAGGAGGCGCTCACGATGAGCGACCGCCTGGCCGTCTTCAATCAGGGACGCATCGAGCAGATCGGCAGCCCGGCTGACGTCTACGAGCGGCCGGACACGGCGTTCGTCGCGGGCTTCGTCGGCACCTCCAATCTGCTGTCCGGGGCCGCCGCCGAGGCGATCATCGGACGGTCCGGTACGTTCACCGTCCGCCCGGAAAAGATCCGCCTGGCGGACGATGAAGCCTCGATCGACCCCGACGAGTGCTCGGCCCTCGGACGGATTCGGGGGGTCGTCTACCTCGGCCCCGACACCCGGTACCAGGTCGCGCTCGATGCCGGCGGCGAGCTCATGGTCACCCAGCAGAACCTGAGGACTTCCTCCATGGAGGCCCTCGCCACACGCGGCAAGGCTGTGCGGCTCATCTGGAAGCGGCAGCACAATCTGCCGGTCGAGGAGTAGCGGATCCAACGCGTCTCGTTGGAACATCGAGGAGGAGGAGCAGAGCATGAGGTCCCGGTCGTTGCTCGCGCTTGCGAGCGTCGTCAGCATCATGGCCGCGTGTACGGGAGCGGCGTCGCCGACACCAAGCACGGCGCCCGCGTCCCCTAGCCCGGCGGCGGGTTCCCCATCACCGTCCGGCAGCCCAAGCCCGAATCCCAGCCCTACGCCGAGCCTGCCCACTGCAATCGGGGCGGGCGAGGGTGAGCTCGACATCGTCATATGGCCCGGCTACGCCGAGGATGGCTCGAACGCCAAGGAGTACGACTGGGTTCATCCGTTCGAGAGGGAAACGGCGTGCAAGGTCAAGTCGAAGGTCGCCGACACTTCGGACGACATGTTCACCCTGATGACGCAGAACCACGGACTCTACGACGGCGTGTCGGCGTCCGGCGACGCGTCGAACCGCCTCATCGATTCGGGCGAGATCGCACCCATCAACCCGGCCCTCGTCCCAAACTGGAACGACATCACGCCATTCCTGCAGAACATCTCCGCCAACACCGTGAACGGCGTCCACTATGGGGTGTCGCACGGCTGGGGCGGCAACCTCCTGATGTACCGGACGGACAAGATCACGACGGCGCCAACAAGCTGGGACGCCGTCTTCGACCCGGCCAAGATGGATGCCTACAAGGGCAAGGTCACCGCGTACAACGGCACGATCTACATGGCCGACGCGGCGCTCTATCTCAAGACGAAGCGGCCTGAGCTGGCGATCACCGATCCCTACGAGCTGACCCAGACGCAGTTCGACGCGGCCGTCGCGCTCTTGAAGGCGCAACGTCCATACGTGGGCAAGTACTGGGCCTCATACACGGAGGAGATCGACAACTTCACGAACGGAACCTCGACGATCGGGACGACCTGGCAATACCAGACGAACTCGCTGCTCATCGCGAGTCCCCCGGTTCCCGTGAAGAACGTGATCCCCACCGAGGGCATGACGGGCTGGTCGGATACCTGGATGCTCTCCAAGTACGCCAAGCATCCCAACTGCATGATGAAGTGGCAGGCGTACATGGTCCGCCCAGAGGTCCAGACGCAGGTCGCCGAGTACTTCGGTGAAGCGCCGGCGAACCCGAAGGCATGCGATGCCCTCAACAAGGGTCACGGACCGTATAAGGTCGCAAACTTCTGCGACGTGTTCCATGCCACCGATCAGGGCTTCTACAACTCGCTGGCATTCTGGAAGACACCGTCGAGCAACTGCGGCGATACCCGCGGCAACACATGCATCGGGTACGACCAGTGGCTGAAGGCGTATACGGACGTCAAGGGCTGATACGGCCGCCAACCACCTGATCGAAGGGCCGGCCCCCGGAGACGGGCCGGCCCTTCCTCACGTAACCGCGGGAGCAAGGCAATAACGACGACCGTCGCGGAGCCGACCGCCGCGCCATACCGCCGCCGACGGCGCGTCCTGAGCTGGCTGTACCGCCACCCACGCGTCCAGCTCGGGGCGCTGCTCGCTCCGCCGCTCGGCTGGATGGCAGTCGTCTATTTCGGGGCCCTGGCGCTGCTGCTCGTCAGTGCCTTCTGGTACCTCGATCCCGCGACAAACACCATCGTCCGGTCCCTGAGCTTCAAGAACTTCGCGGACCTGATCGGGCAGCCAGTATTCCGCACGATCGTCCTGCGGACGCTGGTTGTGGCGGTCGCGGTGACGATCGTTGACGGCATCATCGCCTTCCCGATCGCGTACTACATGGCCCGGGTGGCAGGCCCCAGGGTCCGCGCGGCTCTCTTCATGGCTGTCCTGCTGCCGTTGTGGGCGAGCTACCTGGTGCGGGTCTATGCGTGGAGCGTGATCCTGTCCGAGAACGGCTTCCTCAGCTCGGTCCTCAACCTGATTGGGCTGGGTGGCTTGTCCTCCGTGTTCGGCGTTTCCGACGTTTCGATGACCGTCGTCTTCTGCTACCTGTGGCTGCCGTACATGATCCTGCCCCTGTACGCCGGGCTCGAGCGCATCCCGCAATCGTTTTTCGATGCGTCCGCCGATCTCGGCGCGGGTGCTGCCACGACGTTCCGGCGCGTCGTCCTGCCGCTTGCGCTGCCGGCCCTGGTTGCGGGCTCGATCTTCACCTTCTCGCTGACCCTCGGCGACTACATCACGCCACAGCTGACCTCGAACAGCCGCTTCATCGGCACGTCGATCGCGGAGAGCGTCGGGGTCGCCGGCAACGTGCCCTTCGCGGCCGCCCTTTCACTCGTCCCGATCGCGATCATCGCCGTGTATGTGCTCGTCGCGCGCCGTCTCGGCGCCTTCGAAGCACTATAGGAGGCGGGATGGGCCGCGGCGCTCTACGCCTCGCGACGATCGCCGTGCTCGTCTTCCTGTATGTCCCGATTGGCATCATCGCGCTGTATGCGTTCAATGCGAACCGCGCGCAGACGTGGCCCATCACCAAGTACACGACGGACTGGTTCGCGGCGGCCCTCGACAACGAGGGGGTTCGTGCGGCATTCGGGCTATCGCTGACGGTGGCGTTCTGGGCGATGGCGACCGCGCTGGTGCTGGGCAGCCTCGCAGCGCTGGCCGTGCATCGCTACCGCTTCTTCGGTCGCGACGCACTCTCGTTCGCGCTCATCCTGCCGATCGCCTTGCCTGGAATCGTGACCGCGATAGCGTTGAACAGCTCGGTGCACGCGCTGGACGTGCAGTTCGGGACGCTGACGATCGTGGTTGGGCACGCAACGTTCTGCGTGGTCGTGGTCTACAACAACGTCGTCGCGCGGCTCCGACGGACCTCGGCCTCGATCGAGGAAGCGTCGATGGACCTGGGCGCCGACACATGGCAAACCTTCCGCTACGTGACGTTTCCGGTGATCCGGACTGCTCTTCTCGCCGGAGGCATGCTTGCCTTCGCCCTGTCGTTTGACGAGATCATCGTCACGCAGTTCACCGCGGGGACGCAGGAGACGATCCCGATCTGGATCCTCAACCACCTCCATCAGCCGAACCAGCGCTCGATCGTGAACGTCGTCGCCCTCTTCCTGATCCTCCTTTCGACGCTGCCGGTCTATCTTGCGAATCGGCTGACCACCGACACATCGTCGGGTGCCGCAGGACGGCTCTGACGCGGTACGACGGCGGGCGAAGACTCCGAACGGGCGTTCGGCCGGCTACCAGCGCCGGCCTTTGGCCTCCAGGGTGGCGAAGTGCCAGCGCGATCCGGCAGATTCTGGATCGACGCCGGGGTTGAAGCTTGGATGGCGCGCCGTCATCGCGGCGCTGCCCGCGAGCATGGTCAGCGCCAGCGTCACGATGATGCCCGCTACGGACAGCAGGATCCTGGCTCGTCGCACGTTTCAGCCTCCGCGTGCCCTTGACGAGTCCCGGGCAACGGGATGCCGCCGATGGACCCGCAGGCAGTCTCGCACGAGGCCCTTAGCTGCGGCTTATCTCCGACCGTCGGACGAAGTTCTGGGCGAGCAGCCAGCCGCATCACCAGGGCGTATCGCCCGGCGTACGATCCGGAGATGGAGGCGGCGGGAGTGGCGGCGGCACGGAAGGCACTGCTGGAGGAGCGATCGCGTTTGCGCGACGAGCTGGCGATCGCGATTGAAGCGCCGGGCCAGATGACCTACGGCTCCCAGGCCGCCGCCGCCACGCACGTGTTCGAGCAGCAACGCGACCTCGCCCTGCGGGGTCGTTCCGAGAACCAGCTGGCTCTCGTGGAGGCGGCCCTGGCGCGCATCGACGACGGCCGGTTTGGGGCGTGCGTCCGCTGCGGCCAGCCGGTCGCCCCCGAGCGACTGGAAGCCCTGCCCTGGGCGGAGCACTGCATCGACTGTGCCCGGCTCAGATCGGGTAGCCGCGGATGACGGCGCGCTCCGCGACCGGGCCGGCTGGAGACTCCGCCGCTCCAGACCGGCCGGCATCGTCCGAACGGCTCGTCAGCCTCGCTCAGATCCGCGAAGCCGCCGGGCGACTCCAGGGCGTCACCCTGCGGACCCCATTGGTCGCGTACGGACCGCCCGAACGCCCCCACTTCCTGAAGGCCGAGAGTCTCCAGCCGATTGGAGCCTTCAAGCTGCGCGGTGCGTACAACACCATGGCGACGCTCGATCACCGCGATCGCGCTCGTGGCGTGATCACCTACTCGTCAGGAAATCACGCGCAGGGGGTGGCGCGCGCCGCTCGCCTGCTCGGCGTCCACGCAGTCATCGTCATGCCGTCCGACGCCCCGCCGATCAAGCGAGCTCGGGTCGAGCAGGATGGCGCGGAGATCGTCGTGGTCGGGCCGTCGAGCGACGAGCGTCAGCAGGTCGCCGAGCGGCTCGCGCGCGAGCGCGGCCTGACCGTGATCCCGCCATTCGACGACGACCGGATCATCGCCGGGCAGGGCACCTGCGGACTGGAGATCGTGGAGGAGTTGCCGGACGTCGCAGCGGTTCTGGTGCCGATCGGTGGCGGCGGGCTGGCCAGCGGGGTCGCTGCCGCCGTCCGAGCGCTGGCTCCCTCGGCCAGGATCGTGGGCGTGGAGCCCGAACTTGCGGCGGATGCCCGAGACTCGCTGGCCGCAGGCCACATCATCTTCTGGCCCGCGGAGCTCGTGGGGAGGACCATCTCCGACGGGACGCGGACCCAGGCCCTCGGCAACAGGACGTTCGCCCACCTCTCGGCGCTCCTCGACGCCATCGTGACCGTCTCCGAGCTGGAGATCATCGCGGGAGTGAGACTGGCAGCGGAGCAGTCGCACCTGGTCGTGGAGCCGTCCGGTGCCCTGGCCATCGCTGCCCTGACCTATCGGGCGCGCGAAGCCGGTCTCCAGGGCCGGGCTGGGCCGATCGTTGCCGTGGCCAGTGGCGGCAACATCGAGCCCGAGCGCTACCTGGAATACCTGGCCACGCCCCTGCCCTGACGGCAGCCGCGCCAACACGTCACTTCTTGTGCTCCGAGGTTGGAGGGGGACCTCCGCCACGCCATCCGCTCGGGGACTCGCGGGCCAATCGCTCAGCCAGCCGCAGCTCGCGCGCATGGATCTCCGCACGTTCGGCGTCGAGGCGCGCGTCGTGTCGTGCGCCGGCACGCTCATCCGCGCGCATCCAGGCGACGACGAGGGCGAGGATCCCAACGAGGAACGTGAGGTCGCCGATGACCCACATCAGCCCTCCCGCCAGCTGCTGGTCCGCCAGGGGGCTGGGCCCCCAGCCGCGCTGCATGTTGGCGTAGGTCGGATAGAGCGGCGCGGAGGCGCTGTAGATCGCGAGTGCCAGGAACGTGTTCTGGGGCATCTGCAGGAAGACATACAGCACGCGCAACGGGTGCGGAATCCGCCATGGGCTCGGATCGAGGCCGACTGCGGGCCACCAGAAGAGCATCCCCGTCACGAGGTAGGCGACGTGTTCGAGATCGTGAACGAGGTCGTCCTGCAGGGCCTGCTCGAAGATTGGCGAGAAATGGGTAGCCCACATCGTGCCCGCGAACAGGACCCATGCCACCACCGGGTGGCTCACGGCGCGGAAGACCCGCGAGTGGAGGACCGGCAGGATGAGGCGCCGCCGGAGGTCCGGCCGGGCAACTCGCAGGAGCAGCGTCACCGGCCCTCCGAGCGCGATCAGTGGCGGGGCGAACAGGGTCAGCATCACGTGCTGGACCATGTGCGCGGCGAAGAGGGTGTCGTCGTACAGCGCGATCGGCGATTGGAGGGCCACCTCGATGACTGCTAGGCCCCCCAGGAAGGCGACCGTTCGTGCGAACGGGACAGGGCTCGCCGGGTGGAACCGGTCGACCCGCCGAACCGCCCAGATCCAGCCGAGCGCGGCCAGCAAGAGCGGCACCTGAATGGTCGGGTCGAACGACCAGGCCAGGAGCACCTGCGGATAGCTGGGTTCTGGGGCAATCTGGCCCGCGTGAGCGAGGACGGGACTGGCAACGGCCAACCAGGTCAGTCCGAGGAGCGCCGCGGCACCCGACGAGGCGATCAGGCTCGATCCGAACACGCCGGAGCCAGCCGTGTGGCCCCTCGCCGTCCTCCTCGGCACCATGGGCTGCATTGTGCCCCGAATGACGATCGGCACCCTCGGGCGGCCGGCCGGCACCCGACACATGCCCGAAGTCTGCGGGTATGATTGGAGCGGTCCGGCCGAGGTCGGGCCACGTTGCCGACTCCGCCGGTCGCGTCTCGTCCCGGGCGCTGACCGCGACCGCTGACCGATCGACTTCGGAGACACCCTTGCCGATGTTCCGGACGACGCCGACGCGCCTCGCGCGGGTGCTCGCGCTCGCGGGCGTCGCCGCCGCCGTCACAGGTTGCTCCGTGATCGACAGCTTCTATCCGCCCAAGGCGGCCACGGCGCAGGGCCACGACATCAGGAACCTGTACGACATCGTGTTCCTGATCGCCGCGGCGATCTTCTTCGTCGTCGAGGGCCTTATCGTCTATGCGGTCATCCGCTATCGACGGCACCCCACCGACACGGAGCTGCCGCCGCAGATCCACGGGAACAACCTGATCGAGATCATCTGGACGATCATCCCGACGGTCATCGTCGCCTACCTATTCGTCATCTCATGGCAGACGCTCAACACCGTCGAGGCCACCTCGCCCAACCCACAGGTCCACGTGGTGGCGATCGCACGGCGGTTCGATTGGAGCTTCCAGTACCTCGGCCCGGATGGGCAGTCCCTGATCAGGGGTCCCGACGGCAAGGCGGTCTCGTTGCCCGGCACGATGGTCGTCCCGGCCGGCCAGACCGTTCACCTGTCGCTGCACAGCCCCGACGTGATCCATGCCTTCTACGTCCCTCAATTCCTGTTCAAGCGCGACGTGGTTCCGGGCAAGGAGAACACGTTCGACTTCATGGTCGACGCGACCGACGCCGGCCAGACCTTCCGTGGCCAATGCGCGGAGCTGTGCGGGATCGGTCACCAGGGCATGTCGTTCGAGGTGCAGGCCAAGACGCCGACGGAATTCGACGCCTGGCTTCAGCAGCAGATCACGCAGGCGAAGGCCACGCCCGCACCGGCGGCCAGCGGCGCGCCATCGCCGAGTGGCTCGCCGGGCGCCAGCTCGGTCACCGCGAGCGGGCCGCCGAGCGCTCAGGTCACGCTCGATCTGACCGCCAAGAACGTGGCCTTCGACAAGGACAGCCTCGAGGCACCCGCCAACCAGCCCTTCGACATCAAATTCACCAACGCCGACCAGGCGACCCAGCACAACGTCGACATCCACAAGGACTCGCCGACCGGCGCGGTGGTCTTCGACGGTGAGGTCATCACCGGTCCCGACTCGCGGCTTTACGCGGTCAATCCCCTGCCTGCCGGCAAATACAGCTTCGTTTGCAAGGTGCATCCCACGACCATGATCGGAACGCTGACCGTCAGGTAAGGAGCAGCATGGCGACGACTGCGCTACACCCCGCCGTCCCCGCCTACCGGAGCGGGCTGTACGAGTGGATCACGACGACCGACCACAAGAAGATCGGCATCCTGTACGTCGTCAACTCGTTGCTGTTCTTCTTCCTGGCGGGGCTCCTGGCGCTCGGCGTGCGCGCCGAACTCGCTCAGCCGAAGATCCAGTTCTTCGCCCCGGACGTCTACAACCAGCTGTTCACGATGCACGGGACTGTGATGATCTTCCTGTTCATCATCCCCATCCTGGCCGGCTTCGCAAACTACGTCGTCCCCCTCCAGATCGGCGCCCCGGACATGGCCTTCCCGCGCATCAATGCGCTGTCCTTCTGGATGCTGCCGTTGGGCGGCATCCTGATGTTCACCGGCTTCTTCACGGGCGGCGCGGCGGCCGAGGGCTGGACGGGCTACAGCCCGCTGGCCCAACGCGCCTATTCCGGCACGGGCACCGACCTCTGGGCAGTGGGCCTGATCCTCATCGGGACGAGTTCCATCCTGGGGGCGGTCAACTTCCTGACCACCATCTTCAAGATGCGCGCTCCGGGACTGACCATGTTCCGGCTGCCGATCCTCGTCTGGACAGTCCTCGTCACGAGTGTGCTCGTGCTGATGGCCACGCCCGTGTTCACCAGCGCCTTGATCATGCTGTTCATCGACCGCAACTACGGCGGCCACTTCTTCGATCCGGCCACCGGCGGCAACGCCATCCTCTGGCAGAACGTGTTCTGGTTCTACTCGCACCCCGCGGTGTACGTCATGGTCCTGCCCGCGATGGGTATGGTCAGCGAGATCCTGCCCGTGTTCTCGCGCAAGCCACTGTTCGGGTACAAGGCGTTCGTGTTCGCCACCGCGGGCATCGGTGCCCTGGGCTTCTCCGTGTGGGCCCACCACATGTTCACGACGGGTTCGGTGTTCCTGCCGTTCTTCTCACTGATGACGTTCCTCATCGCGGTGCCGACGGGCGTCAAGATGTTCAACTGGGTCGCGACGCTGTTCCGAGGCCAGCTGATCTTCAGCACGCCGATGCTGTTCGCGTTGGGCTTCCTGACCATGTTCCTGATCGGGGGCATCAACGGCGCCTTCAGCGCGGCCGTTCCCGTGGATTTCGCCCTGCATGACACGTACTGGGTGGTCGCCCATCTCCACTACGTGCTCTTCGGCGGGTCGGTGTTCGGAATGTTCGCCGGCCTGTACTACTGGTTCCCCAAGATGACCGGCCGGCTGCTCGACGAAACCCTGGGCAAGATCCATTTCGTGCTCATGTTCGTGGGCTTCAACCTGACCTTCTTCCCGATGCACATGCTGGGACTGATGGGCATGCCCCGGCGGGTGGCCGACTACAGCGCAGCCGCCGGCTGGAGCGAGCTGAACCTGCTGGCGACGATCGGCGGCTTCACGATTGCCACGAGCATGCTGCCGTTCCTGTGGAACGTGATGATCTCGCTCCGCAACGGCGAGCCGGCGGGCGACGATCCGTGGGAGGCCAACACCCTCGAATGGGCCACGAGCTCCCCGCCGCCGCCCTACAACTTCGACCATCTTCCTGAGATCCGCTCCGAGCGTCCGCTGTTCGACTTGCGTCACGGTCGTGCCGGTAACCACGCGTGACAGCCGACTCTCACGCACTCACCACCGAGCACAGCCTCGTCGCCGGGCTGGCGCACGACCAGCGCGGTGGAATCAGCAACCCCGTCCTCGGGATGCTGCTGTTCATCACCAGCGAGGTCATGTTCTTCGCCGGGCTCTTTGGCGCCTACTTCACGGTCCGCGCGTCGACGCGCCCGTGGCCGCCGGCGGACAACCCGCACTTCAACCTCCATGAAGACCCCTGGAAGGCCGCCATCCTCACGGTCATCCTTGTCACCAGCTCGTTCACGTGCCAGCTCGGCATCTGGGCCATCCGCCGCGACGACCGGCGCGGACTAGTGCGCGGCATTGCGGTCACGCTCGTGCTGGGGATCGCCTTCCTGCTCGGCCAGGCGTATGACTACAGCCAGCTCGGCTTCGGGCTGACCGACGGCACCTTCGGGACCACGTTCTTCACGCTGACCGGCTTCCACGGCGCCCACGTCCTGGGCGGCACGATCATGCTCAGCGTGATCCTCTACCGGGCGCTGGCCGGGCAGTTCACCGCCCGCCACCACGATGCCGTCGAAGCAACCTCCCTGTACTGGCACTTCGTCGACGTGGTGTGGGTTGCCCTCTTCTCGACCCTCTACATCCTGTAGCGGGCGGCGTCATGCATCCGCTGCGCCATCCTCGGAACGCCTTCCTCGTGGGAGTGATCTTCGTCGTCATCGGCGTGATCTATTGGGCCGTCCCCTACTTCGGCAAGTGGCAGCTTGACTACGCCGGGGTGACGATGCTCGGTGCGCTGGGCATCGCGATGGGTCTGATGGCCTACGTCCTGATCTCCGGCTCGCCCCGGGACTGACCGAGCCGCCCGATGCAGGCCGTCTGGGACCAGATCCTCAACATCCTCTCGCAGATCATCACCCCCGACTGGGGCTCGCTGATCGCACTGCTGCCCTTGGCCATCCTGGGCCTGGTCGTCCTTTACATACTGTGGCTGGGCTGGTCGTTCACTCGCGTAGGTCCGCGGCGACGCGGCCGCACCCGCCTTACGCCGGCCCCGCCGCCCGGCGTTCACCCACCGGTGCCGTCGTTTGCTCCGTTCTTTGGTGCGATCGCGACCTTCCTCGTCCTGTTCGCTCTGGTGGCGGGTGGCATGGCCATTCCCCTGGCCGCGATCGGGATGGCCCTGGCGTTGCTGTACTGGGGCCGCGAGGCGATGCGCGAGCACGACCACCTCCTGGGGCGGGACACCGCGCTCGTGGTCGTGCGCGAGGAGCCGCCACCGGGTGTCCACGCCCCGGTGCCATCATTCCAGCCGATCCTTGCTTCGATCGCCCTGGCGATCATCTTCTTCGGGCTTGTGTTCGGGCCGGCGCTGCTGCTCGTCGGGATCGTCACGCTCGCCATCTCGCTGCTCGGCTGGCTGCGCGACGCGCGGCACGAATATCGGCTGGTAGAGGAGGCCGATCGGAGGGGGCATCAGCCGCCACCGCCGGCGCCGGCCTTCCCGATGGGCACGCTCGCGCTCTTCGTGATCCTTGTAGGCGCCGCAGTCGTCATCCAGTCGGGGGTGCTGCCGCCCAAGACCTCCACGACCGCCGCGGCCGGCTCGCCGGCTCCCGGCGCTGCGGCCGGCCCGGGTAGTGGATCGGGGGGTTCGGCTCCGTCGAACGCCCCGGCGCCAAAGGGCGATGTCTCGATCGTTGCCGAAGCAACCCAGTTCACCACGCCCGATGTGGCCGGTCCCGCCGGCAAGCCGTTCACGATCGCCTTCCAGAACAAAGACCAGGCCACCATGCACAACGTGGACATCAAGGACGCTTCCGGCAAGGATGTGTTCAAGGGCGAGATCGTGACCGGCCCCATTTCGACCGTCTACAACGTCCCCGCGCTCGCCGCGGGCGCGTATCCCTTCACCTGCTCCGTCCACCCGACGATGACGGGGACACTGACGATCAAGTAGGTCCACAACGCCTGTCCCCCGCCTCGCACGACTCCCCATTCCGCGCCTGCTCGCGGCCGCCTTGCTCCTGTCTGCCGTCGGGGGCTGCGCCACGAGCAAGCCGGTTGCTACGGTCGGCCAGCTGGCCCCTGAGCTGGCCGGCACTGCGATCGATGGCAGGGCGGTGAGCCTTTCGAGCCTGCGAGGGCACCCAGTCCTGGTGAACTTCTGGGCCTCATGGTGCGTGCCGTGCACCCGGGAGTTCCCGTTGCTCCTCGAGCGGTACAACGCCGACCACCAGGCCGAGGGCCTCGAGATCGTGGGCGTCCTCTGGAACGACAGCCCGGGACCGGCCCGTGACTTCATGATGAACCACAGCGCCAGCTGGCCCAGCCTTCCGGATCCGGACGGTTCGGCCAAGGCAACGTATCAGGCCGTCGCGCCGCCGCAGTCCTACTTCATCGATCGGAAGGGCGTCATCCTATCGCGCCAGATCGGCGAGCTGACCGCGGCCGATCTCGACCGCCAGCTCGCCGCCATCCTGCGGTGACCGACCCGGCAATCGTCGTCGACGACCTCACCAAGCGATACGGAGCTCGACCGGTGGTCGATGGCCTGACCTTCAGCGTGTCGCGCGGCGAGGTGTTCACGCTCCTGGGTCCGAATGGCGCCGGAAAGACGACCACGGTCGAGATCGTGGAGGGTTACCGAACCGCCGATGGAGGCTCGGTCCGCGTGCTGGGCACGGACCCAGGGACAGGCGGCCGGAACCTGAAGGCCCGGGTCGGCCTGATGCTCCAGGGCGGCGGCGGCATCTATCCACAGGCACGGCCCGATGAAATCCTGCGGCTGTATGCGAACTTCCACGCCGGCGGGCGAGGCCCGCAGAAGCTGATCGATCTCGTTGGGTTGCGGACCAGCGCTCGAACGCCTTACCGCCGCCTTTCGGGGGGCGAGAAGCAGCGGCTGGCTCTGGCGGTCGCCTTGGTGGGCGATCCAGAGGTCCTGATCCTGGACGAGCCGACCGCGGGCATGGATCCCGAAGGCCGTGCCGCGACCCGGACCCTCATCGCCGAGCTGCGCGGGACCGGCGTCGCGATCCTGTTGACGACACACGACCTCGCCGATGTCGAACGATTGGCCGACCACGTCGCCCTGATCGACCACGGCCGGCTGGTCGCCGCTGGATCCCCTGACGAGCTCGCCTCCTCGGCATCCCCCCGGCTGCGTTTCCGATTGCCTCATCCCCTCGAGGTCGCCGACCGAGAGGAACTGAGCGGCACACTGCTCGATGGCGCACCAGGCAGTCTGACCGATGAGGGAGGAGGCCGCTACCGGCTCGACGGAGTCACGGCGGAGCCGGACGTGCTCGCCAGGCTTGCGCGCTGGAGTGCGGAGCGCGGACTTCTCATTGCGGAGCTGACGACGGGCCGCGGGTCGCTGGAGGAGCGCTACCTGGAGCTCGTTGCGGGCGCAGAAGGCGAGCCCGGCGCGCCGCGCGGGGAGGCAGACGCGTGAGCGCTCCCGCAACGGCCTGGCGATCGACTCTCGCCCAGACGGGCATGGAGCTGCGCTTGACGGCACGTCGTGGCGAAAACGTGCTCGTCATCATCGTCCTGCCCGTCGTGGTGCTGCTGTTCTTCGCCTCGACGTCAATCGTGCCGGTAACGGCCGGTCGGCCTGTCGACTTCCTGTTGCCCGGCGTCCTGGCGCTGGCCGTCATCTCGACGTCGCTCGTCAACCTCGGAATCGCAACGGCCTATGAACGCTACTACGGGGTGTTGAAGCTCCTCGGCGGCTCGCCGCTTCCACGAGCCGGCCTGATCGGCGCGAAGATGCTCGCCGTCCTGGTCGTCGAGATCGTTCAGTTCGCCGTGCTCTTCGCGGTGGCGCTGGCGTTCCTCGGATGGCGACCGCCGGCTGGCTCCGGCACAGCGCTCGTCGTCGTCGGGTTGCTCCTCGGGACGCTGGCGTTCGCGGGAATCGGGCTGGCCATGGCCGGGTCCCTGAGAGCGGAGGCCACGCTCGCCGGCGCCAACGGCCTGTTCCTGGCGCTGCTGCTGCTCGGCGGCATCGTCGTCCCGCTCGACCAGCTTCCGGCCGCAGTGGCTGCGGTTGCCAGGCTGCTGCCGGCGAGCGCGCTCTCGGATCTGTTGCGGATCGCCCTCGGGAGCTCGGCCGGCGACTTCACGCCACCACTCGTGCTCCTGGCCGTCTGGGCGATCGGAGCCTCCGCTCTCGCCATCCTCACGTTCCGCTGGGAATAGTCCGGAGAAGGACGAACCCCGGGTGGTCGGGGCCCGGGGTTCAGGTATATACGAATTGGTTGCGGGGGAAGGATTCGAACCTCCGACCTTCGGGTTATGAGCCCGACGAGCTGCCGCTGCTCCACCCCGCGACCTCGAATGCTACCGGTATGTCACATCGCCCGTCAAACGCGCGGGACCATGACGAGCTCCGCTGGCGCCTCCGCTCCCAGGAGGCACGGCCCGCACTCGCAGGGCTTCATGCCAGGTTTCGACGGCAATGGGCCACCAGACATCCACGGCCTGTGGCGACCCGTACCACGGACGGCCTGAAAGCTGGCCGTGCGTGACCCCGTCGAGGACTACGTGTCGGGCGCCCTCCAGGAGCGCCGCCCCGACAGGGACGAGCCCGTCGCCCTCGGCCGTCGCGCCGTCCGCATTCGGGAGCAAGCCATCGTAGAAGCGCTGCGCAACGCGGGAGCGCCCGATCCCCGAGCGAGCGCCGGGAATCGCTCGACCGGCAACCGCGACATAACCCACCCGGGGCGCATAGAAGGCACCAGGAACGACGCGATCGGCGAATTGCCCAACGGCGACGCCCAGCCGACGGCCCAGGTCTCCCACCCGACCGGTCCGGTGTGGCGAGCCCAGGGTGACGATGCCCCCGACGGCGTCGGAGGCGCCCAGGCGACGCCCCGCGAACGGCTCGGAGGTCGTGAGCAGGCGTGCGACCATCCCGCCCGCCGAGTGCCCGACGACGAGCAACGGTGCACCCTGGCTCGACGAGCTTGACGCAGAGGCATCGATAGCCCTGATGAGCGCGCGCAATGCTCGGGTGGCGACGGCGCCACCGCCGCGCCCGACTGCGAGCAACCAGTCAGGGGTGTAGACGTCGGCGATCAGGACCTCCGCTGCGCCCCGATCGAGGAGCCGCCGACGCAAGCGCAGGTACATCGCCGGCACGGTCAGGAACCCGCCGATAATGAGCACCGTTGGGCGCACCGCATCCGGATCGGACAGCCAGCCGCTCGGCCGCGCGTTCCTCGAGGGCACGTAACGATGCTACTGCGGACCTGCCTTCGAGTGACCCTTACGTTCGTCTTACGTCGGCTGCTGCAGAGCTTCTCTTGATCAGCTGAACCTGCGCCAAACGCGATGGACATCGCGCCCCAGGGCCAATGGATCTCGATCCCGATCACAGGAGACCGACATGCAGGCACTCACCATCCCTCGCCGGCGCTTCGCCCTCCTTGCCGGCGCCATGCTCCTGCTGGCGACCGTCGGGCTGAGCGTTGTGAGCGCCGGGTCTGACGCTCGTCCCGCAACCGATCAGGCCGCCGCGGCCGTCACGGACGGACTCCTGGCGAATCCGGGCACGGCCAGTGGCAATGGCTCGGACGCCGCACTGCTTCGGCCGCGCCGCCTCGGCCGTGCGCTCGTGCACGGGACCGTCACCCTTGATCTTCCCCGGAAAGGCTTGATCACGGTCCAGCTGGATCACGGCACGGTCAGCACGGTAGGAGCCAGCAGCATCACGATCTCGGAAGCCGGCAACACGAGCGTCACGATCGCCACGGGCGACAAGACTCGAGTCCGCAAGAATGGCGCGCTGGCAAAGCTCTCTGACCTCAAGGCGGGCGATCAGGTGTTCGTCGTGAGCGAGCTCCAAGGAGGAACGGCAACTGCCGATCGGATCGTCGTTCCCAAAGCGGGGTGACCGCATAGGCAGCGCCCTGCGGACGGGCCGGCATCTGGCCGGTCCGCCCTGATTCGGTGGCGATCCGACCCGATTTGAAGGCTATGGTTTCGGGGATGACGTCGACCTGGGCCGACGAATGGATGCTGGACCCTGCGATCACCTTCCTCAATCACGGCTCGTTTGGAGCCTGCCCGAGGGTCGTCCTTCGCGCCCAGCGGGAGCTGCGCGATCGTCTCGAGCGCAGGCCCGGCCGCTTCTTCGACGATGACCTGGAAGGACTTCTCGATGGCGCTCGCTCCGAGCTTGCTGCGTTCCTTGGTGGAGACCCGGAGAACCTCGCGTTCGTCCAGAACGCCACGACCGGCGTCAACACCGTGCTCCGCTCGCTGCGTTTCGCGACCGGTGACGAGCTGCTGACGACGAACCACGAGTACAACGCAACCATCAATGCGCTGCGATTCGCCGCCGACCGCGATAGCGCACGCGTTGTCGTTGCGAGGGTGCCCTTTCCGGTTGACGGACCGGACGACGTGCTCGCCGCGATCCTGGAGCGCGTGACCCCTCGAACGCGCCTCGCCATGGTGAGCGCGGTCACGAGCCCCACAGCGCTGGTGTTCCCGATCGCCCAGCTGGTGGCCGACCTCGAAGGCCGCGGGATTGACTGTCTCGTGGACGCTGCCCACGTTGCCGGCATGCTGCCGATCGACCTTCGCTCACTCGACGCGGCCTACGTCACCGGAGATACGCACAAGTGGTTGTGCTCGCCGAAGACCGGAGCCTTTCTCCAGGTCCGCCCCGACCGGCAGGCTTCGATCCACCCGCTAACGATCAGCCACGGCTTGAACGATCCGCGGACGGAGCGCTCGAGGCTTCATCTCGAGTTCGACTGGCCCGGCACAGTCGACCCGACCTCGTATCTCTCGATCCCGGCGGCCCTGCGATTCGTCACCGACCGGGAGTCCGACGGCTGGCCTGGCCACATGGCGACGAATCGGGACGTCGCGATCGAAGGGCGGCGGGTGTTGTGCAGCGCGCTGGGGCTCGAGCCACCCGCACCGGAGTCGATGCTCGGGTCGATGGCAGCGCTGCCCTTGCCCTTGGACACGCCACCGAACCTCGGGCAGATGCTGTTCGACGGGTATGGCATCGAGGTCGCGGCAGGACGTTGGCCGGTGGACGCCGCGCGCGCGTCGGGCGAGGCTCCGCAAGCTCAGGTGCTCCGGGTTTCGGCGCAGCGTTACAACAGCATCGAGCAATACCGCCGACTGGCGGAGGCGCTGCTCGAGCTACTCGCTCGCTGAGGCCGGCCTCCGAACCGAAACGATGCTGACGGCAGAGTAGATCGCGCCGAGAAACCGGCTCGGGACACGTCCGGAGAGCCTGGTCCCTTCGAGGCCGAGGTCGCCGGCCATCGCTCGCCAGGTCTCGAACGAGAGCGGGAATGGTACCCACGGATAGCCGCGGTCCGCATCGTATTCGACCAGGACGAATCGGCCGCCCGGCCGAACGGAGCGCAGAAGGGGCCGAAGCGCGGGTGGCTTGTCCCGTACGAAGTGCAGCGAATTGGCCATCAGCAGGCCGTCCAGCGCCGGCAGCTCCAGACCGGCGGTGAAGTCGGCCTGGCGAACCTCGACCGCCACATTGGGGAACCGGTCGTGCAAGGCGCGCTCTTGCTCGCGCAACGCGCCGCCATCTCGATCGACGGACACGATCCGTCCCGACGGCCCCAGGATGTCGGCCAGGGCGAGGGTGAACGCGCCCGAACCCGATCCGAGGTCGGCCCAGATCCCGGGAACGGCCGGGACCGCGTAGCGCAGCAGCCGAACGTGGTCGTCGTGGTTCATCTAGTTGGTGAGCCGGGTGGGACTCGAACCCACAACCAAGCGCTTAAAAGGCGCCTGCTCTGCCGTTGAGCTACCGGCCCATGCGTTCACTGGCTCGGCTCACGCCAGAACGACGGGAGGTCGCGTGTCGCCGCTCTCACGAGTCTACGCGAGTCGTTCGGGGTCCACCTCGACGCCGACCGTCTCGAGGCAGCCTGCAGGCTGCGCGACCCTGCGCTAGCGGGTCTCCGCGGGCGACTCGTACACCTCGGGATTGATCGGTGTGGGCAGGCGTTCGCCGCGCACACCCGCCAGAAGGTTCGCAGCAGCCATCTCGGCCATCTTGCCGCGCGTTGCCCCCGAAGCGGATGCGATGTGGGGCACGACCAGGCAATTCTCCAGCGTGAGGAGCGGGTCGGACGCGGGCAGCGGCTCCGGGTCGGTCACGTCGAGCGCGGCGGCCCAGATGACGCCGTCGCGCAGGGCCTCGTACAGAGCCCCGTGGTCGACCACGGGGCCGCGCGAGGTATTGACGAGAACGGCCGTGGACTTCATCAGCCTCAGCCGATCGCGATCGATCAGGTGGCGCGTCTCGTCGGTGAGGTTCACGTGCAGAGAGACGAAGTCGGAGGCGGCGAGCAGCTCGTCGAGGGGGACGAACGTCGCCCGGAGTGGCTCCTCCACCTCCGCCGGCAGCCGATTGACGTCGTGGTAGAGGACCTTCATCCCAAAGCCCCCCGCCCGCCGCGCGAGTGCCTGCCCGATGCGGCCGAAGCCGATGATGCCCAGCGTCGCGTCATGGATGTCTGGTCCCATGAGGAGGAGGGGGCCCCAGGTCTTCCAGCGTCCAGCGCGGACGTATCGGTCGCCCTCGGCCACACGGCGCGCCGCGGCCATGAGCAGGGCGAAGGCAAGATCAGCGGTCGTCTCGGTCAGGACTCCCGGCGTGTTCCCGACGGGGATTCCGCGCCGCGTCGCCTCAGGGACGTCCACGTTGTCGAACCCGACCGCGTAGTTGCTGATGACCTTCAGCTGCGGGCCCGCCCGCTCGAAGAACTCTGCGTCGACGCGGTCTGTCAGCAGCGTCAGTACGCCCTCGCACGCGGCGATCGCCCGCAGCAGGTCGTCGCGCGGGGGAGGCAGCTCGTCCGGCCAGATCTCGGCTTCGCACGCTTCACGGATCGGGCGCAGCCCGTCGTCCGGGATGCGGCGCGCCACGAAGACCCGCGGTCGAGGAGGCATCAGCGCGAGGGAGCCCGGGAGCCGGCAGCACCCGAGACGCCCGCGGCCGGAATGAGCTTTTCGGCGAGCGTCCGGATCCGGCCGAGGGCCGTGCGGATATTGGCCTGCGAATTGGCGTAGCTGATGCGGATGTGATCGCGACCGACCCGCCCGAATGCCGTTCCCGAGAGAACCGAGATGCCCTCTTCGTCGAGCAGCCGACCCGCGAGCTCGGAGCCGGACAGGCCCGTCCCAGACACGTTCGGGAAGACGTAGAACGCGCCCGATGGCTTAAGGCAGCCGAACCCGGGGATCTCGTTCAGCCCGGCTACAACCAGGTCGCGTCGCGCGCGAAACTCGGCGACCATCGCCTCCACCTCGTGCTGCGGCCCGGTCAAGGCCTCGACCGCGGCCATCTGGGAGTGGGCGCTCGTGCCGCTCACCGAGTTGATGATCAGGCGGCTGAAGGGCAGCACGAGCGGTTCGGGCAGGATCGCATAGCCGAGGCGCCAGCCGGTCATGGCATAGGTCTTGGAGAAGCCGTCGAGCACGATCGTGCGCTCGGCCATTTCCGGCAACGAGGCGATCGAGACATGCTCCCCTTCATAGATGATGCGTCCGTAGATCTCGTCGGCGAGCACGATGAGGTCATGCTCTCTGGCCAGCGCGGCGATCGCCTCGATGTCGCCGCGATCCAGGACACCACCAGTCGGGTTCGCCGGCGAGTTGAAGATGATCAGCCGAGTCCGCGGGGTCACCAGCGAGGCCAGCTCGTCGGGGTCAAGCCGGAAGTTGTTCTCCTGGCGGATGGGCAGGGGCACCGCGGTTGCTCCAACGAAGCGCGTCATCGACTCGTAGATGGGGAAGCCGGGATCCGGATAGATGACCTCGTCGCCGCTGTCCGCCAGCGCCAGGATCGCGTAGAACATGATCGGCTTCGCGCCGGGCGTGACGACAACCAGCTCGGGGTCGACGTTGAAACGCTTGCGTCTGGCCGCGTCTTCGGCGATCGCGCGGCGGAGCTCGGGCAGGCCGGGTGCCGGCGGATAGTGCGTATAGCCCTCGTCCAGAGCACGTTTCGCGGCCGAGCGGATGTTCGCCGGCGTATCGAAATCGGGCTCGCCGATCTCCAGGTGGATCACATCCCGGCCGGTCAGCTCGAGAGCTCGTGCGCGGGCCGCGGCCTCGAACGCCGTCTCCGTCCCGAGGCGCTCCATCCGGCCGGCCAGTCGCATGCGCCGCATCCTAGCAGCCGGTCATCGCGCCCTGATCTCGGTTGACCGCAGCTGCGCGACGCGCGCGTAGAATCGGTGGGTGACCCGCTTTTACGACATCGATGCCGCCAATGCGGCGCTGCCCGAGGTCCGCGAGATCGCGACCCAGCTGGCGGGCCATCGCCTCGAGCTGATCCGGCTCCGGGATCGGCTTCTCGAGCTCCAATCCGAGCAGGCCCTCGGGCCGAGCAGCCCGGAGGGCGAGCGCCTCGGCTCGGAGGCGAGTCGCGGGAGTGGCGGCGATCCAGGAAAGACTGCCGACGGCGAACCCCTCGGGCGGTCGGACGTGGCGGTCGCCGACGAGACCCGCCTGCGGCTGCGGATGCAGGGCATCATCGACCAGATGCAGGCGTCGGTTGCTCGCCTCGAGGAGCTTTCGATCACCCTGCGCGACATCAAGACCGGCCTGGTCGACTTTCCCGCGTTGGTCACGGGCCGCCAGGTCTGCCTGTGCTGGCGCCTCGGCGAGGAGAGCGTGGACTGGTGGCACGAGCTGACCGATGGCTTCCCGGGGCGCCGTCCGCTGAGCGAGCTGGCGTGACCTCGGACGTCGCCGCGACTCGTGGTGCGCGCCGGACGGTTCTCCAGGACGGCCGTGCCAAGGCCTATCGGCCGATGCCGGCAGCGGCGCGACGCCGTGCCTTCGCAGCCGGGCTCGCGGCGTACCGGCGAGGAGACTTCTTCGAGGCACACGAGCTGCTGGAGCCTGCCTGGATGGGTACCGATGACCCGGCCGAGCGCGACCTCTACCAGGGTCTGATCAAGCTGGCCGCGGCGTACGTCCACGAGGTCCGAGGCAACCCCCTGGGCATCGCCAAGAACCTCCTCGGAGCTCGCCGGCGGTTATCTGCGGCCGCCGACTCCTCCCGGCCCGGGACCCCGACCCGCCGCCGCGCGCCAGGCCAGGGTGCCGAGACCCTCGACTTGTCGGCCATCGTCCGGGCGATCGATGAACGCCTGGCCCAACTGGAGGCCGGAAGCGCGAGTGTCCGCCTCGGGCCGCCCACGATATGAACCCGGCAGCCGCGCCGCTACCGTCCATCGGCGTCATCGAAGCCGATGCCCGTCGCGCCGCCGGCACGCAAGGCCGGGGGCCGCTACTCCTCGACGTGCGCGAGCGTGACGAATTCGAAGACGTGCGTGTGCCTGACGCGGTCCTGCTGCCGATGTCCGAATTCGCGGAACGCTTCGCCGAGCTGCCACGGGACCGGCCGTTGCTCGTCATGTGCGCGGCGGGCAGTCGCTCCCTGGCCGCGACCGGGCACCTTGTGCGAAGCGGCTACGACGCCGTCAATGTCGTCGGCGGCATCATCGCCTGGCAGAAGGCGGGCCTGCCCGTTCGGCATGGGCAACCGGCTCCGGACGAGGGCAAGCTCCCCGCCCGCTAACCGTCAGGTTTCTCGCGCGCGGCGACGCTCTCGCATTCGGTAGAACCACGCCCGAACCTGTGCCTTGTGTGCGAACAGGTAGGCGATCAGCAGCAGGATGACGAAGTTGCCCGTGCCCACGCCGGCGGCCGCGAGGAGCCCCAGCTGCGGCCCGATGTCGCCCTCGATCTTGAGCCCGGGCACCGTCGCACCCACGAGGCCGAGCTGGAAGAAGGGCGGCTTTGGTGCCAGGTTCGTGCGCAGCGTCGAGCCGGTCAGGCCGTTCCCCGACTGGCCCCCGATCAGGAAGGCGTGACTGCCGCTGACCGCGGCCGCCGACCCGAGGAGACCGCCGGCGGGCAGATCGGAGTTCGATAGATGCTTCCACTCCGTGATCGCCCCGTTGCTGCTCGGGATCGCCCAGTAGAGCTCGGTATGTGCCTTGCTGCCGTCCGAGCCGCCGACCAGGTAGATAGCCTGGTTGGCCACGAAACCCGAGGCGTTCGTGCGCGCCGCCGGCAAGGACTGGATGTTGCTGGCCCACGCGGTCAGCTGGCTCGCGCCGTCCTTGTCCTTGCCGACCTGGGCAACCCAGACCGCGGTGGTGGGAGAGCCGCCGTCCACGCCGCCGTACACGTACAGGAAGTTCCCGTTAAGGAAGGCCAGGCCGTCCGCGCGAGTGCCGGGCATGGTTCCCGCGGTGGTTGGCTGCCAGGCGTGGAGGACACCTTTCGTGTCGATGGTCGACTTCCAGACCGTATTGACGGGGCCCGAGGCGTTACGACCGCCGACCAGGAACAATCCGTCCGCCGCCGCCGCCAGCGAGGCTCCGTCGCGGGCCTCCAGCAGCTTCAGGTCGAGTTTCGGGTCGTTCTTGCCGGTCGTGTCGGCGGCGGGCTTCCAGGTTCCGAGGCTGCCGGTCTGGGCGTCTGGCGTCAGGATCCACATGGTGGTGGTCGGCTTGCCCGACGCGTCGTCGCCGCCGGCGACGAAGATCGAGCCGCTGAAGAAGACGGCGGCGGCCTTGGTGCGCGGTTCGGGCAGGTCCGGCCCCGCGCGCCACGGCGCATAGTTGCCGTCGCCGAACAGGTCCGTCACGTAGACCTTCGCGCTGGGGGCCTTGCCGTCGCTGCCGCCGATGTACAGCAGGTTGGTGCCGACCTGCACCGCCGCTCCGTCGCGGCGTGCCTCGGGCAGCTTCAGCTGGGCCGGGGAGGACTGCCACGGCAGGACCCCTCCGGGCGGGGCGGGACAGGGGAGGCCAGCGTTCTCGGGCGGGCAGAAGTTCACCGGCGAAACGGCGTTGATCCCGAGGTCGATGGTGGGATTGACCGTGAAGTAGTACGCGCGGTCGGGTAGATAGCCCAGAAGGAACAGGATCACGATGAACCAGAAGAAGGCTTTGAGGAATGCCCAGCCCCAGCCGTCGGCGTCGAGCAGGCCGAAGACCGGTCGACCCCGCTGCCTGTGTCCCGGACCGAGCGCCTCCGTCATCGTCCTCCCACCTGTCGCCAAACGCGTCCGCGCGCCGGACGTGTGCTCACTTGACCGTGAGGGTGCCGGTCATCGTGGTCGGATGCACGGTGCACATGAACGGGTATGTCCCGGCCGCGAGGGGCGGCACGTTGTAGGTCCGCTCGCCGGGGCCCGCGAAGATCTCGCCCTTGAACGCGTCCGACCCATCGGGGCTCTTGATCTCGATGTTGTGCGACGTCCCGGCATCGTTGTTGGTGAACTGGATCACGAAGCCCTGGCCGGCCGGCGCGGTCAGCTCTGTCTGCTGGAAAGCCACGCCTTGGGCGGTCTCCTTGAGGGTGGTCCCCCCGGACGACGCTGCAGCCGTGGCCGAGGCTGACGGAGATCCCGAAGCGGACGGTGAACTGCTGCTCTTGAAGGCATCCTGCCAGCAGTCCGGGAACGGGGTGGCATCCGCGGCCGGCTTGTAGTTCGGATCCAGCCAGCCGTTGAAGGTTTCGTCCTTGCCGGTGGCGTCCTTGACGGGTTCATTGGTGGTCGGGTCCCGAACCAGGAAGGTCTGCGTCTGCGGGGCTCGAATGAATGCGATCAGGTCCTGGATCTCGATGTAGTTGAGTGGCCCCGGTGGGTTGCCTTCATTCGACCAGACCGGCATCAGGCTCTTGGCATTGCCACACACGAGCCGGCCCCCCTCGCGCAGGACGGCCGCGATGTAGGTCGCGTTCAGGTGCTGGAAGAGCTTGGTCTGATCGTGGAGGACCGGGCCGATCCCGCCTTCGCCATTGGCTCCGTGGCAGCGCGCGCAGTTGGCCTCGAAGATGTTGTGGCCATTCTCGACCGCTGTCACCTGCTGGGCGCTGGCCTCGGCGGCCAGACGCGCGGTGCCGGAGATGCCGGGAACGCCGAGGTCGTAGAAGTAGTAAATAGCCACGAAGAGCGACACGACGAGCACGGCGAGGAGCCCGACCGATCGAGCGCTGGCCGACTGGCGGACGATGCCCGCCGCCCGCTCCGGTGTCAGCTCGAATGCGTGAGCCGAGGGTGGCGCGCTGAAACGCTCTGCCGGCGCCGGGACCGCTTCCGGCCGGGGCACGGGCAGACGCTGCTCCGGTCCGCCTCCGGACTCGTCGGTCATGCCGATCCTCGGGTGACGTCGGCCGTCCGCTGCACTAAATGCACCCGGTCGGAGACTTGGGCGGGATCAATCCTGGCTGACCGAGCGCGACCGGCAGTGGCCCCTTCGTGATCTTGCCGGTGTCGAGCGTCAGCACGCCCCCGCTGTCGACCGTGGCTGAGAATCGGTCCATGCTCCGGGGCGCCGGGCCAAAGCGCGCACCATCTGCCTTGATGCCGAGCCGGTCGTAGCGGGACCCGTGGCAGGGGCACTCGAACCAGAAGTTCTTGAGGCACGGGTTCGGCCGGCAACCCAGGTGCGGGCAACGCTGGTACAGGCCGCGCACGTTGAGCGGGTGGCCGTCGCCGGTCGTGTCGGTCCCGGGGATGAACTCCTGGCGGGCGGGGTCGATCAGGATGACGAATGCCCGCGCCTCCGGGTAGTAGGCCGGAAATCCCTCATTGATAGGCAGGTTGCTGTTGGCCAGCTTGATGTCGTTGTAGGTGCCGATCTTGACCTTCGCTCCGAATCCACCGCTCAGGTTCGGCCACAGGAAGCCGACCGTACCAAGGCTGACCTCCCCGAGCCACAGGAGGACCGCGCCGCCCACTGACCGGCGCAGCATCTGACGTCTTGACAGGCCCTGGACCTGCTCGTTGCGCAGTGCCTTGATGGCTTCGCGCGTCAGGGCCTTCGGTTGGTCGACCGGCTCGACTTGATAGTTGCTCATCAGGAAACTTCCGGGGAGACCGTTGGACTGCGGTCAGAGGTTGAAATGGAGGCCGGGTGAGTCGATGTACGGGAGCACGAAGGTGTACCCCGCGCCCCGGAAGAAGATGCCAACGAACGTGACGACCAGGCCCATGCCGAGCAGCAGGGTGAAGAGCATGACCGCAGTCTTGCGATTCGACGGCCGATGCTCATCGATATTTTCGCGGTCGACGTAGGGGAGCAGGATTCCGCCAACGAATACAAACGTGGGCGTCAAAACGCCCGCAACGGTTGGGTGGACGTACGCCAGGAGCTCCTGGAGGCCGAGGAAGTACCACGGTGCCTTGGCCACCGCCGGTGTCAAGTTGCCGTTTGCCAGCGCTTCCAGGGGCGCGTTGACGAACAGCCCCAAGAGCAGCACGAAGATGCTCATCATGCCGGCGGCCAGAAACTCGATCGACAGGAGATGCGGCCAGGTCATCACGGTGTCGTCCGGCTCTTTCTGGACGCGGACGACGGCGTCCTGCTTGACCAGCGCCAGGAGCCGGTACGGCCGCGCCGACATCGGCACGCGCTGCTTGTCGATCTCCGTTCGCCGCGACGGATCGACGGGCAGCACGACGCGCCGCTCGGACGGCTTCTTGGTATCAGTCATCGATCAATCACGAGTAAGCACCCTCAATGGCGAGCTGGCGTTCGCCCACCGAGGTCCGAGGCTGAGCTCCGCGAAGCCATCGGCCCGAGGTTTGCATGAGTAAGGAGCGGCGGCGGCAACGCGGCAGATGGCTGTCATAGCGGTCCGCTAATGCCCCCGTCCTTTCTAATTCGCCAGAAGTGGACCGCCAGGAAGATCGCCGCGACCAGGGGCAGGACCATGATGTGGAGCACGTAGAACCGCAGGAGCGTGTTCTGGCCAACCTCCAGGCCACCGAGCAACAGGATCTGGGTCGGGGTGTTGAAGACAGGCACGTAGGTGGCGAAGTTCGTGCCGATGGTGATCGCCCAGTAGGCGATCTGGTCCCACGGCAGCAGGTAGCCCGTGAAGCTCAGCAAGATGGTCGTGAAGAGAAGGATGATCCCAACGACCCAGTTGAACTCGCGTGGCGGCTTGTAGGCACCGTGGTAGAAGACACGCATCATGTGCAGGAAGACGAAGAACACCATCAGGTGCGCGGCCCAACGATGGACGTTTCGCGTGAGCAGGCCGAAGGGCTGATGTGCCTGGATGTCCAGGATGTTGCTGTACGCCTGGGTCGTCGACGGGATGTAGAAGAACATCAGGTAGACGCCGGTCACCGTCAGCACCAGGAACAGGAAGAACGACAGCCCGCCGAGGCAGAAGGTGTAGGCGAATTTCACCGCGTGCTGCCGCACCCGGACGGGATGGATATGCAGGAAGACGTTGTTCATCACCGCATACGCCCGGGAACGCTCGTCCGAGGGGTACGGCTGACGGAACAGCGAGCGCCAAGCGGAGCTTCGGCGGATGGCGTTGTCCACCCGCTCGAGGAAACTCACCGAACGGCTCCTCCTGCCACGCCGGGCGTGCCGGCGAGTTGCGCATCACGGTACGACTCCTTGTAGAGCCGGCCGTCAGTCGAGACCTCCTGCAGCTCGAACCGCTCCATCGTAATGGCGTCGAACGGGCAACGCTTGACGCACAACGCGCAGCGGATGCAGCGCTCCTCGTCGAGGATCATGGCCGCCCCGTTTTCCCAGCCGTACGCCTCCTCGATTTCGGGCAGCAGGCCCTCGGTCTTGAGCTGGTTGACGTCGACCATATGGATGACGCCTTCGGGACAGACGTCGGCGCACGCGCCGCACAACACGCAGCGGAAGGGGTCGAACCAGATGTTGAAGTTGCACATGAGACAGCGGGTCGACTCGGCGACGGCCTGAGTGGCGTCGTAGCCGAGCTCGACGGGTGTCGTGAAGTTCACCTCGGGGTCTGTCGAGGCCATGCGCGCGGCGAGCGGGGCCATGGGGATGTGCTGGCGAGGCAGGACGTCGTACATCTCGGGCATGTCATGGCGCCACGAGCTGGTGATCTTGACGTTCGCGTCCACTGTCACGTCGCCCTGTGCGGCAAGGTAGCGATCGATTGCATAGGCGCACTTCTTGCCATGGCCGGCAGCCTCGATGAGGGTGGTCGGACCGGTCACGAAGTCGCCGCATGCGAACACACCCCGCACGTTGCTCGCGTAGGTCGCCGGGTCGACGCGCACGCGACCGCGGCCGATCTCGAAATTCGCCTCGACGGGCAGGAACGTCAGATCCGCCGCCTGGGACACAGCGGGGATCACGCTGTCGGCCTTGATCATGAACTCCGAGCCGGGGATGGGGATCGGTGAGCGGCGGCCCGATGCATCTGGCTCGCCCAGCTTGTTGCGGATGAACCTGACGCCCGTGACGTGACCGTCCTCCCCGAGCACCTCGACCGGGCTGGCCAGGAACTCCATCCGAACGCCCTCGCGCTCGGTCTCGCCAAGCTCCTCTTCGTCGACGACGAGTTCCGAGCGCGTGCGCCGGTAGACGATCGCGACGTTTTCCGCACCGTGACGGAGGCTCGTGCGCGAGCAGTCCATGGCCGTGTAGCCACCGCCGATCACGACCACGTCGTTGCCCACGGTGAGCTGCTCGCCGAGGTTGGCGATCTTCATGAAGTCGACGCCGTACTGCACCCCGTCGAGCTCGTGGCCGGGGACGTCGAGGATGACCGGGTTCATCGCGCCCGCCGTGATCGCGACCGCATCGAAGTCGCGCTGGAGCTGATCGAAGGTGATGTCCACGCCGATCGTCGTGTTGTAGACGAAAGTCACGCCGAGGCGCTCGATCAGGCGGACGTCCATCTCGATCGCCTCCCGCGGGAGACGGAACGCGGGCACCCCGATCAGCATCGTGCCACCGCCGTAGGGCAGGCTGTCGAAAACCGTGACTCGTATGCCCTTCATGGCCAGCTCGCGAGCGACCGACAGACCGGCTGGTCCTGCACCGACGACGGCGACACGCTCCTCGCGTGGGGTGATCTGGGGCATCACGTCGGGGATTCCGGACGCCTCGTGCCATTCCACGAGGAAGCGCTTCATCGCGCGGATGGCCAGGGGCCGGTCGATGTCACCCCGCCGGCAGGCGCGCTCGCACGGAGCCGAGCAGACGTAGGAGCACATCGCCGCCACGGGGTTGGGCTCGCGCGAGAGGATGTAGCCCTCCTCGAAGCGGCCCTCGGCGGCGAGGTTGAGGTAGCCCCGGCAATTGGTGCCGACCGGGCAGGCTTCCTGGCACTCAATGTTGCACTGGAGCCAGGACGCGTCGACGGGCTGGACGAGGAATTCCTGGTAGGGGTCGAGCGCCACGAGCGGGTCGAGCCTCTCTGGGGTCGTCTGACGGGCAGGAATTGGGGAGGATCGGCGCGGCCGACACGTCGAATCTACCATCCGGATCGGAACGCCTGCAAAAGGCGAGCGGTCCCGGCCGGGCGGCTCGAATCGATGGGCGAGTCGTGCTCCGTCGCTCCGATTCGATTTGACCTGGCAGCTGCTGGCAGCTACGCTGCCGACGGACCAGGCCGATCCGGCGGAGCCGGCAGGAGGACCGGGATTGAGCGGGAGCGAGTTCGCGTTCCTTGCGTTCGGACTCATCTTGGGCGTTCCCGCTGGGGCGGCCCTGCTGGTCATCCTTCGCGCCCGGCCGACCACGCCACGGGAGATTCGCCTCACGGTGACTCCCGACAGCGTTCCCCGGCGACAGTCGGCGACCCTGGCGTCCACGGGTCCGCAGCGTGCCGACGGCGAGGGCGCCCGTGGCGGTCCCGCAGATCTGCCGACACCGCAATCCCGATTGGCCATCGCGACATCCCGCCGGCCCCCCGACGATTCGATTCGAACGCCTGTTCCCCGGCACCAGGCTGACGGTGGCCCATGGGAGGGGCCTGCGGGCCTGCAGCCTCGCGCCTTTTCCGTCGTGCGCTCGACGCTGGCGTTGGAAGGTGGACCGTTGATCGGCTTCCCCATCGCCGGTGGTACAGATCCATTGTTGGCGGCACTCGCTCGAGTCGGGGCGGCGGCGGCCGTGGTGCCGGTCGCCCTGGCGATGCGCGGAGGTGGCCGCGAGCAGCAGACGAGCGCGGGAGGGCGGGGACTTGGCGCCCGCGGAGCCGCTGCCCCCGAGAGCGCCGCTTCGTCCGGCGGAGAAACGCTTGCCAGCGCGGCCGGCGACCAGGGCAACGGCGACCGCGCCGGACCGTGCTCCGACCGGCGACGTGCCGTCGACGAACGCTGCGCGCTGGCGGCCCGGCTGCGCGAGCAGGCGGAAGCTGGGGCAAGAGGCGTCCGGCAGGCCCAGCGAGATTTCGACGACCATCTGGCCCGCGCCGACAGGGCGGCCGCGACGATGGACCCGCGATCCCTGCGGACGGCCAAGGAGGCCGCCCAGCACGCATTTCGTGCCGCTCGGGACGGAGCCGGCTCACAGGAGGGGGTTGAGGCGGCGGCTCGCGATTGGCTCCTGGAAATCAACCGCATCAATCTCTCCGCCCGTGAGGCAACCAGCGCATTCCAGGTCGAACGCGACGCGGCAAACGGGATGGTCGCGACGCTCGAGCGGCTGGCCCTCGAAGCGGACGCAGCGCGGATTGGGGCCGAGTCCGCCGCCGAGACGTGCGTAGCCGCGCGTGAGGCGCTGGCCGCCTGCGAAGAGGCCGAGCAGGACCGAAAGCGTGCTCCGCGCATGCCGCCCCAGCCATCGCGGGGACCCGCCGAACGTCGCACGAGCGTCCCGTCCGGGGCAGTTCCAGCGAGCGCGGGTTCACGGCCGGGGGAAGCCGGCCTCGCCGTAGGCACCAACGGGTCAACGGCAGCGGCCGAGGAATCGGACGGCCTTGCGGCTGCCGCCCGCGGCGAGAGGCAGCCGGCGATCGCCCACTTGCTCGCCGGGGATCGAGTCGTCCTGGGCGCTGTCGTCGACGAGCTCTCAAGCGACAACCCAGATGAGATCCGCCGCTGGCGCAGGGCCTTGACTGACCTGGTCGACGGCATCGTGGCCCGCGCCATCGAGGCATCGTCGCTCGACTTCCCGACCGACCATCCATTCTGGGGTGCGTTTACGCGGGAGCAGTGCCGCGAGATCACGACTGCACTGGCGTCGCTCGGATTCCGCTACGACGGGCTGGGCGAATTTGTGGACGATCGCGTGCCGGCCCAGCGCGATCTCTCGCTGGCGACGGGTTATGCCGGCCTCGACCCGATGCGCGTTCGCCATTGGCCTTCGGAAACCGACATGCCGGAGCTCTTCAGGGACGTCAATGTGGCGGCCTTCGAATACCTCGTGGACGCCGCGGAGGGCTTGACCCTGGGAGAGCTCCTGTCCCTCCTGGGACGTCGCGCGGACGCGCTGATCGACCTGTGGAACGCGTGGGGCCGCGTCCGCCCTCTACTCCTCGAGCCGCTCTGACTCTGGTCGCCCCCCAATAGGGGCAGGCGGCCGCCTCAGGAGTCGGTCGGCCCCTCGTGCTCCTCGTCCTCGTCGATGACGACGAGGCGGAGCGCCTCCGCGGCTGGCACGCCGATCTTCCTGCCCTCTTCGCCTGCCCATTCGCGGATGCGAGCCTCGAGGCGCTCGGGCTCCTTGATCTGGCTTGCGTGCGCCCGGAGCGCGTCCACCTTTCGCGTGATCGTCGCGGACACGTCTATCCACGTGTTCGCGCGTTCAGTCCAGAAGAGGTAGAGCCGGCGGACCCGGTGGGCGTCGAGACCTGACCGGGCAAGCCACGGAAACGCCATCGGATTTCGCGCAGCTGGATAGACGGCGTCGACGGCTGCCATCCCGGCCGTCCGGTGGTCCGTGTGGTTCACCCCACCATCTGACCAGAACACCATCTCCGGATCATGGGTCAGCACCGCGTCCGGCCGGAACGTGCGGATCTCGCGGACGAGTTGCTCTCGAAGCGGCAGCTCGTTCGCAAGGGCACCGTCGGGCTGGTGCAGGAACGTGACCCCCGAGTAGCCGACGACCTCCGCGGCGCGTCCTTGCTCGACTTCACGCAACGCTGCCAGATCGAGCGGATCGAGAGCGGGGTCCTCACCGCCCGCGTCACCGCTCGTACAGCAGACCAGCCAGCCCGTCGATCCCGCGTCGATCCAGCTCGCGGCCGTCGCCGCGGGTCCGAAATCCGCGTCGTCGGGATGAGCCACGATCACCATGAACCGGTCGGGCCGCCACGCGTGATGAACGTTCGCCGCCGTCGAAACGTCGCCCGAAGTCACAGCTCAGGCGCCAAACCGAGCGGCGTTCAGGACGTGCGAGCTGCCCTGGCGGTCTCCAGGGTCGCCAGGACGTCCGCGGCGTGTCCGTCGGCCTTGACCTTTGGCCACGCGTATGCGATGCGGCCGTCCGGGTCGATCAGGAAGCTCGAGCGCTGGATGCCCATGTATTGGCGCCCGTAGTTATGGCGCAGGCGCCAGGCTCCATAGCGCGTCGAGACGTCGTGGTCTTCGTCCGAGAGCAGGGTGAACGGCAGGCCGAACTTGGCGCGGAAGGCGGCGTGACTGGCGGCACCGTCCGGGCTTATCCCCCAGACCGCCGCGCCCTCCTGCTCGATGGTGGCGTTGGCGTCCCGGAACTGGCACGCCTCAGTGGTGCAGCCCGGCGTGTCGTCCTCAGGGTAGAAGTACAAGAGGACCCACTCGCCGCGCTGGTCCTCCAGGCGGTGGATCACTCCGCGATCGTCCGGAAGGGCGACCGGCGGCGCTGTTTCGCCCACGACGGGGACCCGCGGCTCGGCGATCTCGCCGGTTGCCTCGCTCATTCCGAGAGCGTAGCAGGCGACTCGATCACCAGCAGGCGGCCCCGGCCGAGGCGGACGTGGGCGACCTCGGCCAAGCGCACATTGGAGAGCCCGCGGACGTGCCCGAATGGAAGCGGCTCGCCCTCCAACCCATAAGCCAGGCCTTCGGTCGTGATGTCGTCTGCCCCGGCCCCGAAGGGCAGAAGGGAGACGAGGTCCCCGACCCTGCCGGGCAGAGCGAGGCTTGCGGGCTTGCCAGCGGCCTGGAGTAGTCGGACCCTCGACCGCTCGTCGAGCGCGCTGACGTCGAGCGCTTCCAGCTCCGGCATCGCCAACAGTGAGAGGTTCGCGACGGCGTGATCCAGCCGTTCGCCTCCGAAAGCACCGAGCAGGGTGATGCGCCTCGCTCCTCGGTCGAGGCATGCCAGCATGGCGAGCTCGGTATCGGATTCGTCCTTCTCCGCCGGGCTGAGTCGGACCTCCACACCAGCAGCCCGAAAGCGAGCAACTCCCGCTGGCCCAAGCGAGTCGCCGTCGCCGACGACGAGGTCGATCGCGAGGCCGAGTGCCTCGGCTCCCACGGCACCTGCATCGGCGGCCACGACAAGGACGACGCCGTTCTGCCAATCGGGCCACGCGCGGTCGAGCGCCGCTCGGTCCGGCGTGTGCCCGTCCGCGACCACGACCGCGTGAACCACGGGAAGGCGGCTCAGGCGGCCGAGCTGTCGGCGAGGTAGCCCGCCACCCACTCAGGCACCGACGCGGCCACCTCTAGCGCTCCGGCAGCCCGAAGGGCTGCCGGATCTCCAAGGGACGATGCGATACCGACTGCATGGGTGCCCACCGTTCGGGCCATCCGCATGTCGTCCGGGGCGTCGCCGACATACGCCGCCTGCGCCGGGCTGGCCGCGAGGCCCACGTCGGCCAGCGCTCGACTGAGCGGAGCCGGATCCGGCTTGTGGACCGGCAGGTCGTCGCCGAAGACCCGCACCTCGAGCAAGTTGGCGAGGCCGAAGCGCTCCAACTGCGGGAGGACGATGTCGCGGTCGCCCGCGGTGACGAGCCCGAGGCGATGGCCGGCTCGCTTCAGACGTCGCAGCGCGGGCTTCACCCCGGCAAACATGATGGCGCCGGCGCCGCGGTCATAGCTCGCCAGCCACAGCTCATTGGCTTCATCAAGCCGCTCGGCGGCGATCCCCAGGCGGCGATACATCAGCCGCCAGTCGGGCGCATAGTGAGTGCGGTAGAGGTCGGGATCGAACGGCACGCCGAAGGCCTGCATCACCGCGGCGTTCGCGTCGTAGAGCGTACCCAGGGAATCGACGAGGGTGCCATCCCAGTCGAACAGGATCGCCTGCATCGGCCGATCGTACCGCTCGCTCGTCGCTGGCTCGTCCTCGACTGTGAGGCGTGCGGCGTGCGGCGGGCGGCGGAGCGAAGGGTCGCCCATGCTAGACTCGGGCCGTGCCCGAGCTCCCGCTTCAGCCCACCATCGAACGGGTGCTGGAGGCAGCCGCTCGCAAGGGCGTCGAGCTCAGGATTCGATTCTTCGATGAGTCGACCCACACGGCACATGAGGCTGCTGCGGCGGTTGGCGCGCACCTCGGCCAGATCGTCAAGTCCGTGGTATTCGTGGCGCCTGGCGAGGACGGCGGACTCGAGCCAATCATCTGCCTGGTCTCCGGACCGAACCGTGTGGATCTGGGCCGTCTGGCAGCGGTGACGGCCGAGCCGGAGGTTCGCCGGGCGACTGCGCGCGAAGCCCATGAGTTGACCGGCTTCAGCATCGGTGGGATCCCGCCAATCGGCCACTCCAGGCCTCTGCGCGTGATCATGGATCCGGACCTGGGGCGGTTCGAAGTCGTATGGGCGGCTGCCGGAACCGCGACGGCGGTATTTCCAGTTCCTCCTGCTACTCTCCGAACCCTGGCCAACGCCGTCGTCGCCCCCATCGCCGAGGACCGACCGGAGCAGGTCGCGGCCAATCGTGTCGCTCAGGCCAACCCCGTTGCCACCGGCGAGTCGGCCGCCGGCGTGGGGCATGGCGGCCCGGCCGCCGCGCAGGGTGCGGGCGCCTGACCTGACGCGCGCCTCAGCGCTTCGCGGACGGGCCTCGGGAATCAGAGGGGGGCATCCGCCAGTGCCCGACCCCGCGTTCCGGCTCCTTTCGTGACATCAGCCCACGACGCCGTGGTCCAGTATCCAGGGGGCCTTCGCGCCCGATTCCGGTGGGCAGGCAGTGGCCGCGAAGCTGAGGTCTTCGCTCTTTCGGAGGCCGGCGGGATCCTGACCGATCTGGGGGAGCTGGTGTCGTCGGAGCCCTCCGCCCTGTGTCGCGCCGAGCTCCGCGCCGACGGCCCGGTCGGATCGTGGACGGTTCGCTTCGCCTCGCCCATCTTCGATGAGCCGGCCGGCATCGCGTGGGACACGGCCGGCCTGCTGGTCGTCGCCTACGGCTTCCTGACATATGGGCTCGAGGCCCGAATCGGAACGTTGCGGTGGAGCCATCGATCCGGGACTCCGATCCTGGCGGTGTTCGGCTCGCCTCGGCTGGACCACGTTCTGATCCAGGCGGAGATCGAGACGTTTGCGATCGACGCGTCGGGCGACGTCGTCTGGCGGGTCGCTCACTCCGATGTGGTGACGGAAGCACAGCTCGTCGGGGGACAGCTCATCCTGACGAGCTACCGCGGGGACCGGGTCGCGCTCGATGCCAGGACCGGCCGCCCGTCGGATTGAGCCAGCGGGATGCATGGAGCAACGGGGACGCGTTGTGGACAAGTTCGCCGGAGGCCACGAATCTCGTGGACAATCCGCATTGACGGGTGGTCGCCCCGCCCGCTAACGTGGTTCCCAGCCCGGAGGGGCCGAGCGAATGCTAACGGCGGAGATCGCATCAACGCCCACGCTTCGTGGAGGTTCCTTCGGGCCCTTTCATGCCCCGCGCGATTCGGGCTTCGAGAGCCCCGGGACTATGATCGCCGGGTGATCCCCATCCTTCTGATCGCGATCGGCGCGTGCTCGGTCGGCGCCGGCATCCTGGTCCTTCGCACGTTCGGCGCCGGCTATCGCATCGGTCGGATTCTTGCGGCCGCACCGGCTGTCTCCATCGACCGCGCCCTCGCCGATGCCCGGTCCGGCGCCGCAGTGCAGGTCCGGATCGCGGGCCGGATCGACTCGGTGGATGAGTTCGAGGATGAGTACCACCGGCCCCTTGTCTGGCGCCGCCAGGTGCTCGAGATGCAGCGCGAGGGACGCTGGCAAACCCTCGACGAGCAGGTCGAGGCGGTCGACTTCGAGATCCGCGATGGGCTGGCTGCGATCGCTGTCGCCACTGGGGACCTTGGCGAGGGGATCGTGGTCGTGCCACGGGAATCCATCGGGACGGCCGCAGAAGCGCCGGAACGAGTGCCCGACGGGACGCCGCCCGAGACGCCTGTGCGCCTGCGCATCGAACAAGTGTCGTCGGTCGAGCACGCCATCGCGGTGGGCGTTCCGCGGCTCGACCTCGATGGGACACCCAGAGTCGGCGCTGGTGACGGCAGGCCCCTCGTGCTGACCACGCTCGAGGTGCCCGAGGCGATGCGCATCCTGGCCGGCGGCGATCGGCGTCGGTCGTGGACGGCCTCGTCGCTGCTGGTCGCAGGCGTGCTGGTCGCCGGCACCGGTCTCGCCTGGGCGCTGCTCGCCAGTTTCCGCGGAGCGCCCGGCTGAGCGGGCCGGTCCGGGCAGTCCTGCCGGCTGCGCTGATGGCGGTGGTCGTGGTGCTCCTCGCGGCGCGACCATATCCGGCGGGACCCCTGCCGCTCGCGCCAGGTGTGGCCCTCGCGGCGAGTCCCTCTCCGAGCCCCAACGGCGGCGACACCCGCAGCGCAGGTGAGGGGCCGGGTCTCGTCGGCCGGCCTCTTCAGGCGGTCCTCGGCGTGATCGGTCTGGCCGGCCTGACGGTGCTCCTGACACTGAGCTACGTGCGTCTTTCGGATCGGGGCCGCCGATCCCGGCCGCCCGGCTGACATGAGGTTCCAAAGGCCAGCCCGCAGAAGGAGGCTCCTGTGGGTGGCGTCGCTGGTTGTCGCGGTAGTCGTGATCGGCGCAGGGGGCTTCGCCTACCTGCGGTCGACCGGTAGCCCAGCGAATGCCGTCGGCGCGAGCAGCGCCAGCGCCTCGGCTGCAGCCTCAGCCGGTTTGGCGGTGTCCGCGACGCCGCGTGCTTCGGCGACTCCCGAGGCGAGCGCGTCTCCGAGCCCGACGGCCAACCCCAGCCCAGGCTCGGCGCCGGTGTCTGCAATCGGATTCCGTCCACGGGCAACGGTTGTGCCCATGGTCTTTCCGCTCCCGGCGGCTGCGCGTTACCGGTATGGCGACGGCTGGCTCGTTCCGCGGGTCGACAGACCCTACTGGTACAACGAGATCCGGGGGGTGACGTCGACGGGCGTCTTGCTGCGCGCCCATGACGGGGTCGACCTCCAGGTCGCCCTCGGAACGCCGGTCCTCGCCTCGTTCGATGGAACCGTGGTCGATCCCGCGCACATCTGGCGGCCATGGCTGCCGAGCCGCTATGGCAACGTGGTGGTGATCCAGAGCAGCGAAGGCACGAGCCTCGGTTATCGCTCGATCGCCGCTCACCTGTCCCGCCTGGCGGTCGCCGTCGGCGACGTCGTCCACCGCGGCCAGGTCGTCGGCTGGACCGGCCGATCGGGCAACGCCGCCGAGACGATCCCCCATCTTCATTTCGAGTTGCGTGCGCCATTCCTCATCGCCGTCAGCTACGGCGGGCGAACAAGGCGCCTCGACTCCTTCGATCCCTTGCCATCGCTTCGGGCGTGCGATCCCCGACTGCATTGAGTCCTGCCGCCCCGAACCGGGTGGGGCGAGCGGCGAGGTTCGCATCCCAAAGCAGAACCGAACGTCGTCAGGACTTTGGACCTATTGGCAAGAAGTGTGAGCTTGCCTAGCCTCTCGGGGATCGACTTCACATTTCCTCCATGAGTGTCGTGACGACCATCCTGCCAATTCGTCCGGTCGATGCCACGCTGTCGGTGACGAAAGCGGCGCGACTGCTCGGCGTTCACCCGAACACCATCCGCTCCTGGAGCGATCAAGGGCGCCTGCGCTACTACCGGATCAATCCGCGAGGCGATCGACGCTACCGCCTGGGCGACCTGCAGCGATTTCTCGAGTCCGCAGCAGGCGGTGCCGTGGACGACGTCCAGGCCGCTTCCGGCTCGCTCGCGGCGGCGACGGCAGGCACACCGCGGCACAAAGCGACCATCTCAGACTTTCACGCCGCGGCCCGGCGTCGGACCGTCAATCGTCCATCCGCGGCGGGAGGGCATCCTGGCGCCGGGCTCTTCGACGACGAGCGACACCGACTAGACCTTCGGGTCCTCGGGGAGTTGGCCGAGGCCACGACCCACGACGCGGATCTCGACTCCACCCTGAATGTGGTGGTACGGCTGCTCAGGGAGGCCTACCTGCACAGCCTGGTAGCCGTGCTCGAAGTCCGCGACGAGCTTCTCGTGACCCGGGCGGTTGCCTCGTCCAACCCAACCACCAGGCTGTCCGACCTGCCTGTTGGATTCGGGACGGCCGGCCTTGCGCTGACGAGCGGGCAACCCGTCCGGTCCGATGCGGTGACCGGCGCGTCGCGGCCACAACCCATGCTGGCGGTGGCCGGTCCGGAGATCGCGATCCCGATCGAAGGCCGCACCGGGACCTGGGGCGTGCTGCTCGCGATCGGCGATCGCCCGGCAACGATGAGCGGGCACGATGTCGAGCTGCTGTCCGTGGCAGCCCGCCAGCTGGCCGGCCTTGTCGAACGCTCACGCCTTCTCGACGAGGCGATCCAGCAGGTGCACCGACTTGATGCACTGCGTCGAGTGGCCGAGGACATCGGCAGCAAGCTGGACCTCGAACAGATCCTGGCCGGCCTGGTCGACCACGCGATGGTGCTGTTCGGGGGCGACCGCGCCGCGATCATGCTCCGCCAGCGAGATGGCCAACTCGTGGCGGCGGTCACCCGTCGCCTGTCCGGCAGGTACCTGGCCTCCGTTCGCGATTTCCCGGAGCCGTCCTTGCCCGCCATGGCCGTGAAGGCTCGGCGACCGATGTTCGCGAGGAACTATCGGGATGACCCGCGCGGCTCGGGTGTCCGCGCCGCCGTCGTGCAGGAGGGCTTCGACACGGTCTGCACGGCGCCGCTCTTCGACGGCACCGAGCTGCTGGGCCTGCTCAACATCTACCACGACCGGCCTCGTGAGTGGACCGACGACGAGCTCGACACGCTGGCGGCGCTCGCAACCCAGGCGGGCGTGGCGATCAAGACCGCCCAGAACTACACGCAGATGGCGACGTGGGCTGCCCAGCTCCAATCCATTCAACAGCTCGGAGCGCGGCTCAACCGGCTCACCAGCGTCCACGAAATCGGGCTGGCGATCGCAACCGAGCTGCGGCAGCTGCTCGACTACCACAACGTCCGTGTCTACCGCCTGTACGGGGACGACCTGATCCCGGTTGCCATGCAGGGTCAGGTGGGAGAGTACGTGGATGAGACGCCCGAGCAACTACGAATCAAGGTGGGACACGGCATCACCGGCTGGGTGGCGGCGAACAAGCAGGCCCAGAATCTTCCCGACGCGGCCAGCGATCCGCGGGCCAGCACCATCCCGGGGACGGAGGAGAACCTGGAGGAGTCCATGCTCCTCGCCCCAATGCTCTTCGAGGACCAGGTGCTGGGCGTCCTGGTGCTCGCGAAGCTGGGCCTTCACCAGTTCAGCGACGACGACCTGCGACTGCTCGTGATCTACGCCAGCTTCGCCGCACAGGCCATGGCCAATGCCGATGCGACCGAGCGGCTGAGCCAGAAGTCGGCAGCCCTCGAGCGGCAGCTCCGCTCACAGGCCGACCTGCTCGAAGTCACCGAATCCATCCTCGCGACGCTCGACCCGCGAGCCATCCTCGACCAGATCACGGAGCGACTCGGGCAGCTCGTGATGTACGACAGCATCGCCATCGAGGTCGTCGACCGGGCGGGGTTGCTCAAGCCGCTGACGGCGCTCGGCATGCACGCTGCTCAGTACCTGCAGCCATGGGAGCCGGGCGAGACCGGACTGGCGACGTGGGTCGTCGAGCACAACGAGCCGCAATTGGTCGTCGACCAGCTGGCGGACCCGCGGGTCAACCTGTTCCGCGATGTCGAGCCACAGCACGGAAGTCTCATCTGCGTACCCCTGCGGGGCCGCGAAGGCGCCACCGGGGTGCTGACCCTCGAGCGCCTGGGGGTGAACAACCGGTTCGAAGACAGCGAGTTCGAGCTGGTGAAGCTGTTCGCCGCACAGGTCTCGATCGCGCTCCAGAACGCCGAGGCGCACAGCGCGGTCGAGGTCCGCGCCAGGACCGATGACCTCACGGGGCTGCTCAATCACGGAAGCTTCCGAGACTGGCTCGAGCGCAGCGTCGCGACGGACGAGGTGTTCAGCCTGATCATGCTGGACCTCGACGACTTCAAGGCGGTGAACGATGCCCTGGGCCACCAGGCGGGCGACCGGCTGCTGTCCGAAATCTCGCGCTCGATCGTGGCCGCGGGCCGCGACTCGGATCACGTTTTCCGGTATGGCGGCGACGAGATTGCCCTGATCCTGTCGGGCACGGATGCCGCGGGCGCGCTCCAGGTGGCCGGCAAGGTTCGGGCGGCTGTGCACAGCGTGGGCGGGCCTGGGACGCAGTGGGCGAGCGAAGGCCTGGGCGTCACAGCCTCGATCGGCGTGGCGACATACCCCGCCGACGGCGCCGGCGCGCCCCAGATGCTGCTGGCCGCGGATCGCGCCTGCTTCGTCGCGAAGCGGACCGGTCGGGATCGCATCGCCACGGCCGCCGAAGGCCTCGCGCTTGCCGCGGAATTCTCGCTCCAGGAGCCGACACCAGTCGATCCGCCCAGCGTGCGACTGCCCTAGGGACCAGAGTGGAAGCGGGACCGCCACGTCACCTGGCGGCCTGCAGCGTCGTCCCAGCGCCGGCCATGCATACCCCGCCGCGGCGTACCAGACGCCGAACGCTCGTTCAGATCGCGCTCGTCGTCGCGAGTGTCCTGGTGGCGGCCTGCGCCTCCGTTCCGTCCCCCGCACCTGTCACCAGCGGTCCGGTGGGGGCCGCAAGCCCGAGTCCATCCGCAACACCCGGCATGCCCAGTTTCGTCCTTCCGAGCCCGGCGCCGTCGCCGACCTTCTTCGCCTACGCCGTTATAGCCGGCGACACGCTCGAAGGGATCGCCCGCCGCTACGGGACCACCGGACGCAGCATCGCCTACTGGAATCGGGCCACCTATCCGAGCCTCAACCCCGATGCGCCCGCCTACCGGCCCGACCAGATCCAGGTGGGCTGGGTCCTCGTCCTCATTCCGGGCGAGACCGTCGACGCGTCTGAGCTGCCGACAGCCCCGCCGAGCAGCCGCCCGAGCCCGACTCCCGCCGCCTCGCGCAGTCCCTCGGCGAGCCCGTCATCGGGAGGCACGGCGACCGGAGCGAGCGTCCTGCTAAGCCACGGCCCCCGCAATTCCGGGCAGATCGCCTTGACGTTCGACATGGGCGGCCGCCTTGATCCGGCGGTCCAGATCATGAACTGGTTGATCGCACACGATGTCAAGGCGACGATCTTTCCCACCGCGCAGATGGGCACCACGGCGATCGGGCGCCAGGTGCTCGCACTCGTTCGATCCCACCCGGAATTGTTCGCCCTCGGCAACCACACATATGACCATCCCGACCTTACGAAGCTGACTTCCAGCCAGGTCACCAGCCAGCTGACTCGCGCGGAAGCCACGATCGCGCCCCTGGCGGGACGGACCACGAAGCCCTGGTTCCGACCCCCGTTCGGCGCCCAGAACCTGGCCGTCCGGAACGCGGCCGGCGCCGCGGGCTGGCGATACACGGTCCTTTGGGACGTCGACACGATCGACTGGGAGCCCACATCGCAGGGCGGGCCGACAACCGACGACATTGTCGCCAAGGTGACCTCGCGATCGCAGAGCGGTTCGATCGTGCTCATGCACCTCGGTGGATACAACACCCTCGGCGCCTTGCCCGGCATCCTGGACGCGGTGTCGCAGCTGGGACTCGAGCCGGTGACGCTGGACGCCTGGTTCCCGCGCTGATCGCAGGCTGAAGCGCACGGGCACTTATCCTGTCGTGGTGATCAAAGGCGCAGGAGGCGGGATCGGCCCCAGCATCGTCGTTTGCGTCGCCGACGCCGCTCGGGCGGCAGATCCGGCGCTCGCGGCACGCAAGAATGAGCTGTACGCGGAGGCCATCCGCCGTCACGGCGGCGACCCTCTCCTGGTCGACGCCGCCACGCCGCCGGACGCGCGGCGAAGCGCCTTCGAGACGATGGCCGGACTGCTTCTGAGCGGCGGCGCCGACCTGGATCCCGCACGGTACGCGGGGGGTGCCGGCGGCTCCGAGGCGATGGAGCGCGACCGTGACGCGATGGAGGCCGAGGCCTGGTCAGCGGCGCGCGATCGGGGCCTGCCCGTGCTCGGGATCTGCCGCGGCCTGCAGGCGATCAACGTCTTCAGCGGCGGGACCCTGCTGCAGCACGTGAGTGGGCACCTCGGTGGGCCATATGGCAGCGGCAGCCCCGCGGTTCATCCGCTCCGGCTCGTGCCCGGGACCCGGCTTGCCCGAATCCTCTCACCGACCAACGTCCGCGGCGGCGTCGTCTCGGTCAACAGCTACCACCATCAAGCCGTCCGATCCCAGGACCTGGCAGCCGGCCTGATCGCCAGTGGGTACGCGGCCAGTCCTGACGGGCAGCTGGTCGAGGCGCTCGAGAGCACCGCGGGACCGCTCGTCCTCGCCGTCCAGTGTCATCCGGAGCGCCGCGATTCGACCCCTGAGGCGTTCGAGCGCCTGTTCCGCGTGTTCGTCGATGCGTGCCGCGGCGCCGTTGGGGCGCGAGTCCCCGGCTAGAGCCGGCCCGCTTCGATGATGCGCTGCAGGAACTGCTGCGTCCGCGCCTCTCGCGGCGCCGAGAAGATCTGAGCCGGGGGGCCCTCCTCGAGGATCACGCCCGCGTCGAGGAAGCACACGCGGCTGGCGATATCTCGGGCGAAACCCATCTCGTGCGTGGCGATGAGCATCGTCATTCCACCCGAGGCCAGGCTCCGGATCACACCGAGGACCTCGCCGACCAGCTCGGGGTCGAGCGCGCTCGTGACTTCATCGAGCAGCATCAGGTCCGGCTGCATCGCCAGAGCACGGACGATCGCCGCCCGTTGTTGCTGGCCCCCGGAGAGCCGGTCGGGATACTCGTTCCGCTTGTCTGCAAGACCGAACCGCTCGAGAAGCGCAACCCCTTCTGCCTCGGCGGTCGCGACCGGGCGTCGGAGCACCTTGCGTGGGGCGAGCGTGACGTTGTCGAGGACGGTCATGTGGGGAAACAGGTTGAAGGCCTGGAACACGATCCCGATGCGACGACGGATTCGGTTGGTGTCGACGCCTTCGGCGGTGATCTCCTCGCCTTCCACGGAGACCCGCCCGGCATCGATCGGCTCGAGCAGGTTGATGCAGCGGAGCAACGTGGATTTTCCCGAGCCAGATGCGCCGATGAGGCAGACGACCTCGTGCTCGGAGACGGTCAGGTCGATGCCGCGCAGGACCTCGAGCGGCCCGAAGGACTTGTGCAGGTCCTCGACGCGCAACGCGGCGGGCGCTGGGCTGGTCAACGCGCGACGCCGGCGAGGTAGCGGCGACGATCGCGGGCGGATAGCCAGTCCGTCAGCCGGGCCAGCGGGATCGTCACGGCGAGGAAGACAACGGCCGTCGCCAGGTAGGGAGTGAAGTTGAAGAGGGCACTCTCCTTGTTCTGCGACACGCGGAAGATCTCCACGACCCCGATGAACGACACGAGGACGGTGTCCTTCTGCAGGCCGATGAAGTCGTTGAGCAGGGGCGGTACCACCCGTCGCACAGCTTGGGGCACGATCACGTAGCGAAGCGCCTGGAACCGGCTGAGGCCGAGCGAGCGAGCCGCGGCCTCCTGGCTGGGATGCACCGACTCGATGCCGGCTCGGTAGACCTCAGACACGTACGCCGAATAGACCAGCGTCAGGGCCACGACAGCCCAGAAGAAGGGATCGTTGGGCACTCCGGGCATGTCCAGGCCGGGGATCCCGAAGCCAAGCAGGTAGATGACCAGAATGCCCGGCACGGCGCGGAACAGGTCCGTGTAGACAGTGGCCATGGCCCGGATCGGGAAGAACACCGGCCCCGGCAGGCTGCGGAGGACCGCGATCACCAGGCCGAGGACGAGGATGAGGACCTCGGCGATCAGGAACAGCTGCACATTGATGCCGAAGGCAGCGACGATTTCCGGCAGCGATTCCGCGAAGACCTCGGGATCAAGAAACGACTGCTGGACCGCTGGCCAGTTGGGCGCGTGCACGATCGCATAGCCCACCGCCCCGAACAGGACGATCGAGCTCAGGACGGCGATCGCAACAGCTCGTGCCGGGCCTTCACGGCCGCGGCGCCTGGCGAACGGCCCTCGATCGACGCTCACAGGGAGCGGCGCCTTCGCGGCCGGCGACCGCCCGTTACTTCAGCGCTGGGGCACCCTGGCTCGTGATCCACTGCTGGACGATTCCGGCCAGTGTCCCGTCGCTCTTCAGAGCCGCGAGCGCCCCGTTGACGCAGGCCGTCAGCGGACTGCCCTTCGCCAGCAGGATGCTGTAATGCTCGACCGTGCCGACCGTCGGCAGGGAGCCAACGATCACGGCGTTGGTCAGTTGCGCGTCGCGCATGTAGAACGTCGTCGGCAGGTCGGCCACGATCCCGTCGATTTGCCTGGCCTTTAGCGCGGCGAGCGCGGCGTCCAGGGAGTTGTAGGACCGTGGTGTCTTGGTCGGCTGGATCGTATCGGTGATGTACTTGAAGCTCGACGTACCGGCCTGGGTTCCGAGCGTGAAGGCCTTCAGCCCGGCAACATCGGTCACTCGGGCGATCGCGTTCGACTTCAGCGCCACGACCGCCTGATTGAGGTCGAAATATCCGTCGGACAGGTCGACGATCTTGGCCCGATCGGCGCTGTAGCTCACCTCGGAAAGGTAGACGTCGAACTTCTTCGCGCCTGGCTGCACGGCGTTGTCGAACGCCACCGAGATCCAGCTGACGTCTGCCTGGGCAAAGCCGAGCTTCTGGGCAACGGCGTAGGCAGTCGCACTTTCGAGACCCTTGCCATTGTTCGGGTTGCCGAGATCCCACCCGGCAGCTTTCGGGTCCGGCTGGAAATACGGCGGGTAGGCCGGGTTTCCAGCTCCGATGGTCAGCTTTCCGGAGGTCTTCGTCTGGAGGTTCGCCTTGGCGCAGGCCTCAGGCGATGGACTTGGGCTGGGACCCGGGGAGGCGCTCGCCGCTGCGTTCGGCGTGGGAGTCGGGCTCGGGCTTGGCGACGCCGCGCCGGTGCAGCCGGCCAGAAGGATCCCGATCACGGCCAGGGCAATCGGGCGAGTGCTGCTGCGCATGGGGTGCTTGCCTCCTCCTCCGAACGAACGGCCGAGAGTGTAACCGAGGTTTCGCGCGAGGCGATGAGCCGCCTCCAGAGACGTTCCTATCGGGGCCGGCTCAACGCCAGCAGCTGGTCCTCCGACAGTTCCAGGCGTGTCGCGAGGTCGCCCTGGTTGTCGGCCAGGCAGAGGCGGCCGTACGAGTCCTCGTAGAGGAGCGATCGCCCGACGGCCACGGTCCCGAACGTGAGCTCGAACGTCGTGTGCTCGGTGGCACGCGAACGGCCGTGCGGCCCACCGATGCTGACCTCGATCGGATCGCCCGCACGGACGGGGCCCAGAGCCTCCTCGAGCTCGACGCGGGTCCCGGCCAGCTTCACGTTGCCGAAGGTGTCGATGTATACGACCGCCGACTCGAGAATCCCGGGCTTCACCGTGGCTTCCAGAAACGGCAGCCGAACGATCTCGTCGAGCGGCACGGCTCGACCGAGGTCCTCGAAACGTGCTCCCTTCGCAAGATGAGCCGCCGCAGGCGCGAAGACGTCGCGGCCGTGGAAGCTGGAACTGACGGGGGTCAGCCGGTAGCGCTCGTTCTCGAGCTGCCTGACGGCTGTCGGGCCGCCCAACCGGTTCGCCCCGGGCAGCAGCAGACCATTATCGGGGCCGATCAACGTGTCCCCGCGCGCGACCTGCATGGCGATCGCGCGGCGTGCGGTCCCCACACCAGGATCGACGACCGCCACGTGAATCCCGATGGGCAGGTATGGCAGCGCCGACCACAGCAGGAGGGCACCGTCGCGGATCGCGTACTTCCGGACCTCGTGGCTGATGTCGATGACCTGGGCGTCCGGGGTTATTCCCAGGATGACGCCCTTGCAGATCGCCGCGGAAGGGTCGCGCAGCCCGAAGTCCGTCAGCAGCGAGATCATCGGCCGGCTCATGGGATGGATGGTACGGGCGCTTAGGTCCTCGTGCCGGGACTCCGCCGGGATCGGGTGCCACGAATGGGTAAAGCGAAGCGGCGCCGGGAGGAGGTACGGCGCCGCTTCGTAGGTTGACTGCAGTGGCGGGTAGCTAGGGATACGCCGCTGCAGGCTGGATATTCAATTGGTGACCGCGGGTCTGAGTCAGTGGACCTGCGACTTGCCGTCTTCAGGCCCGAAGCGACCTGCGCGATTGAGGTTTCTCAGGAAGAGGAGCTGGTTGATCTCCTTGAGCTTCCAGCTCTGCTCCCCGACATGAATGCCCGACAGGAACGCGGTCAGGTTGGCTGCCTCTTCAGGCGCCAGCCCCCGCATCAGAAGCATCTGGTAGGTCGGACGAGTCGGCAAGGCCCGAAGAGCCGGCTCCGTCGACGAGGCCCGCATCGGGGGCAGGGTGCCGGTTGTGGAGCCAGACACGTCCTCGGAGGCCCCCGCGAGCACCGGCCAGGACGGAGCGACCCGAGACGATCGCGCGGTTCCCCGTGTACCTCGACTGCGCACCTTGCCTGCCATGGCTCACGTTCCTGTCCTATCTCCCAGTACCGCTCTCGCGGACCGTCGATTTCTAGGGCTTTCTTGTACCCGGCCGAACCTTTCGATCCGGTTGCTGAGGGGCCAACTGTCGGATTCCCCCCCGCGACTATCGATAGCCCTCAGGTCCTATGCCACCTGGTACTTCCGGTACACATCTACGTGGTTCGAAGCATGGGGCCCGCGCTACGGTCGTGCGGCGACCGGCAGCCGCGTAGACTCCATCCGATGCGCGTCCGGATCTTCGAATCCCGCCTCATCGCTGCGGTGCTGACGGCGCTTTGGACGCTCACCGCCGGTCTCGTGTTGCTCGTGTATCAGCCGGGCGGCCCGGTCGACCAGCTGGTCGGTCTGGCCAGCCTCGTTCCGATCGTTATCAGCGTCTGCGCGCTGCGCTGGCCGCCCACCGCCCGGGGGATCCGTGCCTTTGCCGGAATGGTCTGGCTCGGGCTGGGCAGCACGCTCCTGCTGATCCCATCCATCGCCGGGATCCTGAGCCAGCTGCTGGCTGGCGGGCGGCAGACCCTGCTGCCGTCCTCTGAGAGCGCCTACCCGTGGGTTCTGGCGCTCGCCGGGACGAGCCTCTATGCCGGTCTGGGTCTCGCCGAGAGAACGCTCGGGCCACGGTCCCCGCGGGCCGTCCGGCTGCGACGTGCCGCCCTGATCGCCGTGCTTTTCACGGCCTTCAGCGGGTCGTTCTTCACGAGCGTCGCGATCGCCAACGAGGTGGCCCTGCGCGATCGGCCGAGCGTCGCCTCGCCGTTCGGGCCGACCCGACCCAACCGCCAGCCGCCGGCGTGCAACGGCGCCGTGCGCGCGGGTCATACCGCCCGCATCTCGCTCAGCCTGTCGGCCGACGTCGATGGCCGATCGCTGGGCTCTGTCGAGCTTTCGGGCATCCGCTCGGAAGGGGACCTTCGCTGGATGGCGGAAGTCGCCACGAGCCGGAACTTCGGGCAGTTCGGCGCCGCGCGCGTTGGCGACGCGGCCTGGGTGAAGCGCCCGGGTGCCCCCTGGGAGCGCGCCGACGCGGCGAGTCTCGACGATCGCACGGTCGATCGGCGGCTGATGGAAGTTGCTCTCTCGGCCGGCAATCGTGCCGTCGCGGAGGAGCACGGCCTGGAATTCGTCGAGGGTGCCCCGGCTCGCCACTGCCGGGTGGCAGTGGACGGTCGAACATTCGCGGCGGCCGTCCCCGAGCTGGCCTGGTTCGCGCCGGTGCCGGACGTGCATCGATGGCGCGGTCAGCTCGACTTCTGGGTCTTCGCCGACTCGGAGATCGGGCAGGTCTCCGGTGCCCTGAACGGAGAGGCGGCAGGTCTGGGCACGAACGGCATCCAGGGGACGGTCCGCCTCACGATAACGGCGAGCGATCGCGACCAGGTCGTGGTCATCGAGCCGCCGGCGACCTGACAGGAAAGCCTGCATGGACGTTCGCGAGCGAGCTAACGCAAAGCGGGATCGCGCAGGCCGCTATTACCGCGAGCTCCGATTTCTCGAAGAGCGCGGCGAGCAGGGTGCCCGACCGGAAGAGATCGCCACGGCCATCGGGATGTCGCGACGGACGGTCTACCGGGATCTTCAATCGCTGCAAGGCGAGATGGAGGTCCCGCTCTGGAGCGACGAGGGACGCTGGGGTGTCACCGAGAAGGGCTTCCTGCCGCCCCTGAAGCTCACCCTGGCCGAGGCGATGGCAGTGTTCCTGTCGGCGCGCCTGATGGCCCGCTTCGCGGACGAATACGATCCCGACCTTGCGGGGGCCTTCCAGAAGGTTGCGGTCGGGCTGCCGCCGGTGCTGGCCGAGCACGTCGCGAGGACCCTGGAGGTCATGGCCCGCCGGCCTCTCGACGAGCGCCTCCGTGGGCACGTCCGACTGCTGACCCAGGCCTGGGCAGATCGCCGGGTCGTCCGGCTCAGCTACGACCCCGCGGCTTATGATCCCGGGCGGCCGCCACGGGAGGCCCGCGTCCATCCCTATCTCATCGAGCCATCGTCCACGACGCATGCTCTGTACCTGATCGGTTTCGACGAGGCCCGCGGGGCGATTCGGACGTTCAAGATCGAACGCATCTTGTCGGTCGACGTGACGCCGCAGATCTTCGAGGCGCCGCCCGATGTCATCGAGGACGCCTTCGCACGCGCCTGGGACATCATTGCGGACCAACCCGAGACGGAGGTGGTACTCCACTTCGCGCCCTCGGTCGCGTCCCGCGTGGCCGAGGCCACCTGGCACCCGAGCCAGGAGCTCGAGCGCCAGCCTGACGGCAGCCTCATCTGGCGCGCGTCGGTTGCCGGGACCATCGAGATCCGCTTCTGGATCTTGTCGTGGGGGCCCGACGTGGAGGTCCTCGAGCCGGCGGATCTTCGGACCGAGATCGCCCAGCGGCTGAGGACTGCTGCCGACCTCTACCGCTGACCCGCGACCCTGCCCGCGCACTGGTGCCTGCGCGTCTGGTCCATTTTGGGGTCGCGACCTGCGATACCCTAGGCCTGCGACTCGGAGCGCAGCGCTCCTTTCCGGAGTCGTTCCGGCTTTCCGTGGTGCCCCAGCCCCCAGACCGGGCCCGCCTTTCCGGCGCCGGCGACGCCGCTTCCGTTACTGCGGTCGGAACCCTCCGGGCAGATGCCCGACGCGTGCCCCTGTGGGGTGGGCGCGCGTCCCCGCAAGGAGGTACCTCCGCGCATGAGCCACTACCAACGCACCACGTCCCCGTTGGCCCTGCTCGTCTCTCTGGCGCTGGCCGGCCTTCTGGCCATCGCCGGGGCGGGGTTCGCAGCCCCGGCATTGGCGGCTACATCCGGCGCAACGGCAAGCTCGACGTCCGCGAGCGCGCCGAGCTCATTTGAAAACACTCTCTTCGGCTGGATCAACCGGGACCGGGTCGCCCGGGGCCTTCGTCCGCTACGCATGGACGGCCGCCTGAATGACCTCGCCGGCTCCAGAGCCGCCAACCTTGCTGCGGCGAACATGCTCAGCCACCAGGTCGCCGGCGGCAATATCGGTACGACCCTGAGCGCCTGGGGAATGCAGTGGTATCGCTGGGGTGAGGCGATCGGCATGACCAGTTACCCCTACACGACCACGGCGGCCGGGTACCTCTACGGAATGTGGAAGCACAGCGCGGAGCACTGGGCGCTCCTGATGAGCACGTCCTTCAACTACGTGGGGGTGGGAGTCGCCTATCGCTCGTCGAACCGCACCACGTGGGCGTCGATCGTTCTGACCGAGTCCCTGGACCATACGCGGCCCGGCGCCAGAATGACGGGCTCGGGGCGAAGCGGCACAACGATCTGGTTCGGGTGGAGGGGCTGGGACCCACTGCTTCAGACCCATACCGCCGGTCTCAGGAACTTCGACGTCCTCTACCGCGTGGACAGCGGGACCTGGCGGCTGATCCGAAGCGGAACGACGGGCCGATCGATCAGCCTCGCCGGGCGAGCGCACGGCCACAGCTACGCCGTACGCGTCAGGTCGCGCGACAACCGCGGTAACCTGTCCTATTGGAGCAGCTCTCTGCGCGTCTGGGTGCCTTGACCAGACGACGATCCTGATCCGGGCAACGCCTCCGAGTCGCATCGAAAGCAGCAGTTGGAAACAGACCCGAGGGTCTCGATGGGCCGTCACGCCTTCACGGCCGTGAACCTCATCAGCGACCCGATCCACGGCTACATCGAACTCTCCAAACGCCTCTCGAGAGACGAAGCACGGTTGGCCGGCCTGCCGCTCGAGGAGGCCGCCGAAGAGGACCTCCTCGACGCCGCCTGGCTCCAGCGGTTGCGACGGATCAGCCAGCTGCAGAGCGCGCGCTGGGTATTCCCAACCGCCGAGCACTCACGCTTCACGCACGGTCTCGGCGTCATGCACGAGGCGGGCCTGTGGGCACGCCACCTCTATCCGAGCTTGGGCAGCGCGCTGGCGGAGGCGGGCGAGGCGCCGCTGCCATCAGAGGGACTGGTCGTCGAGACTCTCCGCGTCGCCGGGCTCCTGCATGATGTCGGGCACGGCCCGTTCGCCCATTTTTTCGACAACCACGTGCTGGCCGCCTTCCCGGCACCTCCCGATACCCGGCGGCGCGTCGACAAGCGGCTTTCCCATGAGGACCTCAGCCAGCTGATCATCGAACGCGAGCTTGGGCCTCTGATCCGTAAGCTGCGCCGGGCGCCGGGAACCGCGCGGGATCGTGATGTCTTCGCGGATGGACAGACGATTGATCCATCCTGGGTTTCGTTCCTGGTCTCCAAGCCGGCTCTGGTCGATCCGGCCATGCCCCGCTGGGTCAGATGGCTGCAGCCGTTGTTGTCCGGCGTATTCACCGTCGACAACCTCGACTACGTCCGGCGGGATGCCTACTTCACAGGAGTGGCAGTCGGGCCGGTCGACGTGGAGCGGCTGCGGCGGTACACATTCATCTCCGATCAGGGCCTGACTCTCTACGAGCCCGGACTGGGTGCCCTGGAGATGTTCCTCACGGCACGTCGGTTCATGTACCAGCAGGTGTATTTCCACCGGACGGTGCGAGCCATCGACCTCGACCTGGCCGAGGTCTTCGCGCCGTCCATCCGGGCAATCTTCGGGGACGGGTCACCGGCCGACCGCCTGTCGGACTACGCCGACCTTGATGAGTACGCACTGCTCCACCAGGCGGCGCTCTGGTCGCGCGGTGAGTTCATCTCGCGGGACCCGCAGCCGGGTGACGGGCGGGTGACCCCGGAGGTTGCTGATGGCTGGCGCGCGATCCTGCTCCGGCGTCCCCGCTGGCGCGCGGAGGCGGAAGTCCGGCTCGAGTACGACGGCGAGCTGCCCGTCGCCGGGCTCACCGAGCTCGGAGAGTCGGAGCCGGGCCGCATCGCGATCGACCTTGCGATCGTCGATGCCCGGCCGGCAGACGCGTCCGCGGCCGATTCCCTGCTGGCGCTCGAGGCGCGAAACGGCGGCGTGCCGCTCGTCCTAAGTCGGTCGCTCGCGCGGATCCCTGCGAATGCTCTGATCGGCCGGCGCTACCGGCGACTGGTCGACGCCTCCGTCTGAGACGGCCGTCGGCGCCGACGGACGCGGCAGGACGAGGAGAGGGTCGATCCGGGCGATTTCCTCCGCCGGCAAGAGCGTCGTCTTCGCGATCTTCGGATCGAGCTCCATCGTGGCGGTCTCGAACGGACTGAACAGGCTGTAGTGCAGATGGCAACCTGTTGCAAAGCCGGTCGCCCCCTCGTATCCGATCAGCTGGCCGGCCTTTACCTTCTGTCCAGGGCGAACCACCGTCTGGCTGAGATGGACGTACAGGCTGCGGTATCCGTTGCCGTCGCCGATGACGACGATGATCGCCAGCACGCCCCAGCGGTGCTCCATGTCGAGCTTCGCACGATACGCATCGAGTGAGCCGAGCCAGCCGACGAAGGCGTCCGAGCGCCGGCCCGCGGCGAGGACGACACCGTCGTGAGCGGCCACGATCCGATCACCGCAAAAGGTCGCGAGATCGAGCCCATCGTGAAAGGGCCGGCCGCCAACGACGAGGGTCCCCCATGGGCTGAAGCCGAACGGCTGGGTGAGGCGGCCATGGGAGAGCGGCCAGACATAGCCCAGGAGATCTGCGGGCGACGGCGGGATTCGGCCGCGCAGGGCCGGGTCTGCCAGCCGGCCTTGGTTTGGGTCGTTGGCCCCGGCCCGATCGGCGACCGTACCACTTGTCCTGGCGATGTCGAGGGCGGGTGCTGGGGAGGCGCCAGCCGACGGAGATGGTCCCGTCTCGACCGAGAGAACCGCTGCGGCGGGCAGTGGCGCATCGATACGGTCGTGGACAACGGGCAGGGTCGCGCCCAGCCCGACGGCGATGGTCAGCGCGGCAGTCGTGCGGACGAGGTGGCTGCGCACCGGGCGTTTGTACCAGACTCGTGAGCCCTGCGTCAGGGCGGTTTGGTCCCAGGCTCTGGCGCGCCGCTCGCGCCAGGGCGCTGTGCACCCGCCGCGACGTGGTCCTCGAGCGTTGTCATGATCCGTTTTTCCAGCTCGAGGATCTGCTGCTCCAGGCCCTCGACACGCTTGAGGATCTCGATATTGCCCTGCAGCAGGCGCTCGTTCTGCTTTTCCTCAACGTCGGCCTGGTCGGCTGCGTGTTCGAGCGTCAGGCGATCGCGGACCGATTGTCGATTGCTGGCCAGCAGGATCAGCGGCGCCGCGTAGGCCGCCTGCGTCGAGAAGGCCAGGTTGAGGAAGATGAACGGGTACGGGTCGAAATGGAAGAGCACGAGGTAGGCGTTCCCGGCGACCCATATGGCCACGACGATGGTCTGGATCACGATGAACGTCCAGCTGCCCATGAAGTTCGTCACCCGGTCCGCGACGCGAGAACCGAGTGGCGCTTCGTCGTAGAGCTTGCGATTCACGGGATGCCGATGGCCCGTGGCCGGCCTTCGGGTGCTCATGATGTTGGTGGCGGAGCGGCTGCGGCCGTCACGGGGATCAGTGTGAGATCGTTGAACCCGAGGCGCACCCGGCCGTGCCGCTGGATGAGCTCCAGTCGGCGGCCGCCGCTCACGTCGACCCGCAGCTCGCGTCCGGCGACGTCCACCCGCAGCTGGGCGGTGGGGCCTTCGAAGATGACCCGCTCGATCGTGCCATCCACCACGTTGTCATAGCCTGCGCCGTCGCCATCGGGGAGCACGACGAGGTTCTCGGGCCGGAGGTATACCAGCACTTCGTCGCCGGGCCCAACGCCGGCGCGCGGGCGGGCTCGCAACGTGAGACCGCCGGCCGAGACCACGGAGCGCTCATCGTCCCCCGACCCGTCTGTCCCGGTGACCTTCCCGGGCAGGCCATTGTTGGCCCCGATGAACTCGGCCACGAATGGCGTCTGGGGATGCAGGTAGATGTCGGTCTGCGTGCCGATCTGTTCGGCATGGCCGGCATTCATGACCACGATCCGATCCGAGATGGCAAAGGCCTCGGATTGGTCGTGGGTGACATAGATCGCAGTCTTGCGAGTCCGGCGCTGCAGGTCGAGGATCGAGTACTTCAGGGAATCGCGGAGGTTCTTGTCGAGCGCCGAGAGGGGCTCGTCGAAGAGCAGCACGCGAGGGTCGGTGGCGAGGACTCGCGCCAGCGCGATGCGCTGTTGCTGGCCACCCGAGAGTTGGGCCGGGAGACGGGCGCCGTAACCGGAGAGACCGACCATGGTTAGCATCTCGTCGACGCGCGCCGCGATCTGGTCCTTCCTGGCCTTCTTTACCGACAGCCCGAAGCCGATGTTGTCGGCCACAGAAAGATGCGGAAAGAGGGCTGGCGTCTGGAAGACGAAACCGATGTTGCGCTTGCGCGGGGGCAGGTCCGTGACGTCCTGGTCATCGAAGCGGATGCGGCCCGAGGTCGGCTCGACCAGCCCGGCGACGATTCGCAATGTCGTCGTCTTGCCGCAGCCGGACGGTCCCAGCAGCGTGACGAACTCGCCGTCCGCGATGTCCAGGCTGAAATCCTCGACGGCGACCGTCGCGCCGTAGCGCTTGCTGACCGAAACGAGGTGAACGATTGCCATCAGAGGATGTAGGTCCCCTTGAAGTGCCGCGTACCGAAGAGCCGGAAGAAGGCCAGGACCGCCACGAACGAGATCAGCTGCATCGTGACCGCGAGAGCCGCGGTGGACGGTGCGAGGCCGTTCGTCCGAACCAGGTTGAACACGCGCAGTGGTGCCGTTTCCAGATCGGGTGGCGCGACGAACAACGTGACCAGGTACTCGTTGAACACGATGATGAAGCACAGGAGCAGCCCCGCCGAGACTCCCGGCCCAATCAGCGGGAAGACGATCTTCCGATACGCCTGCCACTTCGTCGCCCCAAGGCACTCGGCCGCCTCCTCGAAGACGAGGGGCAGGTCCTTGAGCGCCACGACGATCGGGGTAAGCATGAGGGGAAACGACCCGACCGACATTGCCAGGACCAGGCCCCACATGAACTCGATGGGATAGACAAAGGTGTACGTCATCAACAGGGAAAGGCCGATCACAGCACCCGGAACGTACAGCGGGAGTTGCAGCAGCGAGAAGATCACTCGCTTGCCCGGCACGGGGTAGCGCACAAGTGCATAGGCCGCCGGCAAGCACACCGCGAGGTCGACCAGCAGCGCCAACCCCGAGATCTTGAAGCTCCACAGCAGGTTGTCTCCAAAGCTCCCGAACACGTCGGCGTAGTTGTCGATGCCGGAGGTCCCGCCGCGCTCGCCGAGCGACTGCGTCAGGAGCGCCACGAATGGCAGGACGAACAGGACGAGACAGAACCAGATGTACCCGTGACTAAGGATGTCCGTCAGTCGGCGGGCTTTGAGCCGCGGTCGGTGGAGCGTCATGGCGGTCATTCGACGAGCGCGCCGCGGGAGTAGCGGAGGGAGAAGTAGGTCACCACGAAGGCAAGCGCCAGCAGCACGATGCCCATGGCCGACGCGATGCCGTAGTCGTTCTCGACGACCGCGTTCTGGTAGACCGTCCAGGCCAGCGAGCGCTGCTCGTTGAGAGAGCCGAGCAGGAGCGGCTCGGCAAAGGTGCCGATGCTCCAGCCGAAGACCATCAGGGCTCCCGCCACGATCCCGGCGCGAGTCAGCGGCAGGATCACGCGCGTTGCAGTCTGCCACGGGCGCGCGCCAAGGCATGCGGCGGCCTCCTCGAGGGTGGGATCGACGTTGCTGAGCGCGGTGCCAACGTTCATGACCATGAACGGGAACGTGAAGATGGACATTGCGAAGACGACAGCAGGCAGGCTGAACAGGAGAGCCGTGTTCGGAATGCCGAGCAGACGCAGCACCGGATCGAGCAGGCCGCCCGGGAGCAGCGCGAAGCTCAGGCCGAACGCGACGTAGAGCGCACCGAACATCGGGAACACCATGACCGCCCGCACGACGTCGCGATAGCGCACCTTGCGGACCAGGAGGTAGGCGAATGGAACCCCGAAGACCAGGTCGACGAGCATCGCCAGCGTCGCGAGCTGGATCGTTACCAACAGGTTCGGCAGGTACTGATCCAGCATCAGGCCGTAGTTGTCGACCGTGTACTGGGGTCCAGCGGGCGACAGGAACGACGACCCGATGGTGAAGCTCATGTGGACGATGAAGGCGAGGGGCGAGTACAGGAAGAGGATCGCCAGCAGGGCCGCCGGCGCCAGGAACATGGCGGTTCTGAACCGATCGGCGCGTTGTCGTCGCCGCAACTCGGGCGCCAGCGCCCGCACGGAGGACGTCAGCGAGCCCGAATCAGTCGCCATCGCGCAGCTGCCTCACGAAGGAGAACGACCTCCTCCTCAGTCGCAGCGTACGCCGAAGAGGAGGCCGCAAGGTTTCGCGTTTACAGGCCGAGTTTCTGCTTGTAGTAGGCCTGGAAAACCTTCGCGCTGTCCGTGTAGGCCTTCCAGTCAATGGGCTTGAACGAGCTCTTGATCTGGTCGAGTGTCGGGAAGTACGTGAAGTAGTCCTTCTTGAACCAGTCCGGCACCTGGCTCTCGTAGTCCGGGCCGAGGAATCCCTCGCTCAGCTCGCTCCACTTGCCGTGGTCGATCGGCCAGCTGTTCGGGAACTGGACCTCCGGTGAGAGACGCCAGTTGATGAAGATCTGGGCGAGCACCGGGTGTTGAGCACCCTTCGGGATCCACAGGTAACCGTTTGCGGGATAGATGGTCGAGGGGACCAACAAGGTCGCATCGGTGTGGCCGCCGAGGTACTCCAGCCGGGCGAGGCTGTTCCAGAAGGTGACCACGTCCACCGCGCCTGATTCGAACAGCTTCTGGAGCGTCGCCTGGTCCGTCGTGAACTTGGCCACATTGGGCTTGATGTTCGTCGCGACCCAGTCCACGACCTCCTTCATCTGATTGGGGTCCTTGTAATCCTTGCCCAACTCCGACGCGAGGCCGAGCAGGAATCCCCCGGCCGTGATGTCGCCGGGCAGGGGCAGCGTGATCCTGTTTTTGAGACGTGGATCCGCGAGGTCCTTGAGGGACTTCAGGAACGAAGCGGTCTTCTTGTTGTAGACGACCCCGGGATACGCGGTGGACTGGAAGGCAATCGACGTCGGAACGTGCTGGAACGCGTCCAGGACCAGCTTCTGATTGGGGATCAGGTCGGACGGCAGGTAGTTGTCAACGAGGTCCTGGCTCGTCGCGTCGTACCAGTAGTTCTCCTCGATCGCGATCACGTCGAACGGCGCGGGCTTGCCGGCCTTCTTTGCGGCGGCCAATGCCGTGATGTATTCGCTCGGGGACTGCGTCCCCTTGTAGGTCAGCTTGATCGTGACCCCGTACGTGTCGCTCACGTATTTCTGGAACTGCTTGACGATCTCGTCGGTGGCTGCGTAAGTCCAGTTGCCGACCGTGACGCCGCCTTCCGCCTGGATCGCGGCCTTGATCTGATCGTCCGTCATGTCCTTGTTGACGATCGACACGTGCTTTGTCGCGGCCGCAGCGCTGGCGGCAGCGGACTGGCTTGCCGAGCCGGCGGTCGAGGGACTGGCGGCCGGCGAGGGGGTTGCAGCAGCACGGCACGCCCCAAGGACCAGCACGGCCGTCATGGCTACCGCCACCAGACGGCTCGTCGACATTCCCCGATTGCGAGAATCCATTGGACCTCCTCCTCTATGCGCCGGCCTGAGAGCCCGGCACTCCGGCCGCCTCATGCCGCGCGGTCAGTCGAACGTGGCGTAGAGCTTCTCGCGGATTCGCTCGACCAGCTCATCGGTCACCGGTCGAGCATCGGCGACGGTGTACCAGAGGTCGGCGAAGCGGACGTACCAGGCGAGCTGGCGCATCGCTGTTGCCGCCTCATCCCAGGTGATGCCCATGGCTTCGGGCCGGATGTCCACCCCGGTGCGGCGCAGAGCGTCGAGCACCAGGTCGGGCTCGTTGCGCTGCAGCTCGGCGCCGACATACATCCCCAGGCCCACCGCCTGGCCGTGGATGAAATGCTTGCCCGTGACGTACTCCAGGCAATACAGGTAGCAGTGGTCGACGCCGTCCATGTGGCGCGCGTTCCAGCCCGCGTTGTGAAACGCGGTGCCTCCCCACCGATGGGCGAGCATGAGGGTTCGAATGCCCTCGTCGCTGACCGCCCGTATCTCGTCGAGATTCGCCAGGACAGAGTCGAGGCGCAGGCGAGCCTCGGCGACGAGATGTTCGTCATAGGGCCATCGGCGCTCCTCCTTGCCCATGTCGTGTGCGAGCTTCCAGTCGTAGTGAGCGGTGTGGTAGCACAGCACGTCGCAGACACCACTCCGATTGAGGAGCCCCGGCGCCGTCCGGATTACGTCGAAGTCGACATACACCCCCTCCGGGACGGCCCAGCCGAGGGCGACGGCCTTGCCGCCGGTTCGCAGCAGCGCTCGGTGGCTGAACGGGGCGTTCGTCGTCATCGCAGTTGGTGTCTGGAAAAGTGGTGTCCGCCGGGTCCATGAGATGTACTTGGCCACGTCCATGGCCTGCCCCCCGCCAAGCCCGATGACGCTGGCGAAGGTCGGCAAGCCTTCGACCTGCGCGGTGAGGGTCTCGAGGTCGAGCGATGACACCATGTGCACGCCGGCCAGGTTCGAGTCGAAGAAGTGCTCAAGGCTCGGCCACAGGTCCGGCATGGTCACGACCAGATACGGCCGGTGGGCGAAGCTCGACAGCTCGCCAAGGAGCTCGCGGCCGAACACCGTTGGGAACTCGGGAGCGGTCGACGGACGGACCGTGACGCGAGGGCTGCTCACTTCGGCAACGTCGCCCGAGATGACGCTCATGTCCTCCTGTCACCGCCTGCGCGGTTCCAGTTGAAGCCCGTCCCGGAGAGGCTCAACGATGAGGCTTGACGTTTGCAGTCTGGGTGAACGATAGTCCGGGTTGTCAAGAGGAGGGAATCGAGCCCGATGAGGGACGCGTTGCCGGCCGTGACGCTACGCCACGTTGCCGAGAAGGCCGGCGTGTCGATTACCACGGTGTCGCGCATCCTCAACGGGCGCGAGACTGGCGTGCCCGTGCGGGACACCACCCGCGAGCGGATCATGTCGGCCGCCGAGGAGCTGGGCTACAAGCCCAACCTCCTCGCCCGCGCGCTGCGCGGCAGCCAGAGCTCGCTGCTCGGCGTGATCGTGCGCGACATCGCCGACCCTTTTCTGTTCCAGGTGCTGCGCGGCATCAACGACGTGGCGCGGCTGCGCGGTTTTCGCCTGTTCCTCGGCCATGTCGACTACCGGCCCGATGTCGCTGCGGTTTACGGCTCGATGTTCGAGCAGTCGCATGCCGACGGAATCATGCTGATGGGCGACATCCAGGGTGGCGATGCTGCGCTGGACGACATGGCGCGACGCCATCGCTACGTGGTCGGCGTGAGCGACCGAATCGAGCGCCGGGGCGTACCCGGTGTTTATGTCGACAACGCCCTCGGCACCGAGCTGGCCATGGAGCACCTGTGGAGCCTGGGCCACCGCAGCATCGTGTGCGTTTCGGATGAGCGAATGGCCGACGGACCGTTCCGTGCGAGGACGTACGAGCGCTTCATGCGGGACCACGGCGTCGGCGAGCGGGCCCGTACCTATTTCGTGACACAGCCCGATCCCGGCCCGAGCTACCGCCTTGGGCGTGAGCTGTTTGCGCACTTCGATCGCCCCAGCCGGCCGACGGCGATCTTCGCAGGCTCCGATACCCTGGCTCTCGGGCTCATCCAGGCCGCCTTCCAGATGGGGGTGTCCGTCCCCGGCCAGGTATCGATCGTGGGCTTCGACAACATCGACATCGCCGGGTTCACGGTGCCGCCCCTCACCACGATCAGCCAGGAGGGGGTCCACATGGGCCGTACCGCGGCGAACATGCTCCTCGACATGATCGAGCATGGCACGCCGGGCCTCGAAGTCGAGGACGTCGTCATCCGGCCGCAGCTCGTCGTCCGGCAGTCGACGGCACCCGCTCTCGAGGTGGCCTAGCGTGGACGACTACCCCCGCTACGACCTGACCGGCCAGGTGGCCCTCGTCACCGGCGCGGCTCGAGGCCTGGGCAGCTCGATCGCCCTCGCCCTGGCGCATGCGGGGGCCGACGTTGCCCTCGGGCTCCGCGACGCGACCACCGCCCGAACGCTTCCGGCCGAGATCGAGGCGATGGGACGCCGCGCGCTGCCCGTGCAGATGGACGTCACCAACCTGGGTCAGATCACCGCCGCAATCGACGCGGTAACCTCCGAATTCGGCCGACTGGACATCCTGGTGAACAACGCCGGACTCGGCCCGGAGGCAGCCGCGGAGGATGTGACGGAGGAGAACTTCGACCTAACAGTCGCGGTCAACGTGAAGGGCGTCTTCTTCACCAGCCAGGCAGCCGGCCGGGTGATGATCCGGCAGAGCTACGGTCGCATCATCAGCCTCAGCTCGCAGGCGGGCTTCGTGGCGCTGCCGACGGAATCGGTGTACTGCATGACCAAGGCTGCCGTCGCCCATCTCACCAAGTGCCTGGCCGTGGAGTGGGGCCAGTACGGCATCACCGTCAACGCCGTGGCGCCGACTTTCATCCGCACCCCGGGCACCGAGGGGGCGCTGGCCGATCCGGCCTTTCGGGAAGACGTCCTCGAGCGGATCGCGGGCCTGCACCGCGTGGGTGAACCGATGGACGTCGCCGGTTCGATCGTCTTTCTCGCATCGCCGGCCGCGTCGCTGATCACCGGCCACACGCTGCTGATCGATGGTGGCTGGACCGCGCGCTGACCCTCAGGGAAGGAGCTGGCGGAGCGCAAACACGAGGTTGGCCGGGCGTTCCGCCAGCCGCCGGACGTACCACGGATACCAGTAGCTGCCATACGAAATCAACGCCCGGACGTTGAAGCCTTCCGCGGCCAGCCGGCGTTGCTCGCCCGCCCTGATGCCGTACAGCATCTGCACCTCGATGCGCTCCCGCGCGAGTCCGCGTGCCTCCGCGAAGCCGGCACTCTGCTCGATGAGGCGCAGGTCGTGGGTTCCAAGAATCAAGCGCGTCGCGCGTCCCTCGGCCACTGCCCCGAGCAGTTCGGCGGCCGAGGCGAGGTAGGCCGCGTCGACCTCGGGTCCCTTGCGGTAGGCGATGGCAGCCGGCTCGTCGTATGCCCCTTTAACGAGGCGGATCGCCGGCCTGACCGGGAGGAGCCGGACGATGTCGGCTGGGGTCCGATGGAGGTAAGCCTGGATGCACAGGCCGGTGTTTTCATGGACGGTCCGTACTCGCTCGTAGAACGTCACGGTGCCGTCGACATAGGCGCTTCCCTCCATGTCGATCCACAGCCACGTGCCCATGTCGGCAGCGCGTCTCGCGAGGTCGTCGACGAGGCCGAAGGTTCGCTTGGGATCGATGTCGAAGCCCAGCTGCGTGAGCTTCAGAGAGACCTCCGCGTCCAGCCCGCGCTTCGCGATCTCGCCAAGCAGCTCCTGGTAATGCCGGGCTATCTCCTCGGCCTGGTCGAACGCCGTCAGGTTCTCGCCCAGGAGCGTGAACACGGCACCGATCCGATCGGCCCGGTAGCGCTCGGCGGCGGCCAGCGCATCGCCCATTTCTTCGCCAGGCATGAAACGCCGGACCGCGCGACGGACGAACCGCCAGCGCGGTACATGCTGACGGAGCCAGGGATTGCGGGCCGCCCAGAGCAGGATCCGGCGCATCGAGCCGAATGATGCCTGATGGCGGTTACGTTCGGCGGCGGTCGCTCCGTCGAGGCTCGCCGGAAGACGCTACAGGTCGCGCCGAAACGGGATCGCGCTGCAGCCATCGGCAAGGGCACGCATGAGCAGCAGCACGCCGAGCGGCTCCGTGACCACGAGAGCACGCGTCACACCCGTCACGTGCGAAGAATCCCCGAGAACTGTCCGGGCGATCCCCAGCGCGATAAGGCCCAGTGTTGCGACGAGGAAGACGTAGGTCGGCGCGGCAAAGACGGTGCCGCTCTCCCGAATTCCGCGCAGGTTGATGAGCATCACGAACAGGATGGAGACCACGCCCAACGGGACGCGCACCGCGTCCAGGTCCGGGAAGGCCGGTGTGATCGCCAGGACACCGGCGGCGACGCTGACAGACACGGTGAGGACGTAATCCGTCAGAAGAGCCGCAGCCGCGAGGAGCGCGGGACCCGTGCCGAGGTTCTCCCTGGCGACGATGTAGCTTCCGCCCCCGCTTGGATACGCGCGGATCGTCTGGCGATAGCTGATGACGATGATCACGAAGAGCGTCACGATCAGCCCCGAGATCGGCAGGACTAGCCAGAAGGCGGCCGTGCCGGCGGCGAGCAGCGTGAACATGATCAGCTCGGTCGCGTACGCGACGGAAGAGAGGTTGTCGCTCGAGAACGTCGACAACGCCTTCCACTTGGGGAGGCGTTCCTCGATTTCCTGCTCCGTCGCCAGGGGCCGTCCGAACACGAAGCGCCGCAGGCTAGTGGACAGCCGCTCGAACGTGCCGGTCGGCGCAGTGGCCGCGGCCTTCGCCGTCAGCACGCCTGCATTGCGATAGCGGAAGTACTCGGAATGGGGCCGCGCCACTCGGACTCGGCGGTCCCCAGGCCTGTGGCCTGGCCGGGTTGCTACGCTCGGCTCGGACGCCTCGGCGTCACCGTCCTGATCGCCGGTCACAGCTCCGGTCGGCTCACCACGATCGCCGGGGCAGCGCCATCACGACGATCGAGCCGGACCAGAACGCCCGCGGCCAACCCCTCCGCGACCGCGTCGGCCAATAGTCGCTCGCCGCCGCGCAGCCCGACCAGCACGACGCGGCGCGCCTGCTGCCTGGCGACCAGTGCAATTCCGCTGCTGATCGAGGCGCGATCGCGGTCAAGGGACGCCACGCTCAGCCGGCGGCCGTGCCGAACGCGGCGACTCGAAGTGCTGTCCATGCCTCGACGCTAAGACGCGGCTCCAAGAGGGAAGCGCATGGCCGAAGGCTCAGGCGCTCAATAGCACCTCAAATCGAGTCGACATAGAGAGGGTTATCAGCCCTCCCCCGCGGTGTCCCGCACCCGATAGCCGACCCCGGGCTCCGCAACGAAGAGGTCGGCGACCGCACCCGATCGATCCGCCTCGGCCAGCTTTCGGCGCAGTCGGCTGATATACACGTGGAGGTAGTGCGACTCCTCGGAGTATCCGGTCCCCCACACGGCTCGCAAGAGCCGGCCACGGGTCACGACGGTGCCCGGGCGCGACAGGAGGACCTTGAGAAGCTCGTACTCGCGGGGGGTGAGCTCGACGAGTTGTCCGTTGACGTGCACTTCCCGGCGCGCGATGTCCAGGGACACGGCCCCGACACTGAGCTGGCCACTGCTCCCGGCCGCGGGACCGCCGGCCCGCCGCAGGAGCGCGGCAATGCGCGCCCGAAGCTCGGCCAGTCCGAAGGGCTTGGTCAGGTAGTCGTCGGCGCCCTGCTCGAGCGCCGTGACGCGGTCGCGCTCCTCACCGCGTGCCGACAGGACGAGGATCGGTGTCGTCGCTTCACGCCGAACACGGCGTACGATCGTGAGCCCGTCCCGGTCGGGCAGTCCGAGGTCGAGCAGGATGAGGTCCGGCCGCCGGGCCTCCCAGGCCCGTGTTGCCTCGCCCGCAGAACCGACCTCGGCGACCCGATATCCGTGTGCGCCGAGATTCGCTGCTATGGGCTCGCGGGTCGCGACGTCGTCCTCGACGAAGAGGAGATGGGCGCCGGGAGAGTTGGGGGCCTCCATCAGGGGCGCTCACTAGGCGACGCGGCCGCGTGCTCTGGCACGGGCGCACTCTCGAGCGTAGACCCGCGACCAGACCGAGGCAGGCGGAAGCGGAGAGCCAGGCCACCCAGCTGGCTGTGCTCGGCGAGGAGTTGGCCGCCCATCGCCTCTACGAGCCCTCGCGCCACACTCAGACCGATACCGAGTCCAGCGCGCATCGGGCGCGTGCCGTCCCGCCGGAAAAACTTCTGGAAGAGCATCTCCAGGTCCTGATCCGGGACACCCGGACCCCCATCCTCCACGACAAGATCGACGAAGCCCTCGTCGGAGGCAATCGCCGCCCGGAGCCGGACGCGAGTTTCGGCGCCCGCATACGAGGCGGCATTCTCCAGGACGTTCGCGAGCGCCTGATCGAGGAAGACCGCGTCAACGAGCACCGGCGGCAGGTCGTCGGGGAGTTCGAGCTCCAATCGCGAGGCCGGCAGCGCATCGCGCTGCCGCCGGATCGACGCCCGCACGAGCTCCCCCAGCTCATGCACCTCGAGGTCCGCACGCAATGCATTGCCCTCGATGCGGCTCAAATCGAGCACGTTGCGGACCACGTCGCTCAATCGGGCAGCCTCAGCGTCGATCGCAGCCGCGGCCTTCCGGGTTGCGTCCGGCGACGTCGCGGTCTCCTCGTCGAGCAGGCCGCCGGCGACTGCCCGGATGGTCGCCAGCGGTGTCCGGAGACCGTGGGACACGGAATCGAGCAAGGCGCTTTTGAGCATGTCACTGCGCCTAGCGACCTCCGCTTTGGTTGCGTCCGACGCCAGTTCCTCGCGGCGCAGGGCGAGGCCGATCTGGTCGGCCGCCAGGGCCAGGAGTCGCGTCTCGGTAGGGCCGGGGATGCCTCGCCTGTGCGCCCGCCGGGCCCAGACCGAACCGAGCGGGCGCTCATCGGCCTCGATGACGACTCGAAAGACGTCCGCGGGCGCCTCGTCCGAAGATGACTGCGCGCCCGACCTTCCAGACCTTGACGGGCCCGTGTGAGTACGTACCCACTCGTCGGTCCGGCCCCCTGATCCTCGATGAAGCAACCAGTGCACCATCGGCTCGGGCCGCGGGCCCGTGGTCGGACGGGAGGCGACCTGGCGTTCCTGCGATGGGCTGCCTCCCACGGCGATCCAGACGTCATCCATCGCCGCCCCTTTCTCGAGCAGCGATACGAGATCCGCTCCGGCCTCCTGAACCGAGCGAGCCGTGACGAGCGAGCGGCTGATTGCAAAGAGCGACTGAGCTTCGCCCGCCCGACGCGATGCGTCCCGGGCGCGCTCTGTCTGGAGGCCAGCCAGACGCCCGGTGACGACAGCGACGACCAGGAAGAGCAGAAGGCTCAGCCACTCTTGAGGGTCGGCGACCGCCAGGGCGAGCCGGGGCTCCGTGAACAACAGGTCATAGAGCAGCACGGATACCAACGAGGTCCCAACGGCGGGCCAGAGGCCGAAGCGGCTGGCCATGACGACGACGGCGAGCAGGTAGACAGACGATGAGTCGGCGACACCGAACCGTGACTCGAGGATGCCGGCAACGAGCGTGACTGCGATGAGGACCGCGACCCCGGCGGCCATGATCGACACGACGCGCCGCCTCTGCGGGAGAGGGGACCAAGACCACCCGATCGATTGCATCGCGCGTGGATGGTACGGCGACGGGCCCGTCGCGCAGTTTGATCGTCCGTGCCTCAAGCGAGGCTCATGCGTGCGCGGCGGGCCCGTTCTGCGATTACGTGAGAGCTACTTCGGGAACGGAGGTCCTCCATCGCCGCCGAGGACCGGCGCGATGGCCAATGCGGTGAGCGCGAGTGCCATGAGTGAAGCCATGACGAACGCGCGCAGGCGAAGGAAGGTTCCGTGCATCCCAATCCTCCTTCTCTCGCCTTGAGGGCACGGATCGGGGGATGCTACGCTGCAGAGGTGCGGGAGTCAACTATCGCTAAACATCAGGCAGCCGGGGGCTGGTCGTCCTTCGCAGTGGGGTTGGGATCCGAACTTCGGCGTCAGCGACTCGGCCGGGGTCTGAGCCAAGCGGAACTGGGATCGCCGTTGACCCGCGCTTTCGTGTCGTCGGTCGAGAAGGGGCGGATCGTTCCCTCCCTAGCCAGCCTGATGCTATTGACAGATCGTCTGGGAATACGGCCCGGGGAACTCCTGGACGGGTTACGAAGCATTGATCCGTCCGTCTATGATGCTGAACATGCAGCGGGTAGCGCGATCCCACGTCGAGGCAGACCGCCCTCTCGCTCGCCGCATCGGCGTCCGCATCCGGGCCGAGCGCCTACAGCGGGGCCTGACCCAGGCACAGCTCGCCGAGGGCCGCTACACAAAGGCCTACGTCAGCGCCCTTGAGAACGGTCACATCAAGCCTTCAATGGCCGCCCTGAATTTCCTCGCCGGCAGGATGGGCATCCCCGCGACGACGCTGATCGGCGACGACGGCTCGCGATGGAGCCGCCTCGAAGCGGACCTGCGGCTGGCGAGCGGCGACTGGCAGACTGCGGCGGATGCCTATTCGGACCTGCTCGCTTCCGAGCCGACGAGCACGGCGGTCCGGGCAGAACTGCTCAAGGGCCTGAGCGAGGCCCTGTGCCGGCTGGAGCACGGAGCGGAGGCCGTTCGTGCTGCGAGCGAAGCGGCGGACCTCTTTGCAGCGGCCGGAAGGACCGCGGACGTCGCCCGAGCGACGTACTGGCAGGCCAACGGCCTGTACCTGCTCGAGAACTCGATGGAAGCGCGGCGCCTGATGTCGGGGATTCTCGAACAGCTGCGAGGAGGCCTCAGGCTCGAGCCTGACTTCAAGATCCGCGTGCTGATTGCGCTCGCTGGCATCGAAACTCGCGATGGCAATGGCGACGTTGCCATCTCCTACCTCGAGGAGGCGCGCGGCCTGAGTCCTGAGCTCGACGATCGGCGACGAGCCACGTTCGCGTTCACGCTCGCGATCTCGTACCGCGAGCTCGGCGACTACGAGGGTGCGCTCAGCCTCGGCCTCCAGGCGCTGTCGCTATTCCAGGCGAGCGAATCCAGGCTCGAGGCAGCATCGGTCGAGAACTCCCTGGCGCTGGTCTACCTCGATCGCGGAAGCCTCGACCTCGCTCGCGAGCAGGCCGCCCTGGCACGACAGGAGTTCGAGCGCCTGGGTAACGAGCGATGGCTGTCACATGTCGCGGATACGGAAGCCATGATCGCCCTCCAGGCCGGCGACCTCGATCTGGCGGCCTCTCGCGGGTCGGACGCGCTTGCGCTGGCCCACAAGACCGGCAATCAAAAGGCCCTCATCGACGCGGCCCTCACGCTCGCCCGCACCCGGCGCCGAAAAGGCGATCGGGCGGGAGCCGTCGAGCTGCTCGAGGAGGCGGTCGGCGTGGCTCGCGAGCACGGCCGGCGCATGCAGCTCGAGGCACTCCTCGGCGAGTGGGCCGACATCGTCGCCGACGGTGGTGATCTGGCGCGCGCCTACGAACTGACCCGAGAAGCGTTGGCGGTGAGTCGGGCCCGGAACGCCACCTGAGCGGCGGCTCGGAACGCCCAGCGACGGCATCCCCGCCAGGCTGGACAGCCTCCGAGAGGCGCGAGCCCGGCGGACCTCCCTACTCTCCGCGGAAGACGTACCAGATGGTGCGGTTGTCGTCCGAGGCCTGGGTCCACGGGTCGCGCGCGCGAACATACGCCCGCGAATGGCGCTCCCGGATGAGGCGCACGAGCCGGGTCAGAACCGGGTCGCTGGGGCGCAGCCGACCCACCAGAACGCCCTGCTCTTCGGCCACGATATCGAAGGCGGCTGCCACGGCGAACCTGAACCCCGAGTCGGCGCTCGGAAAGCTGTGCAGCAGCAGCTCCGTGGCGAAGACCGTCGAACGTTGGCGGGTGGCGTCCACGGCTCTCAGCATTGCGCAGGATGGCTTGCGGAAGCATCATCCGAACGCCGTAACTCGACCCCTTGATCGTTCTCGAACGCGTCAGGCGCCCGACGAGCGTGGCAGGAGGTAGAGGATCACCAGGGCGATGATGACAACCATGCCGAGCGTCGGATTGACCAGCGCGAGCAGGAACGAGAGCAGGTAGCCCGGCACTCCGTAGCGGTAGCTCCTGGTAATTGCCTCGATCGAAGCCCGGCTGGTGTCCTGCCGCAGGAGGTGACCGCCCTTTCGGGCGCGATACCACAGCACGTTGAAGGCGAGTGCGATCGCAACGAATGTTCCGCTGTAGACGAGCACGCCAACCTGCGCACTCGGTTCTCCGATGGAGGCGGCGAGAAGCGCGGTCGGGAAGGGCACGAAACCGACGCCCAGCAACAGGAACAGGTTGGCCAGCAGCAAGCTGTGATCGACCCGCCTGACGTGGCGGAACAGGTTGTGGTGGTTTGCCCACATGATCCCGATGGTCACGAAGCTGACGAGGTATCCGAGATAACTTGGCCACAGTTCCCCGAGGGCATCGAGAAGCACCCTGGGGCTCACGAAACGATCCGCCGCGGGGACGCGGATCTCGAGGACGAGCAGCGTGATCGCGATGGCAAAGACGCCGTCGCTGAATGCCTCCAGCCGTTCTGGTCCGCGGCCCTCGCTCTCCGCGCCTGCAGAGCTGTAGCTGGCCTGCCCGGCTCGAGTCTGCCTCTCTTCCATTGGGCGATTATCCGCGGCTCAAGCCCGGCCGGAGGCCTCGGTTATCATTCGCCGGCCGCGCGCCCGTAGCTCAGTGGACAGAGCATCTGACTTCGGATCAGATGGTCGGGGGTTCGAATCCCTCCGGGCGCGCCAGTCTGCCGCGCTCTCGAGATATGACTGAGCCCGTCATCTGTGACGACCGGCTCTCGTCTGAGCGACCCGGTTACTTTGGCCGAGCTCGGCTGCCCTGGGCGCCCGCCAGCGCCGGTCGGTCCGCGACCCGCTCGGAGCCGCCGACCTTCTCCGATGCGCGGGTCATGCGCTCTCGGGACGAGTCGTACCATTGCCGCGTCAGCTCCGCTGCGACGTCGCGGCCGCCGAGCCCGAAGGCGAGCCCAAAGGCCAGTGACAGCGCGGCAACGATCCCGACGAACAGGATGTTGACCAGGGTCGCCGCGATTCCGATCTGGTTGATCGCGATAATCACGGCGAACGAGATGATCGCGTACTCGGCCAGCCGGCCGAGGAGGCGGGCGTTGCTGAAACCCATCTCGCCGGCGCCGGTTTCGATGACACCACGGACGAACCGTGCGAGCAGCGGCGCGACCATGAGCACAATCGCGGCAACGATCAGGTTCGGGATCCACAGGATGACCTGGTTCAGGAGCTGGCTGACCTGGGTCAGTCCGAGGATGTTCGCGGCGGCGATCAGGAAGATCAGCCGGATGACCCATTTGATGACTTCGGCGGCGACCACGCTCGGCTGCCAGCTCGTGGCAACGCTCCCGTAGACGTCGGGCCCGTGGCGTGCGAACAGGCGATCCGCTCCCGCCCGCGTGAGCAGCCTCGTGGTCAGCGAGCCGAGCACGTTCGACAGGAGCCAGCCGATCACAAGGACGATCAGCGCGCCAACGATCAGCGGGATGGCCGCCAGGAACATGTTGAGCGCATTCGTGGTGGCCAGGAAAACTGCGTCGCCCCAGTTGTTGATGGGGATGACCGGTGTGGGCATGGCCTTCGCGTACCTCCGTGGAAAACGGAATGGTCAGCCATCGTCGAACAGTCCGACACGAGCCGGTCCCGGAGCGGCATTACAGCCTCCTATCGAGCCCCAAGGAGAAACCGCATGATGACGTTCGAGAGCCTGATGGACCTACGGTTGCGCCGATCCCCACGAGCCAGCACCCTTTGGGTGTGCTGACCGCCTTTCCACACCTGCGCCTCCGAGAGGGGGCCAGCAGCCTCCTCGACCTGCCCTGGGAGCTACCGCTCGCCGAGTGGCACGACGACCGCTTCCGGGACATCCCGGTTGGTCCCTCGCGCCATCTCGTTCGCTTCCTCGAGGCGGACGACTCGACGTTCGCCTTGAAGGAAGAACCGCTCGATGTCGCCCAGCGCGAGTTCGCGGCATTGCGACATCTCGAGAACGAGGGCCTCCCCGCCGTTTCTGCCGTTGGGCTCGCGGAGGTCCACGAGCGCGGCACCGCGATCCTCGTGACCGATTTCCTGGTCCACTCCCTCCAGTACCGCCGCCTGCTGATGCGCTTCCCCCTCGGCCCGGGCGCATATCGGGACCGTCTGCTCGACGCGATGGCGTGGCTGCTCGTCGACCTGCATCGCGCCGGGTTGTACTGGGGTGATTGCTCTCTCGCGAATACCCTCTTCCGGCGGGACGGTGACAAGATCCAGGCCTACCTTGTCGACGCGGAAACGAGCGAGGTGCATCCGGGCCTGTCCGATGGCCAGCGCGCAAACGACGTCGAGATCCTCGTCGAGAACGTGGCTTTCGGCCTGGCCGACCTGGCCGCGTACCAGGGCCGTCCGGACGAGTTCGAGCAGGCGATCACCGCCGCCGAATCGGTGGGCGATCGGTACCACGCGATCTGGACGAAGCTCCACGAGACGCCCGAGCTGCGGGCCGATGATCGGCATGCCGTCGAGGCGCGCATCCGCGGCCTGAACGATCTCGGTTTCTCGGTCGACGAGGTCGAGCTCGAGCCGGCCGGCAACGGCCGACTACGGCTGAAGCTGGCGGTAACCACCAGGCGCTTCCACGCCCGAGAGCTCGAGCGATTGACGGGCATTTCTGCCCTCGAGAACCAGGCTCGTCTCCTTCTCAACGACCTGCGCGAATATCGCGCCTGGCTCGAATGGTCCGAGGGCCGCCCGCTGGATGGCAACGCCGCTCAACGCTGGCTGCGCGAGGTCTTTCGCCCAACAACGAGCAGGCTGGCCGAGGTCATCGGGCCACACCCCGACATGGTCCAGGCCTATTGCGATCTGCTCGAGCACAAGTGGTTGCTCTCCGAGGAGGCGCACCGGGACGTCGGCCTGGAATTCGCCCTTGACTCCTACTTGTCACTAGGGGCTCCCGCGCCGGAGCGCGCCGGCGAGACCGAGGCACCCGCCGCCGTGCGCTCGCGCTGATCGAAGCGAGACTCGGACCGCCCCCCGAACGCGGCTCCATCCGACAACGCCAGCCCCCGCCGCAATGAAATTGCGATTACGGCGGCCGTGAACGGGTCCCCGCCCGGTTTCGGTGCAACGCAGCATCCCGCGGGGATGCTGCATCGTGCCGGATAATCGTCGATGAACGACGAATTACCCTGGTCGTGCGGACTTGCCTGTCATGCGTCTGTAACCTTGACGGCTCCGCTGTTCCCCGATGCAATCTAGGCTCCACCGTCGGTCGCACTCGGAGAACATGTTGGCTCGCGGAGAACAGGGACTGCCAGGCGCGATCGTCGCTGAGCCCGGTTGGCCGGGCCTCCGAGGAGCGCTGTGGCGCGGCATGTTCGCGTGGCAGGCGCAGGCGTCGGCACATCCGCTCATCTGGGCGGCGCTGGTCTCCCTCCTCGCGATCGGCGTCAAGGCGGCGATCAATGCGGTCGCGCACGACGACGTCGGCTTCCTGCCGTACGTGGTCGCGGTTGGATTGGCGGCCTGGCTGGGGTCGCTGCGGGGCGGCCTGGGCGCGACGATGTTCTGCCTCGCCGGTGACGTGTTCCTCTTCATTCCGCCGATCGGCCAGCCGGTCATCACCGATTCGCTGGAGGTCGTGCAGGCCGGCCTGTTCGTCGTGACCGGCGTTCTCATGAGCGCGCTGAGTGCGGCGCTGCACGCCGCTCGACGTGAATCGGAACGCTCCCGACGCCGAGCCGAATCCCTTCAGCAACTGGCCGTCGCCCTCGGGCGCGTCGAGGGCATCCGAGACACCGCCAATGCCGTCCTTGAGCTCAGTGAGTCCATCCTTGGCGCATCTGCGGCCGCCGTGACCCTGCATTCCGCGGGCCTGAACGTCCTCGAGCTGGCGGCGGACGTCGGCTTCCGGGCCCCGTTGCGCGATGCCTACGCGTCCATTCCAGTGGACGGCGACCTGCCCGAGGCGGAGGCCCTTCGAACCAATCGCGCTGTCCTGCTGTCGTCGCAGAGCGTCATCCGGCAGCGGTTCGCCCGTGATGTCGCTGACGCGATGGGCGACGTCCGATCGGTTGCCTGTCTGCCGCTGGGCCTGCGCGAGCAGCCGATCGGCGTGCTGACCCTCGCGTTCGAAGAGCGAAACCGGTTTTCGATCGAAGAGGTCGAGTTCCTGTCGGCGATCGCGGATACGTCGGCTCAGGCGCTCGCCCGGGCAGCGCTGTCGACTGAGCGGCAGAGCACCGAGCGTCGCTTGGCCCTCGTGGCTGAGGCATCGGATCTGCTCGGCGCCAGTTTCGACTACCAGGCGGCCCTGCCCCGGCTCGCGCGCCTCCTGGCCGAAGGGCTCGCGGATCGCGCGGTGATCGAGTGGCCGGAGCCCGACGGGACCTACCGTGCCGATGCCCGACGCCAGGGGGAATCGTCCGCCGGGCCGAAGCTGGTCGGTCAGCGCGATCGAATCGAGCCGCCCCGTCGAGCGACACTGGTCGATGCGCCCGACTCGGCCGAGTCGGGCGGCGCGGACGTCCTGGCGAGGCTCGGTGGCAATTCCGCCGTCCTCGCGCCGATTCCCATCGAGGCAAGGCGCGACGCCGAAGGCGTGCTCGTGCTTTCCTCTACCGAGGCGCACGCGTTTGGCGCCGCCGACGTTGCATTCGCCGCCGACCTCGGTCGCCGCATTGGCGTCACCATTCAGACGGGCAGCCTGTTGCGCGAAGCGACCCAGTTCACGGCGACGGTGGACGCCTCGCTGGACGCCGTCCTCCTGATCGATCCCGAGTCCCTCAGGATCCGGTACGCCAACGAAGGCGCCCTGGCGCAACTCGGCTACACGCGCGCCGAGCTCATCGACATGCCGGCCCTCGCTATCAAGCCCAAGTTCGACGAAGCGTCCTATCGCGAGCTGCTGGCTCCGCTCCTCGCAGGCCGTCGCGCCGCGCGGACCTACCCGACCACCCACCGGCGAAAGGACGGCGTCGAGGTGCCCGTCGAGGTGTTCATGCAGTGCGTCACCCTGCCTGACGGCGAACGGCGAATCATCGTCTCGGCGCGAGACATCAGCGAGCGGATCGAGATCCAGAGCCGCCTGTATCGGCTGGCAACAGCAGAGCGGGCGCGCGGGGCGGAGCTCCGAGCCATCATCGAATCGATGCGCGAGGCGGTTCTCGTCTGCAACGACGCTGGCGACGTGATCCTGCGCAACCAGGCCCTGATCGAGCTGCTCGGCGAGCCAATCGCTCATTTCAACGAGCTCGGCCCGCTGTTGGGCGACTTCGAAGGGGAGCTCCCGCCGCTGGGTCGCGCCTCGGGGCCGAGCGAGATCCGGACCGAGCAGCCCCTGCGTTGGCTAGAGGCATCGGGCTATCGTGCCGAACCGACCGGGGAGGGCGACGCGAGCGGTTCAACCGTGCTGCTCCTGCGCGACGTAACCGAGCAGCGCCAGGCGCAGCTGGCCCAGGAGGCGTTCATGGGCATCCTGTCGCACGAGCTGCGCACGCCGGTCACGACGATCTTCGGGATCACCAAGATCCTGCGCCGTCGAAGGGGATCCGAAACCTCAGAGGCCGAGGAGTTGCTCGGCGATGTCGAAGCCGAATCGGAACGGCTCTATCGGCTGGTCGAAGATCTTCTGGTGCTCAGCCGGTCGCAGGCCGGCCGCATCTCGTTGGAGCTAGAGCCCGTTCTCCTCCAGCACGTGGCGCGCACGATCGTCGATTCCGAGCGGCGAGCGACGCCCGAGGTGACGTTCGTCGAGAGGGTGGCCCGTGACCTCCCGCCGATCTCGGGCGATCGAACCTACGTGGAGCAGATCGTGCGAAACCTCGTGGGCAATGCCGTCAAGTACGGGCCCGAAAGCGGCGGAACGGTGATCGTGGAGGCCGAGGCGGCCGTCGACGAGGTTCTGATACGAGTACTCGACGAGGGCCAGGGGATCGGCGATACAGAGGACACCGGCGAGCTCTTCGAGCTGTTCTACCGTTCGTCCTCGACCGCACGCTCCAAGCCCGGCGCCGGAATTGGCTTGTACGTCTGCCGAATCCTGACCGAGGCCATGGGCGGGCGGATCTGGGCGTCGCGGCGTCCCGAAGGAGGGTCGGAGTTCGGGTTCGCGCTTCCCGTGTTCGAGGAGCGCCAACGAGAGGAGCCCGTTTCGGCCGCGATCGTCGGCTGACGGCTCTGCGCCGGCGTCGTAGCAGTTGGCCGCGGCGGCCGGGATCGCCGCGCTACGGCAGCCCGGCGATCAGCCCTCCGTCCACCGCCGTGAAGGTGCCCGTCTGGTACGCGGCAGGCTCCGAGCAAACGTACGCGACGAAGCTGGCCAGCTCCTCAGGATGGCCGTAGCGGCCGACCGGTATAGCCGCAATCTGCTCGGCACGAACGGCCTCGAGGGTCTGCCCGGTCCGCCTGGCCCGCTCGTAGTCGAGAAACTCGATGCGCGGCGTACTGAGTCGTCCCGGGAGCACGCCGTTCATCGTCACGCCCTCACCGGCAACGGCGTGCGCGGTCGTCTTCATCCAGGCCATCAGCGCGCTGCGGGCGGCATTCGAGTAGACCAGCTCAGGTATGGGCTGGCGCACGCCCGAGGTGAGGATCGACACCACCCGACCCCAGCCGCGCTCCCGCATACCGGGCAACAGTCTGCTGGCGAGCTGGATCGGGGTCACCGAGAGGAGCTGGAACGCAAGCGCCCAGCCATCAGGCGTCGTTTGGGCGGGATCGGCCGTCGGTGGCCCGCCGGCGTTGAGGATCACGATGTCGACCACGCCGTACCCATCGAGCGCATGCTTGGCAACCGTCTCCGCAGCCGACGGATCGGTGGCATCGGCGGCCACCACGATGACCTCGGTTCCATGCCGTTCGCGAAGCTCGTCGGCCGTCCGCTCGAGGGCTTCGCTGGACCGCGCCCAGATGCACAGCCGGCAGCCTTCGGCTGCCAGGCGATCGGCCGTGGCGCGGCCGAGGCCGGACGAAGCGCCACCGACCAGCGCCACCCTGCCCCGGATCCCGAGATCCATCGCGCCCTCCGATCGTGTCCCTGGGCCCGAAAGTATGGGCATATCAGCCGGGCTTGGCCGGGACGAGTCGCCTATTCCTATTCATCGGGGCCAGGCGCACAGTGAGCGTGATGGAGTCTCACTTCTCGCCGGCGGAAGACCTCCCCGCACTGTATCGAGCCGTGCTCGACGGCGTGGATCTCCTGGAGCGCCGCGGACAGCGGCTCATGGCAGCGGACATCAGGCGGCGGGCGACCCGAGCATACTCGACGGCCTGGAACGAGCGCCAACGCGACCGGCTCATCGGGCTGCGGGACCAGGCAAGGCGAGCCCTGTCGCCGGAGGTTCGCGCGCGCGGCAGTCGGCTGCGGCCGGGCTGGCGTCGTCAGGCGGCCCCAACCGACGGGTCGACTGGAGCCTGAAGGGACCGCTCAGCCGCTTACGGGAACGGCTCGGTTACCCTTCGGGGCATGGCCGAGCCCGCCATCCATCCAGCGCGCGGTGTCAGGCGCAACGACTCCCCGCCGGCGGCCGGATCCCGGGCAAGCGACTCACGGCCAGACGTCGACCCGCCGCCAGGCGCTCCGCCCCAGACCACCCGAGCCTATCGCGTCCGCTTCGACGAGGCGACGACCGAAGGGACGGCCCGAACATCGACCCTCCTTCGCTGGGCGCAGGACGTCGCCTGGATTCACTCCGAACGGCTGGGTTTCACCCGCGACTGGTATGCAAAACGAGGTCTCGCCTGGCTCGTTCGCGGAGTCGAGCTCAACGTGCTTCTGCCCGTCTCGACCGGCGACGAGATCGAGGTGACCACCGGAGTGGTCGGCTACCGAAAGGTCTGGGCCCGGCGGCGCACGGATTTCCATGACAGCCCCGGAATCGTGGCCGCCTGGGCGCATACCGACTGGGTGATGACCGATGGTCGCGGCTCGCCCGTACGGGTGCCGGCCGAGTTCGGCGCCTTCATCGCCCAACCGGCGCCGTCATTCACGCCGACACGGGTCCCTCTTCCCTCGACGCCAGAGAGGGCATTCTCCCGCACGTTGCCCGTGCGCCCGCGAGAGCTCGATCCGATGGGCCACGTCAACAACGCTGTCTACCTTGATCATCTCGAGGAATGCGTGGCCGCCCTCGACGGCGGTGAACGGGCCCTGAAGGCGCTGCCAAGGACGTACCGGCTGGAGTACCTTCTGCCGGCCGAGCCGGGAGCCAATCTGCAGGGTAGGGCGTGGACGAGTCCCGATGGTTCCCACGCTTTTCGGTTGTCGGACGCGAAGATGACCGAGCTCTTCCGGGGACGGCTCGAAACCTGACCCCGAAGCGCCAACGAAGGGAACCATCGATGACCCGCTTGCTGATCCACGGTGGACGCGTTTTCGATGGCACCGGGACTGCTCCTGCGGCTGCCGACGTTGCAATCGAGGACGGGCGGATCCGCCACGTTGGGAGCGGGCTCGACGGAGACGAGGCTGTCGACGCTGGGGGGTTGACCATCCTCCCCGGGCTGTTCGATTGCCATACGCACGTCGTGGTCAGCGACGTGAACATGTGGCGCATCGCGCAGACGCCGTTCTCGTACCAGTTCTATGAAGCGGCCCGCAACCTGGCGGCGACCCTGCACGCCGGCGTTACCACCGTGCGCGACGCGGGCGGCGCCGATCTGGGCATCAAGCAGGCGGTTGCCAACGGGCTCATCGCGGGTCCGCGGATGCAGATCTCGATCATCATGCTGAGCCAGACCGGCGGCCACGGCGACGACTGGCTGGCTTCGGGCATCGAGGTGCCCCTCTTCCTTCCCCACCCCGGGCGGCCGAGCGGGGTCGTGGACGGCCCTGAGGAGGTGAGACGCATGGTTCGCGAGCTGCTGCGAGCCGGTGCGGACGTGATCAAGATCGCGACCTCCGGCGGTGTCCTGTCACCGCGCGACGATCCGCGCCACGGCCATTTCCGGGACGACGAGCTGGCTGTCGTGTCGGCCGAGGCCGAGGCGGCCGGGGTCACGGTCATGGCTCACGCTCAGGGCGCGCCCGGCATCAAGGCCGCGATCCGAGCGGGGGTTCGCTCGATCGAACACGGCATCTTCCTGGACGAGGAGGCCATCTCGATGATGCTCGAGCATGGGACTTTCCTCGTTCCAACGCTGGTCGCCCCGCAGGGCGTCATCGATGCCGCCGCAGGCGGCGCCTCCATCCCGGAGGCCGCGGTACGCAAGGCACGCGAAGTCGTCGACATCCATCGCGATGCGTTCCGGCGCGCGGTCGAGGCGGGAGTCCGAATCGCAATGGGCACCGACAGTGGAGTGACACCGCACGGCGAGAACCTGCGCGAGCTGGCACTCATGGTGGCTGGAGGCATGACACCGGTCCAGGCACTCGTGGCGACGACCCGAACAGCTGCGGAGCTGCTCGGCCTGGCATCCGAGCTCGGGACGATCGAGACGGGCAAGCGCGCGGACCTCGTGCTCGTGTCCGGTGACCCACTGGATTTCGAGGGCCTCAGCGGTCGGGTCCGGGCCGTGTACCAGGACGGGCTGCTGGTCGCCGGGTCGCGCACGCCCTCGCCGGCCCAGAACGACGCTGCAACACCGTCGGCCTCTGCAGCAACGGCGATGTAACGAAGATGTGAGACTCGCTTGACGCGCGCTGTCGCTGTCGCTTCGACCTTCGTGCAACACAGTCAGGGTGCGAAGGGAGGTCTCCATGACCATGATCGACATTCACGGGATTCAGCCCGGCTGGGAAGTCTTCGATGCGACCGGCGCGAAGGTCGGAGACGTGGTGTCCATGGGCCCGAACTACATTCACATCAAGACCGGCGGGCTCTTCTCGAAGGACTTCTACGTTCCGGCTACGGCGATCGCCGACGTCGAGGAACATCGCGTCGAGCTGTCGGTTCCCAAGGGTGACGTCAGTTCACAGGGTTGGGACAAGCCGCCTGCCGAAACGGTTTCGAGCGGCACCGGTGGAGGCGCGGACGCGAGCTAAGGGGCCCGCGGGTGACGTCATTTCGCCCGTATTCGGTTGTTCTTCGCGTCGTGGGTGACCTCGGCGAGTCCAAGCGCTTCGAGCAGCGGCGGCATGTACATGCCGAATCGGCCTCGGTAGCCCTTCCGTAGGCCGTACCAGCCGCCGACGGGATTGCCCGGCGAGCGGCCCCACGCCTCGACGGTTCCGTCGGTCGCGGCCTTCTGCTCGTCGGCAGCCCCGAGTGGCACCCAGTCGCCCTGCTCCCTGAGCCATGTGTGCAGGTCTTCGATCGCTCGAAGCTGATATTTGAGCTGGGTCGCACCCACCTGGCAGACGATCGCGGGTGGATCGCTGGCCTCATCTCGCCACATCTGGTAGTCGGATGTGCCGGGCGGCGTCTTGAGCTGCCAGGGATCCTCGCGGGTGCCGCTCCCCTTGGCGTCGGGCATGGGGTTCCTCCTCCGGCCAACTGAATTACACGTCGGCCACCGTAACGACCGCAGCGACGATTAGGCAAGCCTTCTCGCGAATCGGGTGGGCCGCGCCGACTTGCCCACGGGCGTCACGGTTTCGACAGATTTGAGTGACGACCATGCCGTCGACATGGATGGACGTCGCTTGGCCGCGCTCGCGGTCTCAATGATCGTGCTCGTTGGCTGTCGCGGTGCTGCCGCCCCGTCGGCAGCGGCCGGTCCGGTTCTGGCCGACATCGGCGCCGGGCTCCAGGGGCCGCCTGGCCTCGCGGCGACGGTTTATGCGCAGGGTCTTCCGAAAGTGTCTGCCTTCGCGTGGGACGCGCAAGGGGCCCTGTGGATGGCGTCGGCCGACTACACGGATGCCGGCCGGGACGGCGTGTACGTGACCACCGAACTGGGCGCCAGCCCGAAAAGGGTCATCGCCAATCTGCATACACCGCTTGGCCTCGCGTGGTACCGGAGCGAGCTCTATGTCAGCTCAAAGGGAGGTGTCGCGGCGTATTCGGGCTTCGATGGAACCTCCTTTTCCAGGGCTCGAACGGTCGTTAGCCTGCCGGCCGGTCTCGGCGAGGTCAATGGCATCGCCCTCGCGCCCGACGGGCGGTTCTGGTTGGGCATTTCCGCGCCTTCGGACCACGCAGCTGGGACGTCGGAATACTCCGCGGCGGTGGTGTCGTTCCTGCCCGACGGCACGGACCTGCGCGTGGAGGCGAGCGGCATTCGGGCTCCTGTCGGCCTCGCCTTCTATCCCGGCACAAGCGACCTTTTCGTCACGATGAACCAGCGCGATGATCTTGGGGAACAGACGCCGGGCGATTGGCTTGCCATGGTCCAGGCAGGCGACAAGTGGGGCTTTCCCGACTGTTACGGGCAGGGCGGCTCCGTGTGTAGCGGCGTTCCGTCCCCAACTGCTGACCTCGACAGGCACGCGGCGGTGAGCGGAGTGGCAATCGTCACGGGCGAATTGGGCTCGACGATCGGGACCGCGGGGGTCGTCGCCGAGTGGGCTCTCGGCAAGGTCCTGCGAGTGTCGCTCGAGAAGGTCGGCTCGAGCTACGTCGGCACGGTCCAGCCGTTCCTGACCGGCCTGAAGAATCCGGTGCCGGTCGCGGTCGGCCCGGACGGGGCGCTGTTCGTGGGCGATTGGACGAGCGGGATCGTCTACCGCGTCGCGCCCGCCGTGAGCTCCGAGGCGTAACCGAATCGACAGGGTGCCCGCCAAACACTGGCGGCATGCGGTCCACCGCAATTGGAGCCTCGCTTATGTGCTGAACGCGTTGAGCCTCCACATCGGCAACCCGAATTGAAAGGAAGCACATGGAAACCCATGACCCAGGCGTTCCAGAACCCGCAGAGGGGCCCCCGGACGGCGTCCTCTCGGGCCCGCAGAAGCTCGCGGCGACGATCATGCTCGCCATCGGTTTGATGGCAATCGGCGGCGTCGCCGTCGTCAGCGCGGCGAGTCCCGATCCGTCGGCCTCCGCAGCCCCGAGCGCTTCGAGCGGCTCGGGGAGCCCAGGCGGTTCGGGTGGGACCAGCAACGCCAACTGCCCGAACATGTAGCACGGCCGGACGAGTCCGGACCCTGTTTCGGCAGGTGCAGCGAGGGGCGGAGCCCAGCGGCTTCGTCCCTCTTTCTTGCGTGTGTCGCCTGTTGGGTACGGTCATCACGGTCCCGGTGGGGCGTCATCGAGAGGTCACGAACGCGACGATAACCTCGGTGGGTGGACAGTTTGCTCGCCCTGATCTACCCGAATCGCCTGCTGATCGGGGCGGTCTCGGTCGTTCTGTTCGGGGCCCTGGCATTCCTGGGCTGGTGCCGCGGTTGGCACCACACCGCTCGACGCCATCCGCGATCGACGGCGGTTGTCGCTGCGACCATCCTCGCCGTCGGGTTGCCCGGCGCCTGGTATTTCGGCTCACCGTTGTTCGTTCGGACTGCCCTGGTGGAGCCGCCTCCAAACGTTGAAGCGGCCGCGCTGCCAACCGTCTCGAAAGCGAAGTCGTCACTCGCGGCCGCCTCGGCGACTTCGACGCCGGCCCCTACGGCGCCTTCGACTCCCGCGGCAACAGCCACCGTCGCTCTTCAGGCGCTTGCCGGGCGCTTCGTCGGCGCGGACGATTTCCATTTTGCGCGCGGGCAGGCACGACTGATCGAAACCGAGCCAGGTCGGTTCACGGTACGCCTCGAGAACTTCTCTGTCCGCAACGGGCCGGACTTGTACGTCTATCTCTCGCCGGATCCTCGCGGCTACGCCAGGGCCGCGGCCGAGCTGGGGAGGCTCAAGGCGACCGACGGCTCGTTCAACTACCAGGTGCCGCCCGGAGTGAGGGTCGATCGCGCCATGAGCGTCGTCATCTGGTGCAAGGCATTCTCCGTCCAGTTCGGTGCCGCCGAGCTACGTGCCTAGCGGCTCGTCGGCATGCAGGCGGGGATACGATGGCGACCATGCCAGGAGGAGATCGAGGCCCGATTCTCGTCGTCGACGACGATGCCAAAATCCTTCGACTCGTCCGGGTGTACCTGGAGCGAGAAGGATTTCGGGTCATCGAAGCGCAGGACGGGCGGGCGGCGCTCGCCGCGATCAGCCTGGCGGCGCCCGCGTTGGTGATCCTCGATGTGATGCTGCCCGAAGTCGACGGCCTGGCGGTCCTTCGGGCGGTGCGCCGCACGGACCGCACACCGATCATCATCCTGTCGGCCCTGGGCAGCACGGATGAGCGAATCTCCGGGCTTGCTGCAGGCGCCGACGACTACCTCCCGAAGCCGTTCTCGCCGGCCGAGCTGGTGCTGCGGGTCAAGCGAGTCCTCGACCGGGCATCGGGACCAGCCGGCCAGACGCAGGACAAGGGTCCGCTGCAGCATGGCGACCTGGTGGTGGATCGCGATCGCCACGAGGTACGGGTCGCCGACCGGGACATCCCGCTGACGTCCGTCGAGTTCCGGCTGCTCGCGGCCATCCTCGAGGCAGGGGGTCGCGTCCTCTCGCGGGACAGGCTCCTGGATCTCGTCTACGGCAGTGACGGGCTGGACATTCTCGACCGGACGATCGACGTCCACGTCCGCCGCCTTCGCGACAAGCTGGGCGATGATCCGAACAAGCCGCGCTACGTGGCGACCGTTCGCGGGGTGGGATATCGGGCCGCGTCGGCCGGCCCAGGCGGGGAGCGAAGGTGACCCGGAGCCGCTTCGGAATCGGGGCCCGGATCGCGGTCACGGCCCTGGCCGTTGCCGGGATTGCCCTCGCGATCCTCGCCCTTGGGGTAGTGATCGTCGGGGCCGATCGCTTCAACGCGATGATGGCCGAACACGGCTCGACTCCCGACGCCAGCGCATCCATGTTCCGAGAGTCGGTCCTGACGGTGGTGGCGGTCGCGGCCCTGGTCGCTGTCGTGGTGGCCCTCATCCTGGCCGCCATCATGGGCTCCCGCCTGGCCCGCCCGCTGCGGCAGATGGGTGCGGCCGCACGCAGCATCGCGCAAGGCGACTACACCGCCAGGATCCCTCGCGAAGGGCCGGAGGAGGTTGCCAGCGTGGCCGATTCCTTCAACCAGATGGCGGCAGCGTTGGACGACCAGGAGCGCCTGCGCCGCGAGTTCATCGCCAACGCCGCGCACGAGCTGCGCACTCCACTCACGAATCTCAAGGGCTACCTCGAGGCGCTGCGCGATGGCGTGATCGAGCCGGATCGGGCGACACTCGAATCCCTGTGGGAGGAGGCCGAGCGCCTGGTCCGCCTGTCCGAGTCGCTCGACACGCTTGCGTCAGGCGACGCCGGTCCGCCGCGGTCGATCGTCGATCTGGACCTGGCCCGGTCGATTCGAGCCGCCGTGGATCTCGCGTCGCCGGCGCTGCTTTCGGCGGGGCTCGACCTGGCCGTCGACGTGCCGCCCGTGCTCGGTGCACGCGCAGATCCTGACGGCCTTGCTCAGGTCCTCGGGAACCTGCTCCAGAATGCAATCCGCTACACCCCGCACGGCGGCCAGGTGACCGTTCGCGCCCGAGCAGGGGGCCAGGACGTCGTGGTCAGCGTGGCAAACACCGGTCCCGGCATCCCGCCTGAGGATCTGCCGCACGTGTTCGAGCGCTTCTACCGGGTGGAGAAGTCCCGCGATGTCGCGCGCGGGGGCGCTGGGATCGGGCTGGCGATCGTCCGACACCTCGTCGAGACGGCGGGTGGACGGGTCGGCGTCGAGTCTGAGCGGGGACTGACGCGGTTCTGGTTCAGCCTTCCGTCAGCGAGCCGGATTGCCTGAGGGAACCCGCGGGGCGGTGAAAACCCTCCGCCTCGGGTCGACCGGTCTCGAAGTCACGCCTATCGGGCTCGGGCTGGCAGCTATCGGACGACCTGGATACATCACCGTTGGGCGCCACGAGGACCTGGGCGACGATCGCAGCGTGGACGCGCTGCGGTGGCGCGCTGATGCCCTGCTGGACACGGCCTACTCGGCCGGAGTCCGATATGTAGACGCGGCGCGTTCCTACGGGCGGGCGGAGGAGTTCCTGGCGTCATGGCTCGAGCGGCGTCGGGTGCCTCCGGGAGCACTCACCGTCGGCTCCAAGTGGGGCTACACCTACGTGGCCAACTGGCAGGTGGGAGTCGAGGTCAACGAAGTCAAGGACCACTCCCTCGCCACGCTGAGCCGCCAGCTGGGCGAGAGCCGAGCACTGCTCGGACCGTGGCTGCAGCTTTACCAGATCCATTCAGCGACGCTCGAGAGTGGTGTCCTGACCGAGGTCGCAGTGCTTTCCGAGCTGGTGCACCAGCGGGAGCTCGGGCTGGCGATCGGGGTGACGGTCAGCGGCCCGCGCCAGGTGGAGGTGATCAGGGCGGCGCTGGCGGTGCGGGTGGACGGTGTGAACCCGTTCCAGGTCGTCCAGGCGACCTGGAACGTCCTCGAGCCGTCCGCTGGGCCGGCGCTCGATGAGGCGCATTCGGCCGGGCTTGGCGTGATCGTGAAGGAAGCGCTCGCCAACGGTCGGCTTGCCCGCGGCGACAGCGAGCACGCCGCTCTGCTCGAACGCATCGCCTCGCGTCCCGACGGAGCCGCCCCGACGGCGGATGCCATTGCGATTGCGGCGGCTCTAGCGCAACCCTGGGCGGACGTTGTCCTTTCGGGTGCCGTCACAAAGTCTCAGCTGGTTTCGAACCTGGCGGCGCTGGAGCTCCAGATCGCCGCGGACCAGCTCGCCGAGCTGACCACCGCGGCGATCCCTGCCGAGCGGTATTGGGATGAGCGAAGCCGGCTGGCGTGGTCGTGACGCTCACGAGCACACTCTTGGTTCGCTTCCAGGCCCCCGCGCTTATGCGACCTGCTGGGCGATCAGGGTCTTGGCAACGTTGATCGGGATTGCAAAGCCGAGTCCCTGGGCGCTACCCGAACCGGCGGTCACGATGCCGATCACTTTGCCGGTCGCGTCGATGAGCGGTCCACCGCTGTTGCCGGGGTTGATGGCTGCATCGGTCTGGAGCAGTCCGCTGAGATCCTCCGACTGACCGCGGACCTCACCACTTACGGTGATCGAGCGGCCGGTAGCCGAGATGATGCCGCCCGTGACGGTGTCGGCGTACTCCCCGAGTGGAGTGCCGATGGCGAAGACCGCCTGACCGACCTGCACCGCCGACGAGTCGCCGAGCGTTGCGGCGGTCAGTCCCGTCGCAGAAACACGAATGAGAGCCAGATCGGCCGCGCTGTCGGCAGTGACGACCGTCGCCGGCAGTTGCCGGCCGTCAGGCAGGTCCACTGTCAGTGATTGCGCACCGCTGACCACGTGAGCGTTGGTCAGGATGAGCCCATTCGAGCTGACCACGAAACCGGATCCGACACCGGTCGAGGTTCCCCCACCGAAGCCCCCGCCAGCGGACGTCGAGGTGATCGTCACGACAGACTTCTCCGCCTGCGCAACGATGCTCGCTGTGTCCGAGGCCGTGGAGCTGACGACCAGATTCGCAGTCGTTCCCGCTGCAGCCGGGCTGGTCGGCGCGCTCGGCGTGAGTCGGCCGGACACGGCGACGGCGCCAACCGTCATCCCCGAGGCGACCGTGGCCGAGAGTATCGCAGCCGCGGCGATCGCCTTGAAGCTTGTTGGCCTGGAACGTGGACCTACGGTTACCGCATTGGGTTCAAGGACTGGTTCGGGAGCTGGGACCGGGACCGGTTCGGCGGCCGCCGCCTCCGGTTGTGCAATTTCCTTGTCGAGCATTTGAGCGACTCCTTCGTGCCGGTCCATTGCTGCGATGGGTGTGGACCGGGATGTCGGGGTCAGTGTTGGTCAGGGTGCCTTTCGATCAGGTGACGTGCATGGCTGCGCCGACGCTTGAGTACCCAGTCGATGGTGCAGATCCGCGAAGGGCATCCAGCGGCTCGCAGTGCACGCCGACATGGCAGCCTGTCGCGACACGTTCCATCATGCTCGCGGGGGCGTTGCGTTCTGACAGTCGGCCGAGGGAGGCGTCCAGGTGGCGCAATTCGATCTACCGCTCGAGGAGCTGGTCAACTACAGCCCGGAGCGGATCGAGCCACCCGACTTCGATGACTTCTGGCGGCAGTCGCTGGACGAGGCCCGCGAGCAACGAGGGCCGACCGTGCTGCACCCGGTCGAGTCGGACTTGCGAACCCTCGAGGCCCTGGACGTCAGGTTCAGCGGTTACGGCGGTCAGCCGATCAGGGCCTGGCTGCTGCTGCCGGCGCATCGGTCCGAGCCGTTGCCGACGATCGTGGAGTTCCTGGGCTACGGAGGCGGCCGCGGATCGCCCCTCGACTGGCTGGTCTGGGCGTCTGCGGGCTACGCGCACTTCGTCATGGACACACGCGGTCAGGGCAGCTCCTGGCTGGCCGGCGACACCCCCGACGTGGAGCCTGCCGGCTCGAACCCCCAATATCCAGGCTTCCTGACCCGCGGGATCCTCGATCCCCGGACGTACTACTACCGGCGCGTCTTCGTCGACGCAACCATGGCCCTCGATGCGGCCAGGGAGCATCCATCGGTGGATCCGGCCCGGGTGGTCGTGGCCGGTACCAGCCAGGGTGGTGGCATCGCCCTGGCGGCCGCCGCCCTCGACCCCTCGGTCCGCGCGGCGCTGATCGATGTCCCGTTCCTGACCCACTTCAGGCGCGCACTCGAAGTCACCGACGAAGCGCCCTATTCCGAGCTCCGCCACTACCTCGCGATCCATCGTCTGCAGGAGGAGCAGGTATTCCGAACGCTGGGCTATTTCGATGGGCGGCACTTTGCCGCACGGGCCTCAGCGCCGGCGCTTTTCGCCGTTGGCCTCGAGGACCAGGTCACGCCACCGTCGACAGTCTTTGCGGCATTCAACGCGTACGCGGGCCCCAAGCAGATCAAGGTGTGGCCGTACAGCGGCCACGACGCGTCGGAGCACGAGCACCTGGTCGAACAGTTCCACTTCCTCGACGGTCTTGGCCTTCGCACAGGGGAGCAGCGAAAGCTCGTGTGACAGCGCCACCCACCCAACAGCCGCGCCCGTCGCTAGCCAAGGCAGGCGCCCCGGTTCGGGACGCCGCCGAGCCCACGGCGGGCGGCCTCACGCTCGTCGCTTACACGGCCGAGGGCGAACTCCGCCCCGCGCTGAGATGGCTAACACCCGTCATGCCCGCGATCGGCAGGCGGGAGACTCGCGCAGCCTGCTCAATCTCAAGCGAATCCTCGAGGCGGCCCCCTGACAGCGTGCCGGTGTGAGGGTCGGTGCTCTATCCCTCGAGCACAGACAGGATGTTCCCGGCCGGATCCTTGAACCAGGCGATGGGCGGGCCGTATTCGGGCTCGGGCGGGCGTGCGATCCCGCGCTCATCCTGATTGGATCCCTCGTACCGTTCGAACTCGACCCCCGCCTTGGTCAACTCGTCCGCCGCCCGATCGATATCCGGCACCGGGAAGTTCAGCACGGTGAACGAGGCCGGCTCGTGGTTCTCCTTCGGATAGATCAGGACCGTGCCGCCGCCTCCGAGGTGAAGCCTGAGCATGCCGTTCTCTTCGGTCACCTCGAGCCCGAGCGTCCGAGCGTAGAAGTCCCTCGTCTTCGGGATATCGTTCGTCGAGAACCCGGAGAATGCGTGATTGTCGCGGAACATGCGACTCCTCCTCAGCGCGTACTGCAGCGAGCTGGCACCACCAGAGACCCGGCCAGCGGGGCGAACTCATCGGTTGCGAAGCATTTTCCTCCACGAGGACCTCGACGATCGGCATGACCATCGAAACAATGGTTCAGCCTCGGCGACCCGCGAAGGCGGCCGTTCAGTGGGCGTTCGCTGGCGGAGGCGCGCAATGAAGCTGACGGCAATCCACGGGGCTGCCAGCTTCGACACCGAGTGGTTGCCGGGCCTGGACGCAGCACGGGCGTCGAAGCCAAGGGCCGAGGAGCCCAAGGTCGGATGAGCGGCCCGGCACTCGAGGCATATCTGGCGGAGATCGACGCGCGCGGGAACATCGACACTCGGGCTGCGCGGATCGTCCGGGCACTGGATCACGTCATCGTCAACACCCGCCGGGACTTCGACACCGCGATCAAGTACAAGATCCTGATGTACGCACTACATGGCGACTGGCGCACCTGGGTCTGTGCAATCGATGTGACCAGGAAGGGCGTCTCTCTCCGGTTCCTGTACGGCGTGCTGCTCGACGATCCGTTGCGGGTTCTGCGGGCCGGCAGCTCGGTCCTCAAGACGTGGGACTTCCGCCTCGATGACGCAGTCGACCCGGCCGCTGTCGGCGCGTACGTCGCCGAGGCCATCGCCCGCTACGACGCGTTCAAGGCAAACGCCGGGCAGGTGCTGGAGGCCAGCCGGTCCTCCGCGAGGGCTGGCTGGCCTCCTAGACGGGCTCGCTGAGGGGCCTACCTCCGCCAGCCATTCATCTCGATATGGCCAGCGGTCGGGCCGTTGCAGGGCGGAACCGCCTCGGCACTCGACACGCCCGGGCCAGGCCTGGAGACGAACCGCCCGCCACCAGACGGCAGCGTGAAAGCGATGTCGATCGGCGCCGCCGGGGCGGCCCCGCAGTAGTTGGAGGCCTGGACCTCAGTTCGGAGGTGGGCTCCAGGGATGAGCTCGAACGTCGGATCGGTCGAAGTGACGTGCGGCTGTCCACTCGGACCGGCCGTCGCCGAGTCGAGGAGGATCCGACCACTCGCGTCGACCAGCTGCAGCGCGGGTGTTCCTCGCACGAAGCACGGGGCCGCTGTGTTGGTGACTTCGACGTCGGCGATGCGGCTCCCGGCGGCGCCCTGCCAGCTCAGGATGCGGCCCACCAGGTTCGCTGCGCGGCACGCCGTCACGGCGGCGGCATGCGAAGGAGTCGGCGAGGGTGACGAGTTGGCCCCCGCGGCCGTCGACGGGGATGGCTGGGCCGACCCAGTGGAAGACGGCGCGCCGCCGACACTCGATTGCGGCGCGGGTCGGAACTGCAGGGTTCCGACGGCCAACAGGACCGCGATCGCGCTCACCACACCGATCCACAGCGGGACGGGGTGACGCCACACCGGTCTGGTCGGACCGCTCGTTGCCGGGTGAGTAGCCGGGACTGCCCCCACACGACGGCGAAGATCGTCGGGCACGTCGCGCGGCGCGTCCTCCTGCAGGACGGATCGGAGATCCTGGTCGAACCGCTCGTCGCTCATTGGGTGCCCTCCGTCCCTCTCCCCGCTGCGTCGTATGCGGCCCGCAACTCCCGGAGCGCGTAGTGGAGCCGCGACTTCACCGTGCCCTCCCGTTCGCCGGTCCGTGCCGCGATCTCGCTGTTCGAGTAGCCCTCCAGATGGCGCATGACGACGACGGCGCGGTGCTCGGGCGTCAGCCGGCTGAGGGCTCGGCGCAGGACGTCGCGTTCGGCTCGGCCCGAAGCCCCGTCGGCCAGGGCCACCTCGGGCGTGGCATCGATAACAAGTGGCCGGACGCGGCGCTCGCGCAATCGCTGGCGGCAGACGTTGAGAACGATGCGGTCGAACCAGGCGTCGAAAAGGCTGCGATCGCGCAGCTCATCGAAACGGGTCCAGGCCAGCACGGCAGCGTCATGGACTGCGTCCTGGGCGGCGCTGGAATCCCGCATCACGAGGGTCGCGAGGCGATACGCGCGAAGCAGACGCTGGTCTGTGAGCCGCTCGAAGGCCAAGCGACGGGCAGCAAGTCCGTCCGCGTCGTCAGGACGCGTCATCGGCGTCGCGATCTCCGGGTGACCTGACTGACGCCGCAGCATGCCCATGCCGGTCATGACCAGGACGCTCTGTTCGGGCTCGAGGTCGCGTTCGTCGCCATCTCAGAAGACGCCTGTCCCGTTCACTGGCTGGCCTCTCTCGCTGGGATCGCACGGGCGTCCAGGCAGCCAGGAGAGGCTCGGTCGTCGCCCTTACACCATCCAGATACCGGGGACCGGTGAACGGTTCAATCAAGGCGACCAACGAGCAGGGTTCAGTCGGCGCGATCGGGGGCTGCCTGAGTGCGATGAGAGCTGTGCGTCCTGGCGACCGGCGGTCGGGCGGTTCACCGGGCTGGCGTCGCGTTGCGCCAGCTATGGACCGGATCGAAACCGAGGACCCGGCGCGCCTTGTCGATCGACAGCAGCGTTTCGTTCGATTTGACGGGGCGTTTGAGAGTGACGCCGGGGAACGTCTCGGCGATCAGCGCGTCGTTTGGCCGGCTCATGACGGTATCGGCGTTGGCGATGATGAACACGTCCATCCCCGTCGCCTCGTGCTCGAGCGCCCGGCGCACGGCCTGCGCGCCGTCCCGGGCGTCGATGTACGACCAGAGGTTCCACTTGCGGAGGCTCGCGTCCGAGTCGAAGGTCGGGAACGTGGCGTAGTCGGCAGGTTCCATCACGTTCGAGAACCGCAGCCCGATCATCTTCAACTCGGGATCCCAGCGGCAGAAGTGCCGCGCCATCTCCTCGTCGAGCGCCTTCCCCAGCGCATAGGTGCTCTGGGGCCGGACGGGGTAGTCCTCGTCCACCGGGATGTACGGTGGCAGCGTGGTGCCGAACGGAAGGCCGAGGAGAGTTTCGCTCGACGCCCAGACGATGTTCCTGATGCCGGCGTGACGGGCGGCCGCGAAGACGTTATAGGACGACAGCACATTGTTCGCGAGAGTCGTGGCATTGGGCACCATGCCGGGCCCCGGAATCGCCGCCAGGTGGACGACGCCATCGACGCCCTCGTACCGGCCGTCGATTGCGGTCAGGGCCTGGAGGGTCTGCCCGAAGTCGGTGAAGTCGACGCGGGTGAACGCAGCCCGCGGATCCGCCGAGCGGACGCGATCGAGGTTCACGACCTCGTACTCATGGGCCAGGAGCTCGTCGACCACAGCCCTGCCGAGTTTGCCGCTCCCGCCGGTCACCGCTACGCGCATCGCTACCTCCGGGCCGAGTTTCTCACCAGCGGCGCGCGGCCGCTCACGGTTACGCGGTGCTCGACCGCGCCCACAGATTGACTCCACCCTCGACGGCGAAGCGGTCGATCTCGGCAAGCTCGGCGGGCTCGAACGCGAGCTGGTCGAGCGCCGAGAGATTGTCGTCGAGCTGTGCGACCGAGCTCGCGCCAATCAGCGCCGATGCCACCCGCGGGTCGCGCAACGTCCAAGCGATCGCCATCTGAGCCAGCGTCTGCCCTCGACCCCGGGCGATGTCGCGGAGAGCGCGGGCGTTGGCCAGATTGGAGCCGGACAGCAGTTCCCGGCTGAACGTGCCCTCCCGCGCCGCCCGGGAGTCGGGCGGGACGCCGTCCAGGTAGCGATCGGTCAGAAGTCCCTGCGCCAGTGGCGAGAATGCGATCGCGCCGATTCCCTCCTCCGCCAGGACATCGAGCAACTCCGGCTCGATCCATCGATTGATCATCGAGTAGGACGGCTGGTGGATCAGCAGCGGCGTGCCGAGCCCCCGCAGGATGGCTGCCGCCTCGCGCGTCCGCTGTGCCGAGTAAGACGAGATCCCGACATACAGCGCCTTGCCCTGTCGAACGGCGGTATCGAGCGCGCCCATCGTCTCCTGCAGAGGCGTCTCGGGGTCGACCCGATGCGAATAGAAGATGTCGACGTACTCGAGCCCCAACCGGCCCAGGCTCTGATCCAGGCTGGCGAGGAGGTACTTGCGCGATCCGTGATCACCGTACGGCCCGGGCCACATGTCGTAACCGGCCTTGGTGGAGATGATCAGCTCGTCGCGGTAGGCGCGCAGGTCCGACCCGAGGATCCGACCGAAGTTCGCCTCCGCAGCGCCGTACGGCGGGCCATAGTTGTTGGCGAGGTCGAAGTGGGTGATGCCGCGGTCGAACGCGCGCGCGACGATTGCCCGCTGAGTCCCCAGCGCGCGGTCGTCACCGAAGTTCTGCCAGAGCCCGAGCGAGATCGCAGGCAGCCGCAGGCCACTCGCGCCCACCCGCCGATAGGGCATCGCGTCGTAGCGATCGGCGGCGGCCGTCATGCCGCGGCCCGATGGAGGTCGAGTCGCAGCGTCCAGGCGCGCAATGCCTCGATGGGCTTGGGCAGGGGCATCACGCACGCACCCGCCTGCGACTGCCCGCGAACCCCAGGATCGTCATCTGGTCCACGACCTCACGTCCTTTCTGGTCCGGGCGCGGTCTATGGGCTCGGTCGCGCTTCAGCCGAGCGGCGCCGCCGTTGCGTCAATGCAGCTGTCGCTCCCATCCCATGGGCACCTGGCCGGCCGGTCCCGGCACCGGCTGATCGAGCGGGTGGTGGTGCGGCGGAGCCAGCGCGGGCCCCTCGAGGAACTGCTCCGTCTCGTAGTCCCAGAACCAGTCCTCGCCCGGCTCGTAGCTCTGGACGACCGGGTGTCGGCCTCCAGCGGCGTGGCCACTTGCATGCTGCGATGGGGACGAGTCGCAACAGCCGATGTGGCCGCAGTGCGCGCAGCGGCGCAAGTGGAACCACCAGCCGCCGGACGCGAGGCATTCGACGCAGCCCGACCCGCTCGGGGGAATTGCTGAATCGATCTCGTCCCTGTCTGTCATCGATCACCTCCGGTGCGAGGTTACCGGTTCAGGCTCCTGCCAATCGCCCGGCCCGCCGGCCTCAGCTGGCCTCATCCAAAACTGCAGTCGATGGTGACCTTCTCCAGGACCCTCGCGAGGATGGCGAGCTCTTCCTCGTCGAGTCGCGCAACGAAAAGCTCGGAGACGCCCCTGGCGTGAACGGGAGCAGTCTCAGCTAGTCGGGCCATACCGGCGTCGGTGAGCGCGACTACGACGCCACGTCCATCGGCATCGACGTCGGCGCGGCGAACGAGCCCTTCGCCAACAAGCCGGGCGACACGGCGGGTCATCCCCGACCGTGAGATGAGCGCCCGAGCCGCGAGATCTGTCATGCGCAACGCACCGCCGGCAAGCGCCAGTTGAGCGAGCACGTCGAAGTCCGCCAACGCCAGGCCAGTCTCTCGTTCGAGATCTGTCTCGAGCTGGCGCAGGAGCGTGGCATGGGCTCGCAGCAGAGAGCGCCAGGCCTCCAATCCGCGGGGGTCCGGCAGCTGCTCTGCTACGAGTCGCTCGACGAGACTGGCGCCGTCAGTTTCCGAGGATACTTGCATGTGCAACCAGATAGGCGTAAGGTGTTTGCACGCGCAACTATAGCAGCGCAGCACTCGGAAGGAAACGTTCAGTGATCACCGAAATCAAGCCCGAAGTCGATCGGTCAGTCAGCCGTCGGTTCGGGACAGTGGCGGACGAAAGGCGTGTCAAACGGACCGCGGCCGCCCTCGAAGAGCACGGAATCACCGTGTTGCGGGCCGCGGACGCCGCCGAGGCCAAACGGATCGTCCTCGATCTCATCCCCGATGGATCGCAGGTGCACCACGGCGCCTCGCAGACACTAGAAGTCACGGGCATCACCGACGAGCTCGAGAACTCGGGCCGCTACGAGCCCGTCCGCCCGCAGATCTGGAGCATGGACCGCGAGACCCAGGCCGACCAGATCCGCCGCTTGAGCGCGTCACCAGACGTCATGCTCGGCAGCGTGCACGCGGTCACCGAGAGCGGATCCCTCATTGCGGCCTCGATGGGTGGCAGTCAGCTGGGCCCGTACGTCGCCGGCGCCGGGCGGGTAATCCTGGTCGCTGGGACGCAAAAGATCGTGCCCAACCTCGAGGAAGGCCTGCATCGGATCGAGGAGTACGCCTTCCCGCTGGAGGATGCCCGCGCGCAGGCGGCATATGGCGTGCATAGCGGCGTGAACAAGGTTCTGATCATCAACCGGGAGATCACGCCGGGCCGGATCACCGTCGTCCTCGTCGACGAGGTTCTCGGGTTCTAGCGCAGGGAAATGGAGCAAGCCGTCATGGCCACCAAGGTCGAACCAGCGGAGCGCGAGATCGTCCTCGTGGGACCCCTCGGCTTACGATTGGGGGTTGCGATGAATGAGTGCGGCGGCCGCGACCAGCTGGGCGACTTCCTGTAGCTCAGCGATCGAGCGGGGGTCGTGGGGCTGCGCGTCGAGCCGAGGACCGACAAGGATGGCGGCCAACGATCCGCCTCCGCCGGGGATGGCCAGGCGGACGGCTGGTGGGACCGGCCACTCCCCGGCGCTGGCCGTCGGTCGATCCTCCGCATCGACGACGGCGCCACCGGTTGCAGCAAGCTCGCGCACGGCCTCGATCGCGAGTCGCTCCGCCGCTCGGCTGGGTTCGACCAGGCCGAGAATCCTCGTGACCTCGTCCCGATACGCGCCAAATCGGTGCTGGTCATACCGGAATCGCCGGTCGACGATCGCCTCCAGGCGCTTGCGGAGGGGTGCATAGAGCGTCGCGACGACCAGCGTCGTCAAGACGATCGCCGCGTCGGACTTCTCGCCCGTGACCGCGACGAATACCCGTTGGGCGAGGCCGATTGCGGCAGTGAAGACGCCCGCCAGGATCGCCGTCAATGAGCCGTACACGAGTGTTCGGTTGATCAGCCGATCGATGTCAAAGAGGTGGTAACGAGTGATGGCGATACCGATCGCGATGGGCATTCCGGACAGGAGCACGAGACCAATGCCAAAGGCGACCTCGCTCTCGGGCTTGATCGGGAGTGCAGAGATCGCGAACGCGATAGCCGCAAGGGTCGCAAGGAGAGCGATCCAGCGGATCTGGGCCGCTTCCACGAGATTCGCGCGCCGGTATCGGACGACGAGCGAGAGCGCCCCGAGAAGCGCCGCGATCGTCACGAGGATGTTGCCCAGGACGGCCGCGAGGCCGACCAGCGGGGCCCACGCCGCGGGCACGCCGAGAGGATTCTGGAGACCTGGGAACCTGTCCTGGTCCATTGCTCCGCCATGGAACAGCGTGCCCAGGTCGTACAGGACGACCCCGGCCAACGTGATCGCCACCACGATTCGCCAGCGAGGTTCCAGGAGGCGGTCCGTCGGAAACAGAAGGAGCAGCAGGACGGCACCCGCTGCGATCGATGGAATGAAGAAGAGCTGCGACAGGACGAGCGCCTCGAGCGCCAAGGGACGCGGCGGCGCCGGGGGCATGCCGGTCGTCCCATAGCCGAACAGGAACAGACCGAACCCCAGCCCGACGCCGGTCGCGATCATCAGCCAGGCGACTCGCGTCACTGGACGCCGTTGGATGATGAGTGCTCCCATAACCGGGAACAGGATCACGCTCCCCAGAAACCCGATCGTGACCAGGTCGAAGCTGATCGGGAAGCGCTCGTCGCCGACTGCCGAAATGAGAATGATGCCGACGCACTGCGCGAGGGCAACGAGCGCAAGGCCCACAGCGAGCCATTGGAGTCGGGCCGCATTCCGGACCGACGGCCCTTCAGCAGCCGTTGGGTCGAGGATGGCCGAGGTTCCGCTCATTCGGCCGAAGTCTACGGCTGCTCCGCTCGAACTCGACGCGGACAGGACCACTCGATCGTACGTGCCACTGGCCCTGGGGCCATCAATTCTGCGTTTCCTTCAGGCTGAACGGCGGGTATCGGTCGGTGACCAGAAGGAATGCGTAGGCGTAGACCCGAAGGCTCCATCGGGCAACGCCCACCACGAAATCGAAGAGCGACCGCGGGTAGCGTCCGGTGAAGAGGATCGCGAACCAGGCGATAACGACCGACACGATCGCGGCGAGCCACAATGCGAGCAGCACGAAGTAGTGCGGGATCGCCAGCAGCCACTTCACCAGGGGCAACCAGCGATTGAGGTCTCGTTCGACGTCGGGGTAATCGATCTCGAGATGGACCGCCTGCTCGTCGACGGTCGACGGGTAGCGGTCGGTGAGCAAGGCGAAGTAGACGCCGACACGCGTCCCAAAGCGCGTCAGCTCCCGTGCGAAGTCGAACCACCAGCGCGGGTAGCGCGCCCGGAACACGATCATCAGGGCCGTCGCGACCACGAGCCCGCCGGAGATTCCCCCGCCGGTGCTCACGACCCGATTGCCACTCTGGCTGACCACCGTCTCGTTCCCGGTCGCGGTAAGCAGGCTCAGGATGATGGCGATCGGGATGACCCAGATCAGGCGGAACAGCGTGGTGAGCCGGTCGAGCTTCTCTGGGTAGTCGATGTTGAGGCGGGCCGCGTAGGCCGCGCCTGGGGCCTGCATCCCGTCTGCCGTCATGCCGCAGCCCCGATCAGAGCGATGACCACCGTCCCTCGTGCGTGCCCTTGACCGACGTGACCAATCGCCTCGGGGGTCGCCCGAAGCGGGTACGTTCCGTCGATCACCGGCGTCAGCTTCCCGGCTTCGACAAGCTCCTTGAGGACCTGCAGGTCGGCTGGGTTCTGAGTCTTGACCGATGGACGGCCCTGCTGCCGTACGAACATGGAAACGATGGCGGCCTTGATCACGCGCCCGAGCTTGCCGCCCTGGTGTCCTCCGCCGTTCGACAGCAGCATCCCGGTTGGCGAGAGTGCCCGCCGAGTCTTCGCCATCGAGTGGTTCCCCACGTTGTCGAGGATGAAGTCGTAGCGCGTCGCACTCCGCGTGAAGTCCTCGCGTGTGTAGTCGATGACGTGGTCGGCGCCGATCGAGCGAACCAATTCCACGTTATTCGTGCTGCAGACGCCGGTCACTTCGGCACCGAACGCTTTGGCGATCTGGACCGCGAACGTCCCCACGCCTCCGGAAGCGCCATTGATGAGCACCTTCTGTCCGGGCTGGACGTGTCCCTCATCGCGAACCAGCTGGAGCGCGGTCGTTGCGGACACGCCCACGGCGGCAGCCTGCTCGAACGTCAGGCTGGCCGGCTTCTTGACGAAGTGATCCTCCGGAGCCCGGGCGTATTCGGCAAAGGCACCCGTGCACCAACCGAATACCTGGTCTCCTGGTCGAAGCCGCTCCACATCCTTGCCGACCGCTTCGACCGTCCCCGCGACATCGGTCCCGGGAACGCGAATCTTCGGCTTGCTCAGTCCGGTCGCCATGCGCATGAGGTAGGGCGTCCCGGTCATGAGGATCAGGTCACCCAAGTGGACCGAGGCCGCATGGACGTGGACCAAAACCTCGTTGTCCGCGATCTGGGGCTTCGCGATGTCCCGTGTTTGCAGGACCCCCGGCGAGCCATACCTGTCTTGAACGATTGCCTGCATGTTTGGGCCTCAGATTTCCTATACACTCATGAGCGTACGATGTACGCTGTGTGGTGTATGGCGTACGCTACTGCGTACAATGTACGCTGTCAAGCGAGACTCGCCAGGTATTGGGGGCCAGAGACGTGGTGCGCATGGCCACACGCGCGACATCGACAGCGGAGCCCCGGCCCCGCCTGAGCCGGGAGCGAGTGCTGCGCGCTGCGATCGCCCACGCCGATGCAGGCGGACTCGAGGCACTCACTATGCGCACGCTTGCCGAGGAGCTCGAGGTCGCGCCGATGGCGCTGTACCGCCACGTGGCCAACAAGGACGACCTCATCGATGCGATGATCGACGTCGTCTTCGGCGAGATCGATCTGCCTCCCGCCGGAGCCGACTGGAAGACCGCGATGCGACGGAGGGCGATCTCGGTCCGCGATGTCTTGTCGCGCCACCGCTGGGCGATCGGCCTGATGGAGTCGCGGCGAAACCCGGGCCCAGCGAACCTTCGCCACCACGACGCGGTGATCGGCAGGCTTCGCGCCGCAGGCTTCAACATCGAGATGGCCGCCCACGCCTACTCGCTCCTTGATAGCTACATCTACGGCTTCGCTCTGACGAAGATGAACCTGCCGTTCGATACCTCGGAGGAGGTCGCCCAGGTGGCGGAGAGCATGCTCCAGCCGTTCCCCGTGAACGAGTACCCCAACCTCGTCGAGTTCATCACCGAGCACGCCATGAAGCCCGGCTACGACTATGGCGACGAATTCGAGTACGGCCTCGATCTGATCCTCGACGGTCTCGAGCGGGATCGGAACGCGGCCTGAGTTCCATGCGAGGTCGCGCGCGCCTCGCACTTGTCTGAAGCCGCTGCTGAGACCAAGAATGCCCCAATGAGGCTGACCGCCCGGCAGCTCAACCGGGCCACGCTCGGCCGGCAGATGCTCCTGCGCCGCGAACCGCTGGACGTGGCCGATGCCGTCCGCCGCGTCGTCGCCCTCCAGGCACAAGAGGCCCCGTCGCCGTATCTCGCCCTTTGGAACCGGCTCGCCGACTTCGATGCGGCCGACCTCGACGCGGCATTCGCCAACCGCGCGGTCGTCAAGGCCTCGCTGATTCGCCTGACGTTGCACGCCGTGCACGCCGAGGACTACCCGGCGCTCCACAATGCGATGCTGAGCAGCCTGCGTGCCTCGCGCCTGAACGACCGGCGTTTCACCAGCAGCGGGTTGTCGAGTGCCGACGCCGACGCCCTTCTTCCCCATCTCGTTGAGTTCGCTGCTCGCCCTCGCACCGGATCCGAGGTCGAGGACCTGCTCGAAGCCCGGCTCGGTGAGCGCAAGCCGCGCATCTGGTGGGCGCTGAAGATGTTCGCCCCGTTGCACCACGCGCCGACCGGCGGGCTGTGGTCGTTCGGTCCCAAGTCGTCGTTCGTCGCCGCCCGAGCCAAGCCGGCTTGGGAGTCTCCGGAAGAGTCCGTGCAATGGCTTGTCCGGCGGTACCTGGAAGGGTTTGGCCCCGCCTCCATTCAGGACGTCGCGCAGTTCACGATGCTCAGGCGGCCGGTGGTGCAGCAGGCCATGCAGGCGTTGGCCGGCAGGGTCGACGAGCTGCAAGGCCCGGACGGCACCACAATGTTCGACGTGCCCGGCGGACTCCTTCCGCCCGTTGACATCCCCGCGCCCCCGAGGCTGCTGCCCATGTGGGACAGCATCCTGCTCGCCTACGCCGACCGGAGTCGGGTGGTCCCACCGGACTCCCGCCGGCTGGTCATCCAGCAGAACGGCGACGTCCTGCCGACGCTGCTCGTCGACGGCTACGTCGCCGGGGTGTGGCGCCCGGTCGAGGGAGGCATCGAAGCCACCGCGTTCCAGCGGCTGCCCGCCGAGGCGTGGCGGGGGCTCGCGGCGGAAGCCGGCGCGCTCCTCGCATTCCTGGCCAAGCGCGAACCCATCGTCTACCGCCGCTACGGCCACTGGTGGAAGACGCTGCCGAGCGCCGAAGTCCGATTGCTACCATGATCGGCCCGCTCGACACGACGTACTTCTGGAGCCCATTCATCCTGCCGGCTAGCGGATCGTCGGCAGGCTGACTGGGCCAGTGCGCGGCGAACGTCTCGTACGACCGCAGCGTGTCCCCGCGCTGATGCCTAGGCGGCCGGAACCGGTGCCTCCAGCCGGCGTCGCAGGTGCTGACCGGTCAGCGAGGCATGCGACCACATCAAATCGGCCGGCGGTCCCTCGAACACGATCGTGCCTCCGTCGTGGCCGGCGCCGGGGCCGAGGTCGATGACCCAGTCGGCCCGCGCGACGACATCGAGGTTGTGCTCGATGACGATGACGGTCCGGCCGGCGTCGACGAGCCCGTCGAGCATGCGGATCAGGTTGTCGACGTCGTTCATGTGCAAGCCGGACGTCGGCTCGTCGAGCACGTAGACCGCCGCGTCGCCCGACATCTCGATGGCGAGCTTGAGGCGTTGGCGCTCGCCACCCGAGAGCGTGTTGAGCATCTGCCCGAGCGTGATGTAGCCGAGGCCGACGTTCGCCAGCCGGTCGAGCATCGTCCGGACCGGCCGCTCCGTGAAGAAGGCCTGGGCCTCCTCGACCGACATGGCCAGGACCTCGGAGATGTTCCGGCCACGGAGGCGATACTCGAGGACCTCGTCAGTGAACCTGCGTCCTTCGCAGACCTCGCAGACGGACGCCACGCCTGCCATGAACGCCAGGTCGGTGTAGATCATCCCGAGCCCCTTGCATTCGGGGCAGGCGCCTTCCGAGTTCGCGCTGAAGAGCGCTGGTTTGACACCGTTGGCCGTGGCGAACGCCTTCCGGATCGGCTCGAGAATCCCCGTGTAGGTCGCGGGGTTCGACCGGCGCGAGCCGCCGATCGTCGACTGGTCGATGACCGTGACCGACGGATCTGTCCGCGGCATGCAGCCGTGGATGAGCGAACTCTTGCCAGAGCCGGCCACGCCCGTGACGGCGACGAGGACGCCGAGCGGGACATCGACCGAGACGTCGCGCAGGTTGTGCAGCCGGGCGTTTCGGATCTCGATCGCGCCGCGCGGCGCCCGAACCCGCTCCTTGAGGGTCTGCTCGACCTCCAGGTGGCGCCCGGTCAACGTTCCCGATGTGCGCAGGCCGTCGAACGGCCCCTCGTAGACGACGCGACCACCGTGCGTCCCGGCTCCGGGTCCCATGTCCACGACGTGGTCGGCGATTCGGATCACCTCGGGATCGTGCTCAACGACGAGGACCGTGTTCCCCTTGTCGCGCAGGCGCCGCAGCAGGCCGGTCATCTGCTGGACGTCTTGGGCGTGGAGGCCGATCGTCGGCTCGTCGAAGACATAGGTGATGTCGGTCAGGCTCGAACCCAGATAGCGGACCATCCGGGTCCGTTGCGATTCGCCGCCTGACAAGGTCGATGACTCACGGTCGAGGCTCAGGTAGCCGAGCCCGATCTCGACGAACGTGTCGAGCAGCGCGCCGAGGTGCTCGATCATCGGTCCGCCACCCTGCGTGTCGATCCCGCGGATCCAGTCCGCCAGGTCGCTGATCTGCATCGCGGCGCAGTCCGCGATGTTCCGGCCGTGGATGCGTGACGAGAGGGCGACCGCGTTTAAGCGCGTGCCACCACAGGCCGGACAGGTGGCCGTCGTCGAGACGCGCTCGACGGCCGCTCTGAGTTGCGGCTGAAGCGAGTCGGGGTCCTTGATGAGGTGCCGGCGAATTCTATCGACGAGCCCCATGTAGGTCAGGTTGACCAGCGCCGTCTTGACCTTCGCCTCGGGGCCATGGAGGAGGCGCTGCCATTCGGCCTCCGTGTAGTCGCGGAGCTTCCTGTCCGGGTCGAAGAAGCCCGAGTCCACGACGATCCGGTGATACCAGCCGCCGACCTGGTAGTTCGGGAACGAGATCGCGCCTTCGTTGAGGCTCTTGTCCCGGTCGACGAGGGCGTCGATGTCGACCGACCCGACCCTGCCCAGACCCTCGCACTCGGCACACATGCCGCCGGTGATTGCGATCTCTCGTTGCTCGGTCTCGGTCTTGCCGCGCTCGAGTGTGATCTCCCCGCGGATGGACCCGGCCGGGATGTTGAAGCTGAACGCGCTCGACGGACCGATGTGTGGCTGGCCGAGCCGGCTGAAAAGGACGCGGAGCATGTCGTAGGCGTCGGTCGCGGTGCCCACGGTCGACCGGGCGTTGGCACCCATCGGCTCCTGGTCGACGCTGATCGCCGCGGTGAGGCCCTCCAGCGTGTCGACGTCCGGTCGTGTCTGCTGGGGCATGAAGCCCTGCACGAACGTGGTGTAGGTCTCGTTGATGAGGCGCCGCGACTCGGCTGCGATCGTCTCGAACACGAGGGAGCTCTTGCCGGAGCCTGACACACCCGTGAAGACCGTGAGCTTGCGCTTCGGGACGTCGATGTCGACGTCCCGAAGGTTGTTCTCGCGGGCACCACGGATACGGATCGCGCCCCAGTCGGGTGCGCGGTCACCAGTCATTGATGCCAATGGTACGGATCGGGTACGGCGATCAGGGATTGGAGGCCAGGTTCGGCCTCCGCCCAGCTCGTTCGCGCCAGAATTTGGACCCCGCCCCGGCAAGGAGCACCGTGGCGACTCCGGAGGCAACGAGCGTCCCGCGACCAGCGAGCACACCGACGATCGCTCCCGCCCGGCGGGTCGAGCGGGAGCTCGGTTGTCAGCTCGCCGCCTTCTTCACGAGCTCGGCGATGCGCGCTTCAACCCGGGCGGTCAGCTTCGTCACCGCGAATGCGATCGGCCACATCTCGTCGTCGTCGATCCTCGCGTCGGGCTGGAAGCCGAACGTCGAGTACCGAACCTTGAACTTCGAGGCGGGCTGGAAGAAGCAGATCACCTTGCCGTCCTTGGCGTAGGCGGGCATCCCGTAGTACGTCCGCGGCACGAAGTTGGGCGCGCTTTCCGTGACGAGTGCGTGGATTCGCTCGGCCATGGCGCGATCGGGCTCCGGCATCTCGGCGATCTTCGCCCGCAGTTCCTGCTCGCCCTCGGCCCTCTCGTCGCCCGGGCCTCGGCGCGAGGCCGCCTTTCGCTCTTTGGCGCTCTCCTGCATTGCGGCTCGCTCTTCGTCCGTCCAGACGTTGGGGGACTTGCGGGCCGCGCTCGCGCGCTTGCTGGTCGTTTTCGTGTCAGCCAATGGATGCCTCCTTCCGGGTTGTCAGGCCGTTGCCGGCGCCGCCGCGGTCTTCCGCTCCAGGATTCGAATCGCGTTGCCGAACGGGTCACGGAGGCCCATGTCGGTGCCGTAGAAGTGGTCGATCGGCTCCTGGGTGAAGTCGGTGACCCCCCTCTCCTGGAGGATCTCGTACAGCCCCCGCACGTCGTCGGTGTGGAACACAAGGCCGCTCAGCGCGCCCTTCGCGACGAGCTCGCGGAGCTGCTCGGCGGTCGCCTCGTCGTGGAGGGGCGGGCCGGGCTGCTCGAGGGAGATCTCGACGTCGGGCTTGCCGGGGACGCGGACGGTCAGCCAGCGGTAGTCGCCCTGCTTGAAGTCCGAGCCCTTTTCAAGCCCGAGCTTGTTGACGTAAAAGTCGAGCGCTTCGTCCTTGTCGAGGACATAGATGGACGCGACGTTCAGCCTGGTGAGCATGGGATGTGTCCTCCGTTGTGCGTGTCGATGTGGACGATCATCAGGCTAGGGAGTCGCCGCCACGGTGGCTTCTCCAAAACTGCTCGATTGCGTGGTGGTTTTCGCTGCGGTCCCGGCGCCTGCCGCCACCCGGGGGCGCATGGCCCACATCTGAATGCAGTTGGGCGCCACCATCGGGCCATGGCCCTCGCGGTAGCTCGAGGGCGTCTCGCCAATGATCTCCCGGAATGTGCGACTGAAGGTCCCCAGGCTCATGAAGCCGACGTCGAAGCAAATGTCGGTGATGCTGCGGTCGCTCTCGCGGAGCAGGAACATCGAGCGCTCGACCCGCCGCCGCTGAAGGTAGCGGTGGGGCGTCTCTCCGAAGACCGCGCGGAAGCTGCGGATGAAGTGCGCCTCGGAGACATGAGCAACCGCGGCCACGGCGCGGACGTCGAGCGGCTCGGCGTAGGCGCGGTCCATGGCGTCGCGGGCCCGCAGCAGTCGCCGGTTCAGATCCTCGACCTTCTGGCTCACGATGCAACGCTACGCGATTAGGGGGCGTGTGCGCACAAGCCCCTCGGAGCGGCCGGCCAGAAGGGCGAGCCTCCCGACGCCGCCGCTGCCCTTACGGCCGTGGTAGGTGAGGGGGCTAGAGCACGCTCGCCGCAAGGGGTTACGGCGCCGGCGCCTCGGCGAGGACCACCGATCCGGTGGCGTAGTCGAGCACGACCAGCTTGGTCGCGACGTTCGGCAAGCACGGCGGGGTCGATGGATCGAAGGCGGCGCAATCAGGCGCGGGGAACGAGCCTGAAACCGTGATCGCCCAGACCCACTGGTCACCTGGGATATTGGCGCCCGGGGGCGCAACGGCGAGATAGGGCCCGTCGACTGCGGAGACCGTGGTCGGGCTGACGGTTGAGTCCTTTCGCGCGAATTGCAGGGCTCTCGCAACCGCTTCCGGCTTCGAGATTCCACTCGCTGGCCGTGTGCTGTCCGGGCTGGGCATGGGCTCGACGCTGCCCTTCCAGACAACCGCATCAAGGACTGGGAGATGGGCGCAGTCGATCCGCGTGCCGGACGGACAGCTCGGGTCGTGCGTATGGACGCGGAGGACGGTGGGCAGCACCGAGCCCTCGGGCACAGCGTCGATCGGGGCGTCGGAGAGGCCACGCGCAACCCCGATCTGGCTTACCCCGGTCATCGGCCGCGAAAGCAAGGAATAGCCGTAGCAGGTACTCCAGCGCCACGTGGAGGTAAAGGCCGCGCAATAGACTTGAGAGCCGTCGAGCCAGCCGCCGACGAGGATCGGTCGGTCATCGGTCGAGTTTTGGAACGCGACGGAGGCGGCGCTGCCCAGCAGCACTGGCTCGCCGTTGCCAGTTTCTGGAATCCCGCCGACGTTCGGTCCAAACGCGGGCGCACTTTCCCCCGGGCTCGACGGTCTGGTCGTCGCCAACGAACTGCTTCCAGAGCTCCCGCCCTTCGGACCGGCGATTGGGGCCAACCCGTGGCCGAGCTGGCCCGAGACGGCCGCCAGAGCGAGGATGATGCCAGCGGCGACCAGCCCGACGAGCGACCAGCCCGGAGCCCGCGGTCGGACCTGGCCATTCACCCGCGCGAGCAGGTTTTGCGGTCTACGAGCAGCTCGTTCCACTTCGGCCAGATAGAGACTTCGAAGCGCCTCCACCAGGGCCGCGTCATCGGACCAATTCTCCTCTTTCATCTCATGGTCTCCCGCAATCGACTGAGTCCAGTCTTGAGTTCGCTCTTGACTGTGTTTTCCGTGACCCCCATGGCTGCGGCCGTTTCCTGTATGGAGAAACCGACCATGTGGTGCAGGAGGACCGCCACGCGAACTCGGTCGGGTAAGCGCTGCACGGCGGCCCGCAGCGCGATGGCTGCGTCGTCCATGCCGGCCGAACGTGCCTGCGAGGTGTCGGTCGAGGCCCAATGGATGAAGCGCGCGACTGAGTAGCGACGACGCGCTGCGGCCCGCACGGCGATGGTCGTCAACCACGCCCGAAGCTTGTGTTCGTCGTGCAGTTCGTCGAGATGGCGAAGCGCCGTTTCGAATGTCTGCTGTACGAGATCTCGAGCGTCGGCTTCCTGGCGGACGAGAAAGCGCGCGGTGGCAAGAAGAGCGGGCTCGTGCGAGGCCATCGCCTCCTTGAGCCGGCGGAGCTCAGCCTCTCGATCGGAGATCCTCGGCTTTTCCAATCCGCCAGCGATGACCTCTTGCTCCATATCGGATAGAGCCTCGGCCGGGACGAAACGGGTGAGTCGCGGTCGCCGCGATCGCACGTGAAAGCGCGACATTCATTACGCTGAGGGGTTACTCGCCGTCCTCACGAGAAGCTTCAGCACCGGCCCGAGGCGTTCGGCGAACGCCGGATCGACCCCGCGCGCCTGGCGGAGCAAGCCCGCGGCCGTTGCCGCGAAGGCCCGTCGAAGTTCGTCGATTTCCAGCCTAGCGGCGATGGTTGCTTCGAGCGGCTTCCTGACCCTTGCCGGCAGACGATCGACGCCCCGAGCCTCGCGGGCGGGGAGCCCGGCCGCGAGCTCGGCAAGCGCGACGACTTGGTCCCGCATCGAGTTGAGCATGTAGAGCGCCTGCCATGGGCGTCGGCGGGTGATCGACGAGCGGACGTGGAGCCCGTAGAGCCAGCCATAGCCGATGAGCTCGCGCGGGTCGGGCTGTGGAACGTGCGGCGCATCCCGTGCTTCGCCGAAGGCCAGCCTGAAGCTCGGTGTCCGCGCCCCGAAATCGGTCGCAGGCGCCATGGCCAGGTCGACCTGCAGGGTGTTCGGCAACAGGAAGACCCGGTAGATCCATGGGTCGCGCCGCACGTCGACGGTATCGATCGCTCCGGGGCCGTCCCGCATGAACTGGGTGAAATCCTCGAGGGTCGGCAACAACTGATCGCGGTCGCGGACCCCGAAGGCGAGGTCGACGTCCGACCATCGATCGAGCGCGTCGATGCTGCCGCTCCCGGTGACAGCGCCGCCGCTGATCCGGTTGTCGTGGCGCGCCCGCGCCAGCAGCTCGGCCCTAAGGGCCTCCCGTTCCTCGGGACTGAACATCACCGACCGCTCTCCTTTCGATCAGGGCCTTGGATCCCCGACCGCGAACCCGTGGTCAGTGACCGGACTCGCCATGATCCTGGCTGCATACCTGGCGCCGACCACCACGACGTCGGTCACGGTGGCTCGATCGCGCCCGCGTCGCGAACGGTACGTAAAGCTCGGGCGCTGCGGCGCTGCCTGTGGTCATGCGAGCGCAGGCGCCGAGACTCGCCGGAGCTTATCGGGGTTGGCGATCGCCCAGATGCTCTGGATACGGCCGCCATCGAGCTCGATGCTGACGACGATCGCCGGCGTGCCTTCCGCGTTCCGCACGAGGACCGTAGGTCGTCCGTTCACGTCGGCGACTCCGAAGATGGCACCCGGGGGAGTGAAGCGTTCGGAGACTCCGAGGACGAATCGGCCCACGGCATCCCGGCCGCGGACCGGGCGGAGCGCCGCGCCTCGCACCTTGCCTCCGCCATCCGCCCAGAACACGACGTCCTCGGTCAGAATGGCCGTGAGCCCATCCAGATCGCCGCTTCCCGAGGCACGCATGAATTGCTCGAGGATCCGGCGATGCTCGGCCGGGGTCGTGGTGAATCGCGGGCGATTCTCGGCCAGATACCGCTTCGCGCGGCTGAAGAGCTTCCGACACGCCACCTCCGACTTGTCGAGCATGCCCGCGACTTCGTCGTACCGGTAGTCGAACACCTCGTGGAGCAGGAAGACGGCGCGTTCGGCGGGGGTCAGCGTCTGGAGCAGGCTGAGGAACGCGATCGAAATCGAGTCGTAGTCCGTCACCCGCTTCGCCGGGTCGGAGAGCTCATAGATCTCCTCAGTGAGGATCGGCTCGGGCAGCCACGGCCCGACGTATTGCTCCCGCGCGACGCGCGCTGACTTGAGCTCGTTGAGGCAGAGCCGGGTGACGATCGTCGACAGGTACGCCTTCGGCGACCTGACCTCATCGAGCGGTTCGGCCTGGAAGCGCAGATAGGCGTCCTGCAGGATGTCATCCGCCTCGTCGGCGCTGCCGAGCATGCGATAGGCGATCCCGAAGAGGAGGGGCCGAAGCTCCTGGAAGGTGCCGACATGACTGACCGCTTCGCTGTTCATGTCACCCGTCAGCGTGCGCTGCCTCGTGTGTGGATCGTTCCGTCCATGCGAGCCCGCGCATCTTGTTCTTTCCAGGCCAGGAGAACACCCAGGGCATCGTCCGCTGGAGCCGGATGGTCAGCAAGAGGAAGCCCACAAAGAACTCTCGAAACCAGTTGGCAATCCGCCCGGTGATCATGAACCTCGTGGCGGTATCGCTGCTTCCGTCGAGGAATTGGAGCACCCCGTCTCGCCGGCCGAGGCTCAAGCCTTGCGCGATGTACGACAGGCCGAACGGTGAGGGTTGCCGACCACGGAACTGCGCCGCCAACGTGTCGGCAACATGGGCGCCCATCGGCCCCGCCGCGTACAGGGACATCCGGATCGGCGTCCCCGGATTGTCCGCCGGCATGGCCGCGTCGCCAGCGGCGTAGATGTCCGGGTGGGACAGCGAGCGGAGCGCCCGGTCAACGAGGATCTGGCCGCGCATGTTGACCCGGATGCCGGCGCTGCGAGCGAGGTCCGAGACCGCGAAGCCACCAACCCAGATGCAGACGTCGAAGGGGATCGGGCCGGCGGCGGTCATCGCCTGACCCTCGTCCAGGCGGGTCACCTCAGCGTTTTCGATCAGGGCGATGCCCAGCCTCGAGAAGGCCTTCCGGATGTGCCGCTGGGCACCGTCCGAAAGGTTCGTCGCGAAGGACCGGCGGGTCGCGACGGTGATGCGGAGATCCGGAAACCGTTCGGCGAGCTCGGTGCTCACCTCGACCCCGGTGTTGCCGGCACCGACGAGGAGAACGCGTCCGCCGCGGGCGGCCAGATCGGGGAGGAGGGGCGCCAGTGCCGCGGCTGAGCGCTCGTCGAGCGTGTACGCATGCTCACGCGCGCCTGGGGTCGAGCCAACGTCGACGTGGCTCCCGAGTGCGTAGATCAGATCGTCATATCGCAACTCGACCGTCTCGTCCGGGCCGGTCTGCACGATCACGGTCTGCCGGCCTGGCTGAAGCGCGCGCACCGTCCCGTGCTGGAATCGAATCCGCGTCTTGGCGAGGATCTGGGCCAAGGGACGCTCCGGTAGGGGCTGGCCGCCGATGAGCTGGTGATTACGCACGCGTTCATTGAACGTCTCGGTCGCATTGACGAGCGTGATCGCGACGGCCCGCGAATCTGTCTTGTTTGCCAGCCGCATCGCCGCCATCAGTCCGGCATACCCGGCACCCAACACCACGACGTGGGTCGTCTTCTCCGTCATGTCAACACCTCGCTTGTTCATTGCCTCTGACCACGAGACAAGAGAGGTACCCCGTCTGTGACACCGACTCCAGCGGGGCCGGGGGTAGCGCAAGCTGACCTACCGCCCACCGATTGGACGGTCCCAACACGATGACGCTCGCCGACCGCCGTCGGAACGGGAGCCCCGCTTGATCCGGCCGAGGCTTGACCACATTTCATTAGCATGCTACCTTCTGACCCACACTGAGTAGCATGCTAACGAATTGGAGTTGACGATGAGCGTCGCGTCAAAGAGCAACCTCGCCGCCGACCCCCGGAGCTCGGCGCAGCCAAGGCCCCGATTCGGCGGCCTGCTGTGGCGCCTGTCGCGTCTCACGACCCCGTTGACCCTGCCACTCGCCGGAAAGCGCTGGAACCCGCTCTTCGCCGTCGTCGAGCATCGCGGCCGGCGCACGCGTCGCCGGTACGCGACGCCCGTGGCAGCCCGCCGCATCGCCGACGGGTTCGCGGTCTCGCTTGCGTTCGGCGCCCAGGTCGACTGGTACCGGAACCTGCTCGCGGCTGGTGGTGGCGTCATCCGCTGGCGCGCTCACGCGTATCGGGTGACGGCGCCAGAGCGGATCGCCGCCACAACCGGCCTGGCCGCGTTCCACCCAGTGCAGCGACTGCTTCTTCGGATCGGTGGTATCGACGGCTACGTTCTGGTGCGCGACATGGACTCCGGAGACTTGTGAGCGACTGGTCCATAGGCGAGCGGGCGACCGAACCAGGTCACGGCGGGCTCGAGCCCGCCGTGAAATCCAGCGGGCAGGAGTTCGTGATCGAGGACAGCCTCGGCTACCTCGTCAATCGAGCGGCGCGCTCGCTCGCCCATCAGCTCGCGGAGGAGCTTCGGCCGGCGGGGGTCGGCATCGGTCAATGGGCCGTGCTGATGTTCCTGTGGGCACGCGACGGCATGAGCCAGGCTGAGTTGTCCCGAGTCGTCGCGATCGAGCCGCCGACGATGGTCCGGACAATCGATCGGATGGTTCGCGACGGACTCGTCACCCGCGTTCCGGACCCCGATGACGGCCGCGTTACGCGGATCCGCCTGACCGAGCGCGGACGGTCGCTGCGTGATGAGCTCGTGCCAAAGGCGACCGCGGTCAATGCCCGGAACCTGAATCGGATTACGGAGCGTGAGGGAAGGACGCTAAAACGACTGCTCGCCAAGCTTCTTGTCGAGCCTGATCGATGACCGGAAGGTAGTTGGAGCGGTGGCAAACCGCAGTCGGCACCCGCCTGCTCAGGACCGACCGGATGTGGTCTGGTCGGCTTGGTCGCTCACGTAGCGGTCGATGAGGGCAAACGTCGAGGCTGGCTGTTCGATCTGCGGGAGGTGCCCGGCGTCTCGAACGATCTCGAGACGCCCGTCGGCGAAGGCGGCCGCGTAGGCGGCGCCATAGGCCGGGGTCACGATCCGGTCGCTGTCGCCCCAGATGACGAGGACCGGGATCGTGATCCGTCCAAGACTGTCGAGGAGCGTCGGGTCGTGCATATACGGCTCGCCGGCGACGCTGCGCATCGTGGCCATGTTGGCGCGCTGCCGAGCGGCCTGCTCCTCCGACACGGTGGCCGGGTCGACGTAGAAGCGATTGGCGTCGTGGTAGGAGTACTCGGCGACGCCACGGGCGTCGAGCGCGAAGAAGTCACGAACGGGTTCACCGTCAACATCGACGCCGACAGCATCGATCAGGATGAGACCGCTAATGCAGCCCGCGTCATCGCGGACCGCCATTTCGGCCCCGATCCAACCACCGAGAGACGAACCGACGACGAGGACGTCACGCAGCCTGTTGCTCCCCAGATAGTCCAGGTACGCATGGGCGATGTCGGAGATGCCCGAGAACCAGTCCGGACGATCGGTGCCGTTCCAGCCGGGGTGGGACGGGGTGATGGTGTGCATCGTTGCGGCCAGATGGTTCCCGATGCCGGCCACCGTGAAGGGGCCGCCCCCACCATGCAGAACCAGGACGGGACGTCCCGAGCCGGCCTCAGTGAGCGTGATGGACAGGTCGGGACGGAGGTCGACGAGACGCGTGGTCGGGGTGCTCATGAACTCTGCCCTACTTGTGCTACTGGAGCTCTGATCTGCGCCGCCACCGGATCGAGGGGCTTGGATCTGCCCGCTTCGCGCCCGAAGGCGCTCACAGAATGGGCGTCAGGTCGTACCCGGCTGGGCGTTCGTTGTCGAAGCCAGGCGCCGCCCACG
>VBEC01000066.1 GCA_005883615.1 Chloroflexota bacterium | reverse complement strand
CAGGCGATCAGGTCACGAAGGGCCAGCTCCTCGCATCCGCCGACGACAGCGCCTCCAGACTTCAGCTAGCCGTGACCCAGGCCAATCTCGCAGTCGCCGAGGCCAGGTTGGCCGCCGATCAGGCGGGCGCAACCACGGCCGAGGACACGGCGGCTCGCAAGTCCATCGCGCGGGCGAACGTCCAGCTCGCGGCGGCCCGCCAGAACTGGACCCTTAGCACCCAGCAGCACCAGCTCACGGTCAGCCGCGCGCAGGCCGCGGTCACGACCGCCACCAGGCAGCTCGCCAGCGACCAGGCAGCGAAGAAGGATGCCGCAACCATCGCGACGGATACGGCAGCCCTCACGACCGCGCAGCAGACATTCGAGACCGCGCAACTGGATTCCAGCGCAGCTTCCAACCAGGCGTCGGCCAGCATCTCCACCGCAGGGCTGCAAATCACCACCGCCGAGGATGCCCGGGCGGCGAACTCGACCCCGGCGGCGGCCGCGCAGATCGACGCCGATCGGATGGCCGTCTCCCGCGCCGCCACTTCAGCTTCGAGCGCGCAGACGGCCGTTTCCGGCGCCCGCCTCGTGGCCCCCGGCGACGGCATCGTCGTCGCGGTGAACATCGCCGCGGGCGTCAACGCCCCGAGCGGCGACGCCATCCGGATCGAGACCGGGCCGATGGAGGTGACGGCCAGCTTCGCCGAATCCGACCTGCCGACCCTGGCACTCAACCAGCCGGCGACCGTCACGGTGACAGCCGTGAACCAGGACCTGACCGGCAAGGTCAGCCAGATCCTGCCGGTGGCGACGAGCTCGGGAACGTCGAGCGTCGTCACCTACACCATCGTTGTGTCGCTCGATGCGGCGCCGCCGGACGTCAAGTCGGGCATGTCCGCGAAGGTCTCCGTGGCGACAGCTACGGCTGCGAACGTGATCGCGGTTCCGACCATCGCTCTGGTCGGAAGCAACGGGAGCTATGAGGTCCGGGTGCTCGACGCGAATGGCCAGGTCCAGTTGCGACCCGTCACGGTGGGCCTTACCACGAGCACCCTGGCCGAGATCAAGAGCGGCCTGAGCGAGGGCGACCAGGTCGTGACCGGCACCGCCACGGCACGCCAGAACACGACCACCACCGGTGGTGGCGGCATCGGTGCCTTCCCGGTTGGAGGCGGCGGAGCGGGCGGCGGGCGCAACTTCCGCCCCGGCGGGGGGACGCAGCCATGACCGAACCTCTCGTCCATCTCCAGCACGTCAGCCGGGTGTACGAGATGGGCCGCCTGCAGGTGGTGGCTCTCCGCGACGTCGATGTGGCGATCCAGTCCGGGGAGTTCGTCGCCGTGCTCGGGCCGTCCGGCTCGGGCAAGTCGACGTTGATGCACATCGTCGGCTGCCTGGATCGCCCGACGAGCGGCCAGTACACGCTTGCCGGCACGCCGGTCGCCGCACTCGACGATGACAGGCTCGCAGCGCTTCGGAGCCGTGCGATCGGGTTCGTCTTCCAGAGCTACAACCTGCTGGCGCGCACCAACGCCCTCGAAAACGTGGCCGCCCCACTCCTCTATCAAGGGGTTTCGCGGCGCGAGCGCTATCGACGGGCGAGGGCGGCGCTCGAGCGGCTCGGTCTGGGTGACCGGGTCGACCACTCTCCCGCCGAGCTGTCGGGTGGCCAGCAGCAGCGCGTCGCCATCGCCCGCGCACTGGTGACCGATCCGGCTCTGATCCTTGCCGACGAACCGACCGGCAACCTCGCAAGCGACCAGGGCGCCGAGGTGCTCAGCCTGTTCCGCGAGCTGCACAGCGCGGGGCGGACGATCGTGCTGATCACGCACGACCAGGAGGTGGCCGCCGCGGCCGGCCGGCAGATCCACATCCGCGATGGTTCGATTGCGGCTGGTGAGATCGCAGCGTGAGCATCGTCGAGCTGGTGCGCCTGGCCCTGTCTCGGATCGCGTCTAGCCGCCTGCGAGCGGCTCTAACAATGCTCGGCGTCATCATCGGAGTGGCGTCGGTTGTGGCGCTGGTGGCGGTCGGCCAGGGTGCCACGAGCGGCATCACGGCCAGGCTGCAGGGCCTAGGGACCAATTTGCTAACGGTGAATCCCGGCAGCTCCACCCAGGGCTTCACCCGTGGCGCCGCGGGCACGGCCACGAGCCTCACCGCCGACGACGCGAACGCGATCGCCGCCCTGAACGGCGTCGCTGCGGTCGAGCCCGAGATCTCCAGCCAGCAGCTTGTCGCCGCCGGTTCGCTCAACTCCACGACCAGCATCGTCGGTACGACAGCCGACTACGCGACCGTGCGCGCCTTCACGATCTGGCAGGGCTCGTTCCTGACTCCCGCGACGGTCGACGCCGGCGTGAGCGTCGCGGTCCTGGGTGCGACCACGGCGGACGATCTCGGGCTGGGCGCGAACGCCATCGGCGCGCAGGTCACGATCGGCGGCCTGCCGTTCCAGGTGGTCGGGATCCTGCAGGCAAAGGGATCCAGCGGACCGTTCAGCCAGGATGATCAGGTCCTGATTCCCATGGCGACCGCCCGTCACTACTTCGTGCAAGGCGACACGATCCGATCCATCGGGGTGAGCGTCGCGACCCCGGATCAGATGGATCTCGTGAAGGCCGAGATCCAGACGACGCTCGAGCAGCGCCACGGCATCGCCGCGGGCGGCACGGACGACTTCACGATCACCGACCAGGCTCAGTTGCTCAGCACGGTGTCCGCCGTCACCACGACGCTGACCATCCTTCTTGCGGGCATCGCTTCGATCTCGCTCGTGGTAGGCGGCATCGGGATCATGAACATCATGCTGGTCTCGGTCCGCGAGCGAACGCATGAGATCGGCATCCGCAAGGCGATCGGCGCCCGCGGACGGGACGTCCTGGCCCAGTTCCTGATCGAGGCCCTGACGCTGTCGCTCCTTGGCGGCATGGTCGGCATCGTGCTCGGCGTTGCCGTCTCGGCGCTCATCGGGGCCGTGGCCGGCTGGGGCTTCGTGTTCAACCCGATCACGCCGCTGGTTGCGGTGCTCTTCAGCCTCCTCGTCGGGGTGGTCTTCGGTGTCTGGCCCGCACGCCAGGCCGCGAGGCTCGATCCCATCGTCGCTCTTCGTTACGAATAAGGAGTCAATTCGGACATGGACAACCTTCCCAGCTCTGCCCCGGCGCCCGACTTCAGTTCCCATCGGGAACCTCTTCCGGCAGCCTCGGTAGGCTCAGGCCCGACAACCCGACGCTCGGCGATCTTCAGCGGCTCGGCGCTGCTGGTCGTGGCGGCGCTGGTGGCCGTCGGCGGGGTGACATTCGCCGTGGGTCGCCTGACGGCTCCCGTCGCGGCGGCCGCGGCTGCTCGAGGAAACGGCGGCGCTGCCTTCGGCAACGGGGCCCGACCGAGTGGCGCGCCGGGCTTCGGACGGCAGGGCGGCCTTGGCGGTGTCTTCGCGGGCGGCTCGGGAGGCCTAAGCATCCGGGGCACGGTGGCGAGCGTGACCGCTGATACCCTGACGATCACGCTGGCATCTGGGACGACCGTGCAAATTCCGCTTGAGGCTTCGACGACGTACCACAGCCAGGTTGCCGGTTCCAAGACCGACGTCCAGTCCGGCAAGCAGGTGATCGTGCAGCTGAACGGCCTCGGCGGAGGCGGCGGCGCCGCTGGTCCCGCGGCCAGCCCGAACGCCGGCGCGAGCTCACGAATTGGCCCTGCCCAGGACGTCACGGTGGTCAGCCCCTGACCGTTCACGTACCGTTTGCCCAAATCCGAACTGAGGCCGCGGTAGCCGGACGATCGCCGTCTCGGGCGCGAGCGGCCTCCCACACGGAGCCATCGATGCACCTGCTCGTCGTGGAGGACGATCGAAAGCTGGGCCGACTCCTGCGCCGCATGCTGGAGGACGACCGTCACGTCGTCGAGCTCGCCACCGACGGCAAGAGCGGCCTGGAGATCGCGCTCGACGCCCAGGGCATCGAGGCCATGATCCTCGACCTCGGCCTCCCGGACATGTCCGGCCTCGAGGTCGCTCGGGAGGTGCGCGAGGCCGGCTCCGAGCTGCCGATCCTCGTCCTGACGGCGCGCGATACGGTGGGGGATCGGGTCACCGGGCTCGACGCCGGCGCGGACGACTATCTGGTCAAGCCGTTCGCATATCAGGAGCTGGCGGCACGGCTGCGGGCACTGTCCCGTCGATCGTCTTCTGGCCTGAAACGGCCCGGGCCGCGCCTGATCAGCGGGCCCATCGCGCTCGACGAGAGCACCCGCCGCGTCATGGTCGACGGTCTGGCCGTGGATCTCACGCCGCGCGAGTTCGCGCTCCTGGAGTGCCTGCTGCGTCACCCAGGCCAGGTCATGAGCCGCGACCAGCTCCTGGACCAGGCCTGGCCGTACGGCGTGACGGTGACGTTGAACGCCGTGGATGCCTACGTGCACTATCTGCGCGACAAGCTCGGTGCGGCCGGCGGGCATATCGAGACGGTTCGCGGGGTTGGGTATCGGATGGCGGCCTCGTGACGGAGCACTCGGAACCAGGGGGCCTGCGACGGGTCCTGGGCCGGGCCGAAGGCCTGCTGGGTCGCCTGGAAGGAGCCCTCGTCCGACGCCCGGACCACTCGGTCCGAGCAGGCACGTCCGACGCCGCCCTGCTGCGAGGCGTGCGATGGCGACTCGTGCTGTCGAGTGGTGCGGCCACCCTCGTCGTGCTGGCCGCGCTCGGCTCGATCCTCTACTTCGCGGTCGCGCAGTCGCTGGCCTCGAGCAGCCGTGACACGCTGGAGTCGCGCGCCGCCGCGCTCGACCGGTTCCTGACCGATCCGGGCGGCTTCCGGTTCGACCCAGATCGGTTGCCGATCGGATTGCTGCTGGGGGGCCCGTCGTCGGGAACCATCGCCTACGTGGTTTCGCCCGCGGGAAACGCCCTCGGCCCACGGACCCTGCCCTCGACCGGGCTGCCCGATGTCTCCAGCGTATCGGCCGCTCAAAAGGGGGGCGTCGATGTCCGCAGCGTGTCCCTGAGTGGCACACCGTTCCGCGTCCTGAGCGAACAGGTTCAACGGCCAGACGGAACCTATGTCGTCCAGGTCGCGATGGAGACAACCAGCGAGCAACACACGCTCTCGGTGCTCACGGCAGTGCTCCTGTTGGGCGGACTGTTGGCCGTGCTGGGTGCGTCGGCCGTCGGCGCCGTCTACGCACAGCGGGCGCTCGTGCCGATCCGCGAATCGCTGCGCCGGCAACGCGAGTTCGCAGCCGACGCGAGCCATGAATTCCGGACGCCCCTCGCGGTCATCCGCTCGAGCGTGGAGCACCTCGAACGACACAAGGACGAGCCGGTGGGTGCCGTCGGCGACGCGCTGCACGACATCGGCGAAGAGGTCGAGCACCTGACCGCGCTGGTCGGCGATCTCCTGCTCCTCGCGCGCTCGGATTCCGGCGTCGTCGAGCTCGAGCGCGTGCCGGTCGACCTGGCGGACGTATCAGGCGAAGCCCTGGCTTCGGTTTCGACGCTGGCAGGCAAGCACGACGTGCGCGTGGTCCTTGACCCGGAACCGGCGATGGTCGTGGGGGATCCCCTCCGGCTGCGCCAGCTCGTAACGATCCTGGCTGACAACGCGATCGCTCACAGTCCAGCTGGCGGGACGGTCACCGTCAACGTCCGGGCTGCCCGAGGCGCGGCCCGACTCCAGGTGGACGACGAGGGCGAGGGTCTTCGAACGGACGACATTCCGCGCGTCTTCGACCGGTTCTGGCGTGGGGCGGCTGCGCCCGAGGGTGGCACCGGGCTGGGGCTGGCCATCGCCGCCTGGATCGTCGAGCGCCACGGCGGGACGATCCTCGCCGGCAACCGTCCTTCCGGCGGCGCCCGCTTCGAGGTCAGCCTGCCCGTCTCCGACGCATAGCCCTCCGCGACGGGCCGGGGCGCCCGGTACCGGCGCCCATTCGCGTTGACATCGGCCGGATGGGGACGTACCGTCGTGCGGCCCTGTCTCGAGACGGCAGCGGGCGGACCGTGGTGCGCGCTTCCGGCCCGGCCAACGCCAATCGCATGCCCGTCCGAGTTTCGAGGAGTAGAGGAGGAAGGAACGTGATCGACCCTAGTTCCGTGCGCTCGCGGCTCGCCCTGCTGGGCGCGCTCGCGATCGCGTTGAGCGCCTGCTCGTCGGCGGCGTCGCCGGCTGCGAGTGGCGGCGGTGGCAGCGGCGCCACGAAGGTAGAGGTCTTCTCGTGGTGGACGACCGGCGGTGAGGCCGCCGGCCTCAAGCTGCTGATCGACCAGTTCAACAAAGAAAATCCGCAGTGGCTGGTGGTCAACCAGGCCGTCGCCGGTGGCGCAGGCACGAACGCCAAGGCCGTCCTCAAGACGCGCATGCTCGGCGGCGATCCACCCGACTCCTTCCAGGTCCACATGGGCCACGAGCTGATCGACACGTGGGTCACCACGGACTACATGGTCAACCTGGACGACCTCTACGCGGCCAACGGCTGGAAGGACAAGTTCCCCCAGGGCGTCCTCGATATCGTCAGCTCCGGTGGCCACTTCTGGTCCGTCCCGGTGAACATTCACCGGGCCAACGTGCTCTGGTACAACAAGAAACTGTTCACCGACAACAGCCTGACCCCGCCCGAGACATGGGACCAGTTCAAGACCGTCGCCGACAAGCTCAAGGCCAAGGGCGTCATCCCCCTGGCGCTCGGTGACAAGGAGCCCTTCGCCTCCGGCCAGCTGTTCGAGACGATCCTCATCGGCACCCTCGGGGCCGACAAGTACAAGGGCCTGTGGACTGGCACGACCGACTGGAAGGGCGCCGATGTCACGCAGGCGCTGAACACCTTCAAGACGGCGCTCAGCTACGTGAACCCGGACCACGGCTCGCTGACGTGGGACCAGGCCAATGACCTGATCATCAGCGGCAAGGCGGCCATGACCGTCATGGGCGACTGGATCGACGGGGATTACACGGCCAAGAAGTTCGCCGGCTACGGCTGGGCGCCGGTGCCCGGCAACAAGGGCATCTATGACGCGCTCTCGGACTCCTTCGGCCTGCCGAAGAACGCCAAGCACGCGGACGCCGTGAAGAAGTTCCTGACGTTGCTCGGATCGTCCGAGGGACAGGACGTCTTCAATCCGTTGAAGGGCTCCATCCCGGCCCGCACCGACGCCGGCAAGCCGCCGGCCGGTGCCAAGCAGTACGACGACTACCTCAAGTCGGCAATGGCCGAATGGAAGACCGACACCATCGTTCCGAGCCTCGAGCATGGCGCCGCGGCGAAGGAGAGCTGGTCGTCGGCCTTCACCCAGGCCATCGTGACCTTCGTAACCAACCAGGACGTCGCGACCGCCCAGGCGGCCCTGGCCAAGGCGTGCGTCGACGCCACGGTCTGCAAGTAGACGACCCTCGTCCATAACGAAAGGGGGCGGCTTGGGCCGCCCCCTTTCATCTAGGCTGTCAGTGGCGTGAGACGTCCCAGCCGCGACCGACTCCTGTCACTCGGCCTCATCGCCCCTTCGATCCTCGCCGTGGGCGTGTTCGTGTATGGGCTCATCGGGTGGACGGGATTCGTCTCGCTCACCAAGTGGAATGACCTCCGGCCGGACTATTCCCTGGCCGGATTGGCCAACTATGCATCCGATTTCGCCAACAGCCGCTTCCAGATCGACCTCCGAAACACCGTCGTTTTCACGGTCTTCTTCGTCGTCGCATCGGTCGTCGTGGGTCTTCTGCTCGCGAGCCTGCTCGATCGCCGGATCCGCGCCGAGGGACTCTTCCGGAGCATCTTTCTGTTCCCGATGGCTATAAGCTTCATCGTCACTGGCGTCGTCTGGAAATGGCTCCTGACTCCGTCCGCGGGCGTCAATACGCTGCTCGGCCTGGACCCTTCCACGAACCGCTGGTTCACTGATCCCACGGTGCTCCACCTGGACGCCAACACGGGCATCGGCAAGATCCTGGGCGACTTCGGGCTGGGGTTTCTCGCCTCCTCGGAGTTCGGCGTCCCCGTCGCGATGTTGTCGGTCGTCGTGGCCGCCGTGTGGCAGATGTCCGGCTTCGTGATGGCGCTCTACCTGGCGGGGCTGCGGGGCATCCCCGAGGAACTGCGTGAGGCCGCGCGCGTGGATGGAGCCGGCGAGTGGGGCGTGTTCCGCTACGTGCTCCTGCCGCTTCTGACGCCGATCACGCTGTCCGCTGTGATCATCCTGGGTCACATCAGCCTCAAGATCTACGACCTGACCGTGGCCATGTCACCCAACGGCCCCGCCTTCGCGACTGACGTTCCGGCCAACCTGATGTGGCAGACGGCGTTCAAGGACAACGAGTTCGCCAAAGCCGCGGCCATCGCGATGGTGATGCTGGTCATGGTCGCCGTCGTGATCGTGCCGTACCTGGTCTGGAACCGGCGGCAGGAGGCCTCGGCGTGATCGCCGAACGACGCGCGACCGCCGTCCCGGTCGCATCGGTGCGCCGATCGAACGGGCTGCGAACGTTCCTCCGGATCGTGCTCTATGTCCTACTCGTGGCGGCCGCCATCTACTACCTCATCCCTGTCTACGTGCTTCTGGTAACGAGCCTCAAGAGCTTCAACGAAGTGACCCTCGACCGCATGTGGGCACTGCCCGCAGGCCTCAACTTCGGGAGCTTCAGCGAGGCCTGGAACCAGCTCTCGCCCAACTTCGTGAACAGCCTGTCCATCGCCGTGCCCGCCGCTGTGCTGTCCTCGATGGTCGGCTCGATCAACGGCTACATCCTGGCCAAATGGAGATTTCGGGGCGCCGACCTGATCTTCACGCTGATCCTGTTCGGCATGTTCATCCCGTATCAGTCCGTCCTGATCCCGCTCGTCCAGCTGGGCAGCGGCGTGAACACCGCGCTGCGCGACGTCCTGCCGGGAATTTCCCTCGGTTACGGCTCCATTCCGTGGCTGGTGCTCTGCCACATCGTCTACGGCATCCCGATCACGACGCTCATCTTCCGGAACTACTACGTGGGCATCCCGGGCGAACTCATCGAGGCTGCACGGATCGACGGGGCGGGCTTCGGCGCCATCTACCGCCGCGTCCTCCTGCCCCTGTCGATCCCGGGCTTCGTGGTTGTCCTGATCTGGCAGTTCACGTCGGCCTGGAACGACTTCCTGTTCGCGGTCACGCTCACCAGCCAGCCAAACTGGCCGGTCACCGTCGCCCTCAACAACCTGGCCGGCAGCTTCAGCGTTTCCTGGAACATCCAGATGGCCGGCGCCCTCATCGCGGCCATGCCAACGCTGCTGATCTACATCGTCCTCGGCCGCTACTTCGTGCGCGGCCTGCTGGCCGGCTCTCTGAAGGGCTAAGCAGGAACTCCTGGCCGCGCGAGACCTCCCGCCGATCCATCGGCCAGCCGAATACGTACCTGGCCGATCTGGTCCATGATCGTCGCGTGCACGTTGCGATTTACGCCTGCATGTGTCCCGAGCGGGTTTCGGACCTGCTCCACGTGCGCGCCCCTCAGCGGCGAGGCGCACTGACTGCGTAGAGAGCCAGCGCCCGGTCCGGGCCCGCACCGCCGCCGTCGACTGTCACCACTTCGTTCGACGGAGGAGTCTCTTCATGGCGATCCAAGCGCCGAGCTCCGAGTATGCACGCGCCCTGGCCGAGAACGAGCGCTACGCGGCTCAATTCGACCGTTCGTCGCTCCCGCTCCCGCCTGGGCGGAAGCTTGCCGTGTTGGCGTGCATGGATGCGCGCCTGACGGTCGAGGACGTCCTGGGCCTGCGGACCGGCGACGCCCACATCATCCGGAACGCGGGTGGCCTCGCGACCGACGACGCGATCCGCTCTCTCGTCATCAGCCAGCAGCTCCTCGGGACCGAGGAGGTCATCGTCATCGAGCACACGGGCTGCGGGATGCTCACATTCCAGGACGAAGAAGTGCATCGGGACCTTGCGGCCCGGACAGGCGAGGACGTCGACCTCGCGTTCCACGCGTTCGGCGAGCTCGAGCCGAACCTCCGTTCCCAGATCGATCGCATTCGAGCTCACCCGTGGATCAAGGACGTCCCAGTTCACGGCTTGATCTACGAGGTCGAGACGGGCCGTCTCCGAAACGTGGCCTGACAACGGCCGGAGGGCGGCCCGCTCCGGGCCGCCCTCCTGGACCTGCGAACAACCAACAATTTGGTTGACCTGATGCACCGTGTGGTAGTGCCAAAGGCCTACGCCCGGGCAGGACCAAGGTATTCTCCACCGGAGCCGGGTAAGCGAGGGGGCGGGCTCACTCGCGAAGCCTCAGGTCGGCAGTACCTGGAGTCACGACGCAGCCCGACGGAGGTACAGGTCATGTCGCTGCTCCAACGGGTCGAGCGGGCGCAGCAGGAAGCCGAGATCCAGAATGCCGGCCCGACGCCGTCCGCTCTGGCAGCCGCTCAATCGAAGCGGATTCAGGTTCGAACTCGGGACGAGCTGCTTCGCGACATCAGGCTTCGCCTCCAGGACGAGGTGATCGGCGCCTTCGACTCCCTGCTCGACGTCACCGATCCGGCTGACCTCCACCGAAAAGTCGAGGGGATCGTCGACCGGACGATTGGCCTGGACGGGTTCGCCGTCACCCGCGACGAACGTGTGCGGCTGATCGAGGAGCTGGCCGCGGAAATCACGGGCCTGGGGCCTCTCGAGCCTCTCCTGGCGGATCGAACGATCACGGAAGTCATGGTCAATGGCCCGGGCCACATCTACATCGAGCGGGCCGGAAAGATCCAGCGCGTCAACAGCGCCTTCCTGAACGACGAGCACGTGCTGCGGATCATCGATCGGATCATCACGCCGATGGGGCGGCGCATCGACGAGTCGAGCCCACGAGTCGATGCCCGCCTGCCCGATGGCTCGCGCGTGAACGCGGTCATCGAGCCACTGTCGCTGGTCGGTCCGGTCATCACCATCCGGAAGTTCTCGGCCACGCCGTACACGGTCCAGGACCTGATCGGGTTCGGGACGGCCACGTCCGAAATGTTCGAGTTCCTTCGAGTATGCGTCGAAGCCCGGCTGAACATCTTCGTGTCGGGCGGTACCGGTTCCGGCAAGACCACGTTCCTCAACGTCCTCTCGTCGTGCATCCCCAATGACGAGCGCATCGTCACGATCGAGGATGCCGCCGAGCTGCAGCTTCGCCAGGACCACGTCGTGACGCTCGAGTCGCGTCCGCCCAACATCGAGGGCGAGGGCGAGATCACGATGCGGGATCTGTTGCGCAACGCGCTGCACATGCGCCCCGACCGGATCATCGTCGGTGAATGCCGCTCGGGCGAGGCGCTGGACATGATCCAGGCGATGACCACGGGCCAGGAGGGATCGCTGTCAACAGGGCACGCGAACAGCCCGCGCGACATGCTCCGACGGCTCGAGACGATGGTGCTCATGACCGGTTACGAGCTGCCACTGCGGGCCATCCGCGAGCAAATCGCCTCGGCCGTCGATCTGATCGTCCATACCGCGCGCCTCAAGGATGGCACCCGCAAGGTGGTCAACATCACCGAGATCTACGGCATCGACGACGATGAAATCCTCACCCAGGACATCTTCGCGTTCGAGCAGACCGCATTCCGCGATGGAAAGATCGAGGGGCAACTCAAGCCGACGGGCGTCCGGCCGACGTTCATGTCCAAGTTCAAGGCCAGCGCCATCGAACTGCCGCCCGGAGATTTCGGCATCCCCGCCGAAGACCCGTCGCGGCCAGGTGCGGTTCGACAGGGGAAGGGACGATGGATCGCGGCAGAGTCGCTTCAGCCGACCGATGCGCCACCACCCAACGTCGGTCAGGGCAAGGTGGTCGCAGCCGGGGGCATGATCTATGTCTCGTCGATGGGGCCCGTCGATCCAGTCAGCGGTCTCGTCACCAGTGGGGCGATCAAGGACCAGACGCGCCAGTGCCTGCGCAACCTGAAAGCCAGGCTGGAGGAGGCCGGCAGCTCCCTCGAGAAGGTGGTCTGGGCAAACTGGTCGCTGCGCGACCCGACGGAGTTCGACATCTTCAACGAGGAATGGCTGCGCTGGTTCCCGGGCGACTCGCCGGTCGGGCAGGGCACCCTGATGCCGCCGATACAACGCCGTGCGGGCTTCCGGATCTCGATTGGCGTAATCGCCGAAGGGTAAGAAGGCCCAGCCTGGAGGGCAGCGCCGTCGAGCGCTGATCCGTCCTGACGGCGGGACTCGCGCGGAGCGCGATAGAACAGCAGCGCCTTGGTCGTCCCGGGCGCCTGCAAGGCGCCATAGCGATTCCGGCTTACCATTGCCGCTGGACCGTCACCGCCAATCCCGAAGGTCGCGGGGTGGCGCGAGGGCGAGGGTAGCGCTGTCCGTGTGATCGCGGTGGACAGCAGGTCCGTGTTGCTTCGGAGGCGACGGACACTGCCCGGGTGCTGCTCGTGCCTACCCGCCTGCGCCGTGCCCCTGCGCCGGGCTGGCTCAAGCGCCGCTCCGAGACCCACCGCCGCTCCGAGACCAACTGCCGCTCCGACAGGTTCGTAGCCGCCCGGAAAGGAGGCGTCATGCGACGGAGGCTTGCGGCCGCCCTGGCGGTCATGCTGCTGACCTTGTCCGGGTCGGTCAATGGTGTCCGGCAGCCAGCAACCGAGCGGCTCCCCGATAACGAGTTGCGTCCATTCATCCTGCCGTCGAGCCAGCCGACATCGGTTGACGTGAGCGGGTCAGCCGAGGAAACCGGGTCCGTACCGTCAGCGGCTCCATTCACGACCAGCCCGGATCCGACGCGCGGGCCGACGCCGGGCCCGACGGAGGGCGGGTCCGCACAGCCCGGGCCAAGGTCGACTCCGACGCCAGCTCGGACCGCGCCTCCCACTCGGACCGCGCCTCCCACTCGGATGCCGACACCGTCCGGGTGGATCAACGTGATCAATGACCAGTTCAACTCCGGCGGCGTCCCGGGTCATTGGAGCCTCTACGACGGGCCGTACGGTTCGGGCGCGAACAACTGTGCGACGCCATCGCACGTAAGCGTGTCGGGCGGGTCGATGCACATGCTCCTGGCCCATGAATCCGGCGGGGATTGCGGAGCCGGCTGGTACAGCGCCGGAATGCAGATCGACGCTCGGTACGGCGCGGTCGACCAGCGGGTCACCGTCAGATTTCGGGTGGTAAATGGTGGCATAACCAGCCACCTCATCATCCCGATGCGTTGGCCGGACAGCGCACCGTGGCCGCAGGGTGGCGAGGAAGACTACTGCGAGGGCGACCGGCTGAGTGGTTGCGCGACCTACCTTCACTATGGCGCAGGCAACGACCAGATTCGGCATGCCTACGCGTTCGACTTGAGCCGATGGCATACGGTTCGCTTCCAGCGGCTCAATCACGTCGTGCGTGTCTATGTCGACAACATGGCCACACCCGTGTGGAAGTACGTCGGATCGTCCACGACGCTGCCGAATACGATCAAGCGCGTGGTACTGCAACAGGAATGCGAAGACTCGTGTCCATCTGGGACGATCGGTACAGAAGACATCCAGATCGACTGGATCACCATCGATAATCCCCGCTGATCCGCCGGTATGTCCCGCCCTGGGCGCGACCGACGATGCCCCTGGGCACGCGCCTGGCGCAGCGGACGCGTCAGCCGGGTCTGGAAACACCGAGCCACGCCAGTAGATTCCGGTTGAAGAGGTCGAAACTCGACGCCGGCACGCCCATTTCGATCGGCGACGGCCCGAAGCCGTCGCCCCAGGCGAAGGTTCCAGCATCGAAAACCCGTGCCCCAGCCGCCGAGACTCGGATCGCGACGCTCGTCGTCACCGGAAATTCCTGCTGGTTGACCGCGGCGCCTTCCATGATCGCGACTCCGCCAACGCCTGGATAGACCAGGTCGCCCTCGCCTCGGAGCAGGTTGTGGAGAACGGTTCCCGGGTGCCAGCCAGTTCCTGCCAGCAGGGCCGCCGGCATCGCGGACGTGACGGTCAGATTGAAGCGCGTCGTGCCGTGGTCAAGGACCGCGATGTATTGGGCGCCGAGAACGGCACCTTCCGGGCGATTGATCGGTGCGTCGCGCCAACGCACCGTGACATCGCCCGGATCAGAGGCCGCGACCGGATCCGCGGCCGCATCCCTGTAGCAGACCACGTCCAGCGGAGCGCCGGCCGGGCCCGCCGCCGTCAGGCGCACGCGCCAGTAGAGCGAGTTCGCCCCGAAGTTCAGCACGTTCATGTCTCTCGATTGCTTCGCCGGGCGTCGTGCCGAGGCTACTGATCCTCGGTCGCCACACGGAATACGTCGGCGAGCGAATGCGCGACTGGATGGAGGAGCACGTCAATTCGATCGGCGCGCCGGTCCAGGTGGGACACGTTTACCGGCCGGGCCAGGGGCTCAGAGGCATGCTCGAGCGAGCAGCGCGCAGTGCCGCGCCAATGGCGTCGAGCGGGCCCGCGCCGGACCCGGCGAGATGAAGCCGCAGCAGGGCGACGCCCAAGCGCAGGAGGTCGAACCGGCCACGGACGGCCGCATAGCGCGGTTCCCAGTACGGATCGAACTTCGATTTGAAGAACGCCAGCCCTGTAACGTCATAGAAGGGCCGCACGAGGCGGCCGATCATGGCGAGGAAACGCT
>VBEC01000065.1 GCA_005883615.1 Chloroflexota bacterium | reverse complement strand
CAGGCGGCTGCCTGCGGCCGTGTCGTGATGCTGCGTCAGCTTGCTCGAAGGATCTGCCGCGGCGCCGGTGTGATCATGGCGGGCTGGTGACAAGGCATGCATTTCCATGTCTCCTGACTCTCGCCGGGGCCTCCGAGGATGGGAGGGTCCATTCCGGCGCGTTCAGGAGACGCCAGCGGTGACTCGTCGCACAGCCGCTGTCCGAGCGGCGGGGGGCTCGGCTCGAGGAGCCAGGCGGTCCCAGCCCTTCAGCTTGCGTGATTGCTTACGACTTTCGGTCGCCCCGGTCGCCCTGCCCCTTGCGGATCGTCGTCTTGGCGGCCTGCCGGCGATCGCGCGCCAGCGACTTCCCGACGTCGACCTGATCGGAGGTGAAGCGGCCACGAGCGTCGCGGCGGGCGTAGCGCTTGTCTTGTCCGCGATCGATTCGCTCTCGGTCAGCCATGCCACGCACGGTTGCCTGCCGGCCACTGCGAAGTGATTGAAGGGAAGGCCCTTGCCCTCACAGTTGCACCCCAATCCGGCATCGGACGGGACCAGGCGTCAGGCGACGGGAGCCGGTTCCTGGATCTCCGGATCGGCTGCGAGGAGACGCCCGATGCCCCCGCCGAGGTCATCCATGGACGCTTGGGCGGCATCCCATTCGGGGCTCTGCGGCGCCGCCTGGGCGAGGCGACGCCGCGCTGCCGCCAGTCGTCGATGCAACGCACCGATATCGACGGGGTTAATGACATCCCGGCCACGGGGGTTCATTGGGTCGAAGACTACGGTTACGACCGGGTCCAGCCATCACCCACGCGACGTAATCGAAGTCCGGAACTAGTCCTGGGCTCCCAGTACTGAAGTCCGGTCGGAGAGGTTGAAATCGCCCGCCGGACTGCGCCACGAGCCCACCGGCGAGGACGGCCCAGTCGACGCCGCGGGACCGCCGCGCGTGGGTTCAGCGATTCCGAGCGGCGAGCAGGCTGACGATTCCCAGGACTCCCAGCGGGAGCAGAAGCAGCCCGAAACCGCCCGGCGCCAAGGTCGCGAACCAGTGAAACGCGCCCTGAATGAAGCTGATCCCTTGCTGGACGACGTCCATTCTCGAGGTCCCCGTACCTAGCCGGTCCGTACGAGCTGTGCCCCGGGCCCGTCCTTCGCCGGCGCGTGCAGTATGCGTGACCGAGGCAAGCCGTCCATGGCCCAAAAGCCCCAAACGGCCCCCGGTGGCGGGCGCCTGGTTGCGGATGGCGTCTCCCGAGAAATAAGTCGCGGATCGGGATCGATGGGTACGCCCGCCCGATCCCCGCGCGACCGCCTTAGCCCGAGCATTCGAGACGTCGGCAACCGCCGAACGCTACGAGGGCGAGGGCAATGGACACCGTCGAAACGAGCATCGAAGAGGCGTATCGGCAGCACCGCGGCCCGGTCTACGGGCAGCTGCTAGCCATCACGCGCGATCCCGCCGCGGCCGAGGACCTCTGCCAGGAGGCTTTCCTGCGACTCACCGGCGAAGCACGGGCAGGGCGGATGCCGGACAACATCGGCGCCTGGCTGCATCGGGTGGCCGCGAACCTCGCGACAAGCCGGGGGCGGCGGTCCCGAACGGCAGATCGCTGGTCGTCGCGCCTGGTTCAGGACGACCTCCAACGGTCGCCGGAAGACGAGATCATCCGCCGCGAGCGAAGCGGGGCCCTTCGGGCCGCTCTGAGCGAGATGAACCGCACCGATCGAACGGCGGTCCTGCTCGCCGCGTACGGCTAAACCGAACGTCGGCGCTCGCGAGATGACCGCGCAGCCTGGCGCGAGCACGACACAGCACGGTTCGGGCCGCCGACGGGCTGCGGTCGAGCGACCGCGCGATGTCCGGGCCTCGATAGTGCTAGGGCTCTCGGGGGCGCCCGTCGTGCTAACCTTGGCCGACCCTTGAAGGCCGGTCCCGTGAGGCCGGCGAACCGGTCCCGTGAGGCCGGAAAGGAGGCTCGACCGCTCGTGTCCACGGCTGCCCGCCGGCGCCGGCGAATCACTCGCAGCGGTCCTGTTGTTTCCTCTTTCGCCGATCAGTCCGACGCGTGGCACTGATGGCGCTGTCCCGTCCGCCCCTGCCGCCTCCGGAGACGGTGGTCGACCCGCGGATCGGGCATCACGGCCCCGCGCTCCTCGCGCTCGCCGACGGCACGACCTTTACCGGTGTCGCGTTCGGCGCTCCGGCGGGCTCCGGTGGAGATCTCGTCGTTAACACCAGCCAGACCGGCTACCAGGAGGTCTGCACCGATCCGTCGTATGCCGGCCAACTGGTTGTCATGACGTATCCGTTGATCGGTAACCACGGACGGCTCCTCGACGACGACCAGTCGGCCCGGCCATGGCTGCGCGGACTGATCGTGGCGAACGCGACGGCGGCCGTGCTCGATGACGCCCGCCAGCTTGCCAGCCTCCTCCGTTCCTCTGAAATCGCGGCGATTGCAGGCGTCGACACTCGGGCCCTGGCGCGCCACCTGCGGGCCAACGGCTCGATCCGGGCGGTCATCACTGCACCGGGCGAGATCGATGCGGCCCACGCCGTCGCCCAGGCGCGGTCCGTACCTCGTTGGGAAGATCAGGACTTCGTCGGTCAGGTTTCGATCGAGTCGGCGCGCGATGTCGGGGATCCGAGCGAGGGCGGCCCGCTGGTGGCCATCGTGGACCTCGGCCTGAAGTCCAACATCGTCCGCGCGCTCCGACGCCGCGGCGCCCGCGTCAGAATCCTGCCCCACGTTGTGGGCGCCGCAGAGGTCCTCGCCCCCGACGTCGACGCGATCATTCTGTCGCCCGGCCCGGGCGACCCCGCGCGCCTCGAGCCCCAGGTGGAACTTGCCCGTGCCATCATCGAGGATGGCCGGCCCCTGCTTGGGATCTGCCTCGGCCACCAGATCGTCGCCCGAGCCGCCGGTGCGGACACCGGCCGCTTGCGCTTTGGCCACCACGGCGCGAACCACCCCGTGCGTGACCTGGACACCGGCCTCGTCCAGGTGACCGCGCAGAACCACGAGGTCCAGGTGGTCGCCGACACGCTGCCCGCGAGAAGCGGCTTCCGAGTCAGCCAGGTCAACCTCAACGACGGGTCCGTCGAGGGGCTTCGGCACGCGGAACTCCCGATCGAGACTGTGCAGTACCACCCCGAGGGCGCGCCAGGTCCCCTCGACGCCCTGGCCGTCTTCGACCGTTTCGTTGCAGCTGCGAGCGTCTCCAGGACGCGATGATCGGCGAGCCGCCTCTGCCGCTGGCTCAAACGCGGGTACCGACCTCGGCTCCGACCTCGGTTCCGACATCGGCCGGGGCGCCGGCTCCAACCGCGCCGCCGGCTCCAACCGCGCCGCCTACGCACCGGGTGCGTACTAGCCAGCCGCTGCCGCTTCGAACCCACCGTCGGGCGGTACGTGTTAGCCGCATTCGGCTACCCACGCCGGCCCATGAAGGGGATTCGAGGTCTCTGGCCCCGCTCCCGCGCCTTACTACGCACAGGGTACGTAAGTGACGATCTCCGGGCGCAATCGCCCAGGGCTCAACTACCCTCCGGCCCAGCCCGGGACCCATCCCGGGACGCCAAACGCGGAACGCCCGAAACCCTCATCGGTCCTGATCCTGGGCTCGGGACCCGTCGTCATCGGCCAGGCGGCCGAGTTCGACTATGCCGGCACCCAGGCCTGCCGCGCGCTTCGCGGCGAGGGCGTCCGGACGATCCTCATCAACTCGAACCCGGCCACGATCATGACCGACCCGGACGTCGCCGACGCCGTCTATCTCGAACCCCTCACGGTCGAAGCCGTGGAGGCGGTCATCGCCCGCGAGCGACCCGACGGCCTGCTGGCCGGCCTCGGCGGCCAGACGGCGCTCAACCTTGCCGTGGCCCTGTCACGTGCTGGCGTGCTCGATCGCTACGACGTCGAGCTGCTCGGCACGCCGCTGGAGGCTATCGAAATGGCCGAAGACCGCGAGCGCTTCCGGGCGCTCCTCGAAAGGATCGGCCAGCCGTACGCGCCCTCGGCGATCGTGGAGGGCCAGACCCAGGCCGAAATCGAGGCAACCACCGAGGCGGCCCTCAGCGAAATCGGCCTGCCTGCAATCGTGCGCCCCGCCTTCACCCTTGGTGGGACGGGCGGCGGCATCGTCGAGACCGAGACGGCCTATCGAGAGCGCGTCCGGGCCGGCCTGCGCGCGAGCCCCATTCGCCAGGTAATGGTCGAGCGCTGCCTGGTCGGCTGGCAGGAGATCGAATACGAGGTGATGCGCGACGCCGACGACACGTGCATCGCCGTGTGCTCCATGGAGAACGTCGACCCGCTGGGCATCCACACCGGCGACTCGATCGTCGTCGCTCCAGTGCAGACCCTGCCCGATCCCGTCCATCAGCGCCTGCGCAGCGCGGCCCTGGAGATCATCCGGGCGCTCGGTGTCGAGGGCGGCTGCAACATCCAGTTCGCGCTCTCTCCTGACTCGACCGAATACGCGGTCATCGAGGTGAACCCGCGGGTGAGCCGCTCCTCCGCGCTGGCGAGCAAGGCGACCGGCTATCCGATCGCTCGGGTCGCCGCGCAGATTGCGGTCGGGCGGCGGCTGGCCGAGATCCCCAACGTCGTCACCGGCACGACCGTCGCCGCCTTCGAACCGGCTCTCGACTACGTGGTCGTGAAGCTACCGCGCTTCCCGTTCGACAAATTCCCGTCCGCGGACCGAACGCTGGGCAGCCAGATGAAGGCAACTGGCGAGGTGATGGCGATCGACCGGACGTTCGGTGCCGCACTCAACAAGGCGCTGCGTGGGCTGGAGCAGGCCGGAGTCGGGCCGCTCGCGGAAGACGCGACCTGGCGGGCAACGCTGGACTATCTCGGGGCTGTCTACCCTCCAAGCCCAGCTCCCGAGGACGACCTCGAGCACGGGCTCCAGGACGAGACGCCCATCCGCTGGACCGACGAGCGCGGGCAGGCGTGCGAGTCGACTCGGCTCGCCGAGCGGACGGCGGCACCCATCGTCCTGCGCCGGTTTCTGGCCCCATCCGACTCCCGCCTGTGGCGGATCCTGGCCTTGCTCCGGCGGGGTATCGCCGAGGAAGCGATCCGAGAAGCCACGGGCATTGCCCCCTGGTTCCTGGCCGAGATGGCGCGCAACGTGCGGCTCGAGGCTGCAGTTGCGCTCGCCGGCGGGCGCTTGGCCGATGGCGATGACGCGGAAGCCATGAGCGTCCTCGCAACCGCGAAGCGGGCCGGCTTCGGAGACCGCGAGCTCGCCGCTCTGGCCGGCGTCCCTGCGGAGGAGGTCCGCGCAGCGCGTGTCCGTGTCGGCCTGCGTCCGGGATACGCGATGGTCGACACGTGCGCCGCGGAGTTCGCGGCGGAGACGCCCTACTTCTACGCGACCTACGCGGCCGCCGGATCGCCGCCCGAAGCCCCACCCGTGAAGAGACCCGCTGCCCTGGTCATCGGCTCGGGCCCGGTCCGGATCGGACAGGGGATCGAGTTCGACTACTGCGCTGTCAAGGCCGCAGAGGCGCTTCGTTCTCAGGGCCGGCAGGCAGTGATGATCAATTCAAACCCGGAGACGGTGTCGACGGACTTCGACGCCTCGTCGCGACTCTACTTCGAGCCACTCGACCCGGAATCCGTGCGGAGCGTCGTGGAAGCGGAAACCCCGGCCGGGGAGGAGCCACTGCCTGCTCTCGTCCAGTTCGGCGGCCAGACGCCACTCAATCTCGCCGAGTGGCTTGTCGCTGCGGGGATCCCGCTGCTCGGCGCCGACCTGGATGCGATCGACCAGGCCGAGGAGCGGACGCGGTTCGCTGCACTGCTCGATCGGCTGGGCATCCCCCAGCCAGAGGGAGGGATGGCGCACAGCCTCGAAGAGGCGCTCACGATCGCCGAGCGCATCGGCTACCCGGTGATCGTTCGGCCGTCGTTCGTCATCGGCGGCCTAGCGATCGACTTCTGCTACTCGCCCGAGGACCTCGTCCGGCAACTTGCCGCGGCCACGATCGTCGATCCCGATCGGCCGGTCCGCATCGACCGATACCTCGAGGGTGTGGAAGTCGACGTCGACGCCGTCTCGGACGGCCAGACAGTGCTCATCCCGGGTCTGCTCGAGCACATCGAGCGGGCGGGAGTCCACTCGGGCGACTCGGTGGGCGTATTCCCCCCGCAGACGGTGTCCGAGGCAGACCAGGGCCTGATCGTCGGGACGATGGAGCGAGTCGTTCAGGCTCTTGGCGTCCGAGGCCTCGTCAACGCGCAGTTCATCGTGCGAGAGGATGGCGTCTACCTGATCGAGGTCAACCCGCGGGCATCGCGCACCGTACCCTTCCTATCCAAGGTCACGGGCGTGCCCATGGTGGAGCTGGCCATCCGCGTCGCGCTCGGCGAGAACCTGCCCGCGATGGGCTGGTCGAACGGGCTCCTGCCACCGCCGGCTTTCACGGCTGTCAAGGCTCCGGCTTTCTCGACCGCCAAGTTGCGTGGGGTGGATCCGTCCGTTGGGCCGGGCATGCAGTCGACGGGAGAGGTGATCGGCATCCACGTCGATCCGCGGGTTGCGATCGCAAAGGCACTGACGGGCGCCGCGCTCCTGCCGCCACCCTCGGGCGCTGAGGGTGCGCTCGCGGTGCTCTCGATCGCCGACAGGGACAAGGAGCAGTTGCCGCGCCTCGCGCGCGCGCTCAGGACGGCCGGCTACCGACTCGCGGCGACCCCGGGAACGGCGCGTGCGCTGTCGGCCGCGGGCTTTGCGGCTGAGGTGGTGGCCAAGGTCGGCGAAACGTCCGCGCAGGGAAACCCTGGAGCGCCAACGTCGATCCTCGACCTCATCGGGTCCGGCGCGGTGCGCCTGGTGGTGAATACCCCGACCCCCCAGTCGGGCGCCGTGCGCGATGCCGCCGAGATCCGCCACGCCGCTATCGCTGAGGGGATCCTCTGCCTGACGGCGATGGAAACGGCGATCGCGGCCGCCGAGGCACTCGATCCTGCGCTCGCCGAGCGCCTCGCCGAAGTCCGGCCGCTCGGGGAGTGGGTCGAGACCGCACCCGCGACGTCGGCCGAGCGAGAGCCGGCCATCGTCTGACTCCGCGGAGCCGCGCCGCACCCGCCAATCGTTCGAGACGCTGGTCGCGCCCCACCCGCCAATCGTTCGAGACGTTGATCGAGGACGCGCATCAGATCACGAGGAAGCGTGTAGAGGATCTCAGCCAAACACCGGGTTCGCCGCGATGGCGCGCATGGATCGCCGCCTGATGATGCGCCAGCGCGATCGCTCCCGCGTTCGTCGCTCCCGCGTTCGTCGAGCCCCGGCCCTGCCCTGGCGTGCCACGGTCGAGTCACCCTGGACTCAGATCCGGGGAGCAGTACGCTCGCAGCTCAGTCAATTCGTCGGAATCTGCGTCCGGCCACGCGAGGTGGTTGGCCGATTTGAGTCGCCCCTGACTCAAGCCAACTCGCTCCCTCGGCGGACGCAACGTCGCGCCGACGCGGACGCATTCAGGCCGCCTCGGATCCCTCCGACGAGCACTCGGCGCACGAGTCCTGACGGCGGCCTTCGATCGCGGCCGCAATTGCCATGAGGCCGTGCCCGACGCGCGCCCGCAGGCCGTCCCGAGCAACCGTGCCGTCGTCATGGGAGTGGACGACGACCGGCCGCTCGACGCGCCGGGCAAGCCTCTCCTGGTCTGCCTCTTCGAGCAGAGATGATGTGTGGATGGCCACTTGGGCCGAATGAATGTCGAGATCCTGGAAACGCATGGAACCTCCCCGATTTTGAACTGTCTGATCTATCTTGTGTTAGTCCGATATCTAACTGCGAGTTCGCGCCTGACCGAGGTCGGTCATTCCGAAGGACTTAGGTGACGAGGAAGCGCTTGAGCTCGACCGAGGCGTCGTCGAGCCGCGCCCGCCGCAGGCTGTAGTAAGTCATCCCGCCCTCTTCGGTGACGGTCACGAGGCCGGCCGAGCGGAGCAGCGCCAGGTGGTGCTTGATGGTCGGCTTGGAGAGCTCGAGCTGCGAGGCGATCTCGGTCAGATACCGGTCGCCGTCGGTGAGCAGCTTGAGGATTCGGAGCCTCGTGTCGTCGCCCAATGCGCGATGGAGCCGCAGCACCGACTGCGGTGGAGCGAGCGCATCGTCCCCGGCAATCGCCGCATCGGCAACCGGATAACCGAATAGCCGCCAGTCATCCGCGGAAAGGACCATGTTGTAGGGGCGTGCGAAATAGCTCGGGGCGAGGATGACTCGTCGGACGCCGCGCTCCGAGACGTAGCGCAGCCCCCCGGTGGTCTTCTCGACCAGGTCGACGGGAGCCAGCCTTCGAATATCACTCCCGCGCATCTCGACGTCTCGATCCAGGATTTCCTTCACCCTGTGTTCGATCTCCTGGAAATGGGGCAGCCACGTCTGAAGCACGCCGGCGAGCGCCTTCTTCATTGCCGGGGGATCGGTCACGAAGCGGACCATGACGTCACGTTTGAGGTCGGGATAGTCGCAGGTGAGCTCGGCGATCGCCTCAGCATCGCCGGCGGTGGCCCGCTCGACCAGCGGACGCTGCTCGGGATCACGGGTCGCTTCAGCGAACATCAGACGGCTGATCATGTCCGGCTCGCTCGCTCGGACCAGCTCGAGTAGTCCTGCGGCCGAGGTGACGTCCGGCCTGTCCACCGCCAGCCCGGCGACGATCACCGCGAGCTCTGACGCGAAAAGGGTCTTGAAGTCCGATGCCACGGTCTCGGGCAGGGTCGCCTTGGCAGCGGCCAACCAGCGGCGGTCGGCTTCGGGCAGGTCCTCGGTCGATCCGGCATCGTCCGACAGGCTGAACACGAAGTCGTAGGTCGTGCGCAGGTCGAACTCGACGGTGTAGGGCGGCGCGGCGGCTCGGCTGTAGTCTCGGACGAGCGGCTGGGGCCGGCTGGCGATGACTGGAGCATCGGCCCGGCGGCCGGTGGGGCGAGGGGCCATCTTGGTCTGCGAATACCTCACGTGTGTTAGATGGAATGCTAACACGGTCGAGCGAGGTGTCAAGTCCGGCCGCCCACCGCCTACAATCAAACCGCCCCACATCTGGCCCTGCAACGGCGTCCGAGGAGTTGTCCCCGCAATGGCCCTTCCCGCGGTCCGCTTCACCGACGAACGCCTGCCCAACGGTCTCCGCCTCGTGATGTCGGAGGATCACCTCGCGCCGGTGGTCGCCGTGAACGTGTGGTACGACGTTGGGTCCAAGCACGAGGTCCCCGGCAAGACGGGCTTCGCGCACCTGTTCGAGCACGTGATGTTCCAGGGCTCGGCGCACGTCGGGAAGGCCGAGCACATTGCCCTCGTGCAGGCCGCCGGCGGCACGATGAATGGGACGACCTGGCTGGACCGGACCAACTACTACGAGACGATGCCCTCCCACCAGCTCGAATTGGCGCTGTGGCTGGAGGCGGACCGACTTGGCTCACTGCTGGATGCGCTGTCGCAGGAGAACCTCGACAACCAGCGCGATGTCGTCAAGAACGAGAAGCGCTGGTCGTACGACAACCGGCCGTACGGCACCTGGAACGAGAAGCTGCAAGCCCACCTCTTCCCGAAGGAGCACCCCTATCACCACCCCACGATCGGCTCCATGGCCGATCTCGACGCCGCCTCGCTGGAGGACGTCAAGGAGTTCTTCCGGACCTACTACGCGCCCAACAACGCCGTGCTCGCGATCGTCGGCGACTTCGAGCCCGAGCGAGCCCGCGACTGGGTGGAGCGCTACTTCGGCGGCATTCCCGCGAACCCGAGCATTCCGCGCCTGGGCAACCTCTCGCTGCCCGCCGTCATCGGCAAGGAACGCCGCGAGGTGGTGCCCGACCGGGTACCCCTGCCGCGCATCTATTTCGGCTTCCGGGCGCCGCCGTTCGGCGATGTTCGGCTGGATGCGCTCGAGGTCGGCAGCCACATCCTTGCGGGTGGCCGAGGCAGCCGGCTCTATCGACGCCTCGTCCGCGATGAGCGGATTGCCCAGGACGTCACGCTCTTCGCCCTCGGCTTCGTCGGGGGAGCGTCGATCGCCGCGGGCTGGGCGACCGTTCGACCTGCGGTCACCATCGAGCGCGTCGAATCGGCCTTCCTGGAGGAGCTCGAGAAATTCGGCCGCGAGCCCGTCACGGACGACGAGCTCGCACGCGCCAGGGCTCTCGTCGAGTCGGAGGAGCTCGCGTCGCTCGGGAGAGTGGAGGAGCGAGCCGACCGCATGGCGATGTACGCCACCCTGTTCGACGATCCGGACCTGATCAACCGCCAGCTCGGGCGCTACCTCGCGGTGACGGCGGACCAGATTCGCGACGTCGCGCGCGAGGTGTTTCGCCCCGACAACCGGGTCGTCCTGACCTACGTCCCGGCCGAGCCACCCGCCGACGAGGCGGCCAACGCTGAGGAAATCCCCCAGGACGAGGAGATCGCGGCATGAGCGTCGAGCTCGTCGCCCAGCGACCCACATCGGGAACACCCCGCCGATACGAGTTCCCGCCGTTCGAGCGCCACCGGCTTCCGAACGGCCTCACCGTTCTCACCGTCGAGATGCCCGGCCGCCCGCTCGTGTCGGCTTCGCTGATCCTGCGTAACGGCGCATCGGACGAGAAACCAGCCGAGGCCGGTGCCACGGTCCTGGCGGCCCGCGCACTGTCGGAAGGCACCGAGCGGTATGACGCCATCGCCTTGGTCGAGGCCGCCGAACGTCTCGGCGCGTCGCTCCATGCCGAAGCCGGCTGGGACGCGACGACGGCGGGTGTCGACGTACCCGCCGAGCGCCTCGAGCCCGCTCTCGATCTGCTCGCGGAGATGGTCGGCCGACCGACGTTCCCCACCGCGGAGGTCGACCGGCTTCGCGAGGAGCGCCTCAATGACATCCTCCAGGCCCGAGCGGATCCTCGACGACGGGTCGAAGAGGGCTTCGTCGACACGATCTACACCCCGGATTCGCCTTACCACCGGCCGTCGGGCGGCCTGCGCGAAACCGTCGAGACGCTGCGTCCCGAGATCCTGGGCGGTACGCATCGGCGCGGCCTCGATCCGGAGCAGATCACGCTGGTCGTCGGGGGCGACCTCGAAGGGCTGGACGTGCCGGATATCGCGGAGCGCCTGTTCGGGGGTTGGGTAGCGCGACCTGGCTCGGCCAGGCCCGGGCCGGTCGTGGGCCGTTCAGCCGTCCCGCGCCGGTTCGTCCGGCTGTTCGACCGTCCGGGCTCGGTTCAGACAGAGATCCGCATCGGGCACGTGGGGCTGCCGCGGCGGATCCCGGACTTTCATGCCGTGTCCGTCATGAGCACGATCCTCGGTGGCCTGTTCAACTCGCGCCTGAACATGAACCTGCGCGAGGACAAGGGCTATACCTATGGAGCGAATGCAGGTTTCGACATGCGCCGGGGTGCCGGACCGTTCTCGGCGCGGGCCGCCGTGAACACCGAGGTCACGGTCCCGTCCATTCGGGAGATGCTGGCCGAGCTCGGCCGGCTGCGCCAGGAGCCGGTCACGGCGGCCGAGCTCTCCGCCGGCCGCGACTTCCTGGTGGGCGTTTTTCCGCTTCGATTCGAGACCCCCGGGCCGGTGGTCGGCGCCCTGGCCGGCCTGGTGGTCCACGACCTGCCCGACGACGAGCTTTCCAGGTATCGGCCGGCACTCGAGGCCGTCATGATCGACGACGTCCAGGCGGCTGCGACAGCCCACATCGACCCGGATCGAGCTGCGATCGTCCTGGTGGGTGACGCGGAGCGGATAGCGAGCGAGCTGGAGACCGGCGACTTCGGCCCCGTCGAGGTCGTGCCCGCCGAAGAGGAAGCGGGGACCTAGCCACGAGTCCCGGACGTGGCCAGCGCCTTGGTCAACCATAGCGCCGCGCGCTCCGGCATGACCATTTTCCTGACCTCCGGCAGGCGCAGTTGGGCCGCCCGCGTGACATCCGCACGGAGCGGGGTACCAATTGGCTGCTGTTCAGCCGCGGCTGAAGTGGCGACACTTGTCGCCTCCCATAGGACCGCGAAACCTTTTGGAGGTCGCGTGTCTCGGTGATGTAGGCGTCGGTCAAGAGACCGACACACAGGGATCGGGGATTACCGAATGGATCGAACGAGACGACTCGCGCGAAGCGCGGCGGTCGCCGGAGCGACCCTTTTCTTGGTCGCCGGTGCAGCGATCGGCGCAAACGTCCTTCGCCATGGCTCGACCGCAGGCACGGATCCGGCCAGTACTGGCGAAGTCGACCAGGCAACAGAGACCCCGGAGCCGACCGAGACGCCCGAGGCAACAGAGACGCTCGAGCCGACCGAGACGCCGGAGGCGGCCGAAACACCGGAGCCTACGGAGACGCCTGAAGCAGCCAGGACACCAGAACCTACCGAAACGCCCGAGGCTACCGACGTCGAGAACGACCAGGGCGAAGACGCGGACGAGCAGGGCGAAACGAAGGTCGAGGCAACCGACAAGCCTGAGACGCGGGAAACGCCCGAGCCGACGGAGACGCCCGACAGCGACCAGTCCAGCGGCGGCGGGGACAGCGGCGGCAGTGGCGACGGGGGAGGCGACGGCGGAGGCGACTGACGCCTGGCGAGGAGCGCATGATTTGACCGCGCTCCCCCCCATCCGAAGCATCAGACCTTCCGATCGAAACGACTCGTGCCGGCCCAGCCGCAGAGGATCGGGCGACCGACGTGGTCGCCCGATTGGCGGTCGATGCCGTTCTGGCCGGGAATCGGGAGGCGTTCCGAACGCTGGTAGAGCGCGAGGGGCCCGGCCTCGTTCGGCTCTGCTACCGCGTGCTGAGCGACCTCTCGGAGGCCGAGGATGTCGCGCAGGAGTCGTTCGTGATCGCATTCCGGTCGCTACCCAGCTGGCGACGTGAAGGCCCATTTGGCGCGTGGCTGTCCCGTATCGGACTCCGCGTTGCCCTTCGTCGCGCAAGCCAGCGTCGGCAGGTGGCTTGGCTCAGCTCCGGCGCCGTATCGGCGCAGGGCGAGGGAGATGAGCGCCTCATTCGGTCGCTCGTTGCTCCCGCGGACAGCGACCCGGCCTCTGTCGCCCTCGCCGGCGAACGGTCGGCAATCGTGCGCGCCGCGGTCCGCGGCCTCGACGAGCCTTACCGTGAGACCGTGCTGCTGCGCTTCTTCGCGGACCTCCCCCTTACTGAGATCGCGGCAGAGACCGGCCGACCGCTGGGCACCGTGAAGACACACCTGCACCGGGGCCTGACGAGGCTGCGCCTGACTCTCCTGGAGGATGCAAGCGCGCCGTGAGCTACCTCGTGGGCCAGCGCTTTTCGCCTCTGGAGCTGGTTGGTCCCGGCGGCCCCCCTCTGGCCGCCATGTCGGATTCGGTCGCCCTCGCTCGGGAGCTCGAGCTGGCTCTTGAAGTGACCCCGGTGCGACTCTCGAACGGTTTCTTCGACTCTGTCATGGCAGCGATCGCGGCCGAGCCGCTGCCCGCGCCAGGCTCCGCCATCGTCGTAGCGCTGCGCGCTGGTCGACCATCGGCGCTGGTCAGTGGCATGGTGGACAGTTGGCGTGTGACGTGGGCGGGCGGTCGACCCGTGGCGGTCCGGCTCCAGGGACTCGCATTTGTTTTGGTGATGACGCTGGCGATCGCCGGCCTGAGCGGTGCCCTCCTCGTCGGGGCACTGGGCGCGCTCCAGCGGGGACCGTCCGTCGCCCCCGTCGTCGCGCCGGAATCCACTCAGCCCGCGCGCCTGAATGAGCAGACCCCAACCGAGACCGACCATTCAACCGTGAAGGGACCGGCGACGCCCACTGAGAGGACCCCGGCAACACCTGCGGTCAGGTCAACTCCCGCGCCGCAGCCCGATTGGACGCCACGGCCCACGGCGACGACCGCCAGTACGGAGGAGCCACATGAAACCGATCGCGCCGAACCCACCGAAACGCCGGGGGACGATGGGAGTTCCGACGCCAGCGGCTCGAGCGGAAGCGGCGCGAGTGCCCAGCCGGGCGGAGGCGACTAAGGGCTCGGCCGGCCTGGCCGCCGTCTTTG
>VBEC01000064.1 GCA_005883615.1 Chloroflexota bacterium | reverse complement strand
GTCCTCCTGAAGCCCGACCCGCAGACGCCGGTCTGCGGCGGCGCGATGTTCGAGGCGGTCTTTCGCGAAGCCGGCCTGCCCGACGGGCTGCTGCACGTCGTCGTCGGAGGCGCCGACGTCGGCGAGGCGATCGTCACGGACCCGAACGTGAACGTCGTGTCGTTCACCGGGTCCACGGCTGCGGGCCGGCGCGTCGGCGAACTCGCGGGACGACTGCTCAAGAAGGTCTCGCTCGAGCTGGGTGGGAACAATGCCCTCGTCGTCCTCGACGACGCCGACTTCGACGCGGCGGCGTCGGCCGGCGCGTACGCGTCGTTCCAGTTCCAGGGCCAGGTCTGCTTCGCGACCGGGCGGCACATCGTCCACCGAAGCGTTGCGGGCGACTACGTGGACGCGCTCGTCGAGAAAGCGAAGCGGCTGCGGCTCGGTGACCCGTACCGCGAGGACGTGGATCTCGGGCCGATCGTGAACGAGAAGCAGCTCGCACGGGTTGACGGCATCGTCCGGCGATCGGTCGACGGCGGCGCCCGCCTTGCGGTTGGCGGAACGCACGACGGGCTCTTCTACCGGCCGACGGTCCTCGCCGACGTGTCGCGGGACCTCCCGGCGTGGACTGACGAGATCTTCGGCCCGGTCGCGCCGGTCGTCGTCTTCGACACGGATGACGAGGCGCTCGCACTCGCGAACGACACCGAATACGGCCTCGCCGGCGCGGTCTACTCGCGGTCGATCTCGCGTGGCCTCGCGTTCGCCCAGCGGATCCGCGCCGGCATGGTCCATGTCAACGACCAGACCGTGAACGACGAGGCCGTGATCCCGTTCGGCGGGATGGGCGCCTCGGGCAACGGCGGTCGATTTGGTGGCGCAGCCAACTGGGACGCGTTCACGCAGTGGCAATGGGTGACCGTGCGCGACGAGCCAAAGTCATTCCCCTTCCCATACTGATCCCACGGACGTTGGCGGCGGTTTCCGAGGGCACCGCGTGAAGGAGGGCGCCCTGATCGATCGCGTCGTGCTCATCACGGGCAGCAGCCGGGGCATCGGCGCGGAGGTCGCGGTCAAGGCGGCGGCCGAGGGCGCACACGTGGCCGTGCACTACCAGCTGTCGAAAGAGGGTGCTGAATCCACAGTTGAGCGAGCCCGAAGCGTGGGCGCCGAAGCTGAGAGCTTTCAGGCCGACGTCGGCGACGGGCTCGCGGCAGAAGGCCTCGTCGCGCGCGTCATCGATCGCTTCGGGCGACTGGACGGCCTCGTCAACAACGCCGGACGAACGCAGGTCGGACCGTTCCTCGAGATCGACCCGTCCGAATGGGAGGACGTCATCCGCACGGACCTGACGGCCGCCTTCCATACATGTCGCGCTGCGCTGCCGTCGATGATCGAGCAAGGGAGCGGCTCGATCGTCAACATCGCATCGAGGCTCGGGCAGATGGGCGTCGCGGAAACTGCGGCGTACAGCGCCGCCAAAGCGGGGCTGATCGGACTCACGCGCGCGCTCGCCAAGGAGTTCGGGCCCCGCGGCATCCGGGTGAACGCCGTTGCCCCTGCCGTCACCGTGACCGAGATGACGACCGATCTGATCGACAGCGACGAGGGCCGCCGGCGCCTGCGGGACATGCCTCTCGGCCGGTTCGGCCGAGCGGATGAAGTTGCGGACGCCGTCATCTTCCTGCTGTCCGACGCCTCGGCCCTGTTCCTGGGCCAGACGCTCAACCCGAATGCCGGCGGCTACATGCCTTGAGCAAGGTGATCGACGTCCGAGAGGCGGTCGGGCTCGTGCCCGACGGCAGCACCTTGCTCATCGGCGGCTCTGGCGCTGGGCATGCACTCCCGCAACGGTTCATCGACGAGCTGGCGACCGTCTTCGGCGAAGGAGGCCGGCCGCGCGACCTGACCACGGTCCGCGTGGTCGGCATCGGGGATTTCGCCGACCGTGGCTTTTCGCAGCTCGGGCTGCCGGGCCTCATGCGGCGCACGATCGGCAGCAATATCGGAAACGAGCCACGCCTCGGGGCATTGGTCGAGGCGAACGAGATCGAGTCGTACTCGTTCCCCCAGGGCGTCCTGTCGCAGCTCATGCGCGAGATCGCCGCGGGACGGCCCGGCCTGGTCACGCACGTAGGCCTCGGGACCTACGTCGATCCGCGCCAGACGGGCGGCAAGCAAAACGCCGTGACCACCGAGGACCTCGTCGAAGTGGTCACGCTCCGCGGCCAGGAATGGCTGCTCTACCACGCTTTCCCGATCGACGTGGCCGTCATCCGGGGCACTACCGCCGACGAGGACGGCAACCTGACGATGGAAGGCGAGGCCGTCCAGGGCGAGATGCTCGCCATGGCCATGGCCGCACGAAACAGCGGCGGCATCGTCATCGCGCAGGTTCGGCAGTTGGCGACCCGCGGCAGCCTGCAGGCGCGCGACGTGAAAGTGCCTGGCGCGTTGATCGACCACGTCTACCTCGATCCGGACCAATGGCAGACGTACATGACCCAGGACTCGCCCTACTACGCCGGCGCCCTGCGCCGGCCGGCGAGACCCGAGCCGCCACTACCGCTCGACGTCCGAAAGGTCATCGCGCGCCGGTCTCTCCTCGAGTTCCCGCGCGATGCGATCTGCAACCTCGGCTTCGGGATCAGCCAGCTCATCGGGCGGGTGGCCTGGGAGGAGGGCATTTCCGACCAGCTGGTCCTGACCGTCGAGCAGGGCATCTTCGGTGGCGTGCCCGTCGCCGGCAACGAGGGTGGCGCCGGATTCAACTATCAGGCCATGATCGATCAGCCGTACATGTTCGACTTCTACGATGGCGGCGGCCTCGACGTGGCGAGCCTCTCCTTCGCGGAAGTGGACGCCGAGGGAAACGTCAACGTCCACGCATTCGAGGGGCGGGTCCGCGGCGCGGGAGGATTCCCGAACATCAGCGCGCGGACCCGGAAGATCAACTTCGTCGGAACGCTGACCGCGCGCGGCCTCCAGGTCGAGATCCGCGACGGGATCCACGTGACGAGTGAGGGCAGTCTCGGCAAGTTCGTGCCCAAAGTCCGTCAGATCTCGTTCAACGGCCACCTTGCTCGAGAGCGGGGACAGCAGGTGCGCTACATCACGGAGCGGGCGGTCTTCGCCCTGGAGGATGGCGGTCTCGTGCTCATCGAGGTCGCCCCGGGGATCGACGTCGAGGGCCAGGTGCTGTCGAGGATGGGATTCCGCCCGCGGGTGGCCGATGACCTGCGCACCATGGACCGCCGGTTGTACGCGACGGGACCGATGGGCCTGGCGGTGGATTTCCGAGCGGCGTCGTGAGCGAGCTCCTCTCGCTCGAGATTGGCCGCGTGGCGCACCTCGAGCTCGTCAACCCGCCACTCAACCTCGTCACGCGCGAGCTCACCGAACAGCTGCGCGAGGCATTGGCCCGCCTCGCGGCAGCGGACGACGTCCGCGCGGTGGTCGTGACGGGGAGCGGGGAGCGCGCCTTCTGCGCCGGTTCCGACATCGGCGAGTTCGAAGGGCTCCGAGGCCGGGTCGCGAAGGGCAAGTTGCTGCTCGAGAAGCTCGTCTATCGAGAACTCGCGGGGCTGCCCATGCCGACGATCGCCGCGATCGAGGGCGATGCCCTGGGCGGAGGGCTCGAGCTGGCCTTGTGCTGCGACCTGCGCATCGCGTCGGCTCGCGCCCGGCTGGGCATGCCCGAGGTGCGCCTGGCGGTGCTGCCTGGCAGCGGTGGGACGCAGCGCCTGCCACGAGTCGTCGGGCCGGCGCGCGCCAAGGAGCTGATCCTGACCGGTCGGATCATCGCTGCCGAAGAAGCCGAGCGCATCGGACTGGTCAACGAGGTCGTGCCTGTGGGAGAGGCCCGGCTGCGAGCAGACGCCGTTGCGGAGGAGATCGCCGCGCGTGGGCCGCTGGCCGTGCGAGAGGCGAAGCGGCTGATCGATGCCGCCCTGGACGTGGACCTGGATGCTGGTCTTGCTGCCGAGCTCGACGCATCGGAACGGATCTTCGCGAGCGAGGACATGCTCGAGGGAGCCCATGCCTTCTTTGAGAAGCGCGATCCGCACTACGAAGGCCGCTGAACGTGACGTGCAGTTGAGGGAACGAGCGAATGAGTGAGGTCGTCCGGTTCGGGGTCTTTCTGCCCTCCTACATCTGGGAGGGCGACGGCCCGGAGCGGGCGCGCGGCATCAAGGAGTTCGCACGGACGGTCGAGGACCTCGGCTTCGACTCCCTGTTCATCACCGATCATCTGCTGGCCGCGAAGCGGTTCTACTCGGTCTCGTTCCTCGAGCCGCTCTCGGCCCTCGCCGTCGCCGCTGGCGTCACGCAGCGGGTTCGCCTCGGCACATCCATCCTGGTCATGCCGCTACGCAACCCGGTGCTGCTGGCCAAGGAGCTGGCGACGCTTCAGTTCCTGTCGGAGAATCGGCTGATCCTCGGGGCGGGAGTCGGCTGGAACGACGCTGAGTACAAGGCAATCGGCGTCAGGAAGTCGGAGCGCGGGAAGCGCACCGACGAGATGCTCGACATCATGCTGCCGCTGCTCGAGGGCGAGTCGGTCACCTACCACGGCCGCTACTACTCGATCGACGACGTATTCATCGAGCCCACACCCTCCCAGCGACCCGAGCTCTGGATCGGTGGCGGGTCGCAGTTGGCCGACCCCAAGTCGCCGGACCTGCCCCGCTTCGTCGAGTCGGTGAAGGCGCGCGTCCTGCGCTCCGACGGCTGGATCCCGCGCCCCACCTGCCCGCCTGGCGACATCGCCCGCGACTGGGTGGAGCTGCAGGCCTACTACCGTGACCACGGTCGTGACCCGCGAACCTGCATGGTCGCGCACGAGAATTTCCTGCATCTGGTGCTGACCGACGACCCGGTCAAGGCGCGCGAGGAGCAGCATCGCGCCTTCCTGAAGGTGATGAGCGCCGAGCGAGGACCCAGGTACCTCGAGTCGGTCTACCTGTTCGGGACGCCGGACGAGGTGATCGGCTCGATCCAGGCCCGGGTCGACGCGGGTGTGGAGTACTTCGTGCTTCACACGATGACGCCTGACCCAGCTCAGCTCCGGGGCTGGGTTGACGAGATCATCCCGAACGTCCGGTTTCCAGCTTTCGCCGGCCCGGTGCGGCGCCTGGCGCCGGCGCTACGGTGACAAGCCGGGTCGCGCTGATCGGCAAGCCGCTCAGGCGACGCCATTCGCAGGTCATGCACGACGCCGCCTTCGCCGCTGCCGGAATTGACGCACGCTACGAGCTCCTCGAGCTTGAACCCGACGCAGTCGAGGCTGCCGTCACGGCGGTGCGCGGCGCCGATTGGCTCGGTCTCCAGGTCACTGCTCCGTACAAGCGACTGGTCGCGGGCCTGTGCGACAGCGTCGAGCCGGACGCTGCGACGATTGGCGCCGTTAACAGCGTGGTGCGGTCAGACGCTGGCGGGCTCGTCGGTTTCAACACCGACGCACCCGGTTTCCGCGCCGGGGTCGAGCTCGCCATGGACCGGCCATTGGCGGGAGCCAACGTCGTCGTCGCCGGAGCCGGTGGCGCCGCCCACGCCGTGGTCTTCGCCTGCCTGAGCGCCGGCGCGCGCGAGGTGACCATCGGAAATCGCACCGTTTCCTCCGCCGCGGAGCTCGCGGAGCGCTTCACCAGGGTCGGGGTGGGGTCCCTGTCGGCCATGGCGCTGGATGACCCGGCCTTCATAAGGGCGCATCGGTCGGCGGACCTCGCCGTGAATGCGACCACCGTCGGCATGATCGATGCGGGGACGACCATGCAGGTCGAGCTGCTGCCCACGGGCGCGACCGTCTTCGACCTCGTCTACGTGCCACCCGAGACGCCGCTGCTCCGAGCGGCGCGGCGGCGTGGCCTGCGAGCCGCGAACGGGTCGGAGATGCTGATCCAGCAAGCGGCGATCGCGTTCGAGCGCTGGACCGCCGTGGGCGGCATGGCCGATGTCATGCGTGCCGCCGTCGCACCGCTGCTCGCCGATCCCGACGCCCGCGCCTGACCGATGCGGTTCGCGACCATCGTCGAAGAGGGACGCTTGTCGGTTGCGGTTGTTCGCGGCCAGGCACTCCTGCCGCTCTCGATCCAGGACACCGGGCTGGGCTCGCTGCGTGCCATCGCGTCGAGCGGCGACGATGGGTTGCGGCGCGTGCACGAATGGGTGCAGCTCCAACCGGAACGGGCCTATCGTCCGATCGATGACGTGGAATTCGGGCCCGCGGTGCCGGACCCGGGGGCCATCTACACGATCGGGCTCAACTACGCGATGCCAGGCGAGCTGCACGACGACCGGCCCGAGCGGCCGATGGTCTATGGCAAGGTGCCGACGGCGGTCACCGGGCACGGCTCGGTCGTGACTTGGGATCGAGCGCTGACCGCGAACGTCGATGCAGAATCGGAGCTCGGTGTGGTCATTGGCGAGCGTGCCTCGGCGGTGGCACCCGAGGACTCCATGCGCCATGTCTTCGGCTACACCTGCGTCAATGATATGAGTTCCCGCGACCCATGGCTCGACGGCGACCAGTGGTTGCTCGGCAAGTCGATGGCGGGCTTCTGTCCGGTGGGCCCAAGCGTCGTGACGCGCGACGAGGTCGACCCGGCGGACCTGCGGCTCGGCTGCGCCATCAACGGAATCGCGATCCAGGACGGCAGGACCGCGCAGATGCGGTTCTCCGTCGCCGAGGTCATTGCGTACCTGAGCCGCCACGTCGTCCTGCGGCCGGGCGACCTGATCGCGACCGGGACGCCGGCGCGTCTCGCTGGACCGATCGGGCCGGAGCGCCATCTCCAGGCCGGCGACGTGGTGACGGTCTGGATCGAGCACATCGGGGACCTCACCACCACCATCGCGTGACCCGAGACAAGGAGGACGTCGCGATGAAACCGCCAACCGTGTTGCTGGGCGAGATGACCAACCCGGAGGTCGAGGCGTTCCTGAAGCAACACCAGACTGTGATCGTCCCGACGGGTTCAACGGAGCAGCACGGTCCGCACGGTCCGCTTCTGACCGACGTCCTCATCCCGCAGGAGGTCGCCCGCCGCGTCGCGCCCGTGGTCGGCGCCGTCGTGGCGCCCCCGATCAACTACGCCCTGTCCTATCCACACGTTGGGTTCACGGGCCTCGTCCATGTGCGCATTCCCACCTTCATGGCGCTCGTCGAGGACCTGTGCGTCTCGCTCGCGGCCGTGGGGTTCAGGCGGATCGTGTTCCTGAACGGCCACTACGACAACACCTATGCGATCGCGTACGCCTGCGCGAACGCGGCGGACCGTATGCCCGCCGGCTGCCGCGCCTTCCCGATCAACTACTGGGACGGCATGGCGGCCGACGAGGCTGCCGAGTTTTTCGGCCCGGCGACAGGACTCCATGCGAACCGCGGCGAGACTTCCGCCGTGCTCGCCATCAACCCGGCGCTGGTGGACATGGAGCGAGCGAACGTCGAGCTGCCCCCGTTCCCGGAGGTCACGAGTCCAGCCCCGGTGCACACCGCGTTCTTCTTCTCCGCGCCGGGCTCTGTTCATCGCGCCACCCATTCGGGCACCTGGGGCGACGCGCGAGAGGCATCGGCGGAGTTCGGGGAACGCTACCTCGAGGTCGTGGTGAAGTCGACGATCCGCCTGCTCGACGACATCGAGCGAACGTTCGAGGCGATGCCGCAACGCTGACCATCGCCCGCCGCCGGGCGTCGCGAGGTCTCCTCGCTCTGCCGCTGCCTGGGCTGGAGGCTCCCCTCGATCATCTCGCGCCAACAGACGGGATGGCCGCGGCCGCGTCCTTGCGCTCGGCCTCCTCCGCGCCGTGGATGGCAGCTCCGATCGCCCCCGCCCAGGTCCCCAGCGCTGCGGTCACGACCTCGACCTCGTCGAGAGACGTCGTGTGAACGCGTCGTCGCAGCTCGTCGCCGATGCGGCCCAGGAGCAGGTCCGCGGCGGCCGAGATACCGCCGCCGATCACGATCCTGTCAGGGGAGATTACCGTAACCATGTTGGCGATCCCGATCCCGAGATAGCGTCCAACGTTGGCCAGCCCTTCAATCGCACGGACGTCGCCGGCGCGCGCCCGTGCCACCGCCTCCTCGGCGGTGGCGGTGCCGCATGCGACGGCGATCTGATCGGCGCGAGCGAATGCCTCCAGGCAGCCGCGGTTCCCACAGTTGCACCACGGCCCGTCGGGCTCGATCGTCTGGTGCCCGATCTCCCCGGCCGTCCCGTCATGCCCCTGGAGCACCTGGCCATCCACGGCGATGACTCCGCCGACGCCCGTCCCGAGGGTGAGCCCGATCATCGAGGAGGCGCCTCGTCCCGCGCCCAGGCGAAGCTCAGCGAGACCGAACGCGCGCGCATCGTTGATCAGGAATGCCGGCAGCGCTAGCGCGGCGCCGACAGGGCCCGCAACGGCTTTCCCGGCCCAGGCCCCTGGAAAGTTCACGAGGAAGCGAGTCGTGCCCGCGGCCGGGTCGTACAGGCCGGGTATCCCGATACCGACGGAAATGACTCGCTCGGAGCGGCGAACGGCCTCCGCGCCGACAGTCGCAAGGCGCTGCACCACGGCGTCCGGGCCGTCCGCCGCCGGCGTGGCCACCTGATCGCGGTCGAGCACGCGCCAGTCACCGGCGTGGCGTTCGACCACGACCCACTTGATGTTCGTGCCCCCGAGGTCGAGGCCGAGATGCCGGCTGGGGAGCGAGGCACCACTCACGCCGTTCAGGCCTCGCCGGTGACCCGCGTGTAGGCCGCCGCCACGGCGACGATGATCGTGCCGAACAGGATCTGGCGAACGGCCTCCGGATAGCCGAGCGACGACAGCAGCGAGGAGATGACGGTGAGGATCAGCGTCCCGACGATGGTCCCGCCGTAGCCGCCGCGGCCACCCAGGATGGAGGTCCCGCCGATCACCGCCGCCGCGACGGACGGCAGGACCGCGCTGTCCACGAGCGTGACGCTGGCGACGTTCGTGTAACCCGAATAGAGGAACCCGGCAACCGCCGCCAGGAGCGCCGAGACGACGTACAGGACGACCAGGACCTGCCACGACCGGGCGCCCGACAGGCGCGCAGCGACCGGGTTGTCGCCGATCGCGTAGAGCAGCCGGCCGTACCCGGTCAGCTTGAGGGCCACCAGGATGAGGCCGGCCACGGGCAGGAAGACCAGCAGGCTGAACGGAACGACGTCGGCGAAGGCCTGCGACCCCAGCCACCGGAACGCAGGCGGGACTCCCGTCGAGGTGACGACCGACTGCAGCTGCCAGACGTTCGCCAGGCCGAGGATGACGAAGCTCATGCCCAGCGTCATGATCAGCGGGTGGACCCGGAAGACGCCGACGCCGATGCCGGTCACGAACCCGGCGAGCGCGGCCGCGACGAGCGCGACCACGATCCCGGTCGGCGTTCCGGCGCCGGCCGCGAACGACGCCACGACAAAGCCTGACATCGAGGCGACGGCGCCGACGGAGAGGTCGATGCCACCGGTCAACATCGTGAGCGTCTGGCACCCGGCGAGAATCGCCAGGAGCACGGCGGCGCGGAGGATGACGCTGACCCATTCGGGACTCACGATGCCCGGGCGCACGAGGTCGCTGATGACCACCAGGACGGCGAGAAGGCCCAGCAGCGGGATCATCGGCCGGTCCCTGAAGAGGCCGCGCCAGGCGGCAGCGGTGAGCCAGGGGTTGGGCGCGCCGGAAGCGCTGGCGAGGCCGCTCATGCGCGCGACGCCCGGATCTGAACCAGGCTGCCGATCATCACCACCCCGATGAGGATGAGCCCCTGCAGGACGGTCGCCAGGTTGGTGTCGACGTCAAGGAACGTCATGTCCGTCCGGATCAGCTGGAGGATGATGACCCCAAGGATGGGCCCGAATACGCTGCCGCGACCGCCCGCGAGGCTGACGCCGCCGAGGACGACCGCGGCGACGCTCAGGAGCGTGTAGGGCCCGGGAACGGGGATCCCGATCCCGGTACTCGCCGTCAGGGAGAGGCCGCCGAGCGCCGCGAACAGGCCCATGAGGGTGTAGGCAAGGATCCTCGTTCGACCGACGGACACGCCGCTGCGAAACGCCGCCAGCCGGTTGCTGCCGATCGCGTACAGCGATAGGCCCAGCCACGACCGCCGGACCGGAATCCAGATCAGGGCGACGACGATGATGAGGACAACAGCTGCCTTGGGGATCCATTCGTTGCCGAGCGACCCCGTCACGAGCTCCGGCAGCCATTTCGCCGAGCCGCCTCCGGGCGTCGGGAGCACGAGCAGCGCGAAGCCTGCCCACACGAACGACATCGCCAGGGTGACGACGATGTCCGGGACGCGGGTGAGGACGATCAGGCTGCCGTTGACCGCGCCGAGCGCGAGGCCGAGGAGGAGTGCACCCAGCACCACGGCGACGCCAAACTCCTCGGACTGGCCTTGCATCTGCGTGGCCGCGACCACGTTGACCAGCGCCATCATCGAGCCGAGCGAGAGGTCGATCCCGCCCGATAGCACGACGATCGCCTGTGCCACGGCCGCCAGGGCGAGGGGCAGCACGGAGATCGCGAGGCCCTGGACCCCCGGCACCCCATAACTCGGCTGGATGAGCTTGGTGAACACGAGGAGGCCGACGAGAAACCCAACCAGGCCGAGGTCCCAGGCGTTGCGCCGCGCCCAGGCGGCAAGCGCATCCGCCGGGCGAGCGCGCGCGGTATCGACCGTGCCGGACAGAGCGCTCATCCGTCGCTCACCGGGAGACCTCGCTCGGCACCTGCGTCGGTCGATTCCTGGGCCGCCGCGACGACCCCCGCGACAGCTTCGCCGGCGACGTCCTCGGGCATCGGCGCGTCCACCCGCAGGTTGTAGGCGGCGCGCAAGAGCGCGGGCTCGTCCGCATCCGCCACGCCGATTTCGGCCACCACCCGGCCGCCGAAGATCACGATGGCGCGGTCGCAGACCAGCTGTACTTCCTTCAGCTCGGACGTGTAGAGCAGCACGGCGGCACCGGCCTCGGCGAGGTCCCGCAGCAGCAGATAGATCTGCTGCTTCGTCCGGATGTCGATGCCGCGAGTGGGGTCGAAGCACAGCATCGTGTGCACTCCGCCAGCGACCCAGCGGGCGATGGTGACCTTCTGCTGGTTCCCGCCCGAGAGCCGCCGAACCTCGCCCCCGGCCCGGGCATCGATCTGCAGCCGCGCGACTGCTGCCTGGACCGTGTGCCCCTCGGCGGCGAGGTCGATCAGGCCCCAGTGGCGGATGCGGGTCGTGAGCGGCAGGGCGATGTTCTCGCGGACCGAGCGCTGCATAAGCAGGGCCTCGGCGCGATCGGCCGCGACGTACACAAGGCCGGCTCGGATGGCGTCGGCTGGATGGCGGAACGAGACGGGCGATCCGTCGACGAGCAGTTCGCCACCGGCCGGTCGCTCAGAGCCGGCAAGGATGTCGAATAGCTCGTCCTGGCCCTGGCCCTCGAGCGCGACCACGCCGAGCACCTCGCCGGGTTGAATGTCGAACGACACATCGTGGAGCTTCGTACCGGAGCTGAGGCCGCGAGCCGTGAGGCGCGGCGTAGAACCGGATGCCTTTGGGCTGCCCGCCGTCCGCTCCGCGATCGCGGCCATGTCCTCGACGATCTGGCCCAGCATGAGCTCGACGATGCGTTCCTCCGAGCCCTGGGTGACGTCCACGACACCCACGGTCTTGCCCTCGCGCAGGACCGTGGCCCGGTCGCACACGGCGGCAATCTCGATCATCCGATGGGAGATGAAGATCACGGACCGGTCGCCGCCCCGTTGGCGGCCGACCACCTCGAGGACTCGCTCGGTGAGGTTCGCGGGTAGCGCGGCGGTTATCTCGTCGAGCATCAGCACGTCGGGCTCGATCGCGAGGGCGCGGGCGAGGTCGATGATCCGGAGCGAGGCGAGCGGCACGCGCCGCGCCATGCTCGAGAGGTCGAGATCCTCCATGCCCAGCTCGCCCAGCCAGTGGCGGAATGGCTCGACCGGTGTCTCCGTGAGCCGCAAGTTGGAGCGGATGTCCAGATCGGGGATCAGGGCCGGCTCCTGGTAGACCGAGACGATGCCGCCACGGCGCGCCTCGGCCGGCGAATGGACGGTGCGCTGCCGGCCGCGCACCGTGATCGTGCCCTCGTCGGGCCGGACGGCGCCCGTCAGGATCTTCAAGAGGGTGCTCTTGCCGGCGCCGTTCGCACCCATCAGTGCGTGGACCTCGCCCGGGCGCACCGCAAGCGACGCCGAACGGAGGGCCACGACGGCGCCGTAGGTTTTCGAGATCCCGGTCGCCTCGAGCAGGAGGTCGGTGGTGATGAGGGTCATCGGCTCCGTGCTCATCAAGCGGGGGGATGCCGGTGGAACCGGCATCCCCTTCGGACTAGCGTGGCTCGGGGGAGTTACCCGCCCGGGCCCTTGCAGGCGATGGCCTGGGCAGGTGTGTACGTGGTCCAGCCGTCGATCTGGATGCCGAGCGGCCAGTTCGGATCGAGCCCCGGTACCGACTGCCAGGACTTCAACTGGGCTTTCGAGTTGTCGGACAGGTTGTCCACGGCGACGGGCTTCAGGAGAACGGTATTTGGCTGGCTGGCTGACGGATCGGTCGTGACGGCCTCGCCCTTGAGGAGCTTGAGCGCCAGCGCGATGCCCGCACCGCCCACGGCGGCCGTGTTGGTGACGGCAACCCCCTTGAGGCCCGGATAGCCGACCGGGTCGAGGAGCTGCTTGACGAAAGCACCGAGATCGGCGCCGACGATCGGCACGAACGGCTTGTGGGCCGCCTTGATGGCGTCGACCACCATCGAGTCCATGCCGGACGTCCAGATGCCCTGGATCGTGTCGTACTGGCCGCTCGCGAGGAAGTCATTGATCAGCTTGGTGGCGGTCGGCGGGTCCCACCCCGTGGCGACGCCATTGGCGTTCGGGACGACCTTGATGTTCGGGTAGTCCTTGAGGATGTTCTTGAATCCGATGTCACGGTCGGAGTCGGCGGGGTGGCCGGCCAGGCCGCGCATGTAGTAGACCGTGCCCTTGCCGCCCAGCTGGTCGAACAGCCACTTGGCGCCAAGCTCCGCGTACTTGACCTGGTTGTTGTACAGGTTGTAGGTATTCGGGTCGGTGACATAGGCATCGACCGAGACCGTCTTGATGCCGGCAGCTTTCGCTTCCTGGAGCGCCGGGTTGAGGGCGGCCTTGTCATTGGGGTTGAAGACGATCGCGTTGACGCCCTTCGAGATCAGGTCGCGGATGTCGGACAGCTGGCCCGCGGCGTCCGTGTTGCGGTGGATCGTGGTGAGCCCTGAAACCTGGCCCGACACGAGGGCCTGCGCCTTGGCGGTGCAGACCTGCTCCTCGCGGAAGCCGTTGCCGACGCCCCCGCCGTTCGAGTAGCCGATCTTGTAGGTCGTGGCCCCGCTCGGCGAGGCCGCGCCGGTGCACGCGGATGCGGCGACCATGATGGCCGCCACTCCGACGAGCAGCCGAATGCGAGTCGATGCCTGGGTCATCCGTTCTCCTCCTCTTGCTGACGACAGCCGAGCTGGCCGCGTCGACGAACTGACCTTCCCGTCATGGGGAGCCGATCGCTGCAAAATAACCGTTGCACCTCCTGCGCGTGATGTCCGTGGGAATCACCCCTCCCGAGCAATGGTCCGAGCGATGCGGCGCGCGTGCTCTCGATAGGCGTCATCGAACAGCTGCCGCGACCGATCCGCGCCAACGACCGAGGCCCGCGTGACGACCGGAGGCATCGCCCCGCGGCGACCGCCGCGAGGGTCGAGCCGGGTCCGACCGGCGTATCGATGCCGTCAATCGCGACGAGGGCGTCGGCATGCGGCGTGCAGAGGTCGATGACGAGGTCGGCTTCGTCGATCAGTCGGCTGCCGACCGCAGGGCTGGGATCGCCGGACATGGATTGCTCGACTGATGTCACGGCGATCACCCGGAGGCCGCGCCGTCGGGCGCCGCGGGCCATCTCGACCGGCACGGCCGACAAGCCGCTCGCCGAGAAGACAATCATCACGTCACTGGGGCCGAACTGGAAGTTGGACAGGATCATCACGGCCAGGCCCGGGACGCGCTCGATGAACATCGCCTGGCGCTGACCGTTCGAACCGACGATCTGGGTGTGGAAGGTCATCGACAGCTCGACCATCGGGTTGAAGCCGGGGTATGAGCCGTAGCGCGGGAACATCTCTTCGACCGGGATCCGCGAGTGGCCGGTCCCGAACAGGTGTACGAGCCCGCCGGCGGCGATGGTGTCCGCGCACCATCGGCTTGCTTGCTCCAGCGCATCAACCTGGGTCTCGGCGAGGTGGTCGAGCAACTTCGACGCTTCGGTCAGCC
>VBEC01000063.1 GCA_005883615.1 Chloroflexota bacterium | reverse complement strand
GTGACCAGCATCACCAGCCCCCGCCGGGCCACTCCCCTCGAGCGCGTGCGCGCCCTGCCAAGGATCACGGGCCTGCGTCGCGCTCGAGCCGACGAGCCGACCTGGGTCCTCCCGGCGCAGCTCGGCGTAATCGCGCTCGCGGCAATCGTTTATCTCGTCAACCTGACCGTCAGCGGATTCGCCAACACCTACTACTCGGCCGCGGCCCACGCCGCCTCGCAGAGCTGGTCGGCGTGGTTCTTCGGGTCCTTCGATGCCGCGAACTTCATAACGGTGGACAAGCCGCCGCTCGGGACCATGCTCATGGGGCTGTCGGTGCGGATCTTCGGACTCAGTTCCTGGAGCATCCTCCTTCCGGAGGCGCTGGCCGGGGTGGCGACAGTCGCCCTGCTGTTCGTACTGGTCCGTCATTCGTTCGGTCCCGTCGCAGCTGTGATCGCGGGGGCGGCCATGGCTCTCACTCCTGCCGCCGTACTGATCTTCCGGTACAACAATCCTGACGCGCTCCTCACGCTCCTCCTGGTCCTGGGCGCTGGTGCCTTCCTGAAGGCTCTCGAGGCGGGCCGGCTGCGCTGGGTCATCCTCGCAGCGACGTTCGTCGGCCTCGCCTTCAACACCAAGTACCTCCAGGCCTACCTCGTCCTGCCGGCTTTCGCGACCACCTACGCGATCGCCGCCGCGGGCAGCCTGCGACGCAGGGTCGCCGGTCTCCTCGTCGCGGCGCTCACGGTGCTGATCAGCAGCGGGTGGTGGGTCCTCGCCGTGGAATTGATTCCTGCGGGCGCGCGGCCGTACATCGGCGGCAGCACCAACAACTCGGCCGTGCAGCTGCTCCTCGGCTATGACGGACTTGGCCGCATCTTTGGAGGCTCCGGTGGACCTCCAGGCGGCGGTGGAGGTGGTGGCGGTGGTGGGGGCTTCGGCGGGGTCCCCGGCCTGCTGCGGATGCTCAACAGCCAGTTCGGCGGCCAGATCAGCTGGCTGATCCCGTTCGCGTTCGTCGCGCTCGTGAGCGGCCTGCTCCTCCGCGGCCGCGCCCCGCGGACCGATGTGCGTCGCGCCGGCTACCTGCTGTGGGGCCTCTGGCTCGCCACGCACCTGATCGTGTTCAGCTTCATGTCCGGAATCATTCACAGCTATTACCCGGTCGCCATGGCTCCGGCAATCGCCGCGCTCGTCGGCGCCGGAGCGGTGGAGCTGTGGGCCCTGCGCGGGAGGGCGAGGTTCGGTGGCGTCGTCCTCGGGGGAACGATCGCGCTCACGGCCGTGTGGGCCTGGCAGCTCCTCGACCGCACGCCCGACTTCGTGCCCGGGCTGGGCCCCGCCGTTGCCGTGGTGGGCGTCCTCGTTGCCATCGTGCTGGCCATTCCCGTCAGCGTGCAGGCCCATCGGACGCAGCTTCTGGCGGCCGCCCTCGGGCTCGTGATCCTGCTGGCAGGCCCGGCCGCCTATGCCTTCGACACGGTCACGACGGCCTATGCGGGCGGCGACCCGGCGGCCGGTCCGGCTGCCTCCGGTGGAGGCCAAGGCGCGCCTGGCGGCCCTGGAGGTTTCGCCGGGGGCGTGCGCCCGGCCGGCGCTCCCGCGGCGCGTCTCGCCGGCGTTGACGCCGGATCGAATACGGCCCTGGTCACCTACCTCTTGTCCAATCGCGGCAACGCTACGTGGATCGTGGCGACCACTTCGGCCATGCAGGCCGGCTCGATCGAGCTTGCCAGCGGGCAGCCCGTCATGGCCATGGGAGGCTTCTCGGGGAGCGACCCGGCGCCGAGCCTCGCCCAGCTCCAGTCACTCGTCGCCTCCGGCCAACTCCGCTACGTCCTGATCGGCGGCGGAGGTGGCTTTGGCGGTCCGGGCGTCAACTCGACCTCCGCGATCGACCAATGGGTGACCTCCGTCGGGACCGCCGTCGACTACGGCGGAAGCGGCGGGACGTTGTACGACCTGTCGGGCGTGACAGCCGGCGCCTAAGATCGGCCGGTGCCTCGCCGTGCCCAAGTGGAGGCCTTCGAGCATGGATATCGACCAGGACGACCTTCCGGTCGGACGGATCCTCACCCGGCGAGAGGTGCTGATGCTGTTCGGCGCGGCCGGAACCGCCTCACTTCTGGCGGCCTGCGCGCCGGGCACGGGCTCGCTTGCTGCTTCGCCCTCTCCGTCGGCGTCCGCGGGCTCAGCTGCCTCCGCGTCGTCCGCGGCGTCGGCTTCCACGGCGGCATCCGCCTCCGCGGCGGCGGCAGCGAGCCTCCCGTCCTGCATCGTTCGCCCGGCCGAGACCGAAGGCCCGTACTTCGTCGACGAGAAGCTCAACCGGTCGGACATCCGATCCGACCCGGGCGATGGCACCGTCAGCGCAGGCCTGCCCCTCCAGCTTGCATTCAGCGTGGCGCGGGTCAAGGGGAGCGCCTGCACGGCATTCGCCGGGGCGCTGGTCGACGTCTGGCATTGCGACGCGCTCGGGGTCTACTCGGACGTGAGCGATCCGGGATTCCAGACGAAGGGCAAGAAGTTCCTGCGCGGGTACCAGGTCACCGACGCGAAGGGCCTCGCCAGCTTCACGACGATCTATCCCGGCTGGTACCAGGGCCGCACGGTTCACATTCATTTCAAGATTCGGTCCGATGCGGGCGCCGCCAGCGGTCTCGAGTTCACCTCGCAGCTCTTCTTCGACGACGCTGTGACCGACCAGGTGCATGCCACGGCTCCATACGCCCAGAAAGGCCAGCGAACGCTCAGGAACGACGGGGACGGCATCTTCGGTAACGGCGGCAGCCAGCTGTTGCTGCAACTCGCCGGCGATGCCCGAGCGGGCTATTCGACGACGTTCGAGGTCGGCCTGCAGGTTGCCTGAGGGGCTCCAGGAGAGCCGGCGTCGCCGCCGATCTTTGCGGTCGTGCCTTCCGTGAGATCGAGCAGCGACCGGTACTAGTACGTCATCGGCCATGGCCCTGAATGGTGCCATCCGGTGGTGGCCCCACAGCCATTTGTGCCGTACGGTCCGAGGGTGAGCAGCCCTGCCCAACCGGTTGAAGTTCCCGCGCGCGGAGCGTTCAGCTTCCCGTCCTCGAGTGTGCCGCTCGATCCTGCCGAGAATCCGCGATCGCGCGACGTGGGCGCCGCCGTGCTCACGGGACTGCCGCTCGTGGCCCTGCTGTCCAGCTCGCTCGTGATCGTGCTTGGCCACATGACCTCGTCGGGGATCGGCGCCGTGGATCTCGGTGCCCTGGCCGTCCTGGCCCTGGCCGGCCTGTCCCAAACCATCCTCGTGCACGAGCGCGGGCGTCTGCTGGACGACTCCCGCAAGGCACGCGCCGCCGTCGAGATCGCCCTGGGCGAGCGAGCGCAGGCCGATTCTCGTTACCGCGTCCTGGTCGAGCACGTTCCGGCTGCGGTGTACATCGACGTCGCCGACGATGGCGTGACGGACGGAGGCCGGCTGGGCTACATGAGTCCACAGATCGAAGTCATGCTCGGCTACAGGCCGGACGAGCTGATCGGGGACCCAGAGCTCTGGCCCAGCCTGATCCACCCCGACGATCGCGACGGTGCGCTCGCCGCATATCACGAGCATTGGCGGAGCGGGCGGCCGCTACGTGCCGAATACCGCATGATCGCGCGCGATGGCTCCACGATCTGGGTGCGCGACGAGGCGTACGGCATGGCCGACGAGACGGCGAGTGGCCGCCGCGTGTCCCAGGGCTTGCTGGTGGACACGACCGAACAGAAGCGCATGGAGGAGCGCCTGCTTCACGACGCCCTTCATGACCCGCTGACGGGGCTCGCCAATCGCGTCCTGTTCCGAGATCGAGTGGAACGCGCGCTCAGCCGGTTGCACCGCCGGCGAACAACGGTGGCGCTCCTGTTCCTCGACGTCGACGACTTCAAGGTGGTGAACGACTCACTCGGACACGCTGCCGGCGACCGCCTCCTGATCGAGATCGCCCGGCGGCTGACGCGGACCATTCGCGCCGGCGATGTCGCGGCCCGCCAGGGCGGCGACGAGTTCACGGTGCTCGTTGGGCGAGTCGGCGACGTCGGCGAGGCGACGGCCATGGCCGAACGCGTGGCGGCCGTGCTCCGCAGGCCCATCGAGCTCGAGGGTCGCTCGCTCGCCGTCGGAGTGAGCATTGGCGTGGCGCTCGCATCCGAATCGGATGGCGACGCCGACGCGCTGCTGTCCCACGCCGACGCCGCCATGTACACGGCCAAGGCGAACGGCAAGGGCCGCTACGCGGTCTTCGAACCGTCGATGCAGGTGCGCGCGCGCCAGCGCCTGGATCGCATCTTCACGCCGCCCGCCGGTTAGTCGCGGCGAAGCTCGGTCTGTTCGACAGGGGCCCGGCCCGCCTCTTGACCATTTGCAATACACGCCCGTGAAGACAGGGCTACCGTTGTTCGTCCAGTGTGCGGGGGCACCTGTGAGCCGCCTGTCCGATGGAGGAGATGGGCCATGCAAAGCCGGCGTTTTCCGGGCATCCAGCGAGCCCTCGTCGTCGTCTTGGCAGCCGGGCTTGCCGCATCCGTGCTGGTCGGCACGCCGGCCCTTCGGTCGGCGTCGGCCGTCCGAGCCGCGGCCAGCAGCTGCCAGCTCGACTCCGCGAAGGGTGACATCAAGCATGTCATCTACATCCAGTTCGATAACACGCACTTCCGACGCGACAACCCGAACGTCCCGTCCGACCTGGAGCAGATGCCCAACCTGCTCAACTTCATCCGGAACAACGGCACGCTGCTGACCAACGACCATACGGTGCTCATCTCCCACACCGCGACCGGGATCCTGAGCTCGCTCACCGGGGTCTATCCGGACCGCATGGGTCAGCCCGTCTCGAACAGCTTCCGTTACTTCACCCCGTCGGGCAGCAGCCGGACCGGCGTTTCCTTCGCCTACTGGACCTCGCCGCTGTTCGACCCTGCCGGGGCGGGCCAGACGGACTTCACGCCAACGATGATCAATGAGAACGGGGCGATCGCGCCAGCTCCGTGGGTGCCGTTCACGCGGGCAGGCTGTGACGTAGGGGCTGTCGCGACGGCCAACACGATTCTCGAGAACACCGCGATCGACATCCCGACGGTGTTCGGTGCCAGCTCTCCGGAGGCAGCCGAGGTCGCAAGCGATCCCGGTCAGGCCTTCGCCGACTTCGTCGGCATCGGCGTCCACTGCGGCCAGGATTCGGCGATCTGTGCGACGGCGAACCATGGGCGGCCGGACCTGCTGCCCGACGAGCCCGGACATTACGACGGCTTCAACGGGCTCTTCGGCGCCAAGTACGTGAATCCGGTCATCAAGCCAGGCGGGCCAATGACCGACCTCGATGGGAACGTCATCAAGGACGCCGCGAATCACATCGGCTTTCCCGGCTTTGACGGGATGGAGGCCGGCGTCTCACTGGCCTGGACGGCCCAGATGCAGGAAGCCGGCATTCCGATCACGTATGCCTACATCTCGGATGCCCACGACGGGCACGGAACCGCGGGCAACATCCACTTCGCCTACGGCCCCGGTGAGTCCGGTTACGTCCAGCAGTTGCACGACTACGACCAGGCTTTCGGCAAGTTCTTCAATCGCCTGGCGGGTGACGGCATCAACAAGTCGAACACGCTGTTCGTGTTTACCGTCGACGAGGGCGACCACTTCGTTGGCGACGCCCCGACACCGGCCGGCTGCGACGGCGTGACCACGGCTTGCAACTACAACCGGGTGGGCGAGATCAACGCCGACCTGCGGCGCATGATCCGGACGCAGTTCGGCGACACCACCGCCTTCAGCGTGCACTCCGACGACGCCCCCACGGTGTACGTCAACGGGAATCCAGCTCCGACCGACGCGTTGGTACGCAAGCTGGAACGGGAGAGCGCAGGGCTGTCGTGGACGAACCCCTACACGGGGGCCGTTCAGACGAATGTCACGCAGGCGCTGGCCGACCCCGTCACCGAGAAGACGCTGCACATGGTGACGGCCGATCCCAACCGGACGCCGACATTCACCCTGTTCGCCGATCCGGACTGGTTCCTGTTCGCAACGGGCGGGCCCGCCTGCGCGGCGCCCGCGGATTGTGCCTCGATTCCAGCGCGAACGAATCAGAGCTTCGCGTGGAATCACGGCGACATCCAGGACGAGATCGCGTCGACCTGGGTGGGCTACGTGGGCCCCGGCGTCCGCCGGATGGGCGAGGTCGATTCGGTCTGGACGGATCACACGGACGTCCGACCGACGATGCTGGCCCTCCTCGGCCTGGTCGACGACTACGTCCATGACGGGCGGGTCGTCGTGGAGCCGCTCTACGCATGGGCGGTCCCGCAGTCGCTCCTGGCACATCGCGAGACCTGGTTGCGTCTCGCTCGAGCCTACAAGCAGCTCAATGGAACGTACGGCAGCTTCAGCATGGCGGCGCTTGCGGTGTCGACGCGCGCGCTGGCCAGCGGGTCGGCGGCCGACGACGGGACGTACACGTTCCTCGAGGGCCAGATCGCAAGCTGGACGCTGGAACGAAACACGTTGGCCACGGCGATCAAGGCGCAGCTGGAGGAGTCCGCCTTCTACGGGCAGGCGCTCGACGAGCAGCTCGCGAAGTCATTGACCGACCAGGCCAACCAGCTCATCGACAAAGCGGTCGCCGGCGCCGCCGGCTGATCCTCTCCGACCCGTCCGCTGATCCTTCTGCAGCGCGGCGGGCTGATCCGCCGGCGCGGCCCGGCTGATGCAGCTCGGGCGCACCAGAAGCCGGAGTCAGGCCGGCCGCAGCTCTGTGCTCGGTACGGCGAGGTCGGCCGGGTCGGGTCGGAAAAATGGGCGCGGCAACCAGCCGAAAAGGCCGGCAAGCAGAAGCGCCGGCAGTTGCCCGATCCTGGTGTTGTAGCGGAACACGGAGTCGTTGTAGAACTCCCTGCGGTCCGCAATGAGCTCCTCGAGCCGCTCGATCTCGTCCTGGAGGTCGAGGACGTTCTGCTGCGAGCGCAGGGCCGGATAGTTCTCGACGACCGCAAAGAGCTGGCGCACCGCGATGGAGGTGGCCTCCGAGGTGGCCGCCTGTCGGGGAACCGGCGCGGTCGGTGAGTAGGCGGCTCGCAACCTGGTGACCTCCTCGAGGACGCCGCGCTCGTAGGCCATGACCCCGCGGACCGCATTGACGAGGTTGGGCAGCTCATCGTGCCGCTGCTTCAGCGCGACATCGATGTTGGCCCAGGCCTTGTCGATCCGCTGGCGCAGCGCGATGACCTCGTTGTAGGTCGTGAACACGAGGAACCCGATCACGATCAGGACGAGCGCCGCGGCGAACAGGGCGGCCATCGTGTAGGGGTTCATGGACGGGCGGTCGTGCTGAGCTCGACGGCAAGGGCAACCGCCGCCCCAAGAGAGAGCAGTGCCCCAAGCAGTCCCACCAGGAACTGTCGCTGGTTGCGTTCCTCGGCGGTGCCTGGAGCCCCCTGGGCGATGAGCAGGACTTCGTCCTGGCTGGTGGCGAGGACGAGCTCGTCCGGTGGGATGTCGAACGCCCGCGAGGCCCTTTCGGCCGTCTCGGCCACGATCGGTGCCGCCCTCGCACCGGCATCGAGGTGGGGCGCGCACGCCGGCCGGTCGATGCCGAATCCGGGAATGGCCGCGTTGCCCCATGCTTCATCGGGGCTTGCCGCGAGTGTGCCGGCTGCCTGGGCCGCCGCGAGGTCGGCTGCGACCTCGGGATCGGAGCTGAGGTCGCCCTCGACCGAATCCTCGTCGGCCTGCGTTGGGTCCGGTACCTCGTCGAACCTTCGAGCGCCTCCCACGACCGTCACCGGATCGCCGATCTCCAGGCGCGCCTCCTGGTAGTGACGCTCGCCGCGGGCAGCACTCCCAATCCCGAACGAGAGGTCATCACCGCCGGACGCGGCCTCGTCAGGCAGGTCGGTCGGTTGGCGGACGGTCAGCAAAGCCGCCACCTGCACTTCGCGATCCAGTTCGCCGACCTGGATCGCCGACCCCGTACGCATTCGCAAGCCGACCGCGTTGGCAAGGGCGCCGTCGTGCTCGTCGAGGCGCCACGGTACGTCCCAGCGGGCTCCCCGCGGGAAGATCCGGACCGTGCCGGTTGTGTCCCGCACCCGGAACCCGACTGATCGCTCTTCGTTGAAGAGGGTGTGCCGGTCGCGGTTTCGCGTCTCCGTGATCCTGCCCCGGTAGTAGACACAGCTGGCGCTCTGGAGCGGTGAGACGAGAGACAGCTCGGCGGCCTCGACGACTCCTGAGACGCGGACCTCGCCAACGGCCAGGGACGCGATGCGGGATGAAGAAACGTCCGAAATCATCGCGGCCCGACGATAGCCGGCCATGCCTCGCCCGAGCAGCGTCAGGCCCGCGATCAAGCCCGCGCCGCTCAGGCCAACGACATACGGATCGAGTGAGCCGATCAGTTGAACGTCCCCTCACGGCCGATCATGCGACATCTCCACGCCACTGCCCAGCTCATGGCTTGGGCGGCGAGTCGGATGGCGAGGAGCCCCCGCCGCCCATGTCGATCGAGCGGAACACCAGCAGGACGCCGATGGCGACCAGCACGACCGGCCAGGCCAGGTTCAGCCGCAGGGCGGGCAGATAGTCGCGGGCGAGCAAGTAGACGCCGCCCAGGATCAGCAGGACTCCCAGGAGGATCGCGCCACCGCCCGGCCGCTGCTCGCGGCGCTCCACGCGCCCCACACGGTGGGTCGCCCGCCGAGCGTCTCGCTCGGCGCGTCGGGCTTCGCGCCAGCCGGTCGCGCCAGGCTGCCAACCGGAGCCCGGAGGCGGTGCCGCCGCGGGCGCCGCTGGGGGCGCGACCGGGTCCCCCTCCGCTGGCGACGCGACGCCTGGGACCTCGGGCGGCACTGGCGTGGTTGGAGCGTCGGCCGCTGCGGACCTGGGCGCCCCGCCAGGCGTCGCGTACGGCTCCTCCGGGATCACGATCGCCATGGCGATATAGACAAGGATTGCCATCCCGGCCGTCCCGATCGCGGCGACGACCCAGACCAGCCGGACGATGCTCGGATCGACGTCCAGCCACTCGGCCATGCCGGCCGCGACCCCCGCGAGCATCCGCTCATCGACAGTCCGGTACAGGCGCCGATTCATCGGCAGGCCTCCCCGTCGCGCTGCACGCTTCCGAAGTTGGCCGTCGTGGTGAGGTCCGTCCTTGCGGCGGCCGCGTCGTAGCCCGCGCTGGTCCACGTGTTGCCGACCCGCGTCATGCCACTGCCCTCGAGATCAGTCGACGAGAGGGCACCGCCGGCAACCGTGACTCGCAAGCCGACGCCCGCCGGAACGCACAGGGCCAGCGAGCCGAAGTTCGCCGTGACCGAGCCCTGCATGTTGCTGCCGCTGGGCAGGTGCACGGCAGTCGAGGCGAAGTTCGCGGTCAGCGACATGGATTCGACCTTGGCCTGGCTCAGGTCGAGCGTCGCATTCGAGAAGTTCGCCGTCATCGCGAGATCCGTGAGGTTCACGCCCGCCAGTCTCGCGTCCAGGCTCCCGAAGTCGGCAGTAGTCGACAGGGCAATGGGCACCGAGCGTGGCAGCGTGATCGTCCAGTCTCCCCGGCTGGCTCCGGACTCGACGAAGGGCACGCCGTCATCGTTGCCGCGGACAGCCAGGTTGGTCGGGTCGGAGGTGATCCGAGGTCCCTCACCTGAGCGGCTCGTTCCCGTTACGGACCATCCATTCCCGTCGGCTGTGGCGACGCTGACGTGTCGACACGACACGTGCAGGTCGACGTTCGCCGCGCTGCCGGCGAACGTGCCGGTTCGATCCGGGAAGCGCGTTCCGGTGACGTCGCTGCCGCAGTCGCGACCGATGGCGCCGAGCGTCGGGCCGGCAGCGAGGAGGCTGCCGAGGATCATGCCGAACGTGGCCGCCACGAGCAGGCTGCCTGCCACCGCGAACGGAGTTCGGCCCAGGATGAGCCCGAGGCCCAGCCCGACGATGACCAGGGGCCACAGGCGCCAGGCGCCCGCCAGCAACCCGGGATCGAGCACGCCGGACTGGACGAGCAGCGGAATGCCGCCCAGCAGGACAAAGAAGACACCCCATCCCAGAAGCCGGCGGTCGATCCGCACGGGTCTGCCCTCCCTCGAGCGGTCCGTGGCCCGCCATTGTGGCCTGTCCGGAAGGAAGCCGTGCTAGCCTCCCGGAGATCTCCGGGTCGACACGCCGGCGGGGAGGAACCATGAGACTGAGTGCCTGGCGCGCCGTCGCTCCGAACCGCGATGCCCTGGGGCCGAAGGTGACGGCGGTGCTCGAGCCGGTTCTGGCGACGCTCGGCAGCGAGACGGATCCCGACAGCTGGGTGATCTGGGGCGACGATCCCGCGACGAAATACACCATTCTCGTGCCCACCGCGGCGGGTCTCGCGGTCTGTGCGGTCAGGATCAACGTGCCACAGGAAGGGCCGCGGGTCGGCGGCAAGCTCGTCCGTTGGGGCAAGGTGCAGCTGAGCGAGTTGTCGATCGAGAGCCAGGCTGGGCACCGGCTGCTCACGTTCCAGATCGAGCAGCACGTCATGCGCGGAGTGGACGACGAGGCCGATCGCATGGCCGCGTTCGTAGGGCTCGTCTACGCCGCGGTGGATGGTCGGCCGCTCCCGAAGCTGAACGGACGAGCCGTCAAGAGACCTCGTGCCAAACCCAAGGGCGCGTCCAAGCCGGGAGGCACCGCGCGCCGGAGCCTCGGCAGTCCCGCTCGCGTTCGGGCGGGAGGCGACAGGCGCCAGGGCGACAGCCGTGAGCGTGGCTCGTCACCGGCAGGCTCGAGCGGCTGACCGCTCGCAGTGTCGTCAGCCTCTGCCGGGGAAGAGCGGACCTCCGAGGCAACGGGACGCTCCCTCGCGACCAGGAGCGAATGGCTGGGGCTGGCGGCTGTGGCTGCCGTCGCGCCGGCGATCGCCCTTCTGAGCGTCCTGGCTCAGCCCGCAGCCGATCGGTTCAACGACTATCACGACTACTGGCTCGCGGGTCGCCTGGTGAGCGCGGGCGGCAACCCATACGACCTCGCGCAGCTGACCGCGCTGGCCGAGCAGTCGGGCCTCCACTTCCTCGTCGGCGGGGGATACTCGTACCTGCCGCCGTTCGCGATCGCGATGGTGCCCCTGGCGGTCCTTCCCTTCGAGCTGTCGGCATGGCTCTTCGGGCTCGCCTCGATCGTCGTGTTCGCCCTGACCGTGGGCTGGTGGCTGGCGCTCTGGCACCGCACCGCGGAGCCCCGCCGCCGTCGTCTGGCCGCCCTCCTCGCGGGTTGCTTTCCGCCCGTCCTCGGTTCCATCGTCGTTGGCCAGGTCAACCTGCTGGTCGGCGCGCTCATTGCCGCCGGCTTGGCGACGGTCATGGCCGAGTCGCGGGGCCGCCCTGGCCGGACCGGGACCCTCCGGGCAGCCGGTGGCATCGCGCTCGGGCTGGCGACCGTCGTCAAGCTATATCCCGGTGCAGCTGCGCTGCCGATCGCCATCGGCCGTCGGTTCGCGCTGAGTGCGGGCATCGCGTTGGGCTTCGGCCTGCCACTTCTCGTCGCGGCGTTGGTGGCCCCCGCTGCATCCGGCGGGGCCCGAGGGCTGGCCTCCCTGGTCGAGCCCGACGGCTACTGGACCAACCAATCGCTCAACGGCTTTGCCAGCCGGCTCGTTGCCGACAGCGATCGCACCAGCGCGCCCCTGCCGGGGGTCATGCCGCCGGAGCTCCTGTCCGCCTGCCTGATGGTGGCGTTCGCGGCGGCGACGCTCGCCGTCCTGTGGCACGGCCGGGCTGCCCTTTCAACGCCGGCAGGCCTTGCGCTGGCGTGCGCCTTCGTGCTCGTCGCGGCGACCGCGGCTGCTCCCAAGAATTCGTTCTGGAACCACGTGCCGGCATTCGTGGCGGTGGGTACCCTGCTCGCCATGAACGCGTCGGATCTCAGACTCGATGCGTTGCCACGGGTCGAACGGCGGCTTCTTGCGGCTTGGGCCTTGGCCTCCGTTGCACAGGCGGCAGTGGACGGGATCGGGTTCGTCGCCCCGCCGAGGGGGATCCCGGCCCCGTTGGCCTCCCTGGCCCTGTATGGACTGGTCTGCCTGTGGTACCTGCTTGGTCGCCGGTTGTGGAGGCCCGGGACGCGTGCCTGAGCCGGAGGTCCTCCATGCCGACGGTCGTTCGGTGGAGCTGCCGGGCCCGCCGGTGCATCCACTGCGGCGGACCATTCGGTACTGGCTTGCTCGGGCATTGGCGACGCTGGTCATTCGATCGCTGCTCCGAGTATCCGTGGAAGGCCGCGGAAGCCTGCCGGATGGCCCGTGCCTGTACTGCTTCAGCCACCAGAGCTGGGTGGATCCATTCATCCTGATGGCGTCGTTGCCGATGCGGCCACGCCTGTATTTCTTCGGACCCAAGGAAGAGGACATGTCGAAGGGCGGGCGGAACCGGCTGATGAGCTGGGTTGGCAACGCAGTTCCGTACAAGCCGGGGAAGAACGACCTGCTGGGAGCCACGCGACGGGTGAAGCAGGTGTTCGATGCGGGTGGCAGCCTCGCCATCGCCGCTGAGGGGCGAATCCATTTCGGCGAAGGCGAGCTCCTACCGCTCAATGAGGGGGCCGCGTTTTTCGCAATGCGCGCCGGGTTGCCCGTTGTGCCTGTCGCGATCAACGGCACGAGCTGGCTCGGTTTCGGACGGCGGGTCCGAGTCCGGATCGGTCGACCCATCCAGCCCGTGGGTCGCCCGACACGAGAGACGGTGACCGATCTCACGGCGACCATCTGGCGCGACCTCCAGGAGCAGGTAGGGGGGTTTCCCGACCAGCCGCCGCCGGGCCGGTTCTGGCGCTGGCTCACGGAGATATTCAACGAATGGCCGGAGGGCAGGCGGCCGGGGAGGCCGGCATCCGAGGGCGACCGTCGGCACGAGCGTCCGGTGAGCGACTAGAACGCATGTTCTATTGCTGAGGCCTCTGTCTACCTCTCGGCTCATGCGATACTCGGATCGACGATCAGGAGGTGTCGTGGCTGCAACCGGCCTGTCCGCCAATCCCGTGGAATATCGGGAACGCCTGAACGAACAGAGCGATGACCAGATCGACGCCTGGGCCGCCGAGCTGATGCGCGATGTCGCGATACGCCGCGGCGTGCTCAAGGTCATCGCGGACTTCCGCAAGGCCGCGAAGCTCGATGAGGGTTCCTTCGAGCGAGTTTTCGCCGCCGGGGGAGGACCACCCGCGAGTCTTGGGCGTGATGCCAGCGGCCGAGTCATGGTGCCGGCCGTGGCACTCTGGGCGCTGGTGGCCGGTATCCGAAGCCAGGTCGCGGACGGTCGCGAGCGGCTGATCGAGTACCTGGTCGAGAACTTCGAGGATCTCGTCTACGTGTAGGCCGGGCCGCCGGGGTCGGCCGCTCGCAAGTCGGGCGGCCTGAGTCCCGCATCGACACTCTGCCTCAGCCGCCCTTTGCAGCCCACGACTCCGCCCACGAGCGCGGCGTGACGGACGGCTCGCCTGAGTCGTTCGCCGGCGGTGGCGTTGGCCTCCTCCGCCTGGTCCATCCCTTTCCCTCGGCACTCGATGGAATCGTGACAGGCGCGATCGTGCTGCTGGCGGGCGGCCCGCCCGTAGCCGCGCTTCGGCTCGCCCTGGCGATGGTCCTGCTCCAATTCGCGATCGGCGCGCTGAACGACATCGTCGACCTCCCCATCGATCGCTTGGCCAAGCCCGCCAAGCCGTTGGCGTCCGGCAGCGTGGAGCTGCGGGCAGCGCGCGCGACGCTCGGACTCTGCCTGACGGCCGGCCTGGTCCTGTCCGCGATCAGCGGTCCCGGCGTCCTGGCGGTGGCCGTCGTCGGCGTCCTCGCCGGGTTCGCCTACGACCTCCGGCTCAAAGGCACGGCGCTGTCGTGGCTCCCATGGGCCGCCGGCATCCCTTTGCTGCCCCTGTATGCCTGGCTCGGAGCGGGCAGGGGATTGTCCGGGTTCTTCCTTGCCCTGCTCGTCATGGCCGCCTTTGCGGGCACCGCCCTCGCGCTTGCCAACGGTATTGCCGACTTCGAGCGCGACCGCATGTCCGGGGTCCGCTCGATCGTGGTGGTACTCGGTCCCACCGCGGCGTGGCGAATCGAGGCGGGATTGCACCTCATCGTAGGCGTCCTTGCCACTGGAACGGCGGTCGTTGCCGGCGGCCTTGCCTGGGGACCTGCGGTGCTGCTGTTCGGCGGCCTCGGGCTGCTTGGCGTCGGGCTTGTCCTGGGCGGGGGCGGCTCGCCGGGACGCCGCGAGCGCGGCTGGGAGCTTCAGGCGGTCGGGGCGAGCTGCGCCGCTGCCGGTTGGCTCGCGATCATGATCGCGAGCGGCGCACTCTGAGGCGGCTAACGGAGCCTGCGATGGCTTCGTTACGGGTTACTCCGGGCGGCTGGGACAACCACGGGGTACGTGTCGTCGATTGCGACGAAGAACCCCCACAGCCCTCTCGCACAGGGACGCGCGGCAAGCCGGCGACGCCCCGGCCCAACTGAATCCCCGCGTCACACGAAGAAGCCGGCACCGTGCTGCCGGCTTCCTGATTCCAGGCGGTCAGACCGTCAGCCCGCGTCGCCTCTTCGGACCAGCGTGATCGCGTTCTCGAGCCTGAGCTTGGCAATCGTCAGGTACTTGGCGAGATTCGAGCGGTCGACCTCGCCGATTCCTTCGAGCAGGTCTGGTTCGCGCAGGACGTCGACGAGGTCCTCGACCGCGTTCGCCAGCTGCTGCTTCGCAGTCACGAGCGACTCGTCCGTCAGGGTCTTCTTCGGGTGGACGCCGGTCCAGGCTGCCTGCGCCTCGGCGCTCATCTCCTCCGGCGTGTAAGAGCCGTTGCCCTCCTCCGGGCCCGCGACATCATCGATCTCGGCTTCATGGCCGCCCCGCTGCCGGCTCGGCCGGCCCTCGATGCGCTCGCGCAGCTTGACGAGTGACAGCTCGCCCCGGGCCACCTGCTCGGCCAGGCGACGGCGCTTGCGCGGATCATCCACCTTGAGCAGCTCATACGCGTGCGAGAGGGTGTCTTTGCGCACAGACACCAGGGCACGCACCTCTTCCGGAGCATCGGCCAGCCGGAGCCGGTTCTCCAGATAGCCCTTGTCCTTGCCGAGTTTCTGCGCGAGTCGACGCACGCTGTAACCGTGCTCCCGGATCATCCGGTCGTACATCGCGGCCTCGTCGAGGGGTGACAGGTCCTCTCGCTGGAGGTTTTCGATGATCGAGATCTCGAGAGCCGTGTCGTCATCGAGGTCTTCGACGAGAGCCGGAATCGTCGTCAGGCCCGCTGCCTGCGATGCCCGCCAGCGACGTTCCCCGGCGACCAGCTGGAAGCGATTGCCGCCCAGCGGACGCACCAGCACTGGTTGGAGCACGCCGTGCTCGCGGATGGAGGCGGCCAGCTCGTCGAGAGACTCCTGGTGGAAGGTCAGTCGTGGCTGTTCGGGGTTTGGTTCGATCTGGTGGACGGGTACATGGCGGACACCAGTCGTGCGGCCGGTGGAGTCGGGCGAGAGCAGGCTGATGATCGCGGGCGAGAGCTCGCGCTCCTCCGCCAGGCGTCGTGCCGCGGCGCCTCGAAAATCGGGCCTAGCCAAGGTCGATCACCTCCCGAGCCAGTTCCCGATAGGTGCGTGCGGCTTCTGATGCTCCGGCATAGACCGTGATGGGTCGTCCGGCAAGCGGCGCCTCCCCAAGTTTGACCGTTGTACGAACGATGCTGTGAAACACGTGGTGGTCGCCGACCACGCGGAGCTCGTCGAGCATGTCCCGCGCCAGCAACGTCCGGCCGTCGAAGAACGTCGGGAGAAGGCCCAGGATCCGCAAGTTCCGATTCAGCTTGAGGCGGATCGTGTTGATGACCTTGACCAGGTTGTTGAGGCCCTTCATCGCGTAGTACTGCGTCTGCACCGGGATGATCACGCTGTCGGCCGCGACCAGGCCGTTCACCGTCAGGAGCCCGAGATTGGGCGGGCAATCGATCAACGCGAAGTCGTACCGCCCGTCGAGACGGCCGTCGAGCGCATCCCGCAGCGCCTGCTCGCGTCCGAGCGCGGTGAAGAGTTCGCCTTCGGTGGCCGCCAGGTCGATGTTGGCGGGCGCCACGTCGATTCCCGTTGTTTCGGTCGGAAGGACAACTTCGTCCAGCGTCGCACGACCGTCGGCCAGGACGTCGGCCATCGAGCGGTCGACGGTATTGAGATTGATGCCCAGCCCGGCAGTCAGATTGGCCTGCGGATCCATGTCGACGCACAAAACGCGGAACCCTTCTTCTGCCAGCGCGCCCGCCAGGTTGATGGCCGTCGTGGTTTTGCCGACGCCGCCTTTCTGGTTCGCGATCGCGATCACATTCGTCACCGGGGCGTCACCTCTCATACGTCACGCGGGGCGTCGCTCGGCGGCGAGCCGAACGGCAGACGGAGTGTCACTCATGCTACTCCCGGAGAATACGGCGTCGACAGCCTCTTTATCCACAGATGTACGGACTTGTTCACCGTTTCTGTGGATATCCAGGATCCTCGTCGTGTTCCGGCGTGGGCCACCGACTATGATCTCGACCGGCCACCGAGGACTGTCTGTGCACAAAGACACCGGCATCGGGCCGTAATTGGAGGACTGCCGTGCCGTCGAGCGAGGAGCGGATCGCTCGCCTGATGCAGATGCGAGAGGAGGCCCGGCTCGGCGGGGGACCCGCCCGAATCGAACAGCAGCACGCGCGCGGCAAGCTCACCGCCCGCGAGCGACTCGACCTCCTCCTCGACCCTGCCTCCTTCGTCGAACTCGACGCACTGGTGACGCATCGCTCGACGGATTTCGGGCTCGACGAACAGGTGTTCCTCGGCGACGGCGTTGTGACTGGCCACGGGAGAATCGACGGCCGGCTGGTGTTCGTCTTCTCCCAGGACTTCACGGTCTTCGGTGGCTCCCTGTCCGAGGCGTACGCCGAGAAGATCTGCAAGGTCATGGACCTTGCGATGAAGGTCGGCGCGCCGATCATCGGCCTCAACGATTCTGGTGGCGCGCGGATCCAGGAGGGGGTCGTGTCGCTGGGCGGCTACGCGGACATCTTCCTGCGCAACACCCTCGCATCCGGAATGGTGCCGCAGCTGTCGGTGATCATGGGCCCGTGCGCAGGCGGCGCAGTCTATTCGCCCGCCATCACCGACTTCACGATCATGGTCGAGGGCACGAGCTACATGTTCGTCACCGGCCCCAGCGTCGTCCGAACCGTGACTCATGAAGACGTGGACGCCGAGCGACTCGGCGGCGCCGTTACGCATACAACGCGCAGCGGAGTGGCTCACCTGGCCGCTCACGATGAGGCGGAGGCGCTCGATCTTACGCGCCAGATCCTGGCTTATCTTCCCCAGAACAATCTCGAGGACGCCACCCGCGTCGAATCGACAGATCCAATTGACCGCCGAGATGCCGCGCTGGACAGTGTCGTTCCCGACGACCCAGCCAAGCCGTATGACATGCACGTGGTCATCGGGCATGTCGTCGACAACGGAGACTTCCTCGAGATTCAGCCGGGCTGGGCTCAGAACATCATCGTGGGCTTCGCCCGGCTCGGCGGTCGAAGCGTCGGCGTGGTGGCGCAGCAACCGGCGGTGCTCGCCGGAGCGCTGGATATCGACGCCTCGACGAAAGCGGCACGCTTCGTTCGGACGTGCGATTGCTTCAACGTCCCGCTGCTGACTTTCGTCGATGTTCCGGGATTCCTTCCCGGAGTAGGACAGGAAGACGGCGGAATCATCCGCCACGGTGCCAAGCTGCTGTTCGCGTATTGCGAAGCGACCGTGCCCAAGCTAACCGTGATCACACGGAAAGCGTATGGCGGCGCCTACGACGTCATGAGCAGCAAGCACATCCGCGGTGACATGAACTTCGCGTGGCCGACCGCGGAAATCGCGGTCATGGGTGTCGAGGGCGCGGTCAACATCATCTTCAAGGACCGTCTGCAAGCCGCCGAGGTCGAAGATGCGGAGCAGGAACGCGCGAAGCTGGTGGCGGAGTACGAGGCGCAGTTCGCCAATCCCTATGTGGCAGCAGCTCGCGGCTACGTCGATGACGTGATCCTTCCGTCTGAAACACGCCCTCGGTTGATCCAGGCGCTGGAGGCGCTCGCCGGCAAACGGGACACCAACCCGCGAAAGAAGCACGGCAACATTCCCCTGTGAGGGCGACAGGCAAACCGCGGCGTCCGGGCAGCCGCACGTCTTTGCACAAAGACACGCCCGCCCCGCCCTTCGTCCGGGTCCTCGTGGCAAACCGTGGCGAAATCGCATTGCGCATCATCCGCGCCTGCCGGGACCTGCAGATGGAATCCGTCGCGGTCTACAGTGATGCTGACGCGTCCGCAGCTCACGTCCGCGCGGCCGACGACGCCGTCCGGTTGGGGCCCGCGCCGCCGGCCGAAAGCTACTTGCGGATGGACGCCATCGTCCGTGCAGCCCAGGAGACAGGATCTGATGCCATCCATCCCGGCTACGGCTTTCTCGCGGAGCGGGCCGCCTTCGCCAGGATGGTTGAGGGGGCGGGGATCGCCTTCGTCGGGCCGTCTTCGGGGGTGATTGCCGCCCTCGGCGACAAGCTCGCCGCGCGGCGAGCGGCACTGGCCGCGGAGGTACCCGTGGTCCCGGGGACGCTGGAGCCCGCGGCTCTCCAGCCCGACCGGATCGACGGTCTCCTTCGTGAGGCAGCGTCAATCGGGTTCCCGCTCCTGGTCAAGGCCGCAGCCGGCGGCGGCGGCCGTGGAATGCGCCGTGTCGAGCGCGCCGAGGACCTGCCGTCGGCGCTCGCGGCGGCTGAGGCCGAGGCGACCTCGGCGTTTGGCGACGGGGCGGTGTACCTGGAGCGCGAGATTCGTCCGGCGCGGCACATCGAGGTCCAACTGCTGGGCGATCGGTACGGGAAGGTGGTGGCGATCGGCGAACGGGACTGCTCCATCCAGCGACGGCACCAGAAGCTCATCGAGGAGTCGCCGGCACCCGGCCTGACCCGCGACGAGCGACTAACCGTCCACGACCTGGCGGTTCGTGCGGCAAGGAGCGTCGGGCTCACCAACGCGGCAACGGCCGAGTTTCTTTACACGGGCAAAGGTCGGTTCTACTTCCTCGAGGTCAACGCCCGGTTGCAGGTGGAGCATGGGATCACCGAGCTGGTCACCGGCCTCGACCTCGTCGCCGAGCAGTTCCGGCTGGCGGCCGGACGGCCCCTCTCGGAGGCGGCGGTTCGGGCCGCTGAGAACGCCGCGACATCGATCGGCCACGCGATCGAGGTCCGCCTGTCCGCCGAGGACCCTTCCGGGGACTTCGTACCGGCGCCGGGCCGGGTAGGGCGGTGGCGCATGCCGGCCGGGCCCGGAATCAGGGTCGATACGGCGGCCGAGGCGGGGGACCGCGTCCCGCCCGATTACGACCCGTTGCTGGCCAAGGTGATGGCCCACGGCGCAGATCGTTCGACGGCCCTGGCACGCCTGATCCGCGCGCTCGACGAGGTCGAGGTGACGGGCATCCAGACGACGCTGCCGTTCCACCGAGCCGCGCTCAGGCATCCCTGCTTCCATGCAGGTGACGTCTCGACCGACTGGGTTGCCGACCGCTGGGACGGACCCGCGGAACGGCGCCGTTGGCAGCCCCTGGCAGAGTTGGCGGCGGCGCTCGCTGCGATCGAAACGCCGCCCGGGGCTCCGCAGTCGGTGTCCACAACTCCGGAGAAGGGCAGCGGCCGAGCGGCGGAGCCGAGGGGCTGGCGCCGGACGGCGCTGGAAGCCGGCGTCGAGCGATGGCCTCGGTGAGCTCAGCCACCGCAGCCGGACCGGTGCGTGTCTCCAGCCTGGGGGCGGCACCGGGCGAAGGGCGAGTCATCGGGCCGGTGGAGGGCCAACTCCGGCTCGTCGGGCCCGGCCTGGGCGTGCTTCGCATCGCGCCTGGATCGGCTGAAGTCGCCGTCCTCATGGCAGCTCTTGACCCGCCGGTCGCGGCGCCGCCGAGAAGCCGAGCAGCCGTAGGTGTCGAGGTGGTGGTTGAAGGGTGGCGCTTCGAGCTGGAGGTCGAGGATGCCGCCCGCGCCAGCCTGCGTGACCGCGCCAGCCGAGAACGTGGCGGCAAGGGCCATGGTGGAGCAACCGAGCTTCGTGCCATCATCCCAGGGAGGATCGTGGCGGTTGCTGTGGCTCCGGGCGACAACGTCGTGCCTGGTCAGCAACTCCTCGTCATCGAGGCGATGAAGATGCAGAACGAGCTCCGGGCTCCGCGCGCGGGCGTGATCGCTCGAGTGATCGTCGGTCCCGGCCAGACGGTCGACCTCGGGGACCTCCTGGTCGAGATCGGCTGATGCCTGTTTCTCCACCTCCTCGCACGCGACCCGAGCCGGACCCCGGCCGCGATCGCTGGCGCGAGACCACGCGGGCCGCTGCCCTGCGCTCCGCCCCGGAACGGCGCGAGCTGTTCGAGACTACGTCGGGGATCGAGATCCAGGATCTCTACACCCCGGCCGATCTCGCTGGAATGGACGAGGATCGCGACCTCGGCCGGCCTGGCGAGTACCCGTTTACGCGTGGCGTCCAGGCAACCATGTATCGGGGGCGCCTGTGGACGATGCGTCAGTACGCCGGGTTCGCAACGGCCAAGGAGACGAACCGCCGCTTCCGTTACCTCCTCGAGCACGGTCAGACCGGCCTGTCGGTCGCCTTCGACCTGCCCACCCAGATGGGCTACGACTCGGACGCGCAAGAGGCGGAGGGAGAGGTTGGCCGGGTCGGGGTGCCCATCTCGAGCCTGGCCGACATGGAGACGCTCTTCGCGAACATCCCGCTGGGCGAGGTGAGCACCTCCATGACGATCAACGCCACGGCATCGATCCTGCTGGCGCTGTACGTGGCGGCCGCTCGCAAGCAGGGCGTGCCTGGGGATCGCGTCAGCGGCACGACCCAGAACGACATTCTCAAGGAGTACATCGCACGCGGCACCTACATCTACCCTCCGGGACCGTCGATGCGCCTGGTGACGGACGTCTTCGAGTTCTGCGCGGGGGAGTTGCCGCGCTGGAACACCATCTCGATCAGCGGCTATCACATGCGCGAAGCGGGCGCGACGGCCGCCCAGGAGCTCGCGTTCACCCTGGCCGATGCCATTGCCTACAGCGAGGCTGCCCTGGCGCGCGGACTCGACATCGACGAATTCGCCGGCCGGCTGTCATTCTTCTTCGCGGCCTGGAGCGAGCTGTTCGAGGAGGTGGCCAAGTTCCGCGCAGCCCGCCGAATGTGGGCGCAGATCGTGAAGGATCGCTTCGGTGCATCGAACGTTCGTTCGATGATGTGCCGCTTCCACGTTCAGACGGCCGGTTCCTCGCTTACCGCCCGGTCGATCGACAACAACGTCGTGCGGACGACGGTCCAGGCGCTGGCCGCGATCCTCGGCGGCGCTCAGAGCCTGCATACGAACGCCCGCGATGAGGCGCTCGCCCTGCCAACCGAGCAGTCCGCCCGCCTTGCGCTGCGGACCCAGCAGATCCTCGCCTACGAGAGCGGCGTGACCGAGACGCCCGACCCGCTCGCCGGCTCCTACTTCGTGGAATCGCTCACCAACGAGCTCGAGCGAGCGGCCTGGGAGTACCTCGATCAGATCGACGCAATTGGCGGCACGCTGGCCGCGATCGAGAGCGGCTTCCAGCAGCGCCAGATCCAGGAGTCGGCCTATCGCGCCCAGCAGGCGATCGAGAGCGGCGACCAGATCGTCGTTGGCGTCAACCGCTACACCGACGACGCGACGCTCGAGTCCTCGCCGATCCAGCGCATCGACCCCGACGCCGAGCGAGCCCAGGTGGAGGGCGTGCGGCGCGTCCGCACCGAGCGAGACCCGGCCGCCTGGAGCGCGACACTGGCCCGCCTGGAAGACTCGGCACGCGGCTCCGAGAATGTGATGCCTGCGATCATCGAGGCCGTCGACGCCTATGCCACGGTCGGCGAGATCAGCGATCGACTCCGCGTCGCCTGGGGAGAGCATCGTGAGCTCATCACCATCTAGCCGGCGGGCGTCCGATGGCGCGTCGGCCTCGGACGGCCTTCCCGCACCGATCAAGAAGCTCGACCGGGTTCACCACGTCGCCGTCGTGGTTCGCGACCTCGACCGCGCTCTCGGGTTCTACCGGGATATCCTCGGGCTCGAGCTCGAGACCGTCCTGCCGATCCCCTCGGACGGCGTGCGCATCGCCTTCCTGCCCCTCGGGGATTCGAAAATCGAACTGGTGGAGCCGACCGATGCGTCAACCGGCGTGGCTCGCTTCCTGGAGTCCAAGGGCGAAGGCTTCCATCACGTGTGCTTCGAGGTGCCGAACCTGGCCGAGACGCTCATCCGGCTGGCCATCGACGGGGTCGAGCTGATCGACGCGGCGCCGCGCAAGGGCGCCGAGGGCCCCGTGGCCTTCCTCCACCCGCGTTCCTGTCACGGCGTGCTCGTGGAGCTGATCGAGGCTCCCAGCGGTCCCTCCTGGGACTCGCTGGGCTACCGCTGAGTCCTCCCGGCCCACGCGGCTGACAGCCTCGCCGCCTGATCGCCGAGGTCGGCGGCGACCGCAGGCGGGGTCCGAATGGCCCCCAAGATCCCGGCCGCCCGTCGCCGGGCAGCCCGAGCGGCGTCTCCTCGGCTGCGCTGCTCGAGGGCACTCGCCCTGAACAGCTCGGCGCGTGCCTCCCATACCGAGAGTCCGAGGCCGTGCCAGCTCCGGACCGCGGTTTGAAAGGCGCTGACCGCAGCTGGCATGTCACCATCCCGATGAGCGCGCAATCCCTCGGCTTCGTGCCCGATCGCCGCGGCTTCGCGGAGACCGAGCGGGCCGCCGACGACAGAGCTGACGACACGCCCCACGACGGGCCCAACCCCGTCGCCAAGCGCCGCCAACTCGGCGAGACACGCCTCGGCCAGGGCCAGCGGGCCAGGCATGTCGAGCGAGCGCGCCAGCCGCGCTGCGCGTTGGAGCTCGTGGGACGCCTCGGCCAGTCGTCCGGCACCCAGGTGGGCGCGCCCGCGCAGCAGCGGGCCATGGGGCACCAGCAGTCGCCAGCCGTTGGCGCGCGCCCGGCGCTCACCCTCCCAGGCGGGGGCTGCAACGCGATCCCAGGCGCCGCGTTCCAGGTGCAGGGCGGCGACTGTCAGGTCGACCTCGGCGAGCTCCATTGCGACTCCGAGATTCACGAGGATGCGCCTGGCTGCCGACGCCCGGCGGGCCGCTCGAACCGGGTGGCCGGTCCGCTGCGCGGGGCGTGCCCCGCACAGAAGGACCAGTCCTCGCAGGTGCCGTGCTCCCGCGAGGTCCGCGATCGCGAGCAGCTCGGCAACCCGGATTTCAGCCTCGCCGGGTGCCCCGGCGCTGGCAGTCACGAGGGCCTCGACCAGCAGGCTGTCGACCTCGATCCAGCGGTCGCCGGCGTCGGCCGCCAGGGGCCGCGCCTCGCGCGCGGCCGCCAGCGCCTCGTCCAACGCGCCGCGATACCACGCCGCATAGGCCCACGCTCGATGCAACGCCGCGCGTCCACGCTCGTCACCGCTGGCAGTCACGAACCGGTCGGCCCGCTCGAACCAGTGTCGGAACTCGGAGCCGCCCACGACCGTGAGGAGATACGCCAGATCCTCGGCGACCATGGCCTGCTCCGCGCGGGCTCTCGCCCGACCATAGAGGCCATACGCCCGACGATAGCTGTCGACCTCACCCCGAAAGTCGTCGAAGCGCGAAGCCTCGGCGAGCCGGTGCGCGGTCTGGGCCTGGCCGAGGAGGTTGCCGGTCGCCTCGAAGACGGCTCGCGCCTCGCCGATGAGCCCTCGTGCGCGGGCCACCTCGCCCAGGTTCGAGTACGCCCGCGCAAGGGCCAGGAGGGCGAGGCCGTGGGTATCGGACGGACCGTCTCCAGTTGCCTTGTCCAGCCCCAGCTGCGCGGCCGCGATCGCCTCACGATGTCGCCCCAGCTCGCCGAGGCTCTCGGCCCGCCCGATCAGCAACCCCGCGAGCACCTCCAAATCGACGGCCTCGGGCGCGACCTCCGCGACGTGCAGGCCTCGGGCATAGAGGCCTTCGGCCAGCCGGGGCTGAACGGCAAAGACGTCGTCGCCCCAGCGCAGGAGATAGTGAGCGGCGAGCCCGGCCACCGTGCCGTCCCGAGCGGGCCGCGTCCTGGATCGGCCAAGCTCCCAGGCTCGCTCGTAGTGGTGCGCGAGCGCCGCCACCGCTGATCCCGCCGAATTGCTGCGCATCCATTCCGCGGCCACACGATGCCCGTCGGCGCGCGCCGCGCGAGGCATCGACTCGTAGGCGACGTCGCGGATCACGGCGTGCTTGAACTCGAGCTCCGACGCCCCTCGGATGCTGCTAACCGGGCGCCGCCGGAGGAGATCGCGAGCGATGAGCGAGGCGAGGGCGTCCCCGACCGAAGAGGCGGCCGACCGATCGGCGGCGCCCCGGGCTTGCCGGAGGCGCTCGACCAGCTCCTGCCAGGTGACCGCGCCGGCAATCGATGCATCCTGCAGCGCTCGCTTCTCGACCGCCGGCAGGCCATCGAGGCGAGCTGCCACCAGGAGTCTCAGTTCGGTTGGCACGATTTCCAGGGATGCCCGATCGGCGAGCGCCCAGCTCGTCCCCACCCGCACGAGGGCGCCGCGTTCGACCAGCATTCGGGCGCTCTCCTCGAGGAACAGCGGATTCCCGGCCGCGCGTTCTACGAGCCGGCGGACGACCTCCTCTGGCAAATCGCCGCCGATCGTGGCGCGCAGGATCCGCGCCGCTTCAGATCGAGGCAGTCCGCCCATTCGCAGAAGTGGCAATCCGCGATGGCGATCTTCCGGCTCGGGCCTGGCGAGCGCCAGGAACAGCACCGGGTCCGACCAGGGCGCCGCATTCACTTCATGGAGGAAGGCGACCAGGTCCGGGTCGGCCCAATGAAGGTCGTCGAGGATGATCACGACCGATCGTCCCCGGGCGATCGCCCGGACGAGGGGACGCACTGCCGAGCGCGCGTCGATAGCCGGCCTGCCCGGTCCGTGCGGGGGCTCCTCTTCGCCGTCATCGCCAGACTGAAGGCCGAGCAGGGCGAGCAGGTGGCCTTCGATGGCGGGGCCACTGACGTCGCCAGCCGGACTGTCCCGGAGGGCGGCAATGGCGCGGCGGACGCGAGCGGGGCTCCAGTCGCCCCGGATGCCGAGCTGTTCCGTGATCGCCTCGGCCAGCGCCGCCAGCGGCAGGCGCTGGCCATAGGGCAGGCAGGCACCGCGCATCACGAGCGCGTCGGATCGCCGCCGGGCGAGCTCTTCGACCAGTCGCGACTTGCCGAGGCCGGGCTCGTCCACCACGACCCGCACCCGGGCCAGGCCCGTTCGGGTCACGCGGTCGA
>VBEC01000061.1:16557-30482 GCA_005883615.1 Chloroflexota bacterium | reverse complement strand
AGGTAGGCCACTCCGTCGCGCATCGATAGCTCCCCGACGGGGACCGGCGCGCTGTTCCCAACGATGACCCACGCCTCATAGACTTGCGAACCGGTCGTCGGCTGAAGGCCGCGGAGGACCATTGCTGCGGCGCCGTCCGCGCCGACCGCCGCGAGTCCCGCATTCTGTCCCTGATCGCCAGCCAGGATCGCGATGGCACTGCCCTGCTGGCGTGCGATCGCGAGCACCTGCTCCACGTGATCCCGGTAGGCCTGAGCGGCTGCAAGGTCCCCCTGAAGCCGGACGTTCCACACTCCCAGGACGGCGAGCGCCACCGCGGCCGCAGCGGTCAGGGCCCACGCAGGCCTGGCCCAGAATCGTCGGCGCCTGTCGCGGGACACGGGCGCGGCCGGTGGATAGGCCGGGGCCGTCGGCGCATCCGCTGGCGTGGCTGTGCCCGCGGCCGACGCGGGAGCGCCCGGGGCGGGCCGGACTTCGAGATCCCGGGCGGCCGCCCTCATGATCCGTTCCCGCAGGTCCGCCGACGGCTCAACGGGCTCGAGTGCCTCGGCCAGCACGGGCACCACCGAGCCGAGCTCCTCGAACTCGGGATGCGGCAGGTCGCACGTCGCCAGATGTTCGCGAACCGCCTGCTCCTCGGAGTGCTCGAGCGCCCCCAGTACGTAAGCGGCGGCCAGCTCGAGAATCTCGTCGTGGGTCATCGGTCCGTCTCCCGAGAGCCACCCGTGGGGTAGCCCTCGACCTCGGAACCATCGCCGACGAGCGTCCGCCGCATCGCCAGCAGGCCCAGGCGCATTCGGCTCTTGACCGTGCCGAGCGGGGTGTCGGTCCGCTCGGAGATTTCCTGCTGGGTCAATCCCCTGAAATAGGCGAGTTCTATCGCGTGCCGCTGCACGTCGCTCAAGCCGTCGAGAGCCGCGCGAACGGCTTCGCGGTCGAGCCCCGCAGAGACCTCCGGCCAGACGTCCGGCAAGGTCAGCGCCAGGGGCGGAACCTGCTCGTGCCCGGGAAGCTCGGTGGTCGGGCGCCGACGACGTACGGCGTCGACCGCTCGGTGATGGACGATCGAAAGGAGCCAAGTCTTCACGCTGCCGCGCCCCGCGGCGTAGCGCTCGGCGTTCCGCCACGCGCCTAGGAAAGCGTCCTGGACGACGTCTTCAGCGAGAGTGGCGTCGGCGGTGATTCGAAGGGAGATTGAATAGGCCATGCTGCGGTAGCGGTCGTACAGCTCCTCGAGGGCGTCAAGTTGTCCGCCGGCAATGCGCTTCAGGCATGCCTGGTCGGCCGCATCGGCAGGATTCGCCGGGCGAAGCCGGCTTGCGGCGGCCGGATCCGTCATCGCTGGATGCGCACCGCGCGAGCCCCCGGTTCACTCTCGCTGGTGCCCGTTGGCGCCGCGGCTCCCGGACCGGAGCGCCGCGCAGCAGCGATCGAGGGCAACCGGGTCGCGCCGTCGAGCACCGCCTGGAACACGGAATCGGGCGGTCCACTCGCGTCGATGACGACAAACCGGTCGCGCTCCATGGCCGCCAGGGTCCGGAAGCCCTCCCGCACCCGACCGTGGAATTCCAAGTCAAAGCCTGCCTCGAACCGCGTCACCTCGGTGCCGGTCTTGCGCGCCAGTCCGACTTCAGGCGGAAGGTCCAGCAGGAGGGTCAGGTCCGGCCTCAGACCCCGGGTGGCGAACCGCTCCAGGCGGCGAAGCTCATCGAGAGGTAGCCCTTGACCGAAACCCTGGTAGGCCAGCGTGGAATCGGCAAATCGCGTGCAGATGACCGTCTGGCCGCCAGCGAGCGCAGGCTCGATGACCTGGCTGACGAGCTGGGCACGGGCGGCGTTGAACAACAGCGCATCGCCGCGAGGGTCGATCTCTTCACTTCTGCCGGAGGCCTTGTGGCTCAACAACAGCTCGCGGACCACTTCGCCCAGCGCCGTCCCCCCGGGCTCGCGAGTGAGGACGACGTCGAGTCCAGCTTCGACCAGGAGATCGCGCAGCCGCAGCGCCTGCCTCGTCTTGCCGCCACCCTCCGGCCCTTCGATGCTGATGAACGCCCCGCGGCGGGCGCCTGGCTCCGGGCTGGTCACGGCGCGGAGTGTAGCCGACGACCTCCTTGCCGCCGCCAGCCGCCGGGCTATCGACCCTGGCGAGCCTGCGCTGATCCGGCGCTGATCCGGCGCACCGCCAACTGCGAATTCATCAATGAGCGTCGCGCCGCCTGGGTGTGACCCGTCAGGACCGGGACGCCATGCCTCCGTACGATTGCTACCAGTGATTCGCTTTGTGCCGCGAGTAGCTGCGCCCCTGCTCCTTATGGCCGTATGGGTGGCTGTACCCGCTGCCGCCTCGGCCCATCCGCTCGGCAACTTCACGATCAACCACTACGCGGGTATTCGCGTCGCGCCCGACGGGATTGCGCTCGACGTCGTGATCGACACGGCCGAGATCCCGACCTTCCAGGAACGCCAGCGGATCGACGCCGACGGTGACGGCCAGGTGTCGGACGAGGAGATCGAGGCTGAACGGCAGGTCGCCTGCGCGCGGCTGGCCGGGTCACTGAAGCTGACAGTGGCGTCCCGTGTGCTCCCGCTCGATGTTCGCGCGGCTGGCCTGACCTTCCCGCCGGGAGCTGCCGGCCTCCAGACGATGCGCCTGTCCTGCGAATACGAGGGGGCCCTGGCGGCGCCCCTGGCCGCGGGATCCTCGGTCTCTTTCGCGGACGCATCCAGCCCAGGTCGAATTGGCTGGCGCGAGATCGTCGTGGCCGGGGATGGCGCGACTGTGGAGGGGACGGTCCGGACATCCAGTCCCTCGAATCGGCTGACGGCGTATCCCAAGGATCTGCTGAGCGCTCCCCTGGGCGACCAGGCGTCCGAATTCACCGTCACCCCGGGAGGCCCGAAGCTTCCGGCCGCGTGCATCCCCGAGGCGCGACCCCTGTCGTCGGGGGCCGATGCAGGTTGGCCGGGGTTTGGCTGTGGCGCGCCACAGACGTCGCCTGCGCACGGAGGCGCGGCCGCCCTGACCGCCGGCCAGATGCCCGCAGCTGCGGTTCCGGGTGGAGTTGGCAGCGAGATCTCGGACCTGTTGAAGACCCACGACGTCACGCCGTTCGTGCTGCTCGTATCGCTGCTGGCCGCGATGGCCCTGGGCGGTTTCCACGCCCTGACGCCCGGGCACGGAAAGACCGTGCTGGCGGCCTATCTCGTTGGGACGCGGGGCACGGCGCGTCACGCAATCGCGCTCGGGCTGTCCGTCACGGTCTCGCACACGATCGGGGTGGCCGTCCTGGCGATCCTGATCATCCTTGCAGGAAACGTCATTCCGCCCGACCAGTACCAGCTCCTGGTGGCGATCCTCTCCGGGCTGATGATCATCGCCATCGGTGCGTGGCTGCTCGCGGGGCGTCTCGGAACGGGGCGCTCGGCACTGTCGGTCGCGACGGCGATGTCACGCGCGCAGGACGACGAGCATGACCACCCCCTCGACCACGACCACGAACACCAACTGGCACATGACCACGACCATGACCACGACGGTCCAGGCCACAGCCACTTACCTCCGCCGGGTCGTGAGCTGACGTGGCGAACGCTGTTCGCCCTCGGCCTGTCGGGCGGAATCGTGCCCTCGAGCAGCGCCCTGATCATCCTGCTGGCGACGCTGACGACCGGACGCGCGGCGTATGGCCTGGTGCTCGTGATCGCCTTCGGGCTCGGCATGGCCATCGTCCTGACCGCAGTCGGACTGGCATTGGTCTACGCCCGCGCCTATGTCGAGCGACTACCTCGACGGCAGCTACTCCAGCGATTCGCGATGGCCGTGCCCCTCGTCACGGCGATGCTCGTCCTCGGCATCGGGATCCTCCTGACCGGGAGCGCGCTCGCCGGACAGTCCCTGACCGGCTGAATCCGAAACCGAATCCAAACCGGCTGGGTCTGGTCTGGCCGAACCCAGCGAGAGCGAGCCTCCAACCGGCGATTCGACTCTGTTAGGCTGAGTTCTCCCATGCCTGAGCTGACAGACCGAGCCTTGGACACGGCCGCCCAACGCGGCGCGAGCTATGCCGATATCCGGATCGTGCGTCGCACAGACGAATCGATCGCGGTCAAGTCGGGTCGTGTCGAAGGCGTCTCCTCGGGCGAGACCGAGGGTTTCGGCGTCCGTGTCGTCGTTGATGGCGCGTGGGGCTTCGCCAGCTCCCATCTACTCGAACCCGCCGAAATCGATCGCGTCGCGGCAGAGGCGGTTCGCATCGCGCGTGCCTCGGCAACCGCGCTTCGGCGGCCGGTCGAGCTCGACGACCGGCCGCCGGCGAACGGGACGTACGAGACGCCGGTCCAGGAGGATCCCTTCGCCGTTTCGCTCGAGACGAAGATCGGCGGCCTGCTGGCTGCTGATGAAGCTGCGCGAAAGGTCAAGAGGGTCACGTTCACGGAGGCGACTTACGCCGCGCTTCGCGACCACAAGGTCTTCGCGGCATCCGATGGCAGCTCGACCGATCAGACGATCACGCACGTGGGGGCCGCAGTCGAGGCGAACGCGATCGAGGGCGACGAGCACCAGCGCCGGAGCTACCCCGACGCGGGCGGAGGCTGGGGGGCGGCCGGCTACGAGTTCGTCCGGTCGCTCGATCTGACCGGTCATGCCGGGGCCTACGCGGAGGAGGCCGTGGCGCTGCTCTCGGCGCCGCAGTGCCCGTCCGGCCGGGCCACCATCGTGCTCGACCCGTCGCAGCTGTACCTCCAGATCCACGAATCGTGCGGCCACCCAACCGAGCTGGACCGCGTCTTCGGCACGGAGGCCAGCTACGCGGGCACCAGCTTCCTCACCACGGACAAGCTGGAGCAGGGCTTCCGCTACGGGTCAGACCTCGTGACGATCGTCGCCGATGCGACGGCGCCGGGCGGCCTGGGCACGTTCGGCTGGGACGACGAGGGCGTCGCCGCGCAGTCGGCCCCCCTTGTCCAGGACGGCATCTTCGTCGGCTATCTCTCGTCACGGGAGACCGCCCCGCGCATCGGCCGGCGGTCCATCGGCGCGATGCGCGCCGACGGATGGAATCGCATCCCGCTGATCCGGATGACCAACGTCAACCTGCTGCCGCGACCCGGGATGAGCCTGCCCGAGATCGTCGAGGACACCGATGACGGGCTGTATCTGGCATCCAACCGGAGCTGGTCGATCGACGATCGCCGCCTGAACTTCCAGTTCGCGACCGAGGTCGCCTACGAGATCAAGGGCGGCAAGAAGGGGCGGTTGTTCAAGAACCCGACGTACACCGGAATCACTTACGAATTCTGGCGCTCGTGCGACGCAGTCGGCGACGAACGCAGCTACGTGATGCTGGGGACCCCGAACTGCGGCAAGGGCGAGCCAGGCCAGGTCGGCCACGTGGGGCATGCCGTGCCCGGCGCCCGCTTCCGGAACGTGCAGATCGGCGTGGGCAAGTGGTAGCCCGCCGCGGAGAAGAGTGGCTGCCCATCGCCGAGAAGGTCCTCGCTCACGCCACGCGCGCAGGGGCGACCGAGGCCGAGGTCCTCGTGATGGCCGAGGACGCGCAGCTCACCCGGTTTGCCAACAGCGAGATCCATCAGAACGTCGCCGAGACGAACGCACAGATCAATCTCCGATTCGTCTCCGGCAAGAAGATCGGCGTGGCGTCCGGCGGGCGGCTCGACGACGACGGCCTGCGCCGGATCGCCCAGCAGGCGGCAGTCATCAGCCGCAATGTCGAGGAGCTGCCCGACTGGGCCGGGCTGCCCGAGCCCACTCCGATCGTGGATGTGCCGGCAGCGTTTTCGGACGAGACTGCCGGTGCGACCCCCGAAATGCGTGCCGGCGCCGTGCGCGACGTGATCGCGGCGGCCGACGAGGCGGGCGTCATCGCGTACGGCTCGTTCTCGACCACGACCGAGTCGATTGCGATCGTCAACTCACGCGGCGTCCGCGCGGCGCAGCAGCGCACGTCATCCCAACTGATCACCGTGTCCATGGCGCCCGACGGCGGGAGTGGGTACGCGGAGCAGGCAGGGGTTGGCACGGGTGCCATCGACGCGATTCGAATCGGACGGGAGGCGGCCGAAAAGGCCCGCGCGACCGGCAATGCGCAGGCGCTCGAGCCCGGCGACTACCCCGTCGTCCTCGAGGAGTACGCCGTCGTGGACGTCCTGGACATGCTGGGCTACCTGGGCTTCAGTGCCCTGGCCGTTCAGGAGGAGCGCTCGTTCGTGGAGCCTGGCAAGAAGGTCGGCAGCGACCTCGTCTCCATCTGGGACGACGGGTCGGACCCGGCTGGGCTGCCGATCGCGTTCGACTACGAGGGCGTCGCGAAGCAGCGCGTCGAACTGCTCGAGCACGGAGTCTGTCAGGGCGTCGTCTACGACACGCAGACGGCAGCGCGCGATGGTAAGCGCTCCACGGGCCACGGACTCCCGGCTCCCAACCCGTACGGGCCGTTCCCGCTGAACATGCTCATGGGCAGCGGCCAGGCGTCACGTGACGAGCTGATTGGCGGGCTCGACCGCGGTCTGCTCGTGACGCGATTTCACTACACAAACCCCGTCCATCCCAAGCTCGCGATCGTCACCGGCATGACGCGCGACGGCACCTTCCTGGTCGAGGGCGGCAGGATCGTCGGCCCCGTTCGCAATCTGCGCTTCACGCAGAGCTATCTCAAGGCCTTGGAAGGCATCAGCGGCGTCAGTCGGGACCGCAAGTGCCTCAAGGGCTTCCTGGGCGGCGTCGTCGTGCCGGCCGTGCGCATCGACGCCTTCACGTTTACGGGCGCGACCGAGCATTGAGCCCGGGCGGCGGCTCGATGGACGCCGAATGGCTGTGCACCGAGTGCCTGTCGCTCAATGGGCGGCGCTCCGACCGCTGCTACCGCTGCCGAACGCCCCGCATCGCTGCCGAAGCGATCGAAGGCGTACGCGAGCCGAAGCACCCGACGGCCGTCACGGAGCCCGCGCAGATCGGCGTGCCGGTTGCCGTCAAGGGCGCCCCGCCGTATCGGAGCGCTCGGCCGTACGCCAATGCGGCGATGGCCCTGATCGTTGCGGCGACCCTCGTGACGGTGATCCACTTTGTCCTTGCGGCGCTTGCAGCCCGCTCCACCCTCAATGCAGCGGAGCCGGTGCAGCCTGCCATCCAGGCGCTCTGCGATGAATTCGGATGCGTCCCGATCGAGCCCGCCCCGTCGCCTGTGGCCTCGCCGGCCGCCGGGTCGTCCAGCCGGCTGACTTCCTTCAATTCCTCGCCACTCGGGATCATCACCGATGCCATCTCCCTCGATCCCAGCAGCAACGACCTTCCGATCGCCCTGACGAGGCTGCTCCAGGTGGCAGTTGTCGGTGCGGCCATCGTGGTCTGGGGTCTGTGGCTGAGTCGCGCCGTCGAGAACGTACCCAGCCTGGGCGGCGGTTGGCCATCTCTGACCCCCGGCTGGGCCTTCTTCCTGTGCCTCATTCCTGGCGTCAACCTGATCCGACCCGCCGGCATGGCCCGCGAGCTGTTCGAGCGAATCCCGGGACCCACGGGCGCTGGCACAGGCCTTGTCAGCATCTGGTGGATCGCCCTCTTCGTCGGGGCCGTTCTGCAGGTGCCGCGGCTCGGAAGTGCCATCATCCGCCGGGCCATTTCGTTCCTGGTCTTCGTGACATCAGGCTCTCAGCACGACGCCCTGCGGATCGAGCTCGTCCTCAACGGGATCGGCGTGATCCTCTCGATCGCCGCCGCCGTGCTCGCCGTGCAAGTCGTCTCGACGCTGCAGGCTCGCCTCGAGGAGCGCGCCGCGGCCGGACCCGAGCTGGCGGCCTCGCCCTCGGGCGCAAGCTGAGGTCGCAACGGGCCCGGGACGCAGCCGGACGAGGACTGCCTTCGTACAGGCGCCCTAGCGCCAGGCGCTTCGCGCAGGATCCGGGTACAGCCGGACGCGCCGGTAGGGCTCCCGCCCACGTGAGCGCGAGACGAGGTTTGCCCGCTCTGCCATCTGGTGCTGCAGGCGGCGGATGTAGGCGTTCTGCGGCGACAACTCGATGGGCTCCGAGCCCTTGATGACGAGGCCGATGGCCTCCTCGGTTTCGCGCATTGCCGCCTCGCGCGGGTCGACTTCCAACGCGAAGATCGACGTCAGGCTCGCCTGCATCTGCAGGACCGTGTTCGACTTGAGGACGTAGATCGGCATCGCCCGTTCCTCGGCCTCACGGAGCATCGGCGTCTTCTGGCGGTACTCGTTCTTGAGTGTCATCGCGACGTCCGCCTCGTCCACCTCACGGGCGATGATGACGGGCAACTGCAGCTCTCGGATGGCTTGTTCGAGGCGCTTTCGGCTGATGCCCACGGGCAGCACCCGAAGGGTCGGCAGGCCGGCACCCTCCTCGATCTGGACGGCCGCGCCATCGCGCTCCTGGGCCTCGGCGATGGCCTTGTCGGCCAGGGCTTCGTCGTCGGCCTCGAGGTCCTCGAGGTTGACCGGGCCCGTCCCCTCTTCGGCCTTGAGCGCGGTCAGGGCGCGGGCAGCCTGGTCACGCCAGGCTCGCTGGCGCTCGAGTTCGCGGGCGTCGCGCGCGCGCGGCTCGGGCACCGGCGGAGGAGCGGCGGCCCCCCGCTCCAGCGGTCCACGGTCGGCAATCTCGCCGGCGACGAATGGCGCGTCAGCTGTCGCCCACGCCTCCCGTGGCCTAGCTCCAGTGCTCCCTGCCGGCCTATCCTCGTCGCTGGTCGGCGGGACCGCGAATCGTTCGCCCGGCATCGTGATGCCACCGACTTCGCCGCCCGCCGATGACGCCGTTCCGCCACCCCTGCTTTGGCGCCCGGCGTTCTCGCGAGCTGGACCAGGTCGGGTCTGGCGCCAACCGCCCGAAGCGCCCGGTCGATATCCCGACCTGAAGCCTGGGCCGGCCGCCGCGCCGGCCTCGGCAAACCCGCCGCGATACGTGCTCTGGCCTCGCCAGCCCGGTTCCATGCGCCAGGGCTGGCCCGACCCGACGAGACCTGCGAACCGTTCGGATCCCAGCTGCTCGCGCGGCGAAGGCCGTGGCCGAGCTTGTGAGCGGTGCACACCCTCCTCGTCCCGCCAGCGGAGCTCTGGAGCGACCGGGTCGCCCCGGAGCATCGCGTCGACCGTATCGGCCACATCCGAATGGACCATCACCCGGTCGCGGTCCTGGATCTCGATGACCACATCGAATGTCGGCGGGGCCTTGCGCTCCAGCACGCTCTTCTGTGACCGTCGGCGGCGCGCCTCCTCGTCGCCCAGGGTCACGCTCTGGATGCCTCCGATCAGGTCAGAGAGGGTCGGGTTGAGCATCAAGTTGTCGAGATTGTTGCCGTGCGCCGTGCCGATAAGCTGCACGCCTCGCTCTGCGATCGTCCGCGCCGCGGCCGCCTCGAGCTCTGTCCCGATCTCGTCGATGACGATGACCTGGGGCATGTGATTTTCCACCGCCTCGATCATCACCTCGTGCTGCAGCGACGGGGTGCGCACCTGCATGCGGCGGGCCTTCCCGATTGCCGGATGGGGGATGTCGCCGTCGCCTGCAATCTCGTTCGAGGTGTCGACCACGACGACGCGCATGCCGAAGTTGTCGGCCAGCACGCGAGCGGCTTCGCGGAGCATGGTGGTCTTGCCGATGCCTGGCCGGCCCATGATCAGGATCGACTTACCGGTCTCGACGAAGTCCTCGATGATCTCGATCGTGCCGTAGACCGCGCGCCCGATCCGGCAGGTCAGGCCGACGATCTTGCCGCTCCGATTGCGGATGGCGCTGATGCGATGCAGGGTGCGCTCGATGCCGGCGCGGTTGTCGTCGCCAAACGTGCCGATGTGCTCGACCACATAGGCGATGTCGCGATCCGACACCTCGCGTTCGAGGAGGATCACCTCGCTGTTGGGAAAGCGCGCCTCGGGTGGGCGGCCCAGATCGAGGACGACCTCGATCAGGGCTTCCTTGTCGGGCAGCTCATGGACCGCCTTGACGATGTCGGGCGGCAGGGCAGCAAGGAGGACTCCGAGGTCGTCGATTGACTCCCGCCGTTCCTCTCCTCGTGCCATCACGTCCTCGCTTGACGCGTATTCGCTGGATTCCATCGTCTGTGCTCCTACCGCACGCCCGCAGGTACGAGGGCCGGCTCGGCGACGCGGATCAGAGTTTCCTTCATCAGCAGGGTCACGGTCGCAATTGAATGAAACTCTGAATCTTCCAATGCCCGATCGATCGGGTGCTCATACGTTCGGACCGGTGAGATGACTCCGTGGTCGTGGCGGTGGTCGCTCTGCCGCCCCGCACGGGCGGTGATCACGCCCAGGCCGAATTGCACGAGAGGCTCGGCCGAAACACCCGGGCGAGCCACCACCTTGAGGTAGTGCGGCTGGTCCTCCTTCGCGACACCGACCTGGATGAAACCGTCGAGTTGGGTGCCGTCCTTCCCTCCGTCGGGCGCTTCCTGGACGAACCCTTCGACGTCGGCGAAACGCAGGATCGGTGCCAGGCTGCTGCGTGGCACGCGCCAACTCGTTCCCTGCCGCTCCCAGTCGGTCAGGCGCACCGCCTCCAGGCGCTGGACGGGCTGCGGCGTGGCCGCGCCGTAGAGCCGGGCAAGGGCCAGGGCATCCTGCGTCGTGGCTGGCCGAATCCCGGCTTGTGCCGCCTCCTTTTCGGGCCAGGGCTCGGGCAACAACACCTCCGGCGGGCGGAACAGCAGGATTTCGTCGCCGTAGCGCGCAAACCCTGCCTGCATGAACAGCTCGACATTTCCCGCATCCTCGGAGCACGCGACGTGGAACCTGACCGCGCCTCGCCGCGCCCCGTCGCGCACGAGGTGCTGAAGGAGCCGATAGCGGATGTCGCCCGCATCTACGGCGCCGATCGCGTCGAGCTCCACGATCGTCCACTCGTCGCGGTAGGTGTCTCGTTCCACACGGAGCAGACCGGACAGCCGGCCGGCGTCCTCGTAGACGTACAGCAGGTCGTGTGGCCTGAAGGCTCCCAGCGGAAGGCGGAACAGGCTGAACATGCCGATCGGCGGACCGCTGATCGGCAGACCCAGGGAACGTGCGTCGACCCCCTCCGTCTGGCACAGCCGCGATAGTTCCCCGAGAGCTGCCAGATCCGTGAGCCGCGCCACGCGCACCTTCGCGGCGCGACCGGCTGGCCGCCGGTCGGCGGGGCCATTGCTTCGGCCGCTCATCGGGCCTTCGCGTTCGTGAACCGCCTCCGACTCATCGCCCGAGCCGCGATCGGCGAGTCGGATATGGCCGGCGGCCGGATCCCTCGCCCGGATCTTCGTGCTCCGATGCCATGGCCGCAACGAGGCGGTGGAAGCGTGTCTCCCCGGCAAGTTCGGGATGGAACGCGGTAGCCAGGATATTCCGCTGCCTTACTGCTACCACGCGGCCGTCGTCCAGCCGGGCCAGGACGTCGACGTCCGGTCCTGTTCGCTCGACGATGGGTGCCCGAATGAAGACCCCATGCACGGATTGGTCGCCGAGCACCGGCACTTGGAGGTCGGCCTCGAACGATTCCAGCTGGCGGCCGAAGGCGTTCCTGGCCACGGTGACGTCCAGCAGCGGCAGGATCGGGGCTTCGCCACCGGCGATCTCACGCGAGAGGACGATCATCCCCGCGCAGGTCCCGAAGATCGGGGCTCCGTGTGCCGCGAGCTCGAGGATCGGATCTCGCAGGCCCCAGCGATCGATGAGGCGGCGCATCGTCGTGCTCTCTCCGCCCGGCAGGATCAGGCCACTGAGGCCAGCCACCTGCTCCGGGCGGCGCACGTCGACGCCCTCCACACCGATCGTTTCGAGGGTGTCGAGATGCTCCGCGAAGTCGCCCTGAACGGCCAGCACGCCGATTTTCATGATTTGAACATCATCGAACAGCCACCCTCAGCGTTGAGTCGCCACTCGCTCTCCGAGGTCCAAGGCCGAGCCCCGCGAGGCCATTGGCCCGAGGATTGCGAGGATCTACCAACCGCGAACGGCCAGCCGCTCCGCTTCGGGGATCGCTTCGAGGGCGATGCCGCGCATCGGGGCGCCCAGGGCCTTGCTGACCTCGGCGATGACCTTTGGGTCGTCGAAGTGGGTGGTTGCCTGCACGATGGCGTTCGCGGTCCGCGCGGGATCTTCACTCTTGAAGATTCCCGAGCCGACGAAGACGCCCTCCGCTCCAAGCTGCATCGCCAATGCCGCATCGGCCGGCGTGGCGATCCCCCCCGCCACGAAGTTGACGACGGGTAGCTTCCCGTCACGCGCAATGCCGCGCACCAGCTCGAGCGGCGCAGCGAGCTCCTTGGCCGCCACGAACAGCTCGTCCTCGCGCAGGGAGACCAGGCGACGGATCCCGGCGTGCACGGCGCGGATGTGGCGGACCGCCTCCACGATGTTGCCGGTTCCCGCCTCGCCCTTGGTCCGGATCATGGCCGCGCCCTCGCTGATCCGCCGGAGCGCCTCACCAAGATCGCGGGCGCCGCACACGAAGGGGACCTTGAAGGCGTGCTTGTCGATGTGGTTGGCCTCGTCGGCGGGCGTGAGGACCTCCGACTCGTCGATGTAGTCCACGCCCAGCGCCTCGAGCACCTGCGCCTCGACGAAGTGGCCGATCCGGGCCTTGGCCATCACCGGAATCGTGACCGCGTTCATGATCCCCTCGATCATGGTCGGGTCGCTCATCCGCGCGACACCCCCGGCGGCGCGGATGTCCGCCGGCACGCGCTCGAGGGCCATCACCGCGACGGCTCCCGCTTCCTCGGCGATCCTGGCCTGGTCGGGCGTTACGACGTCCATGATGACGCCGCCCTTGAGCATCTGGGCGAGCCCTTTCTTGGTCGTCCAGGTTGATGTTTCTGTCGTCATCTTGCGAGGTCCTCTGGTCGCGCCGCCCTACCCGTGGCCTGGCCCCGGGTCGTCGCCCGTTCGAGCCGATGAGTTGCCGGAGCGGCCCTTGGATTATTGCACGGGCCGTTCGGGGCACCTCTCAAACGGCAGGCCCGATCCGACCATCGGGGGGTCCAGCAACGGTCGTCCTCGCTCGACGTCATGGAGTCAACCGGATGCGCCCCTTCCGGGTCCACCGACCATCCCGCGAAAGGGGATCGACATGCGCAGGCTCCTCGCACTTCCGATCACCGCGTTCCTCGCCCTGCTGTTGACCGGCACGGTCGCGGCGGGCGGACCCAACGTCCAGAACATCAGCGGGGGCGCAACCATCGCCCAAGCCGACTGGGAAACATCTGATGCCAACGGTGGCTACACCTCCGGGTATGCCGCCGCATCCGTCGAACAGGGCCAATCGGCCGCCTATCTCGAGTTCAGCCAGCAGTCCGTGACCTGGGTCCTGTGCTCCGATGCTGGAACGCCGAACGACGAATCCGACGACGTCTACGGTTCAGTCGGGTCGTTCTCGTACGGAAATGGGCCGGCAACACTTACGTTGGGCAAGAGCTATTCGTCGGCCTCTGCCAGCGCGGCTCTCGACGTCGACACCTTCACGTTCGACGAGTGCCCGGGGACAAAGGGCGAGAGCCAGTCTTCGAACGTCCAAGTCGCTTTTGACCTCATGGCCAACGGCCCCCTCATCAAGCAGAGTGGACGCGGCACGTTCCACGTCCTCCGGCCAGTTCAACGACCACTACGCCTTCCGCTCGACCTCGCGCGCCGCAACCGGTTCCGTTTCCATTGGCGGCGCCTCGATCGACGCCAATGGGGCAATCGGCAAGGTCAACTGGAGCGAGCACACGAACGCCTGATCCTTCTCGGCGCTGACGACGACCTCGGCTCGAGCCGAGGTCGTTCCGTCTGGTCGCCTCAGCGCGAGATCGTTCGCACGACCCCGGACATCAGCCTGGTCGCCCGGCGCGCGCCCTCCGGCGAGAGGCGGCTGAGGCTGTTGATCAGCGGCAGGACCTCCTCGTTGGGCAGCGTCGTCAGCAG
>VBEC01000061.1:0-16547 GCA_005883615.1 Chloroflexota bacterium | reverse complement strand
GGGAACCTCGGCCAGCAGGTTGAGGGCGCGCTCCAGCTGTCGGGGCTCGAGGTCCGGGACGAGCCCGATGGCGCGGTCGAACAGCCGGACGAAGATGACGAAGCTCGATAGCCAAGCCTTGAGCTCCTGGAGCTCGAGGTCGTCGGGATATCTCGCAGCCTCGCGCTCGGTTTCGGCCGCCGTGCGCTCGATGACTGCAATGATCGGATCGCCCTCGCGGACCTTGCGCTCGGCAACCACCCGGCCGAACCATTGCCAGTGGTCGCCAACGGCCGAGTAGGCTACCCCGGCCGGGCCGCGTCGGCCGACGCGTCGGGGTTCGGGCACGCGCTCGACGATGCCCCACTGTCCTGCCTCGGCCAGGGCGAGGCTGGCGGCTCGATGGCTGAGGCCCAGCGCCTCTCGAACCTCGCGTTCGGTGAGAGGCTGCTGCCGCGTCATCAGGTACGCGTGCACGCGCGCGACGGCCGGAGCCACGCCCCATGCGGCGCCCATTTCGCCCCACGCGTCGGCCAGCCTCCGGCGAATGGCTTCCGCCCTGCCTGCTGGCGGCCGCTCGCCGTAGCCTCCCGATGGCGGTAACAGGTCGACGGGTTCGGTGGCCATAACGTGCTATGTGAGGGTAGCACCGGCGACATCAAGGCCCTTGCCAACAAACTGGCGTCTTGACAGTAGCCTGTTATAGGCTTAGTTTCCTGGCCGGAAACGTGCTCACCACAGATAGCACGAACCCGAGGAGTCCGGAGGCCGCCATGAGCCACCGAGTCGCGGAAGCATCTCTTCGACACGATCCTTCGAGCTGTCCCTGCGGGCCGTCGGCGTGGCTCTAAACCTCGCTACGTCATTGGTCTCGAGGGCGATATCCGATGTGGAAGCAAGGCGGGTCGCCTGAGGTGTCGGCGGATGGTCAGCCGCTCGCCACGGGGGGCGGTCGGCCACTCCCGCCGGAATGGGTTGCCGTCGGTCTGGCGCTAGGCGGAGCATGCTGGCTGACGGCACTGCGCTGGAACGCCGAATCCGGACCCGTGGGCTGGAGCCCGCTGCCCGCCCTCAGCCTGGGCGCCCTCTTCGGCGCGGCGGCGGTAATCGGTGCGATCGCCGCCTGGTCCCGTCGTCGGCCGCTGCTCCTGGCGGCGGGTCTCGCCACCGGCGGTCTGTCCGTTCTGGCCTTCAGTGGGGTGACCCTGGTTCTCCTGGTACCGGCCGTCCTGTTCCTCTACAGCATCGACAGCAATCTTGCGCCGCCCGCCAGACGGCCCGTCTTGTGGTTCCGTGCCCTGGCGGCCGCGATCCTGACACTGCTGATCGCGTTCGTCGGCCTGTTCACGCTGGGCATCGTTTCGCTCCTGCTGGTCGCAATCGGCCTGCCCCTCGCGGTGGGCCTCGTCCACGGTATGCGCGTCGTGCTCGTCGGGAAGGACGGGAGCGCGATCGCGCAACTGACCCGTGGAGCGATCGATGTGGCGCTCGCGGGTGCGATCACCTTGATGGTCGGCCTGGCCGCCGTGGCGTTGTTCTCCAACACGGAGACCGTCTGCTGGCGCCAGCACGAGACGGCGCAGGGCAGATGGATCGAGCAAATGCCCGCGTCCGCCGAGTCGCCTGTTGTGACAGGGTCGAGCGGCGGGGCGACCGTCTTTTCGTTCGAGTCGGGGCCGGTCGGCGGCGACGTGACCGCTGCCGGCTGCGACAGCGGGGTCGTGACGCCCAACGGTACTTTGCTCGAGGCGGGCTTCCTCAGCGGAGCGCTGGCGCTCGCGATGGTCGTCGGCGGCCGTTCGCGGCCGAACTGACCTTTCAGTCCCGCCGCTCAACGCTGTCTGACGACGGCGGAAGGCGGCAATTGGCGCCACGTATCATCATCGGGTCATGGGCGTCCTCCGAAGCCGGATCGATCCGTCGGCTCCCGAGGCCGTGGCGAATCGGTCGGCCATGGAGAATCTCGTGGCGGACCTTCGGGCTCGCCAGGCAGAAGTTTCGGGTCGCGGCGCTGGCGGCGACGAACGGTCGATCGCCCGACATCGAGAGCGGGGCAAGCTGCCGGTACGAGAGAGGATCGAGCGCTTGCTCGATCCTGGGAGCGCGTTCCTCGAGCTGAGTCCGCTTGCCGCCGACGGGCTGTACGACGACGAGGCCGCCAGTGCCGGCATCGTCACGGGTGTCGGAAAGGTCGAGGGGACGACGTGCGTGATCGTCGCCAACGACGCGACGGTCAAGGGCGGCACGTACTACCCGCTCACCGTCAAGAAGCACCTTCGCGCGCAGGAGATCGCGCTCGAGAATCGGCTGACTTGCGTCTACCTCGTCGACAGCGGCGGCGCATTCCTGCCGCTTCAGGCTGACGTGTTTCCGGACCGTGAGCACTTTGGGCGGATCTTCTACAACCAGGCCCGCCTCTCGGCTCTCGGCGTCTCCCAGGTCGCTCTCGTCATGGGCAGCTGCACCGCCGGCGGCGCGTACGTCCCGGCGATGAGCGACGAGACCGTGATCGTGAAGGGGACCGGCACGATCTTCCTGGGCGGTCCGCCTCTGGTGAAGGCTGCCACCGGCGAGGACGTATCGGCCGAGAATCTCGGCGGAGCCGACGTTCATGCGCGCCTATCCGGGGTCGTCGATCACGAGGCACTCGACGACGAACACGCCCTGGCGCTCGGCCGCTCGATCGTGCGCAACCTGAACCGCCGCCCACCGGTACCTCCCTGGGATAGGCTTTCACCGGAGCCGCCGGCCGTCTGCCCAACCGGGGATGAGCGGACGGCGCACCTGTACGCGACCGTCTCGGCCGACTCTCGACGGAACGTCGACGTGCGCGAGATCGTGGCGCGAATCCTGGACGGGTCACGGTTCCATGAATTCAAGCCGCTGTACGGCGAGACGCTGGTGTGCGGCTTCGGTCACGTCGAGGGCTATCCCGTCGGAATCATCGCCAACGACGGCATCCTCTTCAGCCAGTCGGCCCTCAAGGGCACCCACTTCATCGAGCTGGCCGTGCAGCGCAAGATCCCGCTGGTCTTCCTCCAGAACATCACAGGCTTCATGATCGGCCGCGAGTACGAGGCCGGCGGCATCGCCAAGGACGGAGCCAAGATGGTCACCGCGGTGGCGTGTGCCGAGGTGCCAAAATTTACGGTGATCATCGGCGGCAGCTTCGGGGCCGGGAACTACGCGATGGCCGGCCGCGCGTATTCACCGCGTTTCCTTTGGTCGTGGCCCAATGCCAGAATCTCGGTGATGGGCGGCCAGCAGGCGGCGCGGGTCCTGTCCACGGTTCGGGGCGATCTCGCGACTGAGGAGGAGCGTGACGCGTTCGAGAAGCCCATCCTCGAGACGTACGAGCGGGAAGGTTCGCCTTATTTCGCGACGGCCCGCCTGTGGGACGACGGCGTCATCGATCCGCTCGACACGCGGCGGGTCCTTGCCCTGGGCATCGATGCCGCCCTCAATGCGCCCATCCCCGACACGAAGTTCGGCGTGTTCCGGATGTGAGCGGGTTGGACGACACGGACGAGAGAGCACGACCGGGCCGCGTTCTGCAGGTCAACGTCTCGCGCGGCGGGGTGCCAAAGCGGCCCATCGAGCGAGCGTGGGTCGGGCGACTCGGCCTCGAAGGGGACGGGCACACAGAGCCCGAGCCGATGCACGGCGGCCCCGACCAGGCTGTGTGCATCTACACGATCGAGTCGGTCGCGCGCGTCCTGGCCGACGGCCACGAAGCGTTCCCCGGGGCGTACGGCGAGAACCTGACGCTCGAGGGTATCGAGCTCGGCGAGCTTCGGGAGGGCGATCGGCTGGCGATCGGCGAGGACGGATTGCTGATCGAGATCGCCGCGTTCGCGAACCCCTGTCAGACGATTGCGCACTACTTCGAGGGAAGGCAGATCGCCCGCATCTCGGCCAGGATCCATCCGGAGGACGCACGCCGCTACGCCCGAGTCCTGGCCGAGGGGCCGGTGGCCGCGGGCGACCGGGTCGAGGTGGTCCGCTGAACGGTTTGTTGCGGCTCGATCGGGACGGGCCGGGCGATGCCGTGGCGCGGGTGACGCTCACGCGGCCGGAGGTCCACAATGCCTTCAACGCCTCGTTGATCGCAGAGGTGCGCCAGGTATTCGCGGCGCTTGCCCGCGAAGGTCCGGGCGACCTGCGAGCCGTCGTCATCGCGGGCGACGGACCTTCCTTCTGCGCCGGGGCGGACGTCGCCTGGATGCGAGCGGCCATGTCCCTCGACACCGAAGCGAACGAGCAGGACGCGATGGCCATGGCCGAGATGTTCGAGACGATCGACACGTGCCCGGCACCGCTGATTGCCCGGGTTCATGGCGTTGCGCTGGGCGGCGGGATGGGCCTGTGCGCCGTGTCGGACCTGGTGATCGCCGAATCGGGGACGCGGTTCGGCTTCACGGAGACCCGCCTGGGGATCCTGCCGGCCGTGATCGCTCCGTTCGTCATCGCCAAGATCGGGGAGTCCCATGCGCGCGCCCTCTTTCCGGGCGGCCGCCGCTTCGATGCGGTTCGGGCCCAGCGGATCGGGCTCGTTCACGAGGTGGTCGAAGGGGAGGCCGCGCTCGACGCGGCCGTCGAATCCGCGATCGGCGACGTGCTTGCAGCCGGCCCGACGGCTGCGCGTGCCGCCAAGGCGATCGTTCGCGAGGTGCGCGGGCTTCCCCACGGGTCCTCCAAGTGGCACACCGCCCGAGTCGTGGCTCGCCAGCGCCAGACCGAGGAGGCGCAAGAGGGCTTTCGGGCGTTCAGCGAGAAACGCCCGCCGGCCTGGACCCCCGACAAGGATTAGCGCGGGGGCCTGAGGGGAACGACAATCGCGACACGATGCCCGAGGAGCTGAGTCCGAGTCAGGCGGCCGCACGGATCGGCACGACAACCAGGACCGTCCAACGCTGGATCGCAGCCGGTGTCTTGCCGGCTCGTCGCGTGGGGGGCCGTTGGCGCGTCGCGAGTGACGCGTTGGACGCGGTCACTAGTGAGACGAGAGGAGGCGCAGGCCCTCTCGGCGCCTTCGGCATCCGGACGCTGTTCGTTGCCAATCGGGGCGAGATTGCGGCGCGCATCTGCCGCACGGCAACCGGTATGGGCATCGCCTGCATCGGCGCTCATGAAACCGAACCCGCCCTTGACCTGCTCGACGGCGCCGCCGTGATCGCACTCGCACGGTCGTCTGGTGCCGATGCCCTGCATCCGGGGTACGGATTCCTGGCCGAGAACGCTGACTTCGCGCAGGCAGTCGGTCGGGCGGGCATTCGCTGGGTTGGCCCCCCGCCTGACGCCATTCGCGGAATGGGCGACAAAGCCCGGGCACGCCGGCTTGCAGCGACGCTCGATATTCCAATCCTGCCTGGCTATGACGATCCAGACCAGTCGGACGAAGCACTCTCCGGAGCCGCCGAGCGACTTGCGGCGCCGCTGCTCGTCAAGCCTGCTGCCGGTGGAGGTGGCAAGGGCATGCGTGTGGTCCGCGACCTCGCCGGGCTCCCCGATGCGCTGGCTTCCGCCAGGCGCGAGGCACGAGCCGCGTTCGGTGACGATCGACTGATCCTGGAGCGCTTCCTCGAGGGTCCTCGCCACGTCGAGATACAGGTCCTCTTCGATCAACACGGCAACGGCGTACATCTGGGCGAGCGCGATTGCTCTATCCAGCGGCGCCACCAGAAAATCCTGGAGGAGAGTCCGTCGCCCGCGGTCGACGAGCTCCTTCGCGAGCGTATGGGCGAGGCAGCGCTCCGCCTCGCCGCCGCCGTTGGCTACACGTCCGCCGGGACGGTCGAATTCCTGCTCGACGACCGCACCGGTTTCACCTTCCTGGAAATGAATACGCGCCTGCAGGTCGAGCACCCGGTGACCGAACTCGTGTCCGGGCGCGATCTCGTCGCCGACCAGCTCCGAATCGCTGCTGGTGAACTCCTGAGCGTGGAACAAGCCGACGTGCGGCTGACGGGCCATGCCCTCGAGGTGCGGCTTTACGCGGAAGACGCGGAAGCAGGTTTTCTGCCGGCCACGGGGCGGGTGGAGCGGCTGGTGTGGCCGTCCGGTGAAGGCGTCCGGGTCGACGCGGGCATCACCACCGGCGGCGAGGTAACCGGCCGATTCGACCCGCTGTTGGCGAAGATCATTGCCCAGGGACGGACCCGCGCCGAGGCGCTCGATCGCCTGCGCAAGGCCCTGGACGAAACCGTCGTGCTCGGCCTCACGACCAACCTGCGTTTCCTGCGCTGGCTCGTCCGCGAGCCGGCAGTCATGGACGGGCAAGCTCGCATCGACACCCTCGATCGCATCTGGCCGCCGGACGACTGGAGTGCGCGAGCCGTGGTTCCGGACGAGGCATGGCAAGGAGCCGGTCGCGCGCTCGCCACATCAATGTCGGATGCTTCGCAAAGCGACCCGTGGGCAGGGGGCTGGCGGCTGAACGCCCCACCCATCCTGCGGCTCGCAGCGGGAGACGGCGAGGAGCGATCGGTCGCGATCGACGACGTCGTGGGCCGGGCAGAACCTGGCCTCGTTCTTGCAGACGACCGCGTCCATCTCGACATCGGCGGCCGCAGCGTGACGTTTCGCCTGGCGACGCCTCCGGATGTCGATCGTGCCGCCCGCGCCGCGGCAGCTCACAGCGCAGCTGGATCGTCCGAGGTCGTCGCGCCGATGCCCGGCGGCGTCCTAGCCGTCCACGTGGCGATAGGGGATCGGGTCGAAGCCGGTGAGCCGATTGCCACGCTGGAGGCCATGAAGATGGAGCATGCCGTCCTCGCCCCGTCGCCTGGCTTGGTCACGGACATTCGGGTCGAGCCCGGCGATCAGGTCGTGCGCGGACAGCTATTGGCGCTGATCGACGGCGAGGCCGGGCCTTCCAGCGAGCGACACGATAGGCTCATCACGACCGCAGCCCGTTCCGGAGGTACCCATGAGCCCCAAATCGAAGCCGCCGGGCGAGACCGCGACGACCGACCCGCCACTGCCCATGACCCGCCAGGAGCTTCTGGCTCTTCATCGTGAGGCGCGGCGCCGACGCGACTCGGTCCCCTTGGGCAGCCGTGAATATGTCAAGGCCGCCGAGGAAGTCGGGCGTATCGAAGTCCAGATCGCGCGGGCCGAGCGGGTCGTGGATTCGCCGCTGCCCTGACGGTGGTTGCCGGCGATCACGTCCGCATCTATGAGGTCGGACCGCGGGACGGCCTGCAGAACGAGTCGCGTCCCGTCGCAACCGCCGAGAAGCTCCACTACATCAACCTGCTCGAATCAGCAGGCTTGCGCGAGATCGAGGCAACCAGCTTCGTGAGCGCGCGCGCGATCCCTCAACTGGCGGACGCCGACGATGTGATGGCGAAGCTGGATCATGCGCCGGGTGTGCGCTACCCGGTGCTTGTTCCGAACTCGAGGGGCATGGACCGGGCCGAGGCCGCCGGCGCCGACGCCCTTGCCGTGTTCACTGCAGCGTCGGACGCCTTCACGCAACAGAACATCGGGATGAGTGTCGCGGAGTCCTTGGCCGTCTTCGGGACCGTGCTGGCTCGCGCCTCGAGCCTGGGCTGGTGGCGGCGAGCCTACGTTTCGACCGCCTTCGGCTGCCCCTACACCGGCCGCGTCGAGCCCAGCCGGGCCGTCGAGGTCGGCCTGCAACTGTTGGAGCTCGGGGCCGATGAAGTGTGTTTCGGAGACACCATCGGCGTCGCCGTTCCCAGCCAGGTCCGTGAGCTCACTCGGCAGGCCGTCTCGGCCGGGATCCCGCTCGCACGGACCGCCTATCACTTCCACGACACACGCGGGACAGGGCTGGCCAACGTCGTGGCGGGTCTGGATGCCGGGGTGCGCTGCTTCGACGCCTCGAGCGGTGGCACCGGCGGCTGCCCCTATGCCCCGGGCGCCGCCGGAAATCTCGCGACCGAGGACCTCGTCTACCTCCTCGACGGCCTCGGCTACGAGCATGGTGCCCGCCTGGAGGGTGTGCTGGAAGCCGCCCGATTCATCGCCGGCGTCCTGGGCAAGCCGCTCGCCACGAAGGTCGGCCAGGCGGGTGGCTGGGATCCCGCAACTGGAGCAGCAATCGGTCGGGCCTGAGGGGCGGGACGAGCGTGATCGGCCGCGTGTTCGAGCTGAGCGCGCTCCTGCTATTCTCGCGCGACGATGAACGGCGTGGTGCTCGTACTCAATCAGAATTACGAGCCGCTCAATGTGTGCAACCTGCCGCGGGCCTTCCGGCTGCTGTTCGGTGAGAAGGCGGAAGTGATCGAGTTCGATCACCAGGTCATTCGGACTCCGCGGACGGAGTACCGCGCGCCCTCGGTCATCCGGCTGCAGCATCACGTCAAGCGGCCTCGGCCACGCGTGAAGCTGACACGCCGCGAAGTCTTCGCGCGCGATCACTACACGTGCCAGTACTGCGGACGCCAGTCTCACGACCTGACCCTTGACCATGTGACGCCGCGGCACCGAGGCGGTGGACACACCTGGGACAACCTCGTCGCTGCCTGCAAGCCGTGCAACCACCGGAAGGGCGGCAAGCTGCTCGGCGAGGTGCGCCTTCGCCTGATCCGAAATCCGTTCGAGCCGCGTAGCGACGTCTACTCGCTGTTCACGCCGTATCTGTCCGACGATCGGAACGAGGCCTGGCGGACGTACCTGTTCCTGGGTCGGAACTGACCGTCCGGCCGTGCGCGAACCGCCGGCCGCGCGACAGCCGCGGACAGACCGAGAGTCACGGGCAGTCCGAGAGCCACGGACGATGGCCACGGGTCGCGCCGGATCAGAAGAGGGCCTGCGCCTGCCAGACCGCGTAACAGACAGCCAGATCCCGGCGGCCGTCCAGGAACTGATGGCCACGTTGAGGGCGGCCGGTCACGCAGCCTACGTGGTTGGGGGCTCCCTGCGGGATGCCCTTCTGGAGCGCGAGCCGGCTGACTGGGACCTGGCGACCGACGCACGTCCCGACGAACTGCTGGCGATATTTCCGAACGCGCTCTACGAGAACCGGTTCGGGACCGTCACCGTCCGACACCTCGATCGCGACTACCAGATCACGACTTTCCGGAGCGACATCGACTACACGGACCATCGTCGCCCTGCTCGCATTCAGTTCGGCGATTCGATCAAAGTCGATCTCACCCGTCGCGACTTCACAGTCAATGCGATGGCGTGGGGTTCCGACGCTGGGCCGGGCGCCCGAGGCGGAGTGCCGGAGGAGCTCGTGGATCCGCATGGTGGGTTCCTCGACCTGCGCGGCCGCCTGTTGCGCGCGGTCGGGGATCCCGATGCCCGATTCCGCGAGGACGCCCTGCGGATGCTCCGCGCGATTCGGCTTGCCGCCGCGCTCGACTTCGAGATCGAGCCCAGCACATTCGCCGGGATCCGGAGAAGCTCGGGGCTGGCAGCACACCTGTCCGGTGAACGGGTGGGAGCGGAACTCGACAAGCTTCTCGCACTGCCGAATCCGTCGAGTGGCCTGCGCCACCTCGGAACGTCGGGCCTTCTGGCAGTCCTGTTCCCGGAGTTAGCCACCGAGCGAGGAGTCACGCAGAACAAGGTCCCCGGCGAGGATCTCTGGGACCACACGCTGCGCGCCGTCGATGCCGTGCCGGTGGAGCGGACTCGCGTGCGGTTGGCGGCGTTGCTTCATGACGTCGGCAAGCCGCCCACGGCTGCGGACGGCCACTTTTACCAGCATGAGGTGGTCGGCGCCGAGATGGCCGAGGACATCCTTCGGCGGCTCCGAACCCCGCGCGAAACCGCCGATCGGGTCGTCCGCCTCGTCCGGCTGCACATGTTTCAGTACGAAGCGGGATGGACCAACACGGCGGTGCGCCGCTTCATCCGCAAGGTGAGCGCGGCGACATTGGACGACCTGCTCACCCTGCGCGCCGCCGACAACGTGGGCAGTGGGTTGCCGCCCGACGCGGGAGGTCTGGCCGAGTTGCGCGCACGTGTGGCCGCCGAGCTGCAGGCGGACGTCGTCCTCGATCGATCCCGGCTGGCGGTCCGCGGCGACGATCTCATCGCGGAGCTCGGGCTGCGCCCCGGGCCGGAGCTCGGGCGCTTGATCGACGCCCTCGTCGAACGTGTGATCGCGGAGCCCGCGCTGAACGAGCGGCCGCGCCTCGTCGAGCTTGCGCGGGAGCTGCTGGCGACAGAACCCGGCGCAACTCGGCGATGATCGAGATCCTCCTGCAGGCGGAGCGCCAGCTGACCGTGGGTATGGTCGATCAGGCCGAGCGTCTCTTCGCACAGGTCCTCGAAGCTGATCCCCGCAATGGAATCGCCCTGGTCGGCCTGGCTCGGGTGGCACTCGAGCGAGGAGATGAGACGGGTGCTTATCGGCTGGCGGCGCGCGCGCTCGAGCTCGATCCGGAGAACGCGGCGGCCCAGCGCCTGACGACTCGCCTCGCGGAGGTCTTCGCCCATCGCGGGGAGCCGCTGCCGGAGGTGAAGGCCGCCTCGACGCCCACTCCCGATGGAGCAACTCGCACGGACGGCTCCTCGCCGAGGACCGGCGTCCGGCCCCTCATCGGCCGCCTCCTTGGGCGTGGCCGCTGATGCGCGTCCTGGTCACCGGCGGCGCGGGCTACATCGGGTCCGTGTCGGTCGAGGCGCTCCTCGCGGCCGGCCACGACGCGATCGTCCTCGACGACCTTTCGACCGGCCGGCGCGCGGCGGTGCCCGCGGGCGCCCGGCTGCGCGTCGCGAGCTACGGTGACGAGGCTCTGGTCGGAGGCCTCCTGGAGAGCGAACGCGTCGATGCGATCCTCCACTGCGGCGCGCGTTCGCTGGTGGGGGAGTCCGTCCGCGATCCCGCACGCTATTACCGCGACAACGTCGCGGGCGGAATCAACCTGCTCGAGGCAGCCCGCCGAGCCGGCGTCACGCGGCTGGTGTTCAGCTCCAGTGCGGCCGTGTATGGCACGCCGGATAGGAGTCCCATCCCGGAGGATTCGGACCCACACCCCATCAATCCCTACGGCGAGACCAAGCGCGCATTCGAGAGCGCCCTTGCCTGGTATGGCGCGGCCTACGGGCTGCGGAGCGTAGCGCTTCGCTACTTCAATGCCGCGGGTGCCAGCGATCGCTACGGCGAAGATCACGACCCCGAGACCCACCTCATCCCGACCGTGCTGCTGGCCGCCCTGGGTCGGATCGAGCTCACGGTCTTCGGCGATGACTACCCGACACCAGACGGAACGGGCGTTCGGGACTACATTCACGTTGAGGACCTGGCCCAGGCACATCTGCTCGCGCTCCAGGCAACGGCGCCCGATGATCTCCGAACCGGCGCCGCCGAGGGGCCGGCCATCTCGCTCGTTTGCAACCTGGGCGGCGGCGAGGGCTTCAGCGTCCGCGAGGTGCTCGACGCTGCCGAGCGGGTGGTCGGCCGGAAGATCGACCATCGGACCGGCCCGCGGCGGCCAGGCGACCCCGCCGTCCTCGTCGCCTCGTCCGAACGGGCACGAAGCGTTCTGGGATGGAAGCCGGGCAAGGGGACGCTGGAGGAGATGATCGGGTCAGCGTGGGCGTGGCGGCAGCACCATCCCGACGGCTACCCGGCGTAAACAAGCCGGCCTCCGTGGGCAGCCCTACAATCGGGGCGATGTCGTCGGCGATCGTTCCCAACGATGCTCGCGCCTGGCGGCCGCAGACCTTCGGGCGGCGGTCGGCCCGTCAGATTTCCGACCCGATCATCGAGCCCCTGTGGTCCGGAGATCGGGCCATGGCGCATGTCCGGCGCGGGCGGGCGGAGCTGTTCGACGAGCTCGGCGAGTCCTTCATCGCCGGGCTCGTGGCAGAGCTGATCGACGCGATCGGCGTGGCAACCCGCGCGCAGTCCGTGGTCCTGGACGGCTACCTCACATCGCAGGCGACGCAGGATGCCAGCAGCATCTCGTTCGGGCTCGAGGCGCCCTCCTCGGGGGAGATGGCGACCCAGCTGTTGATCGGCCAGCGCCGCCGCCTCGCGTCGGACAATGCGGTCGTGCCGTTCGTGCCCAACACGCCGCTTGCCTTCGTCGCGGTCGACGTCCTGGCGGTCGACGACCAGCCACTCCTGGAGATCCCGCTCCTCGAGCGCAAGCGCCTGCTCGAGAGCGTCCTCGACGAGACCGAGCTCGTCCGAAGGAGCGCGTACGTCCGGCCACCGGTCGACCCCTGGCTGAGCACCTGGCGCGCGCTCGGCTTCGGTGCTCTCGCCTACAAGGCGTCGAACAGCCGCTACCGGCCTGGCGAATCGAGCGACGACTGGGCCACCGCGCTCATCCCGGCGAGGTAAGCCAGGGGGACACCCGGTTTGGTCGGGGCGTCAATCACGATCGGGGCGCATGGCAAGGGCGGACGGCCGGTGGTACGGTGGCAGCGATGCCAGCGACCACACTCACGCCGGCCATCCGCGACCAGATCGCGCGCCTCGGCCGAGCCGACATCATGGTCGGCATCCCCAGCTTCAAGAACGCGGCGACCATCGGCTACGTTGTGCGCGCGGCGCAGGCTGGCCTCGTTCAGTATTTCCCCGACCTGCGGCCGGTGCTCGTCAACTCCGACGCGGGCTCGCCGGACGGAACCCAGCGCGTCGTCGTCGAGACCGAGCCCCCCGATTACATCGAGAAGATCCTGCTCGTTCGCCCGGCCAATCGCCTGGAGCGCGTGAGCCTGACCTACCCCGAGGTCGACGGGACGGGTGGGAAGGGCGCCGCGCTCCGAACGATCTTCGAGATCGCGGCAGCGCTCGAGGTGCACGCGCTCGTGGTGGTCGACTCTGACCTGCGCTCGATCATCCCCGAATGGATCGAGCTCCTGGCGGGCCCCATCATGAAGGGCGGTTACGACTTCGTGGCACCGCTGTATGCCCGCTACAAATACGACGGGACGATCACCAATACGGTCACCTATCCGCTCACACGCGCGCTGTACGGTCACCGCATCCGGCAGCCGATCGGCGGGGACTTCGGCGTCAGTGGCGACGTCGTTCGGCATTACCTGGAGCAGGACAACTGGACTCCCGACGTCAGCCGGTTCGGGATCGACATCTGGATGACGACCGCGGCCCTGACGGGGGGCTTCGCGGTCTGCCAGGCACGACTGGGTGCAAAAGTCCATGACCCCAAGGACCCGGGATCAGACCTGGGGCCGATGTTTCGTCAGGTCGTGGGAACGATCCTTCGGCTTGCCGTCCAGCATTCCTCGGCGTGGCTGTCGATCCGCGGCTCGCACGACGTGCCCGCCTACGGCTTCGAGCGGATCCAGGACCCGCCGCCGCTCCAGGTGAACACCATCCGATTGCTCACGGAATTCCACCTCGGGTCGCTGACCAGCTCGGGGACGTGGAGCGAGATGCTCGCGCCGGCTACCTACGAGGCCGTGATGACCCTGGCGGCCGAAGCTGGCCCACTCGCAGAGGCGGCGTCACGACGGCTGGGCCTGGTCGGGGGCGGCCCCGATCACGGGGGGTCGGGCGCGGGTGGGAACACCGATGCGCAGCCCTCAACCGATCAGATGTCGGCAGAACTTGCGGGCTTCCACTTCCCCGACGACGTCTGGGCCCGGGTGATCTACGACCTGGTGGTCGTCGCAGCACGTCCCAATGCGCCGGTCGAGCGCCTGGTCGCCGCCCTGGTGCCAATCTACTTCGGACGCGTCGGGAGCTTCGTGATCGAAAACCGGGGGTTGACGACGGACCAGGCGGAGGACCGGGTCGAGCGCCAGGCGCGTGAATTCGAGCTGCTGAAGCCGTACCTGATCGATCGTTGGACGGTCGAAGGCGTCTCGGCGGACCGCGACGTGCCGGCGCCGGCGGCCGCTGCCGGCCGCCCGACAGCCTGATGCCCTCGCGCCCCCCGCTCCCGGCCCGGATCCTGATCCCGGTCGCGAACCCGCTCACAGCCGAGGAGCTCATCCGGCTTGGCGCGTCGCTCCTCGATCCGCGTGCCGGCGACCTCACCGCGTTGGGCATCGTCGAGGTGCCAGAAGGCATGCCCCTCTCGGAAGGTGCAACTCGCGCCCGGCATGCGCGGCGCCTCCTCCAGCGCGTCCTCGACTTTGCGCCCGAGGGAACGACGATCCATCCCATCGTCCGCATCGGGCGTCACGCCGCCGAGGGAATCGTCGAGGCTGCCGCCGAGCAGGAGGCGGACCTCATCATCTTTGGCTGGGGCGGGAAGGCGCACGCGCTGGGCGGCCCCGCCGCGCGAAGTGCCGGTGGTGGAGTTCGCGCAACCGACGGGCACGGCCAGGCCGGAATGCTCAGCGGCAGCCCCTCGCCTCGGGCCCCTGGAACCCAGGGCCACGGGGCCGTCTTCAGCCCTACCATCGACGAGGTCGTGCGGGAGTCGCCGTGCGACATCGCGGTGGTAAAGCAGCGCGGATCGACCGCCATCCGCCGGATCCTGGTGCCCGTCCGCGGCGGCCCGCACGCGGAGCTGGCACTTCGATTCGCCGATGCCCTGGCCCGCCACCACGAGGCGACACTCGTGGTCCTCCATCTGGTCCCACCGGGCATCACCCTGGCCGTGCGCGCGCAAGCCGAGCGAGCCCTCACGGGCTTCATCCGCCAGCTCGTCCAGGGCAAGGCCGAGCCGCTCGTGCGTGAGGCGTCCAACGTGCGCAACGCCATCCTCCGCGAGGCCGAGAGCGCCGACCTGGTGGTCATGGGCGCTTCGGCCGCGCCCGGTGGCACGGACGGCGAGGGGACCCTTTTCGGTGTCCTGCCGGAGGCTGTGGCGACGCGGGCGCGTCCGACCGTGGTGGTGGTGAAGACCCAGGAAACGATCGGCAATCGGACCTTCGAGCAGCTCGCACAGAAGGTCGAATCGCTGGCAGCCGCCGACCGCGCCGCGGAGGAGGCACGCGCCGTGCCGGCGAGGGTTGAGCGCTGGTTCGGAGAGTCGAACTTCCATCATGCCGAGTTCGCCGACCTGCGCCGGCTCGTGCAGCTCAAGGAGAAGCAGGGGCTCACGGTCAGCCTCGTTCTCCCGACCCTGGACGAGGAGGAGACGATCGGTCCGATCGTGCGCCGCGCGATGCGGGAGCTGATGGGCCGGGCACCGCTCCTCGACGAGATCGTCGTCGTCGACTCGGCGTCGCGCGACCGTACCCGCGAGGTCGCGGAGGCCGAGGGCGCCCGGGTCGTCCAGCACCCCGATGTGCTGACCCGCTATGGCAGCTTCAAGGGCAAAGGCGAGGCGCTCTGGAAGTCGCTCTATGAGACGACCGGAGACCTGATCGTATGGGCCGATACGGACGTGAAGAACTGGCACCCGCGGATGGTCTACGGAACGCTCGGCCCGCTCCTCCACGAGTCGCGGCTGCAGTACGTCAAGGGCTACTACCAGCGGCCGATCGTCGAGGGCGGGATGCTGCGCGAGGGCGGCGGCGGCCGGGTAACAGAGCTCGTTGCGCGGCCCCTGATCAACCTCTTCTACCCCGAACTGTCGGGGCTCATCCAGCCGCTCTCCGGCGAGTACGCCGGACGGCGGCTGCTCCTGGAGACCATCCCCTTCTTCACGGGCTACGCCGTGGAGATGGGCCACCTCATCGACGTGTCCGAGCGAGTCGGCCTCGAAGGGCTCGGCCAGGTCGATCTCGAACGGCGAGTCCACCGCAACCAGGAGCTCGAGGGCCTGTCGCGCATGTCGTTCGTGATCCTCCAGGCGGTCATGAAGCGCCTCGAAGAGCGCCGCAAGGCGCGCCTGTTCGCCGAGATGGGCTCGACAATGAAGCTGCCTCGATCCGGCCGCGGCCGCCTGTCGCTCGAGGTGATCGAGCTCGCGGACCAGGAGCGGCCACCGATGATCCGGATCCCGGAGTATCTGGAGCGGCGCCGCGGAGTCCTGCCGGCGACAGCCGAACCCGCGCTTCGGTGACCCGATGGCGCGTCCTGATCGCCCCGGACTCGTTCAAGGGTTCACTCAGCTCGGTTGAGGTTGCACGCGCGCTGGCCGACGGCTGGCGACGTGGGCGACCGGGCGACGAAGTGATCATCGCGCCGCTCGCCGACGGCGGCGAGGGGACCCTGACCGCGATCGAGGCCGGCGGCGGCTGGGAATGGCAAGAGGTCCCTGCCACCGATCCCATCGGCCGGCCGATTCGAGCCCGCTGGCTGCGCTCGACTGACGGAGATCACGCCGTCATCGAGCTCGCCGAGGCGTCGGGGCTCTCCCTGGTTCCCCGTGAGCGTCGCGATCCGATTCGCGCCTCGACGCTTGGTACGGGCCAGGTCCTGCGGGCGGTGTTGGATGGCGGGATCCGCCACATCGTCCTGGGCATCGGCGGCAGCGCAACCACGGACGGCGGCGCAGGCATCCTCGAGGCACTGGGGGCGCGCTTCGGTCCGGATGGGATCGACCTGGCCGGGCTGGACACGCGCCTCTCTGAAACAGAACTGCGGATAGCGTGCGACGTGACCAACCCGCTGCTCGGGCCGCGCGGAGCTGCAGCGACCTACGGGCCGCAGAAAGGGGCGACTCCCGACGACGTCCGAGAGCTGGATCACCGCCTGACGCTCCTTGCCGATGCATTGGAGGCGGCCACCGGCCGGAGGGAGCGCGAAACGTCGGGAGCCGGAGCGGCTG
>VBEC01000060.1 GCA_005883615.1 Chloroflexota bacterium | reverse complement strand
ATCGACGTGGAGGGGATCGCCGCGCTCGCCGAGTGCGATGCGATCGTCGTACCAGTGGCGGAGCGACCGATGACGGTGGAGGAAGCCATGGCGGCAGGCGCCGTGCCGCTCGAACGCTGCGGCGAGCGCCTCGCGCGCGTCACGACACTGGGCGCGCGTGTAACGACGCCCGGCTCCCGTGGTCAGGCCAGCAACTCACGCCGACCCTGATGGCCCTCCGTCCGAGCTCCGTGAGAGCCAGGAAGAGCGGCGGCAAGAGGGTTACGCGTCGGAAGCGGCTCCCGCCCGATCCCGCGAAGGCGTGGGCACGGCGCCTCGCCCGGACGCGTCCCGGGCT
>VBEC01000062.1 GCA_005883615.1 Chloroflexota bacterium | reverse complement strand
CACGGTCGCGCGCTATGGAGGCGATGAGTTCGTGGTGGTGGCGCCCGGCGCCGCTGGGGTCACGGTCGCGCGCAGAGTGGTGGACGGGATCGCCGCCCTGCCGCTGAGCGACCGGGGCGCCATCAGCGTGTCTGCCGGCGTCGCCCGTTTCCCGGCCGACGGGGCCAGTGGCGAAGAGCTCATTGCCGCTGCGGAGCGGGCTCTCGCCGAGGCCCGGAACCGCGGCCGAGGCTCGATCACGTCCGGGCCGACGGCCGCCGCCGAGGGTGCCTCAGGCTAGGCGCCGCGCCATCTGCCCGCCGATCGGCGGCAGACGACCTAACGGCGCGCTCCCGACTATCCCGCCAGTTTGCCCGCCGAGACGACCGGCAGGGTGGGGGCTTTGGAGCCCGGACCGGGCTCCTTCGTGAAGGCGATCGTCGACCCC
>VBEC01000031.1:33764-76320 GCA_005883615.1 Chloroflexota bacterium | reverse complement strand
TAGTGTTCATCTGAGCGCGCCGAGAAGCGTCCCTCCCTTCGTGGCAGGAGCTCGGTGAGCGCCCAGAGGGGTGCGTCCGGCACCCTTCCGCAGCCAGCCATATTGCAGGGCCTCGCTGGGCGGGCCACACTTGCAGTTTCCCCGGCGCCCACGCTGGGCCATCCCGCTCGCCCGCCGGGTGACCGAATGGAGGAGCGACCATGTCTCTTCGCATCTTCGGGGTGCTCGGCGCAGGCGCGCTACTGGTCATCGTCCTCGGCTCGACCGTTGTCGCCGCCGACGGACCCGGCGGGGGACACCGACTGACCGTGGTCGAGCGGGCCGAAACGGATACCGTGGTCGACCTCGGCGCGACAGGCGACAGCATCGGGGACCTGCTTGCCTTCGGCAATCCGATCTACGACGCTTCCAACACCCACCAAGTCGGGCGAGACCAGGGCAGCTGCATCCGGACCAACCCCGGTGTCTCGTGGGAGTGCACCTGGACGACGATCGTGCCCGGCGGTTCGCTGACGGTCGAAGGGCCGTTCAATGACAACGGCAGCGACACCCAGCTGGCGATCACCGGCGGGACCGGCACCTACCGCAACGCTCGCGGCCAGATGACGCTCCACGCCAGGAATGCACAGGGCAGCGAGTACGACTTCCGCTTCCAGACGATCGGCGGTTGAGCGGGCGGTCGTAAAGCGAAGGCAGCGATGCGATCCCCCGTCCATGGGTCGCATGGCAGGCGAGTCCGATCAGGCGCGAATCACGAGCACGATCTGGTGATAGCGGCGAACAATCGCGTGCTGGTACTAGTGGCCGATAGCGCCAAGAGCCGGTCAAAGCCGATCGTAGGCGGAATTCCATATGCCGCGGCAGGAGACTCGATGGTTCCTGGTGTCACTCGTATCCTTCGGCTGGCTTTTGTGCCCGATCGGCCTATCGCCGAGGACGCGTCGCTCGAGACACCCGACGAAGCTCCGCTCATAGAGTTCGTCGCATATACCGATGACTGCGCCCTCGCAGGCCTGATCCGGCTCTCCGCGGAGCGCCTGACGGACCTGCTCAACGATGCCGACGAGATCGAGCTCCTCGATGTGGTCATCGAATCAGTCAGGACGGGACAGGTCGGACGCGCCGAACGACTTAGCGTACCGAGGTCGGAGCTCGTCGCCGTCAAAGCGCAGCCGCCCCGCGGCAACCCCGCTCGCCGCCGCCCGACCCGCCAGCACGCGATCGCGTTCGGCTCAGGCCGCTACATTCTGCACGGGCACCTCCACACCCGTCCGGGCGCCGATCCACTCGTGGATGTTGGCCGGCGGGCACCCATCATTCCGCTGACCGAGGCGACGGTTCGCTACTCGGTCGAGGGCGAGCGGCGTTGCGATGAAGCCACGGTCCTGCTGGTCAACCGGGAGCGTGCCGAGTGGCTCCAGCTCGCCTCCGAGGAGGAGATCGCCCGAGTCGCCTACCCATCCCAGAACGATGGGATGGCCGCGTTCTCCGCGCATCTTCCGGGAGCCTGACCCGGAGGTCCCGCGACCTTGTCGCAGGTCTCGTGCGGCGGCTGGGGCTCCGACCTGTAAGGGCTGGTACATCGACACCATTGCCCGATAGTGTCAGAGGGGTCCTTCGGCCTGGGCCACCGCCACCGTGCGGCTGGGCACCGTCATTGGCATTCCCGTCGGGGCCCTGGATCATCCCGACCGGCGACCTCTCAGGCGAGGGTCCTCAAAAGCTCGAAGACACGGGTCGGGGCGGGGTACCCTCTCAGCACGCGCTCCCCGGCCTCAACGAGGGAGAAGCCCTTCTTGACACCGAGATCACGGACGAGCTCGGATACGAGGACTTGTCCCGCGTCGGCCGCATCGCAGATCCGACTGGCAAGGTTTACCGTCGATCCGAATACGTCGTCGTTGTGATCGACCGGTTCGCCGGCAGCCATGCCGATCCGGACCCGAAGCTCCGGCGTGCCGCCCCCGGCGGTCCGCGCCTCGAACCCGACCTGGACCGCCGCGGCGCACTCGAGGGCATGGGCGACATCGTCGAACGACGCCATGATCCCGTCGCCGGTGTGCTTCACCTCGCGTCCTCGCGAGGCCACGAGAGCGCGTCGGATGATGAGGTCGTGCTCGGTGAGCAAGACCATGTACGCCGACTCTCCGAGCTCTTGAAGCAGCGTCGTCGAACCCTTCAGGTCCGTGAAAAGGATCGTTCGGAATGCACTTGTGAGCTGAGTGGGGTCGACGGGATCTGCGATCTTGCCCAGGAACCGCAAGACGTTGTCTTCAGAGACGCCGATGACCTCATTGGCGATCAGGCCGTGCGACTCTCGGTGGACAGCCTGCATGTCCTCAGTCCTACGCGCCCTAGCAAGGCAGAACGCCTCACCGTTGTCGGCATCGAACCAGTAGGAGAGGAACTGCACGCCGTATTTGGCCTCCAACCCGAGATCACTCCGATGAGCCTGCGCGACTTGCTCTGCGGTTGCGCCGGGAAGGTCATGACGGTCCATGAAGAGCGGCACGTCGTTCCCTCCTTTCCGCGGCTCGGGTTCCTGGCGCGGTTGTTGCGGCTCCGTGCATCCTCATCCTGAGCGCCGCAACACGGCGGGCATGCGGGGCTCCTCGTGGTCGCTGTCCTCGAGGTTCTCGAAGGCGCGGGCCGGCCGTCGATGAGCTCGCGGTCGATTTACCGAAGGTCGTCCCGATTGGAGGTCCGCAGACTGGCTAGGGTCCTCGGCGATGGCTTGCTCGCGGTGGCCTTGGTTAGCCTAAGCGCGTGCCAGCCACCTGCAGCGGCGTCGAACCTCGTGCTTCGAATCCTGAATTCCACGTCGAGCCCAGGGTCATTCCAATGGAAGTCGCCGGGAGTGCTAGGGACGTCGCTGTTCGGAGACTCCGGAAGCGTTGTCCTGCAACCATGCAGGGAGTATGACCACGCATTCGGGAAAGGGGAGTGGACGGTGAAGATCGAGAGCGACACTTCGTGGATCTCGATTGTGATCCGGGCTAATGATGATATCCAAGACTACGACGCCTATGCCATCCGACCCGACGGGCAGATCGCTCATTTGTCAGCTCAAGAAGCCAAGGTCCCACCGACCGCTTGTCCTGGGTGACATCGGCCGCCGATTCGCATCTCCTGGATGCCGTCCCGGCACCCCAGTTCGCAACGCTGTTTTTCGTGGTCGACCCGCCGTTCTGAAACATCATCGCCAGCAGTCAGGCCACCATTAGCACCAGCACGATGAGCCAGACGGTCAATCGCATGTCACTCTCTGGTACGGGTGTGACTGACTGCGAGTCTAAGGGCCAGTAGCCGAATTCACCCGACCCTGAGACCGGTAGGACCTGTTGATCGAGTCTGGATAGAAGGGGGCGCTCCTATCCGCACCTACAACATTCCCCGGGGCTACGGCCGGCGCTCGCGCTGCCGCTTCGCAACCGCCCGTCCGATGAGTGCCACGACCACTCCTATGAGCCAGATGAGCGGGACCACGAAGAACGCGAATGTCAGCAGCCCCACCCTCCAATCCTGGCCGTCCGGACAAGCGACGGACGGAAACCCGAAGAAGCACGCCTGCTGGGCGTCAATGAGACCCGCCACCGCGCTCACAGCAAGCACGATCGCGACCACCAGCAGCACGAGTGTCCAGAGCACTACCCCTCGCGCCCACCTGCTGCTCAACGGTCGCATTGCGTTCCCCTGTTGGCTCGCATCACTTCCGGATGATGGTGCGCTCACCGATCTGCCGACACAAGAACGATGCGGATACCGGCGGCAAAGGCCTCCCGATGTGTTCGCCCGCCCCTCGATGGTCAGCTCCGGGAGAGCCTGCACGTCTTCGCGGTTACAAAGGGCCAAGGCCACAAATTCGACACCATCCACCTCTATGAAGAGGGGCGTTCGAGTCAACTACGAATCCCATCAGGGACGCGTGGCGGATGTCATGGTCCCGCGGGCTGCCGAGCGGATCGAGCAGTGCTCATCTCTCTATGGCCTTCTCGTTGCGGAAGGACAAGGTCGGGTTGGAGACTGCTCCGGCGGTCCAATTCCATACGGGGGTCGTCAGGCGACCAGGTGGATCGCGGGACCTGCCGGGGCGAATGGTTCGTTCTTGGTGAGGATGTGCCAGATCGCCTCGGCGAGCTGGCGGGCGAGATCGACCCGGGCGACCTTGGCGCCGCGCTGACGCCCGAGGCGCTGCTTCGTGCGCTCGTAGCGCTCCCGATAGTGGGCGTCGCGGGCGGCATGGGTCGCCGCTTCGATCAGCGCCCAGCGCAAGTACTTCGGGCCGTTCTTGGCCAGCGGGCCGCGGATGTCGCGGTTGCCCGACTGGCGGACGAGCGGGCAGAGCCCGGTATATCCGGCGAGCTTCTTGGCGCTGGCGAAACGGCGGACGTCACCGATCTCCGACGCGATGGTATAGGCGAGGATCGGCCCGACACCGGGCACCGTGAGCAGCAGCGGGATGGACGGGTGGTCGACGCCGAGGTGGCGCAGCTCGAGCTCAAGGTCATCGATCCGGCGGGTCAGGTCGTCGATGAGCGCGAGGCTCGCGGCGAGGTTCGTGTGCCAGGGCTCGGGCAGCGCCAGGCGATCGAGCAGCTCGCGGCCGGCGACACCGAACAGGTCCGTCAGCGGGCACGGATGGCCGAACGTCATCAGGGTCGCGTGGATCCGGTTTTTGATCGCCGAGCGGTGACGGACCAGGTGGAGCCGGAAGCGGGCTCGCTCGCGTTCGCAGCGGACGCCCGGTGTCGGCAGCCAGATCTCCGGGACGAGCGCCCGTCGGGTCAGTTCCGCGAGGACGTGCGCGTCGATCTTGTCGGTCTTCGCTGCCAGGGGCGCCAGGCCGCGTACCCGCTGGGCGTCAGCAATCAGCACGTCCCAGCCGGCGAGCTCGAGCTGGTCGTGGATGAAGCGTGCACCGGTCATCGACTCGACTGTCGCCCGGACGTCCTGACCCTCGCCAGCGACCCGGTGGGCGAGCGTCCGAAGCGCATCGGCATCCGGGGAGACCGCGGTCGCAAGGACGGTCGTCCCGTCCTCTCGGACGACGTGGACATCAAGGCGCTGCCGGGACAGATCCAATCCGGCGTACAACATCTCGTGGGCCTCCTCCGTGCTGGGTGCGATGGCCACCCAACGGTCTCACCGGTGAGGCCCCTCTTCATGACATTCCATCGCGCCTGGATCACGAGCCGCCGTCGACCGCTCCTCGGTCCCGGACCTGACGCCACCGGGACAAGCAGAACTCCAGGTGTATCGCGAGGGCCACGGGCCCTGGGCGTCGTTAGCCGCCGTAGCCGCCCGTGCTCGACGCGCTTGGCGCGGTGCCGGCGACCTTCGCGACGGAGAAGCCGTTGACACCCTGGCCGGTGACGTCGCCGGGCTTCGTGTCGTCCTTCCAGCCGTAGAGGGGCATGCCGTTGTAGGTGACCTGGGTGGTCCCGTCGGCGCGCACCAGCGTTCCCAGCTTGCCTGTCACGCCGGTCCCCGCCGTGGCCGTCGCGCCCGTTGCGACCGTAAGCGGGGGCCAGGCGGTCGCGCACCCGCCGGTGCAGGTCGACGAGGTGGGGGTGTCGCCGGCGTGGACATACAGTGTCAGGCCGCTCGCACTCGTCAGGACGGGGCCGAGGCTGGTCGTGGCCATGTTCACGACCACGCCGGTCGAGCCGCCAGAGCTTGGAGGGGTCGAGGCAGCGGTGGAGGCGGCAGGCGCGGATGTGGCCGCGCCTGACGAGCACGCCACGGCGGACAAGCCAACCAAGACCAGGCTGGCGAGGCCACGCCAGGCGATGCGGATGGAACGTGCAGACATGGCGCTCTCCCAGAATGTCGATGGGGCAATACGGCACCTGTCCTGGTTGCCCGGCATCGTGGGCTACGCCTGCGGATCAGGATCGGTTTTCCGCGCCCGCGTCAGGGCGCGCAGCGCCAGTTTGCATGGCTCCTGGCTGGCCGCGAGCCAGGAGCGAGGACGGGGGAGACCGCGGCCACCTACGTCATTTCGTGCGTCCCCCAGCGGGCCAGTCTCGGCGGGCCCACTGGAGGACCGCTTCGACTAGTGCTGGCTGACCTGGAAGCAGGCGACGTCGTACTGCGACGACTCGCTGTAGTGCTGGCCGCCCGTACCACCGTTTTGGCTGTTGATGCCTGGCTCATTGAAGGGAGAACCCGGCGACGATGCTGAATTGCCCGGGGTGGTGCCACCCGCCGCCTCGATGTCCTGACATGACTGTCCGGGTTGCCCGGTGCCTGGCGGGTTCGCGGCGAGCGTCGGGGAGGCGGCGAGGAGTGTCATTGCAAGGGCGAGAGAGGTAACTCGAATCACACGACGCGGGTTCATGGTGTGCTCCCAGTACGGTTTCCGGCAGACCTATCCAGGTTGGTACGTCGTTTTGCCCGGATCGGTTTTCATAGGGGACGGAGCCCATTGACGCGAAGAGCGGTTCTCGGCGCGTTGCTTGGTCGCGAGGAGCTCGTAGTCGTGCCGATCGGCGCCGTCGCCTGTCGCGTCCTCGCAGGGTCTGGTGGCTCGGCGGTGTAGCCCTCGCCACTCAGGACGAACCGGACGATCGGCCGGAGGGTGATCGACAGCGATAGCAGCGCATCGCCCGCGCCTACCACCCCGATCGGCGAGCAGGTCCAGGGCTGGACGTCATACAGGATGGACCGCTCGCACCCGCACGCAAAGCCTCGACCACGCACGACCGATCGCGGGGCTGCGCGCCGCCGGGCGATCGCTCGATCGAACTCCGTTCGCGTGGCCCTGCGTCGCAGGCTCGAGGAAACCGGCGATGGCTAACTTCGGCGGAGAGCGGAGACCGCCTTGACATCTTCGTTGCAAAGTCGACGCCGGGTGCGGCCGTAGACTCTGCGGGTGACCCCCTGGCTCGCCGTGGCGGCGTTTGGCACGGGCGTCATCGTGGTGGTGGTGTGACAGCTCAGGCGTCACAACCGGCCGTTCCGTACGGGAGAATTCGGCCACAGGCTGTAAGTGTCGGCGAGCTACGCCGGATAAGCTCGTCCTCGAAGACGGTCAGCAGGGGGCTGGGCCACGGCGGCGGATCCATGCCGGCGTCGGCCAGCCGGCTGGCGACCTCGAGGGTGGCGTGGCAGCGCGGGCACAGCCGGCCCTCCGCCGCCCAGAGTTCGTCGCTGCCATGGGCGGCTTCGATCGCGGTCATCAGCGCAGCGCCGATCTCGAGGGGCCAGGCGCGAGCGAGCTCGGGCATGGGATGAGCTCGATCTCGACCATCCCCGCTGGAGGGGCGAGCCGCCGTTCGATCGCCTCAAGGCGCGGGCCACGCCGGCCGCGCCGGGCGAACATCGGTTGAGTCTGCCGCCGCGCCGAGGCTCATGGCGGGACGGCCGCCAGCGCGGCCTCGACAGCCGCCAGCCGATCCTCGAACTCGGCGGCCTCAAGGAGGCGCGTCGCCGATGTAGCGACTGCGATGAGGACCCGCAGCCGGGCGATCCCGTTCTCCAGCCCGAGCCCGTCGGTCACGATTTGATTGCCCGACTCGGGTTGGTAGCTCCCCGCCACGATGACGCGACCGGAGGGCAGCGAAGAGGAGCCGACGATGCCGGAAGCCGATGACGTGCGCGAGATGCTCGGACGGACCGTCGCGGCGCTGGGCGACCTGGTCGATGGCCGTGCCGTGCCTACCTCGCGCTGTGGTCGCACGCGGACGACGTCACCGTCATGGGCGGGTTTGGCTCTTACGAGAAGGGCTGGGACCGCGTCCGGCAGAACACCGAGTTCGCGGCCTCGCGCTTCCGCGGAGGGGTCCGGGGAGCCGTGGAGGAGATGGCCGTCGGGGAGAGCGGTGATCTCGCTTACGCAGTGTGGATCGAGCGTGGCGAGGTGCGCGTCGAAGGGTGCGACGAACCCGCTCCGCTGGCGGTCCGCGTCACTCACGTCTTCCGCCGCGAGGATGGCGACCTGGCGGATCATCCATCGCCACGGCGGGGCCGGTCGTTGCGCCGATCTGCTTCGCGGTCCGCCCGCTGAAGCGCGCCGATCCAGGCTGAGCACCTGGCGGAACAACGGGCGATAGCGGCGACGTTTAGTGCACCGAGGGACGCGCGCCGCTCGATCCCCCCTCCAGGGCGAGAGCGTCGGAGGCATGCCGGATACGTGGCAGCGGCGAGAACACCAGCAGCAGGATCGAGACGGCCATCCCGGCCCACCCGATGGCGATCACGCCACGGACGCCGATCCAGCCGGCGAGCGCGGCAGCCAGGAGAGCGCCGAGCGGGTAGGCAATACCGTGCGAGAAGACCTCCAGGGTCGCGTTGACGCGTCCCAGTATTCGGTCCGGGATCACGCCCTGAATGAGCGACAGCTCGGCCACGCCCTCGATTGTCTGGAGGCCGTCGCCGATCAATTGTGGGATGAAGACCATCGTCGTCGCGAGCAAGAGCGGGCCGCCGGCAAGTGGCGTGAGCACGCCCAGGATCGACGCGCCGGTGGCTGTCCAGATGAGGGCTCGGCCGAAGCCAAGTCGGGCGATGACCCGCGAAGCGAAGAAGGAGCCGACCAGCGAGCCGACGCCGCCGGCCGAAACGACGACGCCGAGCAGAAACGGACTGAGGTGCAGGTCCTCGATGAGATAGATCGTGTAGAGGACCCCATAGAACGACCCCGCAACATGGGCGATGATCGAGCGCAGGGTGAGCGGAACGAGCACGGCGTGCCGGCGGACGAGCCGCACCCCCTCGAGGATCTCGAGCTGCATGGGCGTCGCCGACGACCGCGGGCGACGCGGCGGCTCTTGGCCTCGGATCAGGACCAGCGAGATGGCCGAGACCACGAAGGAGATCGCGTCGACGAAGATCGCGAACGGCGCCCCGATCGCCTGTACGAGTCCGCCGGCCAGGCCTGGGCCGCCGATCTCGGCGAGTGACGAACTCGTGGCGAGCTTGCTGTTGCCCTCGATAACGCGGTCGATCCCGATGAGCCAGGGGACGTAGGCCGGATAGGCGGCATCGAATAGCGCCCGAAGGCAGCCCTCGAGGAACACGACGAGGTACAGCTGTTCGATTCTCAGCACTCCCGCGAGGTACGCAGCCGGGATCGAGAACAGCAGGACGGCGCGCATCGCGTCTGCCCAGATGAGGAGCGGCCGACGTCGCAGCCGGTCGACCCAGGCGCCGGCGAAGAACCCGACGAGGAGCACCGCGAGGCCGGCTGAGACAACGAGAAGCGCCATCTCGAGCGGGCCTGCCCCCAGCACGAGAAGGGCGACCAGCGGTACGGCCGTGCGGGTGACCACAGACCCGAGCTCGGAGACTGTTTGGCCGACCCAGAGCTTTCTGAAATCGGCGTTTCGCCAGAGCGACTCGCTCACCACGCTCGGCAGCCTACCGCGAGGACGCCGTCGCGCGATTCTTCAGTCGATCTCGGGGGCCGTCAGATCCCAAACGTGAAGCTGGCCACCACCGGCGCCACCGCGGGCGATGCGTGCGTCCCACTGGACGCCACAGCAGACGTCCACGTTGATCGCGATGTTTGCGCCGAACCCCGCGCTCCGGAGGTCGAACAGGAACACCGCTGGCGGTCTGTTGCCTCGACATCCCATGCCACGCCCGCGCTGATCCGACTTCCGACGAGGGTCGGGACCGCGGGTCGCCCCTGGCTGAAGGGACAGGAGCGTGTCCATGTGGGATCGACCGAGACATCGACGAAGAACCGCCTCAGGCCGCCCAGCGTGACGGAATGAGGCCGGCTTGCCTTGATCCCAGGGTGATGCCCCAACCACCGGACGGACCGGGCGACGCCGTCGTCGACGTTGGCGCTTGGCTGGCGCTATCTGCCGCCTGGGATGGAGGGGCCGGCGAATGAGTCGCGGAACTGCAGCTGGTCACCACCAGGGCGGCCATCAAAGCTGACCGAACCCCCATCCGACACGACGGTCCTCGTTCGGCCCATTACCGCGCGGCCAGCATCGTCCAGCGCCCGTCCCGGCCGGGCGCGCCGGCCCGCCGCTCCTCGTGGGTCGCCGCGCCGCGCGTTGCCGCCGCGGCCGATGTCGACGGCAGGAACTGTGGTGGGACGCGGACCTGCGCCGCCTGCTCGAACGCGTAGGCGAGGCCGATCAGCTCCGGCTCTGACCAGCGGCCGCCGATGAACGACACGCCGACCGGCAACGGCCCGACGAAGCCCGCCGGCACGGTGACACTGCCGTAGCCCGCGATCGCGGAGGGGCTCGACGACCCCACGAACAGGGAGAAGTCGCCCCCAAGGTCGCCGTTCACCGGGTCGGTCACCCAGGCCGGGCCGTTCGTCGGGGCGATGATGGCGTCGAGGCCGCTCGCCGCCAACGTGTCATCGATTGCGGCCTTGGCTGTCGATGTGGCCAGGGCCCGGGCTGCCGCGCAATCGGCAGAGGCTCGTCCGCCGGTCGCCTGGGCGAGGTCGAAGATCGCCGAATTCCAAGGCCCTTCGAGGGCGGGATGGGCGTTGTTGAAGGCGATCAGATCCTGCAGCGTCTTCGGATAGCCCGCGGCCGTATTCGCTGCGAGGTACGAGGCGATATCGCTCTTGAACTCGCACAGAAGCGCCGTGAACTCCGGACCGTAGGCCGGCTCGATGGGGATCCGAGCCGGGTCGACGATCGTAGCCCCGGCCGCCTCGAGCTTCGCGACAGTCGCGTTCATGATCGCGTCGACCTCGGGGCTGATCTTGGGGTCGTACGTGCCCTCGCGCCAGATGCCGATTCGGGCGCCCTGGAGCGCGTTCTTGTCGAGGAACTGCGTGTAGTCGGTGAACGCGTGGCCGGCCTGGGCGGCGGTCGCCGCATCGGTCGGGTCGACGCCGGTCATCGCCCCGAGGAGGGCGGCCGCATCGGTCATATTTCGCGCGATTGGGCCCGCGGTGTCCTGGTCGGCCGTGATCGGGACGATCCCGGATCGGCTCAGGAGCCCCAACGTCGGCTTGATCCCGGCGTCGGCGTTCGCACCCGACGGGCAGACGATCGAACCGTCCGTCTCGGTGCCAACGGCGACGGTCGCAAGGTCCGCGGCCGCCACGACGCCTGACCCGGAGCTCGAGCCGCATGGATTGCGATCGAGGACGTAGGGCATGTTCGTCTGCCCGCCGATCCCACTCCAGCCGCTCGACGACGGCGCCGACCGGAAGTTCGCCCATTCCGAGAGGTTCGCCTTGGCGATGATCAGCGCGCCGGCGGCCCGGAGCCGCTGGACGATGAACGCGTCGGGCGGCGTACTGCCGGCGAGCGCCCACGACCCGGCGGTCGTCGGCATGCCCGTCGTGTCGATGTTGTCCTTGACGATCACGGGGATCCCGAGGAGGGGCAGATGGCTGCCTCGGCGCCGGGCGGCATCAGCCTTGCGCGCGTCGGCGAGCGCGCTCTTGCTGACCGTGATGACGGCATGGAGCTTCGGGTTCAACCGCGAGATCCGGTGGAGGTAGAACTGGACGAGCTGGACCGATGTCAGCCGATGGCGGTTCATGAGCGCCTCGAGCTGCGGGATCGTCGTTGCGTCGACATTGATGCCGGCAACGCGGGTCGAGGTTGGCTGCGCCGCGGAGGCGACCGGCGCCGAGGCGCCAACCACCCCGAACAGGAGAGCTGCCAGCGTGGCAAGGACTAGGGAACGCCGGACCAGGGTGCGCATCGCGGAACCTCCACGGGATCGGGTGGACAGGACGCGAGGACGGGCGTCTGCGTTTATCCCAATGGAACTCCCGATGTCAAGCTGCCACCGGGTCCTACTCCCGCTGGTCGCTCGCTCACGACGAGTTCCTTCGCTCCGCGCGAAAGCACGACCGCGGCGACGCGCGGCGAACCGGGACGGACGACGATGGGAAGGTTGTTTTCTCCGAGCCAATCGGCGAGCCGCCGAACATCTCCGTCGACCACCAGCTTCGCGATCTTCGTTGATTGTTCGGGGTCGGCTCCCGTTAGTTGGCCCGGAAACTTGCTGCCTGGGTCCCGCTCGATGAAGAACGGGAGGATCGGATCTGCCGCCGCGACCTCGATCCCGGCGCTGCGCCAGCGCAGCAGCTCTCCGTCCGGAGCCAGTCGCGAACCCGACGTCACCTGCAAGTCCAGGCGCCTCGCGTCAGCGTCGAGCGCATCGGTACGCACCGCCCAACCGAGCAACCGGAAGTCCTCAGCCGCCGCCCCTGCCACCCAGCGCCCAAACGGGCTCGCCTGGGCTTTGGCTTCGTCGACCACGGCAACCAGTTCGAGGTAGCTGGTCCCGAGTGGGACGATCCGATTAGCCGTTCCCCAGGCCGGGTGATGTCCACCCTCCGTCGACGCCAGCCCATATCGGGCCGTGAAGGATGGCGCAGCAGCTGAGAGGTCGGGAACTGCGATCAGTACGTGGTCGATGTCGAGCCGCCGAGTCACGCGGGCCAGAATAGGCGCCGCCACATGTCGTGGCGACACGGGCGGAAATGAGCTCGGCGTATTTCCCAACGCGAGCACCAATCCGCCAGCACATCGCATACTTCATGCCCCAGCGCATCCCACGTCATTCCAGGCGGCCGTGCGACGCGACATCGGGAAGCGGTAGTGCAGCCAAGACAGCTGGATGGGGAACCTTTCACAACGTGGTACGTGTACCGCGACGGACCTTGGCAACCCAGTCAGATAGGTGAATCTCCATGACCGAGAGCGACCAGCCTCGCGACGCTCCAACGGAAACCGAGCGAGCCCTCCGAGCAACCTCCGACGCCCTTCTCGCCAACATCGAGGAGCTGGCGACCCTGGAGCAGGAGAAACGGATCGTGAAGGCCGGCGATCCACGTCTCGTCGAGCTTTCGAAGTCCATCGAGCGGATCGCGGCGCGCGTGCTCGGCGGCACGATCGAGGAGCGGGTCCTTACCGAGGATGCAGCCGTCGAGGTGGCCGTTGAAGGGCCGACCGCTCCCGGTCTCCCGATCGAGGAGGTCGAGCCCCGCTCGCCGCACGAAATCCTCGAGGAATGGCGGGATGCTGAACGGCGCGCTGCCTCCGTCGCGCCGGGCTCACCGGAGGCCGCAGAGTTGGCAACCCGCATCGAGCGCCTTCGATTCGAATACCGGCGGGCGCACGAGCGTGCCGAGGGGCGAGGCTGAAGAGGACAGGTTTCGCGGATACCCTGGCGAGTGCTATTTGTCGAGGATGCGATCCGCCTTCCGGTCGATCTTGGCTTTCTCGCTTCCCGTCAGGTTGCCCTTCTTCACCTGCTGAGAAGCCCGCGCCTTGGCATTCCGGGCGTGTGATTTGTCCGGCATGGGGTACTTGTGCTCGTCCGGGAGACCGAACTTCGAGTCAGGCATGGAGTCGCGTTTCTTTTCGCTGAGGGTGGCCATGGGTGATCCTCCATGTGCGTGGACCACCGGTGTACGGCTCCATGGCTCAGACGAGCGCACCCTGTTCACCGTCGAGTCGTTGCAGGGAGGTGAAGATCTGGAACCGATGGCCGCGAACGCCGTCGGTGAACCGGTTCCGGGCGCCTCAATGCGCTGCCGTCGGTAGCTCCGCTCAGGGGCTCGCCGGCGGGGTGTAAATGACCCGGATGGTTTGCTGCGTCGAGTGGTCGTCGCCGATTCGGAAGGTCAGCTTGTTGTCGCCTTCGTTGAGGCCGACCTTGATTGCCCAGTGACCCGTGCCATCAGCAGTTGCATGCTGATCGAATCCGAAGCTGATGTCCTGGGTGACACTGAGTCCCGGCGGCGCCAGCCCGATGACGAGCACGTCCTTGGCCGCCACGGCCTGACCATCGGTGGGGCTCAGGATGGTGAGACCGACGATCGGCGCACCTGAAGGGAGGCTTGAGGCCGGCGGGCCGCCCGAGCCAGGCCCGGGTAGTTGTGGTCGTGGCAGCAGGCCCACCAGGACCAGCACCACGACGACGATCGCGGCGATCAGGACGATCGGGTGAACGCGCAGCCCTCGGCTCCCTGACCGAGCGCTTTCCATGGGCGACGTCACATCGTGTGAGCCGGCCTCCCACTCGTCGACGGCTGGAGTTTCGGTGGCATCAGCCTGGGACGTCGAAGTCCCGCTGGGCACCACGCTATCTGTGGCTGCGGCGGCGGCTCCCGGGTCGAGCCCTTGGTCGACCTCACGGAAGTCCAGGCCGCAGCCGGGGCAGAACGGCATGTCTGCCACCCGCCCGGTCCCGCAGCGAGGGCAGAACCGTCGTACCAGGCCAGTCATGAGGGCACTCCCCGAGGGGCAGGCAATGCTAGTCCTTCCGCCTTTCGGCACCCGCGGTTCCCCTCGAGCAGGGCTCTCGAGATGGGCGCTCCCCGAAGTCGGGCGAACGGCACCGCACCTATGATCGTGCGCAGGATCGCGATCGCGGCTGCATCAAATAGGGAGGCTGCAACGTGAAGATATGGAGTGAGCTCCCGGCGGCCCAGAGCCGTGAGGTGGTCGCCGACGCGGCGACGCTCCTGTGGTTGATCTTGTGGGCCTCGATTGCATGGCGGCTGTTCGCGCTACTCTCGAGCTTCTCTCAGGCGGCCCGCCTTGTCCACGACGGCGGCGTGAATCTGCGCTCAGCTGCCTCGGACATCAGCGCCAACACGAGCGGAGTCCCCGTCGTCGGCGAGCAGCTCAGCGCAGTGGTCAAGAGCTCCATCACCACCGCCGCCAATCCTTTCGTCGATTTTGGAACCGAGCTCGAGGCGCTGATCCTCCTGCTTGCCGGGGTCATCTCCCTTCTCGTCCTTGCCGTTCCACTGGTCCCCTGGTTGTCGCGATACCTTCCCTGGCGCCTGCGTCGCCTTCGTCGGCTGCGTGCGGCACATCGCGTCGCACGTTCCCCGCACATATCCTCTCGGGCCGCGGAGAAAATCCTGGCGGCGCGTGCGGTCTACTCGTTGGATTATCAGACACTGCTGGAGTACTCCCCGGACCCGTTCGGTGACTTCGTGCAGGGCCGTCACGACCGACTCGCCCGTGCCGAGCTCGCCACCGTCGGCCTCAGGTTGCGGCGTTAGGAGCTTTCTGGCCGATCCGCGCGTGTGCAGTCAGGGCGCAGTCAGGCATCGCAGGGCAGCAGGCCCATCGCTTCCTTGGTGCGCAGCACACGGAGAACCGCGTCATTGACGCGGTCGCGGAACCCCGGACTCTGCGCCGCCGCTGATGCGAGAGCCTGGGCCATTTGCACGGCCGGTACGAGCTGGTTCACGACGATCATGTCGCCTCCTGCGCCGACAAAATCAAGAGCCCGTGTGGCCGGCGGGATGGAAGCCACGGCGGCGGCCCCCAGGGCATCCGAGATAACGAGCCCGCGATAGCCCAGGTCGACCCGGAGCATCCCGGTCATGACGGCCGGCGAGAACGCCGCAAGGTGCCTGGGGTCGATCCGCTCGTATGTCGCGAGCGAGATCATCACGAAGGGGACGCCCGCATGGATCGCCCCAGCAAACGGCTGCAGGAATGGATCGTGTCGCGTCGTTATCAGATCGGTCACTGCGGCCGTGAAGTCGGTGTTGCCGGCGACCCTGCCGAGACCCGGGAAGTGCTTCGCGCTCGTGGCGACGCCTGCCTCCTCCATGCCCCGGATGAATGCCGCGACATGGCTCGACACAGTGGCGGGATCGTGGCCGTACTCGCGCTCCAGCTGGCCGATGGGTGCGTTCCCTGCGTCGGTGCCCGGCGGCACGACATCGGCCACCGGCGCGAAATCAAGATTGATGCCTGCCGCGCGCAGCTCGCGGCCCCATCTGGCCGCCATCCGCTCGAGGTCCGCCGGCGCCAGTGTTCCCTGGCTGAGCGCAGAGGGCATCACGTCGAACCCGGGACCCGAAAGAGCCTGAATCAAACCGCCTTCCTGATTGGCGGCGACCAGGAACTTCACCCGGCCCGTAGCCGTGGGCGTGGCCTCGGCCTGGACGGCGTCCACGATGGCGCGAACGGCAGCCACGCCGGCCGAAGTCTTTGCCGTGAACGAGACCGACCCGAAATGGAACTGAGCAACGGCCGTCCGCTCCGCGGCGTCGAGATGGTCCCTGGTTAGCCCGATGATGAAGAGCTGGCCGATGCGCTGCGATTCGCTCATCGTGGCAAACACCCGCGACGCGCAGCTGAGCGGGGCGGGTGCAGCTGGGGCAGGCGTTCGGGTCGGAGCCGGCGTCCGCGGGGGCAATGATGCGGTTGGCATAGGGGCGGCGGGCGAGGCCGAAGGCGACCCGGTGGCGGAGCCTGGCGACGGTGGCGTTTCGGTCGCCGTCGGCGGAGCCGCACTCGGTGCCGGCGATGCCGCGCAGCCGGCAATGAGCGAGGCCAGCAACGCTACGGTCACCCGACGTGCTCCCGGATGTTGTCGAAGAGATGTCATGCAACCTCGCCCAGGTCGCCCGGCCGGTCGGCGCAAGTGAGGCCTGAAACGACCCGACGACACTCACATGACGCGCGGAGGTGCCGTCGCGTTCAATCGCGATGGTTCGCGGGCAGGACTCGGCCGCCTGTCTGCACCGAATGGCAGAATGTGGTCGACCTCTCCGGAGCGAACGTCGAGGTCGTCTTGATCGAGTGGCGGTATTTGTGGCTGGGATGGCGTTGGTGCTCGCGGGCGGCGGCCTCCTTGGGATCGCCTGGGAGCTGGGCGTGCTGCGCGGGCTGCGCGAGGGCGGTGTCGATCCGGCGGATGCCGACCTCGTTGTCGGCACCTCTGCGGGATCCGTGGCGGGAGCCATCCTGGGATCGGGCGTCCCCCTGACCGACGACCTCCTGCCCGAGGCCTCGAGCCTTGGACGGGAGCTCGAGCGACTGATGCAGGGAGCCGACTCCGAGCTCGCGGGGCGCATCTTCGAGCTTTGGCAGGCCGACGGAGGGACCCCCGAGCAACCGGTCCGGGCTCAGATCGGGACGCTTGCGCGGCAGGCGACGACGGTCCCGGAACGCGAATACGTCGATCTTTTCAATCGCCTGCTGCCCCCCGTGCCATGGCCGCAGGTACTGACCGTCACGGCGGTCGACGTCGACAACGGTAGCTTCGTAGCCTGGACAGCACGTTCCGGTGTCCCGCTGGTGCCAGCGGTTGCGGCCAGTTGCGCGCTTCCCGGGCTCTTTCCGCCTGTCACCGTCGCCTCTCGGCGGTACATGGATGGCGGGGTCAGGTCGGGTGTCAGCGCTGACCTTGCGGTTGGCCACGATCCTGTCGTTGTCATCGTGCCCATTGGCGGCGACATGGCCAGGGCCTACATGGAGCGCGACACGGCTGCGCTTCGAGCGTCCGGCGCAGGAGTCATCGAGATCGTCGCGGACCAGGCGTCCGGGGCCGCGATGGGGGCCGACCTGATGGATGCCTCGCGTCTTGTGGCCGCACTAGCCGGCGGGCTTCGACAGGGCGCCAGTGCGGCAGAGAATCGCCAACGCTTCTCAGCTCACGCCAGCAGCGAATAGTCGCTCGCCCGAAGGGTCCGGGGTGCTCCCCAGCCGGTAGCATCGGTCGGGTGGCCCGCCTGGTTCGCTCCAGCCCCGTCATCGGTGCGCTCGGCTGCCTGTCCTTCCTCCTCATCGGCTGGACGGGCTTGTTGGTCCCGTCGCTCATCCGCTCCGTAGAACACGACTTCGGCCAGTCCGACGCCGGCGTCGGCATCTTCTATTTCCTGTATGCGCTGGCCTACGCCGGAGGGTCGCTGGGCGGCGGAGCCGTGACGGAGCGGCTCGGTCGGCGCTGGGTGCTCGCGCTCGCGGCCTGTCTTCATGGAATCGGACTTGCCGTCCTCGGAACCGTCCCGGACTGGACGGTCTTCCTGGCCGCGGCGCTGCCAGCGGGGCTGGGGGCCGGAGCCATCGACGGAGGCATCAACGGCCTCTTCCTCGACCTCTACCGGACGAGCCGGGGGCGTGCGTTGAACACAGTTCACCTCTTCTTCAGTCTCGGTGCCCTGGCTTCGCCGCTCATCGTCGGCCGGCTTGTCGAGGCCGGGATCGCATGGCAGGTCGTGGTGGTGGGCACGGCCGTCGGCGCCTTCCCGGTCGGCGCGCTGTTCGCCCTGACCGACCCGCCGCACGGGCGGCACGAGCGCCCGACCACCCACCGATCCGCCGGTGCGGGACTGCTCGCGCTCCGCTGGCCGCTCCTGGCGCTGGAAATTGCCATCGGTTGCTACGTCGCGTCGGAGGTCGGTGTCTCGAGCTGGCTGGTGCGATTCCTGGATGCCGCACCACTGACGCTCGCCACGACGAGCCTCTCGCTCTTCTGGGGCGGGTTGGCGCTCGGCCGCCTGGTGTCCGCGCGAATCGCCGACCGTTTCGACCACCTCGCGTTCGCCACCGCGTGCATCAGCGTGGCGTCGTGTGCCCTGGTTGCGGCCGTGTTCGTGCCGTCCCTGCCCCTGTCGATCGCGCTCTTCGCGGTCGTCGGCTTTGCCTTCGGGCCGATCTTCCCGGTCATCCTCGCGATTGCCGGGGAACTCTTTCCTGCCCGGTCGGCCGCGCTGGGTGGCCTGCTGACCGGGGCCGCCGTCCTCGGCTCGATTCTGTATCCGCCGGTGATGGGCTTCCTGTCGGTCACGGTCGGATTACCGGCGGCGATGCTCGGGACGGCCCTACTCGGCTTTGCGTGCGCCACTTCGTTGGTGCTCACGGGGCGCCGACGGGGACAGCTCGAGGCGATCGAATCCGGACAGGTTTGAACCCGATGCCGGGTAGACTTGACATCTGCCCTTTACCTGATCGAAACATCGACCAGGCCGAGTGCGCGCGAGACTGCACCATCGCGCATCAGCCCAGATGAGCCTTCGCATAGAGAGTGGGAGAGACATGTCCTACCAGGCCACCGACGAACCGGTCGTCGACCTCAGTCCCCGGGCAAAGCTCGAAATCCTCGGCGCGATTCTCCTGGCGCTGTTCCTGTTCGCGCTCGACCAGACGGTCGTCGGCACGGCGCTGCCCCGGATCATCACCGACCTCCACGGCAACCAGCTATACACCTGGGCTGTCACGGTGTATCTCCTGACTGCCACGATCAGCGGTCCCATTTACGGGAAATTGTCCGACCTCTTCGGGCGCCGCCCGATCGTGATCTTTGCGGTCGTCCTGTTCCTGGTCAGCTCGGTCCTGGCAGGACTCAGCCAGGAAATGTGGCAGCTGATCCTGTTCCGAGGGCTCCAGGGCCTGGGCGGCGGTGCCATATTCCCGGTATCGCTGGCCGTCGTCGCGGACCTTTATACGCCGGCCGAACGCGGCAAGTATCTGGGCCTGTTCGGTGCCGTCTTCGGCCTTTCCTCCCTGGTCGGGCCAGCGATCGGCGGAGTCATCACCGACACGTGGTCGTGGCATTGGATCTTCTTCGTCAACGTCCCCATCGGCCTGATCTCGCTCGTCATTCTGTGGCGCCTGCTGCCCGCCATCCGGCGACCGGAGGCGGCTCGCCACATCGACTACGTTGGCGCCGCGGTGTTCGCAGTCGCGATCGGTTCCTTCCTCATCGGCTTGACCAACAAGACGGGCATACATCTGGTCAACGGCGCGCCGGTCGGCAACGACTGGAGCGATCTGCCGGTCGGCGGCCTGATGGCGCTCGGCCTGCTGTTCGCCGCCGTCTTCGTGTGGGTCGAGTCCCGGGCACCCGAGCCGATCGTCCCGCTGGGCCTTTTCCGCATGCGGGCGTTCACGATCTCCGTCGTCTCGATGTTCATGGCCGCCTTTGGATTCTTCGGCGCGATCATCTTCCTGCCGCAGTGGTTCCAGACGGTCGCGGGGGCGTCCGCCACCGAATCCGGCTACAACATCCTGCCGTTGCTCGCGGGCCTGATCGTCAGCGCGATCGCGTCGGGCCAGATCGTGGCCCGGACGGGCCGCTACAAAGTCTTGATCTTCGTTTCGCTCGTGCTCCTGGCAGGGGGCCTCTACCTGCTCACGAACCTCCATGCGGACACCGATCGGCCCGTGCTCTGGCTGTGGATGCTCATCACCGGAATCGGGATTGGGCCGTCTTTCGCCGTGTTCACCCTGGTCGTGCAGAACTCTGTCCCGCCGGACGAGATTGGCGTCGCGACCAGCAGCCTCACCTTCTTCCAGCAGATCGGTGGCACCGTCGGGTTGACGATCTCGAGCACGATCCTCGCCAGTCGGCTGTTGACCGAGATCCCGGCCCAGCTGGCGAAGGTCGGCGTGCCACCCGAGTTGGCGGCGGGTTTCGCGCGAGTCGGAGGATCGGTCGACATCACCGGCACCGGCAGCCTCCGGGATCGAATTCTGGCCAACGTCCCAGCCGAGGCAAAGGCCACCGTGCTGCCCCTCATCGACAACATCATCCGCGGCATCCACGAGGCGTTCTCGATCGCGCTTGCCTCGACCTTCTGGGTGGGGATCATCGGGGCTTTGATCGCATCGGTCTTCGTCTTGTTCCTGCATGAAGTGCCGATGCGGCAGACGATGCACATCGAGGAGCCGGCCCGCGTCTCGGAGGAGGGCTCGCCGGCATAGGTCGCGTGGACGCCCCGCCGCCGTCCACGGGCCGACGACCCGGGAGGGGCCCCGTGCGGTACGAGGGCGTCGACGGTCGTGTCGCGATCGTGACCGGTGCCAACCATGGCATTGGTGCGGCCACCGCGCGTGCGTTGGCCGCATCTGGCGCGCCAGTCCTGCTGACCTATCTCCGCGTCCGCGAGCCGGCCGATCCGTCCTTGACGGAGGCCTATCGTGCGGCCCGAGCCGGAGACGCCGGCGACGTCATAGAAACGATCAGACAGGCCGGCGGACAAGCGGAGGCGGTGGAAAGCGATCTCCGGGACCCGGCGACGCCGGCCAGGCTCTTCGATGCTGCGGAAACAGCGTTCGGGCCCGTGGAGATCCTGGTCAACAACGCCACCGGCTGGGCTCAGGACACGTTTCGGAACGCGCCAGTCGACCGGCTCGGCAGGACGCTCCAGCCCCTGTCGACCTCGACGGCCAGCCAGAACCTGGAGGTCGACGCGCGGGGGTCCGCGCTCATGATCGCTGAATTCGCACGCCGACATGTCGCTCGCGGCGGGGCGTGGGGACGCATCGTCGGACTAACCTCCGGGGGACCGCTCGGCTTTCCAGATGAGGTGTCGTATGGAGCGGCCAAGGCCGCGCTGGTCAGCTACGCGATGTCGGCCGCTCTGGAGCTGGGCGAATACGGCATTACGTCCAACGTCGTTCACCCGCCGGTCACCGATACCGGCTGGCTCACACCGGCGGTTCGGGAATTCGTCGCCGGCAGAGAGACCCATTTCCACGTTGCCCAACCCGAGGAAGTGGCTGACGTGATCGCCTTCCTCGTCTCGGACGGCGCGGCATTGATCACCGCGAACGTCGTTCAGCTGCGATGAGCCGGCGCACCGCGACAAGCCGTCCCGCGGCCGAAGGGTGATACAGCTGTCTGACCGAAAAAAAGGAGGAGTCGTCGTGGCGAGTGCCAGTGGCACGTTCCAGATCACTTCGATGGGAGAGGACACCTACCAGGAGCTCGATGGCGGCGGAAAGCTCACCCGGGCGAACGGCGACCAGCGGTTCAGCGGCGACATCGAGGGCGAGGGGTCAGTGGAGTGGCTGATGTGCTACTCGGCTGAAGGTGGCGCACGCTACGTGGGCCTGCAGCGCGTCAGCGGCACGATCGGCGAGCGACAGGGAAGCTTCGTGATTGAAGCCACGGGAAACTTCGACGGGAAACAATCGAAGGGCACCTGGACGATCATTCCGGCGACGGGCCGCGGCGACTTCACCGGGATCACGGGAAGTGGCTCCTTCGAAGCTCCCGGTGGCCCCAAGGCGTCGTACCAGCTCGAGTACGGCCTGGATTGACAGCGGCTCGGCCCGGGCATTTGCGACGTCCCGGCGATCGGACGGTAGCCCTCAGCTCTTCGTCGTGGCCACCCAGACGGCCGTCGACTCGCGCTTCCCTTTGAGCTCCAGCTCGCGGCGCTCGAGGCGAGCCGTGTCGAGACCCCCGGCGCGCGCCGCCGCCTCGCTGATCAGGGCCTGGCCCATCTCGGCGGCGGAGGCGAGCCGAGCGGTCGTGTTCACGACGTCTCCGAGCGCGGTGAATTCCGTGACGGGCGGTTCCCCCACGGAACCGACAAAGGCGACTCCGCTGTGGATGCCGGCCCCGATCGGAATCCAGGGGCCAGCGGTCGCGGCATGGCCTGTCGCTTTGAGCAGAGCAAGACCGGCGGCAATAGCGCGAGCCGCGTGTGCGTCGCCGGCCAAGGCCGGGATGAACACCCCGATGACCTCGTCTCCAACGAACTTGTCCACGATCGCGTCGTGGTCGACCAGGATGCGCGCCGATGTGTCGTAGAAACGATCGAGGACGTCGCGGAATTGGGTTGGGCTCATCTGCTCGGCCAGGGCGGTCGACCCGCGCACATCGGCGAACAGAAAGCTGGCCTCGATCTCGGCTCCGCCGTGATGTGTCTTGAGCTCCTGGAAGCAGTTTCCGCAGTACTTGGGATTTTTCGACCAGCGTTCCCGGCCGATGAAGCGCATGAGATGTCGCCCCGGGCCGCCAAAGGGAGCCGCGCACATCTTGCAGCGCGGATGGCTTGGCACGTGCTTCAGCCAGGAGCGTGTCCGCGCATACCGCGGCTCAGTGCCGAGGAGGATCGCTCTCCACAACCCCTCGTTCGGTCCTGGGGTCTCCTCGCTCGGCGGGGGCGTCCTCTCGCTCGGTGCGGGCGACGGCGGCATGCCATCGATGCCCATTGAGATTCCTCACAGCCGCATCCCTCGACGCATCGAGGCTAGCGCCGATGTCAACGACATCGCGCTGGGACGGGACGACCAGCTACCCTGCAGGTCGGCTCAAGAGTTCCCTCGCAGCTCGGCGGCCGCGAGGCGCACGACTTCCGTGCAGCCCACCTTCTGGCATCGATAGAAGCGCTCGACCGGCTCCTTGTCCGGCTCGATCGTCTCAGCGCTGCGGTCGGGCAACATCGGCTGCCAATCGTCGAGTCCGTGCTTGTGCTCGAGTGTCCTGGGAAAAGCCGCTTCTGGAGCTCGCTCGCTTGTCATCGTTGGAGGGTACGCGCCGCGGCGCCGTTGCGCGTCAAGGTCGAGGAGCTGAAGGATTCTCGTTCGTGCCAATTCGGGCCGAAGGCCGAATGGAGGGGAGGCGCAGGTCATTGGCTTCAACCTTCGTACCGGTTGACTTCGCGCCGCCATCGGCACTCGACGATGACGACTTCCGGCTGATCCCGCTCGGGCCCGAACACAACGAGGCCGACTACGAAGCGTGGACCTCGAGCATCGAGCACATCCGGCAGACTCCCGGGTTCGCCGGTCGCTCGTGGCCCAGGCCGATGACGCGGGAGGAAAATCGCCGCGATCTGGCGAGGCATTCCGCCGACTTCACGGCCCGAACCGGTTTCACGTACACCGTCCTCGATCGAGTCGACGGATCGGTCATCGGCTGCGTCTATATCTACCCCGGTCTCGATGATGGACACGACGCGCACGTACGCTCATGGGTCCGCGCCAGTCGCGGCGATCTCGATCCGGTGCTCTACTGGGCCATGATTCGATGGCTGGCGAGCGAGTGGCCGTTCGAGCGCATCGACTACGCCCCCAGGGCTACGCCGGCGAAGTAGGCTGTCGCGGACAAGAACCGGCAGGAGCTGGAGGTCACGATGGTCACCAGCACGCCCACGCTCGAACCAACGGCGGGCGAGCTCACGTTCGAGGAGCTACAACTCGCGGCCCGAAATCGGGGCATGCCCCTCGAGGCGCTGCGCTATGACGTGAGCCCGGCGGGGCTTCATTACCTGCTCATCCATTTCGACATCCCGGCCGTAGACGCGGCGACGTGGCGACTCAAGGTCGGCGGCCGCGTCCGGAATCCGCTGGAGCTGAGCCTGGAGCAGGTTCGGTCGCGGCCGAGCCAGACGATCACCGTGACTCTCGAATGTGCCGGCAACGGCCGCGCGCGACTCAGCCCGCGTCCGCTCAGCCAACCGTGGCTGGTGGAGGCGGTGAGCACCGCCGAGTGGACGGGTACGAAGCTCGGGCCGCTGCTGGAGGAGGCCGGCCTGGGGCCGGACGCGGTGGAGGTCGTCTTCACGGGCGCCGACCGAGGCATCCAGGGTGGCGTGGAGCAGGATTACGCGCGCAGCCTGACGATCGCCGACGCCATGCGCCCGGAGGTGATGCTCGTCCACGCGATGAATGGCGAGCCGCTTCAGCCCCAGCACGGCTTTCCCCTGCGACTGCTGGTGCCGGGCTGGTACGGCATGACGAGCGTGAAGTGGCTGTCGTCCATCGAGGCCATTGCCGAGCCGTTCCAGGGCTACCAGCAAACGCCGGCCTACCACTACCAGCGCGACGCCGACGATCCCGGCCAGCCCGTGACGCGGATCCGGGTGCGTGCGCTGATGGTGCCGCCGGGCATCCCGGACTTCTTCAGCCGGCGGCGGTTCCTCGATGCCGGACCCATTCAGGTCGGCGGCCGAGCGTGGTCCGGCGCCGGTCCGGTCGCTCGCGTCGAGGTCGCCGTGGACGGCCATTGGAGCGATGCCAAGCTTGGACCGCCGCTGGGCGACTTCGCGTGGCGCAGCTGGTCGTTCGACTGGCAGGCGACTCCGGGAGAGCACGAGCTGGCCTGTCGGGCGACCGATGCGGCCGGCAACGTGCAGCCGAGCGAGCAGCCCTGGAACTATCAGGGCGTGGGCAACAACCTCATCCAGCAGGTTGCCGTCGCGGTTCGCTGAGCGAGTCTGTCGGCGCTAGCGTATGGCGTCGGCAGATGCCGGGGCGAGCAGCCTTTCGAGCTCTACCCGGTCGGGCAGGCCGGACTGATCGCCGAGGGCAGACACGGCCGACGCACCGCACGCATTCGCGACGTCGAGCGAGCGCTCCAGGCTCGCTCCGTCCAGTCGGGCGGAAATGAAGCCCGCCGAAAACGCGTCCCCTGCGCCGATCGGGTCGATCGCCGCGACCGCAAGGCCAGGCCGTCGGACGGAAGCCCCATCGCGATCTCGGCCGATGGCCCCGTCGACCCCGAGCTTCAACACGGCCGTCGATGGCCCCAGCTCCAGGAGAGCGTCGACGAGCATCTCCGGGGGGCTCCCCGGATCGGCATCCGCAAATGCCGCGGCCTCGTCGTCGCCGGCGAGCACGACGTCGACGCGGCTGGCAAGGTCTACGAGGACCGGCCGTGCCTCGTCGTCCGACCACAGCTTGCGCCGCAGGTTGAAGTCCAAGCTGATCGTCAGTTGTCCTTCGCGCGCACGCTCGATCGCGCGCTCGACCGCCGCGCGACAGCTCGGGGACAGCGCCGGCGTGATGCCGGTGAGGTGCAGCCAGCGAGCCCGCTCGAAGGTTCCCGCGTCCACGGCACTGTCGACGTCTTCTGCGGCCAGCCGCGATCCGGCCGATGCCGAGCGGTAGTACACGACCTCTGACGGCCCGATTGCGCGCCGATCGCGAATGAGCAGGCCCGTTGGTGCGCCCGAATCCACCGTCAGGTGATCCACATTGACGCCGTTGCCTCGAAGGGACCGAACGATCGCGGTCCCGAATCCGTCCGGCCCGACGCGCCCAATGAACGCGACGGCGTGCTCCAGCCTGGCCAGACCGACCGCGACGTTTGCTTCGGCACCGGCGACATAGGCGCTGAAGCTGCGGGCGTCTGCGAGCGAGCCGTAATCCGTCCCCACGAGGGCCATCAGGCACTCCCCGAGCGTGACGACCTCCGGACCGCGGGCCACAGCGCCCGCCGCCCGTTCAGCCATCGGTCAGCGGCAGGGTCTCGTGGCGTCGCTCCCAACCTGCGCTGAACAGGTGAAGCACGTGCTCATCCGTGTCTACGCAAACGAACAGCCAGTTCTTCCAGGGATTGCCGACCAGGTAGGTCGTGACGTCGGTGATCTTCATACGGCCGATTCCGATCGCGCCCGCGCCACCGCCTCGACCACGCTCCGCGCCCGGACTTCGACCGTGCCGGCGTCACCGGCGGCCATCAGCCAGCTGCCCAGTCCGACCGCGACGGCTCCGGCCGCGATGAAGCCCGGCGCGGACTCGAGCGTAACGCCGCCGGTAGGGATGAGCGGGATGTCCGGGAAGGGCCCACGAAACTCGCGGATGAATGCCGGCCCGACCACCGAGGAGGGAAACAGCTTCACGGCGCTGGCTCCCGCACGCCACGCCGCCAGGATCTCCGTCGGGGTGAACGCGCCGGGGAAGGTCGGAATCCCTCGGGCGGCGGCCCAGCGAACGAGCTCTTCGTCGAGGTGCGGCATCACCAGAAAGCGGGCGCCCGCCCCAATCGCAGCCTCCGCAGCACCCGGGTCCAGGACAGTCCCGGCGCCGAGGAGGAGCTCGCTGCCTTCAGGGAAGCGATCCGCCAGCCGCGAGATGGCTTCCTGGGCATCCGGGTCACCCAGCGTGATCTCGAACGCCTTGACGCCGCCCTTGGCCAGTCCTTCTCCGATCGGCAGGACGGCGGCGGGATCGAGCCGTCGTCCGATGCCGACGACGCCCGGACCGCTGATCGCCGCGGGAATCGGCGGCCGTCGGTCCGTTTCGGTGAACACCAGCCGATGATAGGCCGCGGCCCAATGGCCGGATTCACGTTCCCGGCGCGTCGCAGATATGGGCGGACCTTCTGCCTAGCCCTTGACGGCGCCGACCAGGATTCCTCGCGAGATGTACCGCTCCAGCGCGACGGCCATCGCGATGACGGGCAGGATCATGATCAGGATCAGGACGGACATGTACCACCACTGCGGTCCGCGGGTCGCGTTCTGGGCGGCGACCGTCAGCGGCATCGTCTGAGCGTTGGCCGACGAGAGGAACAACGCCAGCAGGTACTCGTTCCAGGCGAAGACGAGCACGAACAGGAACGTCGCCACGAGGCCAGGGACCGCCACCGGTAGCACGATCGAGCGGAAGATCCGATATGGCGAGGCGCCGTCGACCGCGGCCGATTCCTCGAGCTCGATCGGGACATTGGAGAAGTAGTCACGCATCAGCCAGACCACGATCGGCAGGTTCGTCGCCACGTACGTGATGATCAGGGCCTGCCGCGTGTCGAGCAGGCCGACGCGTTGGAAGAGCACGTAGATCGGGATCACGACCGCAACCGGCGGCAGCATCCGTTGGGAGATCAGCCAGAACGCCACGTCGCTGTTGCCAAGCACCCGCTTGAAGCGCCGCCCGACGGTCTGGTACAGGATCAGGAACACAGCGGCCGCCGAGACAACGGCAAGCGGGACGGCGGCACTAAGCGCCAGCGCCACGATCGTGAACAGAATGCAGCCGACGAACAGGCCGATCACGCCGACCCGCGGCGAGTAGCGGAACCGCACCAGGGCATACGCCGCCGACGAGCCGAGGATGAGCGCGATCAGCGCGCTGCTGAGCCCTACCACCACGGTGTTGACGTACGGCCGGACGGTGTCGCTCTGCAGGTCGACGAGGATGTACTTCCAGGCATCCAGGGTGGGCTTGAAGTCGACGCCGGGCAGGTACACGGGGCCGCTGTCGACGTCGATGGGCTGCTTGAGCGAGGTGATCGCCAGCCAGTACAGCGGGAAGAGGACGACGAATGCCCACGCGACGAGCAGCACGTAGGAGATTGCCTTCGAAACGGGCCCAAGGTCGAGCGCGGAACGCCGCCGGAAGAGGGTCCTCATCGTGCCGATCTCATGCGGTAGCCGTGACGCGACGGCGGACGAGGTTCACGTAGGCGGTCGCGATGAGCGTCACCACGATGAGCAGCATGTACGCGAGAGCCGCCGAACGTCCGAGGTTGAGGGTCCGCCAGTCGAAGAACGCTTCGAGGGTCAGCGACTCGGTCGCCGTCCCGGGCCCGCCGTTGGTCAGGATGTTCGGAAGGTCGATGATCTTGAACGCCTCGATCATCCGGATGAGGATCACGGTCGTCGTGACCGGCAACAGGGCGGGCAGCGTGATGTGGCGGAACACCTGCCGGCGGTTCGCCCCATCGACGAGGGCCGCCTCGGTGATCTCCTGGTCCTGGCCTTCGAGGGCCGCCAGCAGGACGATGAACATGAACGGCGTCCACTGCCAGATGTCGCCGATCATCACCGCGATCCGGGCACCCCACGGATCGTTGACCCAAGCGAAGTTCTGGAGTCCAGCCAGGTCGAAGAGCGGCACGAAGGGCCCCTTCCCTGTGTCCGTCAGCATCCGGAACATGTACGCCACCCCGACCGGCGTGATCGTCATCGGCAACAGGAACACGACCCGAAAGAACCGCTGGCCACGCAGGCGCTGGGTGGCAAGGACGGCAAGGCCCAGCCCGAGCAGGTACTGGACGGCGATGCCGACGAAGACGTAGACGAGGGTGACGAACAGGGTTCCGGGCCGGCCACCCTGGGCGAAAAGCGTCTGCGCGAACAGCCACACGAGACCCACCAGGAGCAGGCCTGCGATCGCCCGCAGAAGCAGGCCGAGGAGCCGGACATTGACGCCGCGCAGATATGACACGAAGGCTCGCGCCGTGATGGCCGCGACCACGGCGACGATGATCCAGCCCACGGGCGTGAGCGGCTTCAAGACGCCGATGAAGTGGTCCTGCTCGGTTCCGAAGAGCAGCGACGCGTAATTGTCGAAGCCGAGGAAGCGGACGTCGATCCCGTTTGCCTGGAACTCGAGTCGCGAGACCGACAGGTAGAGCGAGACGATCAGCGGGAAGATCGACAGCGCCAGCACGACCAACAACGCCGGCCACAGGAAGACGTTTTTCGCCGACACGGCGGCGCGGAACGTGTGGCCGGCGACGCGTTCCCGCTCGCCGGTGGCAACCTCGAGGCCCGACCCCTCGACGGGGGTCGGGCCTCGGGCATCTAGGGTCTCGGAGTTATCGCTGGACGCCAAGACTCGCCTTGTACGCCGAGAGCTGCTTGTCGCGCCCCTCGGCGTTGGTGATCGCCTCCCAGCCGTCATAGATCTGTTTCATCGCGGTGTCGCGATCGATCTCGCCGGCGAGGAATTGAGCCACCGCCTTGTCCAGGACGACCTGCTGGTACTGCTGGGTCTTCGGGATCCGCAGGTCGAGGATCATGTTGGGACTCTGCAGGCTGGCCTGAATCGCCCCGAGGTAGTCCTTCGCAGCCTGTTCACTCATCCCGGCCTTGACCCATAGCTTCGTGTCCGAGAACTGCGAGGTGCGATACGGGTTGAAACCGGTCTTGCCGATCGTGACGTCCACGTTCGACTGCTCGGGTGCGCTCATGTACGACAGGAACTTGAAGGCCGCATCCTTCACCGCGGTGCTGACCTTGCCGTTGATCGCGCCGGACCAGCCACCGAACGACGCGAACGGGGCGTGGTTGATGCCATTCACGGCGTTCTTGCAGGTCGTGGCGTCGCACGGGACGAGCTTGCCGGTGCTCCGGTCGAGGACCATCTTCGAGCCGGGCAGGATGACCGCGCCGACCTTGTCCTTGACCTTCGAGGTCGTGGGGTCGATCGCAAGCGTCCCGATGTCGCCCCAGTCCATGGACAGGGCGCAGCGGCCCGACGTGAACAGGCCGCGCGTGTCGCCGACGTCGAGGTTGATCTCGTTAGGCGGTCCGAACTGGCCCGTCTTCTTGTAGATGTCGAGGGCGGCGGCGAAGGCCTCGTTCTGCACGAGCGGCTTCATGTCCGCGGTGTTGAAGAACGCGCCCTGGTTCGTGCCGTCGGTCTGGATGAACCCACCCGCGATCGACGTGATGAACCAGTAGGCCTGGGCGTTGCGCTTCTTGGAAATGCAGGAGCCGTAATCGCCCTGGCCGTCGCCGTTCAGATCCTGTCCCTGTTCCTTCTGGGCGATGGCGAGGTAGTCGTCCCAGGTCTCGGGTGGCTTCAAGCCATCCTTGGCCAGGATGTCGGTCCGGTAATAGACCATGTGGAAGTCGCCATCCAGGGGGATCGTGTAGACCTTGCCCTGGTAGGTCGCGCTGAAGTCCCGGAAGAACGCGCCGATGTCGTCCCACTTGAGGCTGGCATCCGCTTTCACTCGAGTGCTGAGGTCTTCGAGATAGCCGGGGCCAACGAAGTCGCCCATCCACTGCGGGTCAAAGACGAACGCCTGGTAGCTGTTCGTCCCGGTCGAGACGTCCGTCAGGATCTTCTGGTACAGGTCGCTGAACGGGACGGTCGTGACCGAGATGGAGATATTGGGGTTGGCCGTCCTGAAGTCGGGCGCGCGGCGCTGAAGCGGCTCAGCGATCTGGGGACCCGTGAAGGTCAGGATGTTGACGGAGATCGCGCCCGAACCCGGTGACCCGCTCGAGCTCAAGCCCGTGCACGCCGTCGCCACCGTGACGACGGCAGCGAGCCAGGTCAGGCCTCCCAATCGTGTGCCGTTTCGCATGCTTCCTCCTTCACCCTAGGACAACCGCGGAGCTGCCTCATTCCCAGCCGCATTGACGGTCGGGCTGGCTCCTCCGGCTCCGTCCACAGAATTGGACCGCCACTCGGCCCCGTCCGGGAACCGATAGCGGGCAAGCGACTCGGGGCGCATCTCGGCGCTGTAGCCGGGTCGCGTTGGGACCTGGTACCGCCCATCTCGGATGACGACGGGATCCAGGAAGTGCTCGTGCAGGTGGTCGACATACTCGATCATTCGTCCGTCCAGATCCCCGCTTACCCCGATGTAGTCGAAGATCGACAGGTGCTGGACGAGCTCGCACAGGCCGACACCCCCGGCGTGGGGACAGACGGGGACGCCGAAACGGCTGGCCAGCAGGAGCACGGCCAGGGCTTCGTTCACGCCGCCCAGGCGGCAGGCGTCGACCTGGCAGATGTCCATCGCGCCGGCGGCGAGGAATTGCTTGAACATGACGCGGTTCTGGACGTGTTCGCCGGTCGCGACGCGGATCGGGTGCACCGCGCGGGCGATCGCGGCATGGCCGAGGATGTCGTCCGGGCTCGTGGGCTCCTCGATCCAGTAGGGTTCGAATTCAGCCAGCGGCTCCATCCAGCTGATCGCCGTGGCGACATCCCAGGTCTGGTTGGCATCCATCATCAGCAGGTTGTCCGGCCCGATCGCCTCACGAACGATGCGCGCGCGGCGCAGGTCGTCGCCGATGTCGCGGCCCACCTTCATCTTGAAGCGCGTCCACCCGTCAGCGAGGGCCTCGCCGGACAGGCGCCGGATCTTCTCGTCCGAATAGCCGAGCCAGCCGACCGATGTGGTGTAGGCGGGGTACCCGTCACGGGCGATCTCCTCCTCGCGCGCGGCGCGAGTGGCCTCCAGCCGGCCGAGCATCTCGAGCGCGTCGTTCGGAGTCAGGGCGTCGGTCAGGTAGCGGAAGTCGATCGCGCGGACGATCTCCTCCGATGGCATGTCGACCAGCAGTTTCCACAGTGGCTTGCCTTCGCGTTTGGCCCACAGATCCCAGGTCGCGTTCACGATCGCCGCGGTTGCGAGGTGCACGGCGCCCTTCTCGGGGCCGATCCAGCGAAGTTGGCTGTCGCCGACCAGGTCGCGCCAGAAGGCGCCGATGTCACCGAAGACCTCATCGGTCTGGCGGCCCACCACGATGGGGGCGAGCGCGTGGATCGCGGCGACCACGACCTCGGTGCCGCGCCCGATCGTGAAGGTCAGCCCGTGCCCCTCCAGCCGGGACCCATCGTCGGTGCGCAGGACGACGTACGCCGCGGAATAGTCGGGGTCCAGGTTCATCGCGTCCGACCCGTCGAGCGAGCGCGAGGTCGGGAAGCGCACGTCGAGAACGTCGAGCGAAGAGATCCGCGCCGCCATGAGACGTTCGTGGCCCTCTGGTCTGGACAGATCGTACAGAATGCTGGACGATACCCGGTAGGCTGAACAGTATGCGAATCGCGTCAAGCACTGTCAACGAATCGTCCGAGGCCGACTCGGACCTCCGCGCCGGCGCCTCCCTGGCTCCCGCGGTGACTCGGGCTGCCGCGATCCTCGACGTCCTCGCCGAGCACCCGTCGGCGGCCACTCCCCTGAGCGATCTCGCCCGCCGCCTCGGCCTCCCCAAGTCCTCGGTTGCCAACATCTGCGGGGCGCTCGTCGAGGCTGGTCTGGTGCGCCGGGTCGACGCCGGTTTCGGTCTTGGCCGCCGGCTGGCCGAGCTGGGTGGGGCATATCTGAGCGGGGTCGACCAGGTCCACGAATTCCACGATCTGGCAGCGCAGCTGCCGGTGGCGTCCGAAGAGACGATCCAGATGGCGCTCCTCGACGGGCTGGAAGTCACCTACGTCGCACGCCACGACGGCCGCCAGCCAATTCGCCTCGCCTCCGAGATCGGTCGGCGACTACCGGCATCGTGCACGGCCCTTGGGAAGGCTACCCTAGCGTCACTCGATCCGGACGATCTCGCAGAGCGCCTGCGCGGAGTGGAAGCGCTGCCGACGCTGACGCCAAATTCCCACCGCCGTGTCGCTGGCCTCCTGGACGACCTCGACGAGGTGCGCCGGCGCGGCTATGCCGTGGACGAGGAGGAGACGGCGGAAGGGATCGTCTGTCTGGGTGTGTCCATCCGGCGCCGCAGCTCCGCGGATCCGCCCTATGGCGTCAGCGTGACGCTTCTCAAAGCCCGCGCAGACGGCGCGCGTCGTGAAGCGCTCGCCGCCGACCTCAAGCGGCTGGCCCGTCTGCTCGCGCACCCGCTGCTCGTCCATCGCGGGGACGGCGACGGCCGCAGGCCCTGAGCGAACGTTGAGCGCCGGACTGTTCCGCCTGGCGCTCCCGGACGGGTCGATCCGTCTTGCCCGAGGGATGGTCGGCAGCGGTCCCGCGGAGCTTCTGGCCGCCAACCTGACGGTGGCGGCAATCCTGCAGGGGGGCGCGGGCCGCCTGGCCGAGGTGGTCCTCGACGGCCCGGGTGAAGGTCCAATCCCCGCGGCCGCCCGGCTGCTCGCCCCCATCGACGATCAGGAGGTATGGGCCGCCGGCGTCACCTACGAACGCTCGCGCGATGCGCGGATGGAGGAGTCGACCGAGGCGTCCGTGTACGACCATGTCTACGATGCCGTCCGGCCCGAGCTCTTCTTCAAGGCGCCCGGCTGGCGCGTTCGCGGGCCGGCGGAACGGGTCGGCATCCGAAGGGACTCGGATTGGAACGTGCCCGAGCCCGAGCTCGCGCTGGTGGTCGCCGCGGATCTCACGATCGCCGGCTACACGCTCGGCAACGATGTCTCGAGCCGGACGATCGAAGGCGAGAATCCGCTCTACCTGCCGCAGGCCAAGGTGTACGACGGCTCCTGCGCGCTGGGCCCGGCGCTCGTTCCGGCCGCGAGCACCGCGCCGCCGTTCGCCCTCCGCCTCGCCGTCCTCCGGGAAGGCGTGGTGATCGTCGACGAGTCGACCACGACGGCACGAATCAGGCGGCCCCTCGAGGAGCTCGTCGCCTTTCTCGGGCGCGCGCTCGAGCTGCCCAGCGGAGCGATCCTCCTGACCGGGACAGGGATCGTGCCGGACGCGTCGTTCACCCTGCTGGATGGAGACCTCGTCCGAATCGAGGGCGGGGACCTCGGCGTCCTGGAAAACGCGGTCACGCTCGTCGGCGGCCCCTGGCCCGTCTCGCCAGCCGCCTCGCCCGGCACGACGGGCGCGGCTCAGTCGAGCGCCAGCCGGTAGACCTCGGTCGCGGTTCCACCGAAGATCGATCCGTGCTCATCCACGGAGAGGTCCTCGATCAGGGCGTGCGTCACGTCCACGACATCCTGATAACCGGCCGCCAGCAAGCAGACCGGCCAATCCGACCCGAACAGCAGCCGGCTCGGGCCGAACGTCTCGAGGACGAGGTCGGCATACGGGCGCAGATCGTCCACGCTCCAATCGGTCCACACCGCCTCGGTCACCATCCCGGACAGCTTGCAGAACGTGTTTGGCAGCCGGGCCAGCGTCGCGAGCCGGCCGGCCCACGGCTCGAGCACGCCGCCCGCGATCTCGGGCTTGGCAATGTGGTCCACGACGAACCGAAGGTCGGGCAGCGCCCGCACAGCTTCGAGGGCTGCCGGCAGCTCGCGGGTCCGCACGAGGAGGTCATAGGCGAGCCCGGCGTTTGCAACGGCAGCCAGGCCGCGTCGGACGTCCGGGCGTCCCAGCCACGCGGGGTCGTCTTCGTCGTGAACCTGGTGGCGGACGCCGACGAGCCTGTCGCCTCCGGAAAGCCCTCGCAGCCGGGCGATGGATTCGGGGACGGCCGGATCGGTCAGGTCGACCCAGCCGACGACCCCTGCCACGAACGGCTCACCGGCGGCGGTCGCCAGGAACTCGGCGGTCTCCTCGATGCTCGATCGCGTCTGGACCACGATGGAGGCGTCGATTCCCGCCGCGGCCAGCAGCGGTCTCAGGTCATCGGGCCCGAAGACGCGCCGGATCGCGACGAGCTCGTCGGTCATCCACGGGTAGTCGGCCCGGCTCGGGTCCCAGAAATGATGATGGCTGTCGACCGTCGTCATCGAGGCGCGGGGCTGCTCGCGCTGGGAACGGGTGCCTCGGGGTCGATCAGCCCGTCTGCCCGCAACTCGGCCCACAGGTCGTCGGGGATGGGCGTTTGCATCGCACGCGGGTAGTCGTCGAAATGCTCGATCGTGCGCACTCCGGTGACGAGTGAGACGACCGCCGGATGGGCGAGCGGGAACTGGATCGCCGCAGCGCGGACCGGGACCCCGTGCCGCTCGCAGATCGTGCGGACGCGCATGGCGCGCTCGACCAGGGCGGCCGGGGCGGGGGCGTAGTTGAAGAGGGCCCCCGGGTGCGGGTCTGCGAGGATCCCGCTGTTCATCACACCGCCGACCACGATCGAAACGCCCTTCTCGAGGCACAGCGGCAGAAGTTCCCGCAAGGCACTCTGGTCAAGGAGCGTGTAGCGCCCCGCAACGAGAAACGCATCGAAGTCGCCCACGCGGGCGAACCGCGCGAGCATCTCAACCTGATTCATGCCGGCACCGATCGCCCCCACGACGCCTTGCTCGCGCAAACGCTGCAGAGCCGGCAACGCGCCCCCGATCGCATCCTGCCAATGGTCGTCCGGATCGTGGATGTAGAGGACGTCCAGCCGATCGAGACCGAGCCGGCGCAGGCTCGCCTCCACCGATCGGAGCACGCCGTCGGAGCTGTAGTCGAAGACGACCCGCACACGCGGGGTGCCAGCGTAGTAGGCGTCATCCTGGCCGTCGCGGGCCTGGCGGTCGACGTCGGCGTTCGAACTCACCTCGTCGATGGGGACGAGCAGGCGGCCGACCTTGGTCGAGAGGACGAAATCGTCGCCGCGGTGGTCCCGCAGGGCCAGGCCCAGGCGCCGCTCGGCATTGCCATAGCCATAGAGTGGGGCGCTGTCGAAATAGCGGACGCCGGCCGCCCAGGCATGCTCCAGGGTAGCGGCTGCATCTGCATCCGAGACGGCTCGGTACAGCCCGCCGATCTCGGCGGTACCGAATCCCAGACGGGTGACCCGAACACCGCTCGATCCCAGGGCTACGCGTTCGGTTGGCTCGACGACCATCGCGTCTCCTCCAATCGTGGCCGCGCCCAGTCGAGGTGGTGCGCCAGCAGCGTCGCGTCCGTCGGCACGCCTCGCACATCCCAGCCCATCAGGCCGTAGTAGGTGCCGATCATCGCGTCGAACGCCGTGCGATCGAGCCGGCTGCCCAGCAGGGGTCCCGCGTCGATCGGCTCGTCGAAGAATCGCGCGGGCAGGCCATCGTCCGCTGCGGTCAATCCCTCGCGCAGGTTGTAGATTCGCATCAACTGAAGGCGGCGTGCACCCCAGCGCATGACCTCATGCGAGCTGGTCTCCCAGCCGGTAGCCGCCCGGACGAGCGCAGCGACGTCATCGAGCGAGAGGATACGCACGGGGGCACTCGCGAACGGGCAGACATCGAGAGCGTCGAGGGCGCTCCAGAACTCGGACAGGACCGCGTAGTTGCGGGCCTTCTCGGGAGTCTGGGCGTTGGCGGGCATCAGGCCGAGGATGCCGAGCGTTCGCGACAGGTCGAGGGCGTGTGGCCAGGAGGGCGCCACATCATCGTAGTCGGCGTCGTGCTCGGCCACGTCGTACCGGGGCCCGAATGGCGCGGTTGCAAAGCCCAGCGCCAGGCCTGCTTGTGCCCGCGGATCGAAGCTCGTCACCTCGAGGCCCTTGACCGTAAGGGCAAGCTCGCCGGCTTCCTGCCCCAGGCGCAGAGCCGCACGCCGGGAGCCATCTGCGAGCCAGTCACCGGCGCCCGATCTCGTGGCAATGCGCTCGATCAGGTCGAGTACCTGCGTTGAGCCGCCGAAACGGAGTTCGATCGCCTCGAAGTCAGCCGCGCTGGCCAGGCCACGCTCCCGGCATTCCATGGCGAAGCTGAGCGTGAACCCGAGCGAGACGGGATCGAGCCCGAGTCGGAGACAGCGGTCGTTGAGGGCGAGTGCGTCGCCAGCGGCCGCCAGACCCAGGTTCGGCCCAAGGGCGGCCACGGCTTCCTGGTGTAGCCCGCCCTCTCGGCGGTCGCGGACGATGCCGACGGTTCGGACATCGCTCGTCGGGGCGAAGCCCTTGATGCAGTCGGTCGGGCAGCCCGGGCAACCGCCCGTGCTCCACGCAAGGTGCGCCATGAACGCCTCCGCCCGATAGCCCCCCAGGTGGGCGAAGGCCGAGGTTCGAAAGTTCTCGACGCCGAAGCTTCCAATTCCCGCGGCGCCGATCCACGCACCAAAACCTGGCGCCTGGTGCTGCCAGCGGGTGACCGGATTTACCTCGACGAGGCTCGCATAGCGGGCGCTCAGCCGGTCCAGGGCGTCGACGTCCGCGGGTGCTGGCAGTTCGCCTCCGGCGATCACGACGGCCTTGAGCCGCTTGCTGCCCATCACCGCACCGAGACCCATGCGCGGCGCCGCGAACGAGCGGTCCGAGACCACGTTGGCATAGCGAACCAGCGACTCGCCTGCGGGGCCGATGGCCGCCACGTGGCACTCGCCCAACTGATTCCTGAGGGCGTCGACGACGGCCGACGTGTCGAGCCCCCAGAGCTCGTCGGCCGGGATCAGGCTCGCGCCTCCGCCGGCGAGGAGGAGCGCGACCGGCGTGTCGGATCGTCCGCGGACCATGAGCGCGTTGAAGCCGGATCCCTTGAGCGCCACCCCGAACGGCCCCTCCGCACGAGCTTCGCCGATGCCGCCGGTCAGGGGCGACTTGGCGACGATCGAGAATCGCGGCAAGGCCGCCGCGCGGTGGCCGGCGACGACGCTGGACGTGAAGATCAGGAGCGCATCGGGATCGAATGCGTCGAGACCCGGCCGGGTTTCGGTCAAGAGCAAGCGACTCCCAAGGAGCGAGCCTCCGGCGTAGAGCCGCCAGGACTCATCGTCAAGCGCCTCGACCTCGATCCGGCCCGTGGACAGGTCGACGCGCAGGACTCGCCCGAGATGGCCGAATCGCCTCACCCAGACCTCCTCACCCGATTGACGCGTGCGCGCAGGGTAGCGTACCGTTCAACACGTCGTTCATCAGCCAGCCGGCTGAACACCTCGGGACCGACTGTCGAGGAGGCGAATGCGACTCTGCTCGTACCGGGACAGCCGCGAAGGCGAGCGGCTGGCTGTGGTTGCCGGCGACCACGCACTCCCCGCGAGCGAGCTCCTGGACGGCGGTCCACGGACGATAGCCGAGTTATTCGCTGGCGGCGAGAGCCTGCTCTCCGCCCTTCTGAGCGCGGCAGATGATGGTCGGATTGCCCGCGACGGCAGGCCTCTTGCGGAGCTGCAGCTCCTGGCGCCGGTGCCCCATCCCGGCAAGGTCGTGGCCATCGGCCGGAACTATCGGGAGCACGCCGCGGAGGAGAACGTCGAGCCGCCCCCGGCGCCGCTGATCTTCGCGAAGTTCCCCTCATCGGTCGCTGGTCCGGGCGAGGACATCCGCTGGGATCCCAAACTCACGGTCAACGTCGACTACGAGGCCGAGCTCGCCGTTGTGATCGGACGGCGGGCGCGACGGCTGTCGCGCGATCAGGCAGCCGGCGCAATCCTTGGCTACACGTGCCTGAACGACGTCAGCGCGAGGGACCTGCAGTTCGGCGACGGGCAGTGGACGCGGGGCAAGTCCCTCGACACCTTCTGCCCGATGGGGCCGTGCATCGTGACCATCGACGAACTGGGCGACGCGCCGGATGTCCGCATTCGGTGCCTGGTCAACGGCGAAGAGCGCCAATCGGCGCGGACGTCCGACCTGTACTTCGGTGTCGCCGAGATCGTGAGCCACTGCTCACAGGCGTTCACCCTCGAACCGGGCGACGTCATTGCGACCGGCACGCCGGGCGGTGTCGGTGCATTCCGCGTCCCTCCGGTCTGGCTCGCCGACGGGGACGAAGTCGTCGTTGATATCGAGAGGATCGGGCAGCTCCTCAACCGCTGCCGCGTGGAGGTCGCGCCGTGACCGCCGCACGCGAGCGCTTCCTCGTGACCGGCGCGCTCGGCTGTATCGGAGCGTGGACGGTTCGTACCCTCGTGGCTCAGGGTGTCCCCGTCGTGGCCTACGACCTGGCCGGCGACCTGAAGCGGCTCCGCCTGATTATGTCCGACGATGACCTGGCCAAGGTCGTGTTCGTTAAGGGCGACGTTACAGATCTCGACTCGATCTCGCGTGCGCTCGACGAGCACGAGATCACGAATCTGGTTCACCTGGCCGCCCTGCAGGTGCCATTCGCACGAGCGAACCCGCCGCTGGGCGCGATGGTCAACGTGGTCGGCACCGTGAACATCTTCGAGGCGGCGAAGACCCGCGCGGAGCGCATCGCCCGGGTCGTTTACACCAGCTCGATGGGCATGTTCGACGTGGCCGACGCGGACGGTCGCGACGGTGTGCTCCACGTTGACGCCACCGCCCATCCGCGCACGCACTATGGCGTCTACAAGCTGGCCAACGAGGGCAATGCCCGGGTGTACTGGCTCGACGATGGCCTGTCGAGCGTCGGCCTTCGGCCGATGACGGTCTACGGGCCCGGTCGCGACCAGGGCATGACGAGCGGACCGACCAAGGCGATCCTGGCCGCGGTAGTCGGCCGTCCGTACCGGATAGCGTTCGGCGGCCGGACGGTGCTGCAGTACGCGGAGGACGTCGCCCGGACACTGATCGCGGCGAGCCGCAGCTCGCTGACCGGCGCCCGGGTCTTCAACCTCGGAGGCTCGCTGGTCGGAATGGACGAGCTCGTCGCGGCGATCGAGGCCGCCGTCCCGGGTGCTCGCGGACTCATTACCTACGATCCGGAACCCCTGCCGTTCCCCGACTCGATCGACGACAGCGGCCTGGAGGTCGTTGGCGACGTGCCGGTCACCCCTCTCGACGAAGCAGTCCGCCGAACGGCAACTGTCTTCCGCGATCGCCTGACGCGAGGCCTTCTCGATCCCGAGTCGCACGGGCTCGAGGCGGTCGTCGCGGGCTCCTGACCCCGACGTTGCCTGTCTACGCTGATCCCGCCGAGGGCGCCACCGTCCGAGTTCCGCTCCTCAGGGCCTGGACGGTGGCTCTCCTCGGGACCCTGGGCACCCCCGGTGACATCGCGAGCGACGTCGCGGAGATCCTGCTCGCGGCGGACCGCCGCGGCATCGCGTCCCACGGCACCGCGCGGCTGCCTAATTACGTCGCGCTCGTCGAGGCCGGCGTCATGGAGCCTGCCGCACGGCCGACTCTCGAGCGGGAGCGCGCAGCCCTGGCGCGCTTCGATGCCCGCAACGGGTGGGGCCATCATGCGTGCCGTGTTGCCGTCGACTGGGCGGTCGATCGTGCGGCGTCGGCAGGCAGCGCGGTCGCCGTCGTGCGCAATTCGAACCATTACGGCATCGCGGGCTGGTATGCCCTGCGAGCCGCGGCCGCGGGCATGATCGGGCTGTCGTTCACGAACAGCTCACCGCTGGTGGCCCCGACCAGGGCGCTGCGGCCGTTGATCGGTACCAATCCGATTGCCCTGGCGGCGCCTGCCGGCCGATGGGGGGCCTTCTGCCTGGACATGGCGACCTCGACTATCCCGCGGGGCCGTATCGAGGTCGCCGCGCGCCGAGGCGAGACATTGCCCGTGGGCTGGGCTATCGGGCCAGATGGGCGGCCGGCCACCACCCCCGACGACGCGCTGGCCGGCGCGCTCCTGCCACTCGGTGGCCTCGAGGAGACGGCTGGCTACAAGGGCTACGGCCTCGGGCTCGGCGTCGACATCCTGACCGGCGTGCTGGCGGGGGCGACGTTCGGGCCCAACATCATCGGCCTCTTCTCCACCGAGGCACCGTCCGACCTGGGCCAGGCATTCATGGTGATCGATCCGGCCGCGCTCGACGAGGCTGGAGCATTCGAGAGCCGCCTGGAGGGTTACCTCGACCAGCTCACGTCCGCCCAGACCGTGCCCGATGCGCCGGGCCGCGTCCTGGTGCCGGGCGAGCCCGAGGCTGCGGCCGAAGCCCGCTCCGACGAGCGGGGAATTGCCATCGACGCGCGCCACCATGGGTCGCTCGTGGAGCTGGGGGAGCGCCGCGGCGTGCCCTTCCCGGACGTCGAGCAAACGGCCTAGGCGCGGACACCGAGCGGGCTGTCGAGCATCACCGGGGCACCAGTTGCAGCAGACCGATAGAGGGCCTCGATCGTCTGTGCCTGGCCGAGCGCGTCGGCTCGCCCGAGTAGCGGCCGCCCGTGACCGCGAATTGCCGCGCTGAAGTTCTCCACTTCGAGTCTGTACGGATCTTCGGGCTCGATCGGGATCTTCAGATCGCCGAGCCACATCGCCGGGGGACGTGCGGTCCACGGCTCTCGCAGGAGCAGCGCTCCATCCCTGCCGATCGCCTCCAGTGAGGCATGATCGGACTGGAAGCCCGAGACGATGGTCGAGGTCAGTCCGTCGCCGAACCCCAACACGCCCGTGAACCGGACATCGACGCCGCCCGTGGGTGTCACCTGCTCGCCGTAGACGCGCTCCGGATCGGAACCCGCGACCATGCGCGAGCCGCTGATGCAGTAGCAGCCAACGTCCATCAGGCTGCCGCCGTCGAGATCGGCCTGCATGCGGACGTCGGCCGGGTCCTCCAGGCGGAAGCTGAAGCTCGCGTGGATCGCCCTGATCGGGCCGATCTCGGGCAGAACCTCCATGAAGCGCCGCGCCTGCGGGGTGTGGCGCCACATGAAGCCCTCCATCAGCAGCAGGCCCGAGGCCTCCGCAGCGTCGAATGCCTCGACGACATCCGATGCTCGCCGTGAATAGGGCTTTTCACAGAGGACGTGTTTGCCCGCTGCGAGCGCCTGCATCGTCCAGTGGTGATGGAGCGAATTCGGGAGGCAGATGTAGACAGCCTCGATCGCCGGATCGGCCAGCATCTCCTCGTACGAGCCGAACGAACGCGGGATGCCGTAGCGAGAAGCGAACTCAGCCGCCCGCTCCGGCGTCCGGCTGCCGACGGCGACGAACTCGGCATCGGGCGCCTCTCGGACGTGGCGCAGGAATCGCTCGTTGATCGAGCCCGTACCGAGGATTCCCCACTGGACGGCTGACGATGCGCCCATCGATTCCTCCGGATGCCATGCGTGTCGGCGACCAGACGATACGCCACGCGCCACGCCGCGCCGGCCCGGCAGCTTGACGGCGGCCGTGTGGCGTGGACGCACCAGCGTTGACGAATTTGCCATGCACGGTCGGTGAAGCGTGAATGGGTTTGCAACTATTGCCTCTTCGGCTTTCGGGCTGCGCGCGGATACAGTCACCCTGTCGAAGGGCCCCAGTCGTGCCCTTCATCCGGAGGCATGCCTCGTGACCTCAGGCCCGTCCGAAGCTCCTGAGGCGCTCGACGAACAAGCCCTCCTGCAGGCGCTCCGCGCCGTGCGTCGAGGGGACTTCAGCGTGCGCCTGCCCACCGGCAAGCCCGGAGTCGCCGGCGAAATTGCGGAGGCGTTCAACGAGATCGTCGACCTCAACGAGAGCACGTCGATCGAGCTTCGCCAGATCAGTCGGGTGGTCGGTCGGGAGGGGCGGTTCGGCCAGCGCGCCTCGGTCCCCACGGCGCGCGGAGCGTGGGCACGGACGATCGATTCGGTCAACGAGCTGATCACCGACCTGACCGAGCCCTCGGTCGAAATGAGCCGCGTCCTCGACGCGGTCGCGCGTGGCGATCTCACCCAGCGGATGGCACTCGAATTCGAAGGCAGGCCGCTCAAAGGCGAGTTCCGCCGCTCGCGGCGCGCCGTCAATACGATGGTCGACACGATCAATACCATGGTCGATCAGCTCAACGCGTTCGCCAGCGAGGTCACCCGCGTGGCTCGCGAGGTGGGCACCGAGGGCAAGCTCGGCGGCCAGGCCGACGTGCGCGGCGTGGCCGGCACGTGGAAGGACCTGACCGATTCGGTCAACTCGATGGCCGGCAACCTGACCGCCCAGGTGCGCAACATCGCCGAGGTCACCACCGCGGTCGCCAAGGGCGACCTGTCCAAGAAGATCACGGTCGACGTGCGCGGCGAGATCCTCGAGCTCAAGAACACGATCAATACCATGGTCGATCAGCTCAACGCGTTCGCCAGCGAGGTCACCCGCGTGGCTCGCGAGGTGGGCACCGAGGGCAAGCTCGGCGGCCAGGCCGACGTGCGCGGCGTGGCCGGCACGTGGAAGGACCTGACCGATTCGGTCAACTCGATGGCCGGCAACCTGACCGCCCAGGTGCGCAACATCGCCGAGGT
>VBEC01000031.1:0-33734 GCA_005883615.1 Chloroflexota bacterium | reverse complement strand
ACACGATCAATACCATGGTCGATCAGCTCAACGCGTTCGCCAGCGAGGTCACCCGCGTGGCTCGCGAGGTGGGCACCGAGGGCAAGCTCGGCGGCCAGGCCGACGTGCGCGGCGTGGCCGGCACGTGGAAGGACCTGACCGATTCGGTCAACTCGATGGCCGGCAACCTGACCGCCCAGGTGCGCAACATCGCCGAGGTGGTGACGGCCGTTGCCGACGGCGACCTGACCCGGAAGCTGAACGTCCAGGCCGACGGCGAGATCGCAGCCCTGGCCAAGACCATCAACAGCATGACCGACACCCTCGCCACGTTCTCGGCGCAGGTGACCACCGTCGCGCGCGAAGTGGGTATCGAAGGAAAGTTGGGAGGTCAGGCCAGCGTCCCGGGTGCCGCTGGAACGTGGCGGGACCTGACCGACAACGTCAATCAGCTTGCCGACAACCTCACGGCGCAGGTCCGCGCGATCGGCCAGGTTGCGACGGCCGTCGCTCGAGGCGACCTGTCGGGCACCATCGAGGTGGATGCGCGCGGCGAGGTGGAGCTTCTGCGCGACAACATCAACGAGATGATCCGCAACCTGCGCGAGACGACCCTCAAGAACGTCGAGCAGTACTGGCTCAAGACGAATCTGGCGCGCTTCAACTCCATGCTCCAGGGCCAGCGCGACCTGCGCACGGTCGGGCGCCTGATCCTGTCCGAGCTTGCCCCGCTCGTCGGCATCCAGCGGGGAGCTTTCTACCTCGTCGAGCCGGGCCGGGACCAGGCGTCGTTGAAGTTGCTGGCGAGCTATGCCGCTGAACCCAACGGCGAACCGGCACGGCGCTTCCGGATGGGCGAAGGGCTCGTCGGTCAATGCGCCCAGGACCGCCGCCGGATCATCCTCAACCAGGTGCCGCCCGAGTACATCGCGATCAGCTCCGGCCTGGGCCGGGCAGCGCCCCACTCGCTGGCGGTCCTGCCCGTCGTGTTCGAGGACGAGACCAGGGCTGTGATCGAGCTCGCGTCCTTCGGCGAGTTGAGCGAGATCCACCTGGCCTTCCTGGAGCAACTGACGGAGAGCGTCGGCGTGGTCCTGGCGACGATCGCAGCCAGCATCCGGAGCGAAGAGTTGCTGCGCGCCCAGGCCGCCCGTGCCGAGGCGGAAGCCGGCCTCGCCCGGCTGCGGCAGGTAGTCGACGTGATGCCGGAGGGGATCCTGATCGCGGATGCATCCGGCCGCGTCTATCTGAGCAACGCGGCGGCCGAACAGATCATGGGCAGCGTGCCGGAAACGGTCATCCCGACGAACGGCTCCGCGCCGAGCGTTCGGAGACTCGACGGCTCGCTCTGCCGGGCCGAGGACATGCCCTTGGCTCGGGCCGTGTTCGAGCGTCAAGTCGTGCTCGGCGATCAGCTCGTGGTCACGAACGAAGTCGCCGGACGAGACGTGCCGATCCTCGTGAACGCGGCGCCACTCAGCGACGGCTTCGGTGTTGCGGCGGGAGGCGTGGCGGTCTTCCAGGACATCGCGCCGCTGAAGGACCTCGAGCGCCAGAAGGACGAGTTCCTTGCGGCTGTATCGCACGACCTGAAGACCCCGGCCACGATCATCATGGGTCGCGCCAACCTTCTCCAGCGGGCGCTCACGCGCTCAGGAAACAACGGCACCGGGAAGCGAAGCGCAAACGGGAACGGGCTCGGCGACTTCGCGGAGGGCCTGCAGGCGATCGACGAGAGCACGACGCAGCTGGTCCGGCTCGTCGACGAGCTGCTCGACGTGACGCGTCTACGCATGGGCCAGCCCGTCGAGCTCGATCTCGGCCCGGCCGACCTCGTCAAGATCGCGACCCGGCTCGCCGCCGAGTACCAGAAGATGAGCCCGCGGCACGTGATTCGCGTCGAATCCAATCTCTCGCGCCTGGTCGGCGACTGGGACGAGGCGCGCATCGAGCGGATCGTGGCCAACCTCCTGTCCAACTCGGTGAAGTACAGCCCTCGCGGCGGTGAGATCGTCGTTCGGGCCGATCGCGAGGACCGCGAGGGCCAGGAGTGGGCGGTGCTCACCGTCCAGGACCAGGGCATGGGCATCCCGCCGGCCGAGCTGGGACGCGTCTTCGAGCCGTACTACCGCGGGACCAACGTCGCCGGCTCGACCAATGGAACCGGGGTCGGGCTGGCCGGCACGCGCCACATCGTGGAGCAGCACGGGGGGGAGATTGCAGTCGACAGCGTCGTCGGGCAGGCAACCACCTTCACTGTTCACCTGCCGCTGATCCGCGAGAGCGCGGAGCTCGTCGAGGCGTGACGGCGGGAGGGCGCTGACTGCCCGCGACGCAGGCCTGGCGGACCATCGCGCTGGTCTACGAATCGATCGACGCGCCCTGGCCGCCTCGAAACACGGGTCGCAGGGTGCGCCGCACGGTCGATCGCGACGAGCTCCAGGTCACGCTCGATGTACTGAGGCGTGTGCCGGCGGCGGTCAAGGGCTGGAGCGAGGGCAATGCCAGCCTCGAGCCCTTCGAGATGGTCGTCGCCACGCGGGCGCTCACCTCGTTATCTGATAGCGGCGGAGGGCGCGCCTGGGTGTCCCCGAGAGACTGCTCGCCAGAGCTGGCGCGTCATGCCGCAGGAGGATCGGTCGATGCCATCCTGGCCGTCTGGCCGTCCGATGGAACCCTGGAGCTGTGCGGCTGGGGCTGCTCGATCGGGCCCGGCCACGAGGCCGGCGGAGCGGGCTTCAGTTCCATCGTCTCGGACAACTGGCGCTCGTACCTGACCGCGCCGCATCCGGAAGAGGGCTTCGTCCACGAATGGCTTCACCAGGTGGAGGCGACGTATCGCGATCTGGGCTTCGGCGAGGACGTCGTCCCGCCACTCCACGAGGCGGAGATCCTCACATCCAGCCGTCCCCCGACGGAACCGCCCCACGGCGACACGTATCGCGTTCACCACGATCGCGCGGGCCACACCTGGCAGCCGTGGTACCACGATTACATGACCGGTCACGTTCGGCGGCCGGGCGATGGAGCCTGCTTCGGGCTCGCTCCGGAGGTCTGGGCGGCTCGTGGCGAACGGCCGCCTCAGCGCCGGTGATAGCGCTCCATGAGTCCCGACACCGCCTCGCGCGAAGCCTGCCACTCGGGCTGATCGCCGAAGATTGACCCATCCCGCCCCCACTTCCGGAGCTGGGTCATGGCCGTGACGATGGCATTGTGTTCGAATGTCCGCCGTCGCCCGGCTTCCAGGGCGCCGGTTACCAGGTATCGGCGCACGATGTCGAAGGATGCCGTCCAGCGACCGATACGGATCCGGTCGCCCTCGCGGAGTGTCTCGAGGTACTCGTCGTCACCGACTGGATGGCGTTCATGTTCGAGGAGGTGGGCCTGGAGGTCGACCCGTCGTCCCTGATGGTCGAGGCTGTCCAGACGACCGTCGTCGCCAACGGTTCGATAGCAGATCGTGCAGGCCGGGAGCTCCGCGTCGGCCCGCGGAGGCTCGCCATAGGGCAGGCCGCAACGAACGCAGAACGTCGCGTGAGCGGCACGCGCGACGGTGCCGCACTGAAGGCACACGCGGCCGCTCATGAGCGGAGGGTCTGGGTCTGCGTCATCGACGATCCTTCCTGGAGGACAGTTCAAGCCTGGCAGGCGGGGTTCTGGGTCGTGTGCCGGGGAGACCGAGGATTCCACGGGATCCCCACTGGCCGCCATGACCCATCCGCCCCACTGCGACTGATCGTCGGTACCCCACGACCCTCGTGCAGTCGTGGTCCGAGAATGGCCGTCGGCTCGCTACCGCAAGCCCGGCCGTGCTCGGTCAGTCGGAGCCCGGCATCACCTCCGGGGTGAGCAACCAGCGCAGCGTCGCCTGGCCGTACTCGACAGGCCGGGCAAGCTGAAGGCAGGCCATCCCGGCCTTTGGCAGGCCGAGCCCGCCGCCACCGGATAGATCCACCAGGAGGGTGCTGAAGTCTGGATCGTGCCCGACCAGAACCGGGCGATCGGGATTGCCGGCGGCGTTCAGGAGCCCCTCGAGATCCTCGACGCCGACCCCTCCGGCCAGTCGCTCGTCGAGCCGGACGTCGACCCCGAGGGCGGCTGCCACGATCTCGGCGGTTTCACGAGCTCTGAGCTTGGGAGAGCTCACGATGGCATCGGTCTGGAAGCCGATCGCCACGAGGTGAGCGCCCAGCTGTTCGCTCTGGCGGCGGCCTTTCTTCGAAAGCGGCCGGGCGGTGTCGTCGCCGTTCCATCCGTCGGGGTCGCCAGCGTGCGCGTGACGCAGCAGATGCAGGTTGATCCTGTCTCGAGCCATGAGGCTTACATGCTACGACCAGAGTCGTTGGAGGCGACGCCGAACGTGTGGGAAGCGCTGGCCGGAGCGTATGATCGAGTTCGTGTCCTCCCGCCGAAATCGAGGCATCCTCGTGGCCGCGGAGGGCCTCGATGCGTCCGGCAAATCGGCAGGGCTCGAGCAGCTGGCCCGCTGGATCGAGCGCAAGGGCCGACGGGTCGAAATCGTGCCCTGGCAGCCTTCGCGGACGGTCAGACGGGCGGCACAGTCGCCGCGCGGCCGTGTCTGGCTGACGCCTCGCGTCGCCGCTCTGCTGGGAGCCGCCGATGCTCGCCGCCTCGCGCGCCGCGAGATCCAGCCTCAGCTGGATCGGGGCACGGTCGTGCTCGCCGATCGCTACGTCTGGACGGCGGTGGCCCGGGAAGGGGCTCGCGGTCTGGATCTCGATTGGGCGAGTGCCCTGTACGAAGGTTGTCCCGCTCCCGACCTGGTCCTGTTCTACCGCCAGGAGCCGGCGGTCGCCCTTCGGCGGGCCCTCGCCACCCGGCCCGGCGAGATCCGCGCGGCTGCGATCGGTAGCCCGCTTGGCGCCTTTCTGCGCGACCTGGATGCGGCCTATCGGGAGTTGGCTGCGGCGGCCTCGGCGCCTGCAGCGAAGCCATGGCTGGTCGCGGTCGTCGAGCTCGATGCCCGCGAACCGTCGAGCTCCCTGGAAAGGCGGGCAAGGGACGCGGTGCGACCATTGCTGGCGTCTGCGCACTCACGCAACGCGCGGGCCGCACCAGGCGAAGCGGTAGCGTGAGTACGAGTGCCGCGGGGGTGGCGGATCGACTGCAATTCCCGGTGGCGGCTCCCCGCGCCCACGGCGAACCGGGCCACCTGGTCGTGCTCGAAGGCGTCGATCGGTCTGGCCGCTCGACCCATGCGCGCCTCCTCGAGGAGTGGCTGCGCCACGCTGGGCATGGGGTGATCCGCACTTCGTTCGTGACCTCGCGGCTTGCTGCGCCCCGGATTCGCGACGTGCGGCGGCAGGCCGATCCGGATCCGTTCGAAACCTTCCTGCTCTATGCCGCCGATCTGACGGAGCGGATCGAACAGGTGATCATGCCCTCGTTGAGGGCCGGACTCGTGGTGCTGGTCGATCGCTACGCGTACACGCCCATCGCGCGGGCCGCGGCGCGCGGCGTCGATCTCGTCTGGCTGGAATCGGTCCTCGCATTCGCGCCACCGCCGGACCTCGTCTGTTTCCTCGACGTCGCGCCGGCCGACGCGCTCCAGCGTCATCGGGAAATCGCCGAGGCGCGCCTGGATGCAGACGGCCTCGATGCCTACCGTGAATTCCAGGAAGGCGTGTACCGCGTCTTCGACGAAGCCGCCCGGCGGTGGGGCTTCACGCGGGTTCCGGCGACCGCGGACATCGGGTCGACTCACGCCGCCCTCGACCGGGTGGTCGGGGACCTGCTCGATGGCGGCGGTGCCGACGCTGCCCACCGAAGGCTGCCAGCGAGCCTGCGAGGGCGGCGTTGACCGTTCGGATCGCTCACCTGTCCGACTTTCACTTCGACGGCAGCGCGGAACTGCGTGCCGGCCTCCACGCCCTGGTTGGCGCGACGCTGCGCCGCGGCCCGGACCTGGTCGTTGTCACCGGCGATCTCTCCGCCAACGGGCGCCCAGCCGAGCTCGATGCGGTGGCTGCCGAGCTCGACCGACTCGGCCCGATTCCTCGGGTCGTGCTTCCCGGCAATCGCGACCTGGTGCCGTCGGTGGGGCCGCCTGGGGAGTCGATCGCCCTGCCGGTCGATTCCGATCTCGATTACTTCCTGTCGCTGGAACCTGCCCTGAGCTTCGGCTTCGACCAGGTGGACGGCGACGATGGACCACGGGGCCCGGAGGAGGGACAGCATGAGGAGCCTGCGGACGATGGCTCGGAGCTGGCGGCGGCTTTCGCCGAGCGCTTCGGTGCGCTCGAGGGAGTCCATCTTTCGCCGGGCGTCGGAGTCGTGGCGGTGAACTCGACGCCGCGAGTGCGCGGGTCTGCCCTGCAGCGCGCGGGGCGACAGCTGCGCCGGATGCCCCCTGGGACCATGCGCGTCTTTGCCACGCACCACGCTCTCCTTCCGGTCGCCGGTCGGAAGGTTCGCGAGGGGGATCTTGTCGCTCGGGCAGGCGATCTCCTGTCCTTCCTGTGTGACAGCGAGGTGCACCTCGCACTTCACGGCCATGTCCATCGCGCCAACGCCTGGCAGATCGCCGATGGGCGCCATTCCCTGGTCGTGGCAAGCGCCGGTGCACTGGTCAACGACGGCCGGCGTGACGCCAGCTTCCTCGAGATCGTTGCGGGCGATGGCATACTCCGGGTCGTCCGCTGCTCCGTGGCGACCGGACGCACAACGTCCCTGTTCGAGGGAAGCCTGGAGGTTGGCATCGGCGACGATGCGGACGTGCCGTTGAAGTCGGGCAAGGGGAGAGGGCGATGAAGAAGAGCCGCACCGCGACAGAGGAGGCCGCCCATACCTCCGAGCCCGTCGGACCCCCCATGGCGGAGCGCAAGGTGGCCGGCAGGGCCGAACGCCTGACCAGGAAGCTCGATGCCGCCCGGGCCGAGGAATCCAAACGTCGATCCCAGCTGGAGGCCGCCCGCGCATCCGGAAAGAAGGTCGGCAAGCGGACGAAACAGCTCGAGGCCGCAACCGCGCTTGTCGCCGCCCTGACCTCCCGCATCAAGGCGATTCCGGCTACTGCCCGGGTTGCGGGCTCGGCGGCCGATCAGCCGACGCAGTCGACCGATGGACACCGCAGCGCACGGGCCGTGGTGTCCGCGCCGGCTGCCGAACCGCCCTCCCAGCCGCCTGTCAAGAGTGCAGCGGCGGGCTCTCGCTCGGCGAGAACTGCGTCCTCGCCTGCCTCGGCTACGAAAGGGACGTCGGCGAGGCCTGCGAGCGCCGGGAGGACCAGCCGTCCGCGAACCGCTCAGCGGCCTGCTACGCGCGGCATCACGCCCCGGAGGTCTCTTCGAAAACGCGACGGTTCGGAGCCACCCGCGAACGAGCGCTGAACGAGGGGCTGCTCCGAAGGTCGTCGCCGCGGTCGATGCCGGCGCCAATTCCGTGCATCTTCTGGCGGCCGTCGTTTCGGGCCACCGGCTGCAACCGTTGCTCGACGAGTCGGTGTTCCTGGGGCTGGGCGATGCCGCGGAGGAGGGCAGCTTCGGGCCGGAGGTGCGCGGCAGGTTCGTGGCGTCGCTGGTCGCCTACGCCGATGCCGGCCGACGGCTGGGAGCCGCGGCGATCGCCTTCGTCGGGACGCAGCCGTTCCGGCGTGCGGCCGACGCAGACGATGCAAGGCGCGAAGTAGAGGCCGCAACCGGCATCCCGCTGGAGGTCCTGACACACGAGGAAGAGGCATACCTGACCCTCATCGGGGTCAGCGGGGCGCGCAGGCTGACCGGGGAGCTGGTGGTGGTCGACGTCGGAGGCGGCAGTACCGAGGTGGTGGTCCATTCGCCGGGGGGCTCCCCAGTGGCGGTCGGCCTGCGGCTCGGCTCCGCTCAGCTCACGCGTTCGGTGGTCGAGCACGATCCGCCCCTGACGCGTGAGATCGACGAGCTGCGTGCCCAGGCTCGAGCGTCGTTGAAGGACGCGCCGGACGCCGCCGGCCTGGAGATCGTCGCGGTAGGCGGAACAGCGACAAACCTGCTCCGATTGATCCCCGCCGCGACGCTCGACCGGACCCTCGATCGACGCAGGCTCGAAGAGGCGCTCGCCACCCTCGCCGTGGAACCCGCCGAGCAGGTCGCGGAGCGCCACGCCATGAACCGGACGCGCGCACAGATCCTGCCCGCCGGTGCCGCCATTCTCGAAGCCGTGCTGTATCGCTACGACGCGGATCTGCTGCAAGTCGCCGACGCCAGCATTCGAGAAGGGCTGGTCCTCGTCCTGGCGCGAGGCGGCCACGACTGGCGGCTGCGCATCCCCGAATTCGTCAGCGGCTGGACACGCTAGCCTGAGCAGCCTCCGCGCCGCAGCTCACATCTGGGCGAGAGCTCGTCCGAGGCGGCGCCGCGAGCGCGGCCCTACGACTCCTCGCCAGGGACGCCCTACTCCCTTTTGCAGTCTGGCGATCTCGCGTTCGCGGTCGACGAGGTACTGGCCGATGGAAGCGATCTCCTCCGCCTCTAGGTGATCGCCCTGCTCGACCAGGAACGTCCGGATCAAGTTCGCAGCGACATCTGCGTCGTGCAGCATGCCCAGGTGGTCCTGCAGCACGACAACCGCCTGGACGACGTCCCCTGCGTCGTCGCCGAGAGGCTCGCGCACGAACTCGATCGAATAGCGCAGCCACTTCGCCGCAATCCGAAGCTGATGGAGCGTCTCGACGTCCGCGTAACGCAGGACCGATTCGTGCGCGCGAACCTTTTCGAAGGCACTCCATATCCGGCTGGGAGCACTGTCCCTGACCCGGTGCGGGTCCAGCGGCGCTGTCGGCCGGGCCGCAAGCGGGTCTTCGAGGAAGGCCTTGATTCCGTCCACCAACCCGAGATAGCGCGACGAATCGAGCTCCTCGATGAGCTGCTCGCGCGCTTCGTCCCGACGGCTACGCCAATCGGTGAGAAGCGGCTCGAGGCCGGCCGCGTGGGCTGCTTCGTGGCGGGCGAGGTAGCCGGCGGCGTCCTCCAGAAGGACGTCGAGGTCGCGCACCTCTCCCAGCCGGCCCGCGACCTCGCGAAGAGCTCGCCGCTGCCGGCGCCCCTTTCGGGGGACGAACGCGTCGCCGAATATTCGCCAGGCCGCCCGTAGACGGCGGGTCGCAACTCGCATGCCGTGCAGTTCCTCGTTGTCGAGGCCGGCCCGCGTGCCGGTCTCCCGCGCAGCCATCCGTCGCAGCTGGAAGGCAATGACCTTACGACCGGCTTCGGCCATCGCGTCGTCAGCGCGGACACCGGGAGTGCGAGGCGGATTGCCCCCGGCCTTCGGGCCCGAGGAGGGGGATGCCGCCGGCGAAGGGGAGGGCGCTTGTGTTGCCAGCAAGGCCGATTCGAGCTTCGACTGACGGCTCGGCGCGAGCCCCTTGCGCCGGCCGAGCCACTCGCCCAGGGACTCGAGCCGGCCGACCTCGCCCTCCGTGAGCTCGACCTCCAGCTCCGAGAATCGACCGATCGTCCGTCCGCCCTTGAGCACGGAAACGATGTCGGCGCTCAACTCGGCACGGCTGCCATCGTCGGCGCGAAGGTCGCGCCGACGGCGCCGCTGGCTCAGGGCAACGACGGTTTTCAGTGGCTTGTCGCCGCACAGCTCGAGGATCAACGACCGCGCCGCGGAAGCCGGCCAGGCGCGGGGCTTGCCCGCCGTCGCGGGACCCTCCAGCTCGACGCGCCGGAGGGGTCCATGGCGACTGGCCAATTCCTTCGTGGCGGTCGGAGGACCGATGCCGAGCTCGGCCCCATCCCCAGGGTGCTCGACAGACTTGACCGTGACCGTCCGCGTCCCACCCGTGCTGCGTATTCGCGCCGCGTAGCCGGCAGCCCGAAGCGAAGCGTCTTCGGTGTCGACATAGCGATCTCGATGGTCCGAAGTAACGACATCGGAAATCGCCCGGAATGGCCCGAGCCGCTCGGCCGCCAGGATCCGCTCGAGGTCGGCGGGCCCGGCGGCCTGGAACTTGAGCTCGACCTCGACTGGCAGATCGTCTGGTCTCTCGCCGTTCCACCCTGGTCGGGCCGCGCCAGGCGGCTGAGCGACCGTCGGCGAGCGACCCTTGCCGTGATCGCCGGTCCCGCGGGCCGCGCTCGGCTCGCTCACCGTCAGGCCGCTGGGTCGAGGGAGCCCGAGCCCTCACCCGGACGCCTCGGGGTCAGGGCGGCCGCTGCCGCTGCCCGCGCGCGCTCCTTGAGCTCGGCAAACGTGTCCACAATGGTCTGCTGGTCGCCACCCCCCTCTGTCCTCCGCCAGGAACCGTCGCTCTGGAGCTGCCAGGAGCGCCGTGTGTCGGCCAGCATCACGGCGATGATCTCCTCGATACGTCGTCGGGCCTCGGGATCGTCCACCGGTGCCACGGCCTCCACGCGCCGGTCGAGGTTTCGGTCCATCAGGTCGGCCGAGCCGATATACCACTCTCGCTCTCCACCGTTCTCGAACCCCCAGATCCGCGAGTGCTCCAGGAACTCGCCCACGATCGAGCGCACCCGGATGCGCTCGGATGTGCCCGCGAGGCCGGGCCGGACCGAGCAGGTGCCGCGGGCAATGATGTCGATCTCTACGCCAGCCGAGCTCGCTGCGTAGAGGGCCGCGATGACCGGCTCGTCGACGATGGCATTGACCTTGAGCACGATCTTCGCGTGGCGCGCGGATCGGGCGTGCTCGATCTCGCGGTCGACGAGCTCGAGGAACCGCCGCCGCAGCGTGAGGGGTGCGACGAGCAGCCGGCGGAAGGAGTCCTGCCGTGACAGGCCGGTCAGGACGTTGAAGAGGTCCGTCACATCCTCGCCGATCTCCGGCCGGCAGGTGAACAAACCGAGATCCACGTAGCCGCGCGCGGTTCGCGGGTTGTAGTTGCCCGTACCGATGTGAACGTAGCGGCGAAGGATCGACCCCTCGCGACGTACCACGAGGGCCGTCTTGCTGTGCGTCTTGAGCCCCACGAGCCCGTACACCACGTGTGCTCCGGCCTGCTCCAGCTTCCGGGCCCAGACGATGTTGGCCTCCTCGTCGAAGCGCGCCTTGATCTCGACCAGGACCACGACCTGCTTGCCGCTCTCGGCGGCGCGAATGAGCGACTGAACGATCGGGGAGTCGCCCGACGTGCGGTACAGCGTCTGCTTGATCGTGAGGACCTCGGGATCCGCCGCGGCCTGCGCGATGAAGCGCTCCACCGACGCCGTGAAGCTCTCGTACGGGTGGTGGACGAGGATGTCCCCTGTTCGGACGGCTGCGAAGACATCGGCCGGTTCATCGTCGTCCGGGGGTACCAGGCGTGCCGGGACGACCGGGCTCCAGCTCTGCAGCTTGAGGTCCGGCCGGTCGAGGCTCGACAGTTCGGCCAGGGCGGTCAGGTCGAGCATCCCGGAGATCTCGTAGCAGTCGTCCTCGGCCAGGCCGATCCCGCGCAGGAGGAGCTGGCGCGTCGCCGCCGGCATGGACCGCTCGACCTCGAGGCGTACCGCGTCGCCAAATCGCCGCCGCCGGAGCTCTTCCTCGATTGCCAGCAGGAGGTCGTCGGCCTCGTCTTCCTCGATCGCCAGGTCGGCATTGCGTGTGACGCGGAAGAGGTGGCTCTCGCTGATCACCATGCCCCGGAAGAGAAGATCCAGGTTGGCGGCAATGACCTGATCGAGCAGCACGAATTTGCCCGGCTCGACTTCGAGGAGCCGCGAGAGCAGCTGCGGCACCTTTACCCGGGCGAACCGGCGCTCACCCGTCTCCGGGTCCAGCAGGCCGACGGCAAGCGACAACGACATCGTGCTGATGTACGGGAACGGGTGTCCCGGAGCAACTGCAAGTGGCGTCAGAACAGGGAAGATCTCCTCCACAAACCGCTCGCGCAACCGGGCGTGATGCTGGGGAACAGACGCGTACTCCAGGATCGCGATGTCGCTCGCGGCGAGCGTGGTGCGCAGCTCCGCCCAGGCCACCGAGTGTTCTGCGACGAGCTGGAGGACGCGTTTGCGCGCGGCCTCGAGCTGCTGAGCCGCCGTCAGCCCGTCGGGCGAGGTCTTGCTCGACCCGAGGCGGTGCTGCTGGCGCAGCCCGGCCACTCGAACCTGGAAGAACTCGTCGAGGTTCGACGCGAAGATCGCAAGGAATCGCGCGCGCTCGAGTGCCGGGTTGCGTTGGTCACGCGCTTCATAGAGGACGCGCGCGTTGAACTCCAGCCAGCTGAGCTCGCGGTTGATGTACGGGAAGGGCGGCGGGTGGCCGTTGCGGCGGGACGTGCGTCCGCTCGGGGTCGCCGATCCGGGGGCGCTGGGCTCGCTGTGGACGCTGACCATGTCGGCGATGGACTCCTGACCGGTGCCTGCTTGGCACCACCCCTGGGCAGGCGCCGGATCGTAGCACGCGAATGTTATGGAACTGTGTCCCCGCCCGGCCTGACTCGCCGTCGGTAACGGCCTGTTAACGGTCGCATCACCCCTCGTTCATCAACGGAAACCAACCTGAGGGCGCAGCCGCGGGGGATGGACGGTTGCCAGCGGGAGCGCGCGCATGCCCGCAAGGGGGACCGATGTCTGACGCACAGGAAGTGGTGACGAGGCCATAGCCGCATCGACTCGAACTCCTCGGCCTCAGTCCGGGCGCTTCGCCGAACTGCGTGCGGCGGCAGGCTGGCAGACCGATGCGGCCTTCCGACTCGTGACGCTCGTCGCGGCGGGCCTGATCGTCGTGCTGCTGGCCGGAATCACGATTCGGCTGGCGATCGAATCGGCGGGCACCTGGGCCCGGTTCGGGCTGGGCTTCCTGGGCGGGACGACGTGGGACGTCGTCAACGGGGTCTACGGCGCGCTGCCATTCGTGGCCGGCACGGTGGAGTCCTCACTGCTCGCCCTCATCATCGCCGTGCCCCTCAGCCTCTTGACCGCGATCTTCCTCGCCGAGCTGGCGCCGCGCTGGCTGTCCGTTCCGCTGACGTTCCTGGTCGAGCTGCTGGCCGCCATTCCAAGCGTCGTGGTGGGCCTGTGGGGCGTGTTCGTCCTGAGCCCTTTCCTGCGCGACACCGTCGAGAAATGGCTGGTTGGGGCGCTCGGCTTCATCCCGATCTTCAGTGGACCGGCGTTCGGGATCGGGCTGTTCAGCGCGAGCGTCGTCCTGGCGATCATGATCGTGCCGACCATCGTGTCGGTGTCCCGCGAAGTGATCGTCGCGGTGCCCGGCGCGCAGCGCGAGGCAATGCTGGCGCTGGGCGCGACACGCTGGGAGACCACCCGCCGTGCCGTTCTCCCGTACGCCCGCTCGGGCATCGTGGGCGCGGTCATCCTCGGCCTCGGTCGCGCGCTGGGCGAGACGATGGCCGTGACGATGGTGATCGGCAACAAGGATATCGTGCCGACGCGCGTCTTCGACCAGGCGCAGACGATCGCCTCGAAGATCGCGACCACGTTCAACGAGGCGCAGGTCGGAATCCAGACCCAGAGCCTCATCGCGCTCGGCCTCGTTCTCCTCGCCATCACACTCGCCCTGAATGTCATCGCCCGGTTGCTCGTCCGCCAGGTCGCAGGCGACGGCGGCGGCCTGGCGTCGGGAGGCTGAGCGTGAGCCAGGGCATTCCCTCTTCCCTCGTTGCAGGGCGGCCCGCCGCGGCGCTCCTCGTGCGCACGAGGGCGGACAGGCGCCGCTCGCTGGTCAACAGCGCCTTCCAGGGCGTGGCTTTGCTCGCCGCGGTGGCCTGCGTGGTGCCTCTCGGTGCCCTCGTGACGTTCGTGGTCATGAATGGCGCCGGGGCACTCAACCTGGATCTGCTTACGCGACCCACTCGCGCGCTGGGCCTGGGTGGAGGCGCGGCCGCGGCAATCCTCGGGTCGCTCCAGATCGTCCCGATCGCAGCGGTCATCGCCGCGCCGATTGGGGTGCTGGCAGCGCTCTACACGGTCGAGTTCAGCGGCCGGCGCACCGCAACCCTGATCCGCTTCGCCGCCGACGTCATGGTGGGCATCCCGTCGATCCTGATCGGCATCTTCGCATTCGCCCTGTTCGTGCTGCCGTTCCACCAGTTCAACGCGTTGGCGGGCAGCCTCGCACTGGCGATCATCATGGTGCCGGTGGTCATGCGGACGACCGAGGAGAGCCTTCGACTCGTTCCCGGCAGCCTGCGCGAGGCTTCCCTGGCACTCGGCGTGCCGATGTGGCGGACTGCCCTGTCGGTGGTCCTCAGGACAGGGTTGAGCGGGGTGGCGGCGGGCCTCATGCTGGCAGTGGCGCGAGCTGCGGGCGAGACGGCGCCGTTGATCTTCACGGCCTTCGGAAACCAGCTGATCAACGTCGGGGGCCTTGGCAAGCCAATGGATGCACTGCCCCTGTTCATCTTCGTCAACGCGCGTCAACCGTACGAAGCGCAGAACAGCCAGGCCTGGGGAGCAGCCCTGCTGCTGCTCCTGTTCGTGCTGGCCGTCAATGTGATCGTACGCGGTCGCGCGGGACGCCGAAACTCGCGATGAAGGAGACCTCCGTGGCCATCGACGCCGCCCAGCCCGAAACTCCGGGGGCGCCCGAGGGCCGGCAGAACCCCCAGGGTCGCCCGCCGCCTGAGACTGAAGAGACGGCCGTAGCCGGGCACGCGCCCGGGGTGCGGCACGCGCCCGGGGTTGGGCACTCGCCCGAGCTGCGCCCGGGTGTCCAACGACTTCCGATCGCGGTCGGTCCGGGCCCTGGGGATCTCACCGACGGCGCCGCCGCATCAGAAGCGACCGCCGGGCTGCTCGAAGTGCGGCACCTCAACGCCTACTATGGGACGTTCCGGGCCATCCGCGACGTAGACCTCAGCATCCGGCCCAACGCCGTCACAGCGTTGATCGGCCCCTCGGGCTGTGGCAAGACCACGTTCCTGCGAACGCTCAACCGGATGCACGAGCTGGTGCCCGGAGCGACCGTGCAGGGCACGATCGAGCTGGACGGTGTCGACGTGTACGGATCGAACATCGACCCGGTGCGGCTGCGGCGTGTGATGGGCATGGTCTTCCAGCGGCCCAGTCCCTTCCCGACGATGTCGATCTACGACAATGTGGTGGCCGGCCTGCGATTGACCGGGCGACACCAAAGATCCGAGCTCGATGCGGTCGTCGAGCGTTCCCTGCGCAGAGCAGCCCTGTGGGACGAGGTCAAGGACAAGCTGCGCGAAAATGGGATGTCGTTGTCGGGCGGGCAGCAACAGCGGCTGTGCATCGCCCGGGCGCTCGCTGTCGGACCGGAGGTCCTGCTGATGGACGAGCCCGCATCCGCTCTCGACCCGATTGCTACTCTTCGAATCGAGGAGCTGATCGCCGAGCTCAAGCAGAGCTACACGATCGTGATCGTGACGCACAACATGCAGCAGGCCGCGCGCGTTAGCGATCGGACCGCGTTCTTGACGATGGGCGAAGATCGTGCGGGCTATCTCGTCGAGGTCGATGAGACCTCGCGCATCTTCACCAATCCGCGCGAGCGCTTGACGGAGGACTACGTGTCCGGGCGGTTCGGGTGAGCGGGACGGTCGACCCTCATCTCGAAAGCCAGGAAGCGACGGCCGCCCTCGAGCCCGAGGACAACAACGGCAGCCTCCCCGAGGACCCGTCGGTGGTCGTGTCGGTCAACAGCACGCCGGTCGCGGTCCCGGGCTCGCGCGCCGTCCTCGACCGGGAGATGCGCGAGATCAAGGACAACGTGCTGCGCATGGGCAGCATCGTCGCCGATCAGATCCGCGCCTCGCTGACGGCTCTGGTGACACACGACGAAGAGGCGGCGGTGGCCGTGATCGTTGCCGACCGCCAGGTCAACGAGGTCCAGCGCCACGTCGCGTCGCTGATCGCGACGACGATCGCAACCCAGGCGCCGGTCGCGCGCGATCTGCGATTCCTGCTGGCCCTGGACCACGTAACGTACGAGCTGGAGCGCATCGGCGACCACGCGGCGTCCGTCGCAAAGCAGGGTCGCCGGCTGGCACCGCATCCGCCCCTCAAGCGTTACGTCGATTTGCCCGAGATGGGTGACCTGGCTGCGCGGCAGGTGCAGGGTGTGCTTCGCGCTCTGGTGGACGTGGACGTCGATCAGGCGCGCGAGGTCGCTGCTCAGGACGACCTGATCGACCACCTCTTCCATCGGACCTACGACGAGGTCGTGCGTCTCATGCGAGCGGATCCGGAAAACGTCGAGCGCGGGACGCGGGTGATCTTCGCGGCCTACTACCTCGAGCGGATCGGCGACCGGGTGACGAACATTGCCGAAGACGTTGTCTTTCTTGCCACGGGCGACATCGAAGACCTCAATCCCTAGGCTGCCGCCTCGGCCGGGCAGCCCGGCACATTGCCGGACGACGATCGGGTAGCCTACGGGCCTGACTTGGCGCGCGGGCGGTTCGGTGCGGCCGCCGCGCCGGCACCCGTCCCATGCGGTGAGGTCGTCAGCTGCGCGATACACGGACGAGAGACCAGGGCATCGCGCTCGCCGAGGGACGTCGTCGGGCCGTAGTCGAGGGTGTCGTCCCGGAGGTCGACGCCGGCCGGTTCCCGATCAAACGGACGATCGGTCAGCGCGTCGTCGTGGAGGCCGATGCCTTCGTCGACGGTCATGACGAGGTCCGCGTCGTGCTGCTCCACAGGCGGTCGACGGTTAGCGGCTGGACAGAAACTCCAATGGAGGCACTCGGCAACGATCGCTGGAGGGGCACCTTCGACGCAGCCCACATCGGACGCTACCTCTACACCGTGATGGCCTGGCCCGACCATTTCGCCACCTGGCGGCGTGACCTCCAGCGACGCCTCGAGGCCGGCCAGGACGTCAGCGTCGATCTGCTCATCGGCTCCGATCTCGTGGCCCGCACGGCGCAGCGCGCCGACGCCGATGACGCAGCCCTGCTCGAGACCTGGGGGGTCGAGCTGCGAGGGGAAGGCTCGCTCGAAACCAGAGCAAAGCTGGCCCTCGACGACGAGCTGGCCAGACTGGTGAGCCGCCACCCTGACCGCCACATGGCGACGACCTATGACCGCGAGCTCGAGGTCGTAGTCGATCCAGAACGCGCGCGATTCTCGGCGTGGTATGAGCTCTTCCCGCGCTCGGCCTCCCGGACGGCTGGCCGCCACGGCACGCTGCAGGACGTCATCGCCCGGTTGCCGTACGTGGCAGGTCTGGGATTCGACGTGCTCTACCTGCCGCCCATCCATCCCATCGGGCGGACGTTCCGGAAGGGTCCCAACAACGTCACGACGGCCGACGCCTCGGATCCCGGCGTACCTTGGGCGATCGGGGCGGTCGAGGGCGGGCACACCGCAATTCATCCCGAGCTCGGCACGTTGGAGGACCTCCGCTCGCTGGTCGTCGCCGCCGAGCGACTCGGTGTCGCAGTCGCCCTCGACCTGGCCTATCAGACCTCGCCGGACCACCCGCTGGTTCGCGAGCACCCGAACTGGTTCCGCCAGCGGCCGGACGGAACGGTTCAGTACGCGGAGAACCCGCCCAAGAAATACCAGGACATCTACCCCTTCGACTTCGAGTCAGAGGAATGGCAGGGCCTCTGGTCGGAGCTCGTGGGGATCGTTCGCTACTGGATCGCGCAAGGGATTCGGATCTTCCGCGTGGACAACCCTCACACCAAGCCGTTCGCCTTCTGGGCGTGGCTCATCGGCGAGATCAAGCGAGACGAACCGGACGTCCTCTTCCTGGCCGAGGCATTCACGCGGCCCAAGGTCATGTACCGGCTCGCCAAGGTCGGCTTCTCCCAGTCGTACACGTACTTCACCTGGCGGACCACGAAGCAGGAGCTGACCGACTACTTCATCGAGCTCACGCGGACGAACCTTCGGGAGTTCTTCCGGCCGAACGTCTGGCCGAACACGCCCGACATCCTCCATGAAGTCCTGCAGCACGGCGGCCGGCAGGCGTTCGAGTTCCGGTTCGTGCTGGCGGCTACGCTCGCCTCGTCGTACGGGATCTACGGTCCCCCGTTCGAGCTCGGGGAGCACGCCGCGCGCGAGCCGGGAAGCGAGGAGTATCTGCATTCCGAGAAGTACGAGCTCCGGACGTGGGATCTGGATAGAGCGGACAGCCTCGCGCCACTCATCAGGCAGGTGAATGCCATCAGGCGGGCACATCCGGCACTCCAGTCGAACGACAACCTTGCCTTTCACCCGATCGACGACGACCGGCTCGTGGCCTACTCGAAGCGCACCGACGACCGCTCCGACGTCGTCCTGATGGTGGTCAACCTCGACTCACAGCGCGCCCACGCCGGAACCATCGAGCTGCCGCTCGACGAGCTGGGCATCGACCCCGAGCAGCCGTTCGAAGCGGTCGACCTCCTGGCAGGCACGACCTCGCTGTGGCTCGGTGCGTCGAACAGGGTGGAGCTCGACCCGGCGCGTTGCCCGGCGACGATCCTGCACCTCCGGCCGACGGCGCGGTCGGAAACCGATTTCGAGCGCTTCCTGGCATGACCGTCGCGGCCGCAAAGAGCCCGTCGCTGGAGGCCTCGGTGGGCAAGACCGCAGGGGCGGCAGCACCAGGCACCGATCCGCTCTGGTACAAGGACGCGATCATCTACGAGCTCCACGTCCGCGCCTTCCGCGACAGCGGCGGCGACGGAACGGGGGATTTCGTCGGCCTGACCGAGAAGCTCGACTACCTGCGAGACCTCGGCGTCACAGCCATCTGGATCCTGCCCTTCTACCCCTCGCCGTTGCGTGACGACGGCTACGACATCGCCGACTACAGCGGCGTCAACCCGGACTACGGCAGCCTGCGCGACGTTCGGGCATTCATCCGCGAGGCGCACCGGCGTGGGCTGAAGGTGATCACCGAGCTGGTCTGCAACCACACCTCGGACCAGCACCCCTGGTTCCAGCGCGCGCGACGCGCAAAGCCGGGCAGCAACTGGCGCGACTTCTATGTCTGGAGCGACACGGCCGACCGCTACCGCGACGCCCGCATCATCTTCAAGGACTTCGAGACGTCCAACTGGAGCTGGGATCCCGTGGCTGGTGCCTATTACTGGCACCGCTTCTACTCGCACCAGCCGGATCTCAACTTCGCCAACCCGCGGGTGCGGCAGGCCATCGTCCGAACGATGGATCAGTGGCTGGAGATGGGCGTAGATGGCCTGCGCCTCGATGCGATCCCGTACCTCTACGAGCGCGAGGGCACCAACTGCGAGAACCTGCCCGAGACGCACGCCTTCCTGCGCGAGTTGCGAGCCCACATCGACCGCCGGTTCGGTGACCGGATGCTGCTGGCGGAGGCCAACCAGTGGCCGGAGGACTCCGTCGCCTATTTCGGGAACGGCGACGAGTGCCACATGGCCTTCCACTTCCCGGTGATGCCCCGGATGTTCATGGCCATCCGCATGGAGGATCGCTTTCCGATCGTCGATATCCTGTCGCAGACGCCGGCGATCCCCGAGTCCTCGCAGTGGGCGCTCTTCCTGCGCAACCACGATGAGCTGACCCTGGAGATGGTCACCGACGAGGAGCGGGACTACATGTACCGCTCCTACGCCAGCGATCCGCAGGCACGCATCAACCTGGGCATCCGTCGCCGGCTGGCCCCGCTGCTGGGCAACAATCGGCGGCGCATCGAGCTGATGAACGGGCTGCTGTTCTCGCTGCCCGGTACGCCGGTCATCTACTACGGCGACGAGATCGGCATGGGCGACAACGTCTTCCTGGGGGACCGCAACGGCGTTCGGACGCCCATGCAATGGAGTGGCGACCGCAACGCGGGATTCTCGACCGCCAACCGGCAACAGCTGTACCTGCCTGTCATCCTCGATCCCGAATACCACTACGAAGCGATCAACGTCGAGGCGCAGCAGGCCAATCCCAATTCCCTGCTGTGGTGGATGAAGCGCCTGATCGCCTTGCGCAAGCGCCATCCGGCGTTCGGCCGCGGGTCTCTCGAGTTCCTCCAGCCCGAGAACCGCAAGATCCTCGCGTTCGTCCGGCGCTTTGGGGATGAAACCCTTCTTGTCGTCGCGAACCTCTCGCGGTTCGTGCAATACGCCGAGCTGGATCTGTCCGAATTCGAGGGATACGTCCCGGTCGAGCTGTTCGGCCAGGTCGAGTTCCCCGCTATAACCCGCTCCGCGTACTTCCTGACCTTCGGTCCGAATGCCTTCATGTGGTTCGCCCTGGATCGACCGGCAGGGCAGGCGGGCGAGGCGACGGAGCGCGAGGTCCCGAACCTTCCCGCCGTTGCCGATCTCGGGGAGCTCGCCACGGGCAGGGCAGGGCTGGCCTTTGCCGAGGTCCTGTCGCAATGGGCGCAGAACCGGCGCTGGTTTCGGGGGAAAGCCCGGCGCGTGAAGGGCGCCGACATTCACGACGCCATACCGCTGAAGGTGGCCGGCGGCAGGGCCCTCATCGTCGTCCTGAACCTGCAATTCAGCGAAGGCGAACCCGAGGAGTACCTCGTCCCCGTCCTGGCTTTGTCACCCGCTGCAGCCCTGTCGATCCTGTCGGAGACGCCCTGGGCCGCCATCGCCCACCTGGGTGCCGATCGGGAGGACGCCAACCAGGAGTTCCTCGTCGACGGAATGCGGGTGCCGGCATTCTGTGAAGCATTCCTCGAGGCTATCGCGGGCCGTCGGCGAGCGCGCGGTATCCGCGGCGAGCTGGCGAGTCAGCCGACGCGCTCGTTCCGAAGGCTCGCCGGGCCGTCACGCGAGCTGCTCGCAGCGGTGCCGTCTCGCGCGGAGCAGAGCAACAGTTCGGTCATCCTCGGCGACCGGCTCATCCTGAAGCTTTATCGGCGCCTGGAGGCAGGCGTCAATCCGGACCTCGAGATCGGCCGCTTCCTGACCGAGCGCGGCTTCCAGCACGCACCGGCCGTGGCCGGCTCCGTGGCATATCGGCGTCCCGACAAATCCGCTACCGCAGCTCTGCTTCAGGCCTACGTCCCCAACGAGGGGGACTTGTGGGAATTCACGCTCGATGCGCTGAGTGATTATCTGGAACGCGCCCTGACCGAACGATCGGTCGCCGAGGGGGGTTCCACATCGGCCGCGGCATTGCTCGCACGGGCATCCGCCGATCTACCGCAGGCGGTGCGCGAGACGATCGGGTCGTACCTCGATACCGCAGGCCTGCTCGGCCAGCGAACCGCAGAGCTGCACGCTGCCCTGGCCTCCGAACCGGACGATCCCGCTTTCGCGCCCGAGCCGTTCAGCGCCCTCTACCAGCGATCCCTCTACCAGTCGATCGAGTCCAGCGTTCGCCACAACATGCGCCTGCTGGCCAGCAGCTCCACGACGCTGCCGGACGAGGCCGCCGCGGAGGGGCAGGCGGTGCTTGCGCTGGAGTCAGAGGTCGAGGCGCGCCTGCGAGGTCTGCTCGCGGGGCGCCTGGGCGGGATGCGGATTCGCTGCCACGGTGACTACCACGCGGGCCAGGTGTTATACACCGGCCGCGACTTCGTGATCATCGACTTCGAGGGAGAACCCGGCCGTCCGCTTGGCGAACGAAGGCTGAAGCGCTCGCCGCTGACGGACGTCGCCGGAATGATCCGCTCATTCCACTACGCGGCCAACGGCGCGTCGATCCGGGCGGTGCGCTCCGGGACGGTCCGCCCGCAGGACGCGGTTCGCCTGGAGGTCTGGTCTCGGCACTGGTACGCCTGGGTTGCAGCGACGTTCCTGCGCGGCTATCGGCTTGCAGCGGCCGAGGCGGAGTTCCTGCCATCGGATGACCGGGAGTGGGCCATCCTGCTCGACGCGTTCCTGCTGCAGAAGGCTTTCTACGAGCTCAACTACGAGCTCAACAACCGCCCGGACTGGGTGGCAATTCCGCTCAAGGGCATCGTGTCGCTGCTGACTCCGTGACGGGATCGATCAGCGCGGTGGTATTCGATCTCGGCGGCGTGCTGATCGACTGGGATCCCCGCTATCTCTACCGGCAGCTCTTCGACGACGACGCTGCGATGGAGCGATTCCTCGCCGAGATCTGTTCGCCGGAATGGAATGGCCTGCAGGATGCGGGGCGTTCGTGGGCGCAAGGCGTCGAAACGCTGGCGAGGCAGCATCCGGCGAAGCGCGAGCTGATCGCCGCCTTCCATCGCCGCTGGGACGAGATGCTGGGCGGACAGATCCAGGAGACGGTCGACCTCCTGTCCGAGCTCAGGGAATCGGGCATTGGCATCTATGCCCTGAGCAACTGGTCGGCCGAGACGTTTCCCATCGCGCGGGCGCGCTATCCCTTCCTGGGCTGGTTCGACGGGATCGTCATCTCCGGCGAGGTGGGAATCTGCAAGCCGGACCCCCGCGCCTTCCGGCACCTTATCGAGCGGTATCGGCTTGAGCCAGCCACGACGCTTTTCGTCGACGACTCGGAAGCCAACGTCAGGGCGGCCGGCGAGCTGGGAATGATCGCCCTGCAGTTTCGAGGGGCCGCGGAGTTGCGTGAAGAGCTCTCGGCGCTAGGCGCGCTTGCCGCCGGCGCAGGTGCGTAAGGAGCGGAGTCTCAGATCACGCCTTGGTGAACATTAGCTGGAGCTCCATCGTGCCCTGGTCGGCGATGGATAGGACGATGAACGAGCTCGGCTTCTGGATCCCGTAATCGGCGAAGACGATGGGCAGTGAGCCCGTGACCGCGATGACGCCTCCCGAGAGGCGTGCGCTGAGCGGCACCTGAACTCGCCGCGTCTGTCCGTGGAGTGTGAGGTCGCCGGTCGCCTGGACCTGGATCGTCTGGCCGTCTGCCGGACTGGAGCCAAGGTCGATCGGAGAGGTGAGGCTGAACTTCGCGTTGGGGTAGATCCCCGTCTGGATCCCCTGGCGGCGCAGCTGGCCGTCGCGGCGATCATCGTCGCTCTTGAGTGAGGTCAGGTCGGCCGTGATCTCGACCGCCGTCACGCTCGTACCGGCGAGCGTGAGCGTCCCGCTGACGTCGGGTGTGCGACCGACGGCCGTGTTGGCACCGAGGGTGGCCAGCTGCTCCTGTACCCGATAGCCGACGAACGATCCGCTGGAGTCGGCGAAGGAACCGATCGACGTGTCGACCTTCCAGGTCCCGGAAAGGCCGCCCGAAGGGGCCGGTTGCGTCGAGGTCACCGGCGGCAGGCTCGCCAGGCTGACCGCAGGCGGCCCGGATGGACGAAGGAAAAGGTAGTAGACGCCGTACGCGCCTCCGGCGACGGCGACGAGCACGACCAGGACGAGAGCCACCTTGAGGAGCGGCAGACGCCCCGGTCTCGGACGGCGCTCGGTCGCGCGAGTTGACGGATTCAATGATCGGCTCCCAGCGGACGCCCTGACGAGTGTCACCTGGCCGCCGCCAGATCACATGCGCCAGCGTGGAGGCCGTCCCTGAGGAAATACTGAGAAGCAGCTGAGCCGGCTGTCCACTGTCGTCCGGCTCGAGCACCCTAGCCTTTGGAATTCTCCCCACGGTCGAGATAGAGCATTGCCGCCAGCAACACGACGACTGCCACCGTTTCGATCATCGCGGTCATGCTGCCCCCCGCCGGGCTGCAGCCGCGACGTCCGGCCACTCGGTCGGGGTGACCGCGGCATTTCAAGTTCATTCGGTCGGGGCCGGTCGTCGTGGCGGCGCCATTCGCGCAATTTGACCTCGACCGGGAGTGCGGTATCGTTCTCTCGCCGGCTCATCGCCGGGGGAATGATGCGGGGCCGGAGGTTATCTCCGGCCCCGTTCTGTTGCCTGCGTCCGGCGAGCGCCTGCCCCGTCAGGGTGCAATGCTCCCGAACAGGCCATGCGCCTCGTCGTCTGGACCGGCAGCGAAGTACAGCACGTTCTTGCTGCCGGCAGCCGCGTCGTTGCCGAAACCGATTCCCCACAGCCCGTCGATCGAGATCGGGCGATGGTTCGTGCCCTTGAGCACACCGCGTGGTTCCCAACCTTCGTCGGTCGGCGCGTACGCGTGGATGCGGCCGTTGCCGAAGTTGCCGACCAGCAGGTCCCCGCTGAACTTGCCGAAGGGATGTGTCCCGAGCGGCTCCGACGGGGCCCATGCCAGGCCCCACGGCGCGTTGAGGGCGCCTCGCGACGCGACCCGGCCTATGAACGACCCATCGGGGCCGAAGGCGCTGACGTAGCCCAGCCCCCCACCGTTGATCTCATCCACGGCGTCGGCGTCCTGCTTGGCGTACGTGACGTAGATCGTGCCGCCAAGGTTCTGGATCCCGAACGGCGCGAAGCCGGCCGGAATGCCGGGGTCGACGAAGGAGCCGCCCGTCAAGGTCGTTGGGTGGAACGAGCCGTCAAAGACGTCCACGCGTGCGTGGTGGAAATCCGTCGCGTATAGATAGTTGGCGGTCGTGCCGCCGCTGGTGACGCTGCCGATGGCAAGGCCCTTGTAGATCGCGCCGGCCGTTGTGGCGGCGACGATGGCATCCGCCGCTGGTGCCGGCGGTGGAACGGCGGGGTTCCAGCCGAGAATCTGGCCGCCCTCGGTGGCGAAGAGGAACCTGGCGGGACCGTGTGCGGCGCCGCTGGTGACGACGAAGTCGGCGCTGCCGTTGAACACGGTTCCCGTCGGGTGGCCGGCGACCCCGACTTCGATCGAGAATTTCGCGCCGCTTCCCCCGTACAGCGTCGACGTGCTAGTCGCGTTGTTGGCCACCCACCACGGCGTCATGGGGCCGGCCGTGATGCCCCAGGCGTTCACCAGGAGCGGGTCCTCCAGCGTTCCGCCCACCCCCGTGTCCGATACCAGGTTGGTCACTTTGTAGGCGTTCATGGAGTTGATGTTTCGGGCGGCGACCGGGACTGCGAACGCGAGCAGCAGCCCCAGCGCGGCCAACAGGGTCAGGGCACGTCGAACCATGGAAAACGTCCTCCTGCATGCGCGGTTGGCGATCCGGGGAATGGCGCCGAAGCCGCGAGGTATGTCAGTCGGTACGACGACTCGACGTCAGCGGTTTCGGGGACTTCCCTACTTCACGCAAACAGCAGTCGGATGGCGACAAGGCTGCCGACTGCGACGATGAAACCGCGCAGCACCAGGGGCGAGAGCCGGCGCCCGATCGACGCTCCAATCTGGCCGCCGACGACCGCGCCCACTGCCAGCAAGGCAGCCGGCTCCCACGCTACCGGAGCCACCAGGACGAACAGCAATGCAGCGACGGCATTCACCAGGACTGCGAGGACGTTCTTGAGGGCATTCAGGCGTTGCAGGTCGTCGTTCACGAATATCGCCAACAGGGCGATCAGGATCACCCCCTGCGCGGCACCGAAATAGCCGCCATAAACACCGGTGGCGAACACCGCTGCGTCGAGCCAACGCGAGTGGCTCTCGGCAGCCGGGCGGCGACGCGCCACCTCGCGCGACAGGCGCGGCTGCAGTGCGACCAGCACGCAAGCGACGAGGATGAGGAAGGGCACGACACGCTGGAACGAGGCGGCGGGCAGGGCCAGCAACAGCACGGCGCCCGACAAACCCCCGAGCACGGCCGCTGTTCCGAGGCGGACGATGCGCCCCGCCTGTCTGCCGAGCTCGCGGCGATAGCCGATCGTTCCGCTGATGGAGCCCGGCACCAGGCCGATCGTGTTGGATACGTTGGCGACAACGGGCGGGTAGCCGAAGGCCAGCAGCGTCGGGAAGGTGATCAGCGAACCGGAGCCCACGATGGTGTTGATCGTCCCGGCCGCCATGCCCGCGCCAACGATCGCCGCCGCCTCGGGCGGTGTCACTCAGTTGGCTCGCCGCTGAGAACGCGCATGGCACTCAGTCCCGCTGCCACGCGAGCTCACCTCGGGCGAAGGTGGTTGTGACCTGCAGCTCGTCGTCGAGAAGGAGCACGTCGGCGTCGGCGCCGGGTTCGAGGCGGCCCTTCCGTCGGGCACCGATTGATTCGGCCGGCGTGAGCGTGGCCGTCGTCAGCGCTTGCTCGGGCGGAAGGCCAAGCTCGACGACCAGCCTCCGGACGCCGCTGTCGATCAGGACATGAGCTCCGGCGATCGTGCCGTCGGCCAACTCGCAACGGCCGTCCTCACGCACGTACACCGGCTGCGGGCCCCATGCGTACTCGCCAGGAGGCAGGCCTGCAAGAGGTGCGGCATCGGAGACGAGTACGACGCGCTCGGGGCCCTTGACCTTGATCAGGATCGCCATGGCCGCCGGGTGAACGTGAAGCCCGTCGCCGATCAGCTGCGCGAACACCTCGGGAAAGTACATTGCGGCCCCAAGGGCACCCGGCTCGCGGTGGTGGAGCGGCCGCATCGCGTTATAGGTGTGGGTGGTCTGCCGGACGCCCGCCCCGATGGCCTCGCTCGCCTGGTCGAAGGTCGCGTCTGTGTGACCCATCACGGGGACGACTCCGGTCTCGATCAACCGTGGGATGACCGACATTCCTTCGCCGGCTTCCGGTGCGAACGTAACCATCCTGATGGAGCCGCCGGCGGCCCTCTGGAGGAGATCGAAACGCGGCCAGCTCAGGGGCTCGAGCAGGTCGGCTCGGGCCATCCCCGGACGCGCGGCGGACAGGAACGGTCCTTCGAGGTGGATGCCCAGGCACTCCGCACCGCTCACTGGGGCCCCGAGCTGGTCGGCCATGGTCGCTAGAGCAGCGACCGTTTCGTCCCAGGGCAGGGTGAGGGTGGTCGCCATGAATGAGGTGACGCCGTATTCCGGCAGTGCCCGGACCAAATCGGCGAGGCCCGGCCCCATGACATCGTGCCCGCGGGCACCGTGGAAGTGGAGGTCCACGAAACCGGGCGCGACGGAGTAGCCGCGTGCGTCGACACGCTCGGCGTCCGGCGGGATCGCTACGTCCCCGGTCGTTCCGACGACATGGATCCGCGAGCCGTCCATGACCAGGACCCCATCCTGGATCCTGTGTGTTGGGGTGAAGACCGTCCCACCCACGATCGCCTTCACGGGATTTGGGTCTCCTCCGTGCGAACGCACCCACCGGGCTGCCGCATCAGAGCGGCGGTTCCGGAACAGTAACCGCGAGGGACGCATCGCCGTCGAGCCGCGGGCAACTTCGGTCGGCATGGGCTTTGCGTCACCGCACGGCACCCTGACTGCAGGTACCTCTCCGAACCGCCCAAAGTACGGCTTGTTCGGCCACTTCCGCGACTCGTACGCTCCGCCCAGCAGCGGGCCGCACTCCACCCCTTGTCACCCAACGGTGGCAGATTGGCCCCAAAAGGTCCGCACAACGAGGCAATCCATGGCAACGATGGCCGTCAGTGAACTTGGGCCCATGCTCACGGCGAGTGAGGTGGCCGAGATGCTCCATCTGCACGTCAACACCGTGAAGCGCCTCGGCGACCGAGGCGAGCTGCCCTTCTATCGCGTATGCAAGCGGGGCGACCGCCGCTTCCGGCTTGACGACGTGATGGCGTTCCTGGCAAGAAACCGGTAATTCCTGCGGGCGCACGCACCCGGTCAGGGGTGCCGTCGCCCGATGTCCTTCAGTCCTGAGCGCCCGCGCTGCGGGCGCTTGCTGCTGTCCGGGCCGGGCTCCCTGACTGCGACCCGAGCTCGTCAGTGGACGATCCAGACCTTCCAGTCTCCGTTGGGCAGCGGCGCGATGAGTAAACCCTCAGAGGCGGCCGACGCACCGGCGACGTCGGGATGATTGATGGTGATCAGGGAGGCCCTCCGGACGTCCGCGGTTTGAGCGGCATCGTCGTATGGGGCGCCCAGGAAAGTAGAGTCGAGGAGGTCCGGGTCCCGGGTGACCTGAGCCACCAGCCAGCGGCGACCGCCGGCGGAGTTGTATGCGGCCTCGCTCGTCTCGAACGCGCTCGGTGTGCCGAATTGGCGCTGTGAGAAGGCTGAGAGCAGGTTCCAGGAAGTCGTCCAATCTCCCGAGGACCGCGCGCGCTCGAAGCGTTCTGCGATTCGCGTCGCGGACGCGGCGATCGGATCTGTCGGCGCTGCGGTCGTGCTCGACGACGGCGTGACTGTCACGAACTCAGTTGGCGTCGCGGCGGGCGACGGGCTGATTACGGCCTCCGGAGTGGCGTCGGGCGGAGACTTCGTGCCCGCTGGGCCGGACGGCTGGAGTGCCCCCGTGCACGCGGCGACGACCAATACGAGGCTCGCGATGAGGGGCACCGGGCCGGGGTGACGGACGGTGGCCGCAGGGCCGTCCGAGGTAAGGCAGCTCAACGCGAATCCTCGCGGTGCGATTTCGGACGCTCAGGCGGCAACGTCGACCTCCGACCTGGAATCGCCGATCAAGACCGTGAACGAGCCGGCCAGCTGACGCGCGCTGGCAGGCATCACGAAGAGGCCGCCGCGATCGCCCGTAGCGGCACGAATAGCGCGCCCAGGAATGTCCGAACGGACCGATGCCGGATCGACCCCGCCGATGACGAGCGCAGTCCCCCGGGCGAAGTCGATCGAGGTCCCGCGAGGCATCTCGAGACCGAGATGGGCCAGCGCACCCGCCGTTGCCGAACATCCTCGACCGAGCCATGCCTCGCGACCCCTAGCCGGACCGACGGCCAGCATGGAAGGACGTTCGGCGGCAGCAAGGGCTGCCTGCGCGAGGGGTCCCGCGAGCACGACCGATCCCGCGAGTCCCGTCGCCATGCGACCCGCGTCTAGGAGGAACCGCCGTCGTCTGTTGTCCACGTTGACTCCCCGGCGGCTCGACCGGCAGGTTGGGGTAAGGCGGGGCTGCACGTCGCGCTCGGCTGCATCTCGCGCCAGGGCGGATCGGGGCGTGGTTTGGCTGGGGCTGCCACCTCGGGGCACGAGGTCAAGTCCGAAACCGATAGTTGATCGGGTCGTCGGTTCGGTAGATCCCGAGTGCCTTTGAACTGCCGCGGCAGGTCAGGTCGATCTGACGACCCGTCCAGCTCGCCGGCCCAACATCGTTCACCCGCAGGATCGCCGTCCGCCCAGTCGCCGGGTACGTGACGCTCACCCAGCGCGATGCGCGGTCCGGAACCGAATAGATCCTGTCGTTGATGGCGACACTCAGGTCGCAGCAGTGAAAGACCTCGAGGTTCGCAGTCCCGCGGTTCAGGGGCTCACCGCAGCCGTAGTTGCTTCCTTTCCGGTTCGTGTAGGCGGAACCGTCGTTGGCAGTGCCATCGCCCGCGGGCAGGTACAGGCTGCTCGTCGATGGGTCGACGAGGTCTCGAATCGAGCGCGCCCAGACGAGGACCGACCACCACGGGCGAGCGCTGTCGTCCGGCGTCGCGGCCACGATCAGCCGCTTGTCCGACTTGTACCAGGTACTGCTGTTGCCGCGTTTGGCGGACTTGACGGTGACGAGCGCGTACGGGGCGGTGTCGCTCCACCATGAAGGAGTACAGAACTCGAAATCGTCGCCGGCCGCGAATGCGCTGTTCAGGGCCGCCGCGGCCGTCGCGGCTCGCGTGCAGGCCGAAGGACCACCGAGCGTTGCAACCGGCGTGCCATTCACGATGACTCGCGCATAGCCTTCGGCGCTGTTGCACGACTGCGTGGCCGAGTTGGCCATGTCTCGTCTCCGCGGCTGGGCGGGCAGGTCCGTTGACCGCTCGTGGTCGGGATTCGAGCGCCGGCACAGCTTGGCCGACCGACCTCACCGGGGTCTTTGCAGACCGCGACGCGCCGCTTGCGAGCGACTCACCCAGGGATCACCCCCGGATCACCCCAGGTTCATCGACGCCTCAACCGGAGCGATGTCGCGCGCCAGGCCCGGGAGCTCAAGGCACGACCCTAGAATGCCGTCACGCTCCTTGTCGCCTCACAGTCCGCCAGCGGAGATAGCCAGCGTGGTCGATTTCACGCTCAGCGACGAGAACCGGCTTGTTCAGCACAGCGCTCGTGCCTTCGTTGAGGCCGAGATCCTGCCGCACATCCGCGAGTGGGACGAGAAAGGGGAAGTCCACCGCGAGGTCTTCGGGCGGATGGCCGAGCTTGGCTTTCTGGGGGCGCCGATCCCCGAGCGATACGGCGGGTCGGGCATGGATTACATCAGCTTTGCCCTGCTATGCGAGGAGCTGGAGCGCGGCGACACGGCTTTCCGTGTCGTGCAGAGCGTTCACGTCGGGCTCAACTCCCTCGCGCTCCTGCAGTGGGGGTCGGAGGAGCAGCGGCAGCGCTGGCTCGTCCCCCAGGCGCGCGGCGAGAGGCTGGCGACCTTTGGCCTGACCGAGCCCGGGACAGGAACCGACGCGGCCAATCTCGCCACGACAGCGCGCCGGAGCGGCGACGTCTATCGGCTGAACGGCCAGAAGGTCTGGATCAGCCTGGCCGACCTCGCGGATCACTTCCTGGTCTTCGCCTCAGTCGATCGGGCCAGGAAGCACAAGGGCATCACGGCGTTCATGGTGGAGCGCGGGATGCCGGGGCTCACGACCGGCACCCTGCACGGCAAGCTCGGCATTCGAGCGGGCAACACCGGGCTCATCAACCTGGACGACGTTCCGGTACCGGTCGAGAACCGCATCGGCGAGGAAGGCGAGGGCTTCCTGATCGCGATGAGCGCGATCGACCAGGGCCGCTACACGGTCGCCGCCGGTGCGGTGGGACTGGCCCAGGCGTGCCTCGATGCCTCGCTCAAGTACGCCCACGAGCGCCACACGTTCGACGAGGAGATCGGACGCCACCAGCTCGTCAAGCAGATGCTGGCCAACATGGCCAGGGGCATCGAGGCCGGCCGGCTCCTGGTCTGGCGGGCAGGCTGGCTCAAGAACCAGGGACTGCGCAACACGCGCGAGACCTCCCTCGCCAAGTGGCACGCCACCGAACACGCCGTCCAGAGCGCGCTCGACGCTATCCAGGTCCACGGTGCGAACGGCTACTCGAACGAATTCCCGGTCGAGCGCTACCTGCGCAATTCGAAGGCCGCCGTGATCTACGAGGGCACCAGCCAGCTGCACACGCTCATACAGGCCGACTACGCCCTGGGCTATCGGGAGGACCGGCCGCTGCGCTGCGAGCCGTGGCCGGTCGAGGGTTTCGAACGCAAGCCGGCGGAGCGGGGACCCCGGGAGAGCTAGGCGGCCACCGCCGGGCGGCACACCTTGCAGGCCCTATACCCGGCTGCCTGCGCCCCCATCTCCGATGGAAAGCTCACCCGGTGTCGAAGCGTGATGCGGCGCGCATGGCGGCACGTCGGCAGGCAAAAGATTCGCGTGGTGTCGGAGCCCAGGTAGCGCATCCCCGATTGGGCCATCTGCTCGAGGCTGCCGATGTCGACGCCCTCCGCGGCGAGAATCGCCCGCTTGTTGGTCGGTCCGCCCAATCCGTACTCGCCGATGTGGCCGTCCGCCCGGACGACACGATGGCACGGGATGACCAGCGGGATGGGATTCCGCGCCAGCGCCGTTCCGACCGCGCGAACCGCCTTCGGGTGTCCGATCTCGCGGGCGATCCAGCTGTATGGACGGACTTCCCCCGCCGGGATCTCCAAGGCTTTCTTCCAGACCGCCTGCTCGAACGAGGTTCGCCCGCGCCAGTCCACCGGCACCTTCACGTGACGGTCGCCGGCGAGCCGCGACTGGATCGCGCGGCCCAGCTGGTCCGGAATTGCGCGACCCCGGCTGATCGGCCGTGCGAATTCAGCGCGGAAGCGTGTCTCGAAGACGGCGGGATCCTCGGCGAGCGTAAGCGCCGAGACGCCGCGGCCGTTCCACGCCACGAAGACCGGCCCGACGAGTGTGTGGAGGGACGTGTACTGGTCGGCGAGGCCGGCGGCGACCAGAGTATCGGGCAGGAGTGTGACGGGCGCTGCCACACGCAGGTCACGGAGCGCCGCTTCGATCTGGGCGAGGCCACCCTCGTTGAGGTAGGCCGGGCCTGAGGAGACGCGAGTCATGCGCTGAGTTCCTTTCGTTCGGTCGAATCGTGCGCCGCTCGCAGGAGGCGCAGCCCTCGATAGACCTGGGCCTTGAGCGTCCCGAGCGGCTGGCCCAGGACTTCGCTCATTTCAGTGAACGTGAGATCGTCGACGTAGCGCAGGACCAGCGGGACTCGATAGCGATCGGGCAGCGCCGAGATGAGCCGCTGCCAATGGGCGGTCGATTCGCGCCGCGCAACCTCGTGGTGAGGAGTGTCTCGGTCCCCGGCCGCCAGGTCGCCAGCCCGCGACCGCGCAATGTCGTCGAGGTCGGTCGTCGCTGGTCGGTGGCGCCGGAATCGGTTGCGGCTGAGGTTGACCGCGATCGTCGCCAGCCAAGGCCGCAGCCGAAGCTCGCGGATCCGCTCCGGCGGGTACTCGCCGAGCGCCCGGTATGCGCGCATGAAGACATCCTGGGCGACCTCCTCCGCGTCGCTCGCGTTCCCGGTGAGCCGAAGCGCGATGCTGAACACTCGGGCCTGGTGCTCGCGCACCAGGCGCTCGAAGGCGGCGTCCAGGTCGCGTCCGAGGAGCATCGGAAGCTGGTCGTCCATCGATGTATTGAACACCGGGGTCGACGGCCCGGTTGCGTCTTCAGGCCCGAACGAGGTCCGTCTCGCCGGTGGGCTGCAGGAGGAAGATCCAGATGTCCCACGCCACGTGGCTCACGACAAGCGCGCCCAGCGGGACGCCCGCCGCGTAGAGAGCGCACCAGTGGGCGCCTGCGACGCCGGCTGCGCCGAGCAGTGTGAAGTTGCCGGTTACGACATGCGCGCCCGAATAGGCGAGTGCGGCGAGAGCCGCCCCCCACCATCGCCCGTGGCGGCGCATCAACGCCGACTGCACGAGGCCGCGCCAGAAGAGCTCTTCTGCCGGACCCACGACCGCCATCAGGCGCGCGGCGATCTCGCCTCTCGGTCGCAGCGACCTGAGCGCATAGATCTCGCGGATCTGCGCGTCGCCACCCGGGACGAATCGCCTTGCGAAGCGATCGCCCAGGGTGAACGTGCCGTACAGGACGGCTGCGGAGCCCAATCCCATGGCGATCTCGGCCGGACCGACCTTCACGCGGCGAGCAGGGCGGGCTGCGAGGAGCGCATAGCCGCCCAGGCCGAGGCCGGTGTAGGTCATCCGTTGCCAGAAGCGCTTGCGAGGACCTCGGAACGTGCTGCCGAAACCGGCAAGGGCTCCGCCCAGCCCGAGGATCAACGGGAGATCGCCCGGCGCGTCCGGGCGGTCCGACGCGCCCGCCGCGTCAGCCACGAATAACGCCGGACAGCAGGATGCCGGCGACGAGCAGCGCGCCAAACGTCATGTGCAGCCGGGCGGTCTGGAGGTCAATCATGGCGATTGCGCGGGCCTGCCCGGTCGCGCCGAGCTCCGCCGAACGAACGACCTGGGCGAGGAATGGCAGTGACAGGATGGCCAGGATCGTGGCCGGTGGCAGAAGGCGGAACGCGACGGCAAGCCCGAGCGTGATATATGCCCCCAGGACCAGGGCAACGTAGACGTAGTGCGCGTACTCCCGGCCGATTCGCGCCGACAACGTGGAGATTCCGGCCCGCGTGTCTTCGCTGATGTCCCGCCATTCGTTGCCGTCGAGGATGGCCGCCACCAGCAGCCCGACCGGCACCGACACGACGAGCGCCTGGAAGGACCAGTCGCCGGTGACCGCGAAGAACGCGCCTTCGACCATCAAGGGGCCCATGAGCAGGAACACAAGGGGAACGCCCAGGGCGCGGTACTTGTACTGGAACGGCGGAGCCGTGTAGAAGTAGCCGCCGGCCAGGCCGAGGAGACCCAGCACGACGATCGCAGGGCCACGAAGCGAGATGAGGTAGAAGCCAACGAGGACGGCCGCGACGAACGATACGAGGGCGAGCCCGAAGGCTGACCCCTCGCTGACCCGACCCTTCACGATCGCGTGGCTGGCGCGGGGCGAGGTGATCGAATCGATACCCTGTCGGACGTCGTAAATCTCGTTGATCACGTTGGTTCCCGAATGCAGTAGAACCGCTCCTAGCAGCGCTGCCACGAAGGGCAG
>VBEC01000099.1 GCA_005883615.1 Chloroflexota bacterium | reverse complement strand
TGATGCTGGTCACGAGACGGTCCTTTGCAGCTGTGCGGGGGCTGGGCGCGGGTGCCGACCTGAGACGAGCACCCATCGGAGGACTTGGAAGCGCGCGAGGGTTGCGACGCCGTTGGCGGCAGCGAGGGCGGCGAGCTCGACCACCCCGCCGGAAGCAGGGGCGACGGCACCGAGCAACGCGACCGAGGCGCTGGTGATGGACAGTGCCAACCCGAGTGCCACGAGGCCGGCGAGATGGTGGCGGCCGAGGGACTCCCGGCCACGGACACCGAAGGTCAAACGGCGATTGGCCGCCGTGTTGCCGACCGCTGTGACGATCAGGGCGATGGCGTTGGCCGCGACAGCGGTCGTAGCCGTTCGCAGCAGCGAGTAGATCGCGAGGTAGGCGAGCGTGCTCACGACGCCGATCGCGGCGAATCTGCGTGCCTGGGACGCCGCGGACGGCACCCCAGCGTCGTGCCGCACCAGGGCGGGAATGACGACGCGAGTTCGAGTCCACATCAGGCGCCAGATCCCGCGAAGATCCGCAAGCGCAGTGGCCTGAATATCCACCCGCGAGTCGGGGTCGTCGACCCAGTCGACCGGCACCTCGTGGATTCGCAGGCCGGCCCGCTGCGCCAGGACGAGCAGCTCCGTGTCGAAGAACCACGCGTCGTCTATGACCAGGGGCAGCAGCCGGCGGGCGACGTCGAAGCGGATCGCCTTGAAGCCGCATTGCGCGTCCCGAAAGCGGGTCCCGAGCAGCGTCCGGAGCAGTGTGTTGTAGCAGCGCGAGATGACTTCGCGCTTGAGCCCGCGGGTCACTGAAGAGCCGGGGGCGAGCCGGCTACCGATCGCGACCTCGCTGTGGCCGGACAGCAGCGGCGCGACGAGCGGGAGCAGGGCGTCGAGGTCTGTCGAAAGGTCGACGTCCGTGTAGGCGAGGATCGCTGCGTCGCTGGCCGACCAGGCTGCGCGCAGCGCTCGACCCCGGCCCTTCTCATCCAGGTGGATCGACCGGACGCCCTCGAGCTCTGCCTCGAGTCGCTGAGCGATCCACCACGTCGAGTCGGTGCTCGCGTTGTCGGCAATCGTGATCCGGGCCGCCAGCGGAAATCGGGTGTCGAGGTAGCGCCGGAAGCGGCGAATGCTTGCCGCCAGCTGCTCCTCTTCGTTGAAGACCGGGACGACGACATCCACGACCGGACGGTGGCGCCCGACCCGCTCGATGCCAGTACGCCGGCTACCACAGCTGGGAGCAGGCCCAATGGCCCGATCCATCGACCCCGGGAGCATGTCTGAAGGTTCGCTTCGTACTGCCATGACGGCAGTTTCGAGGGCTGTCCCTTTCGGGACGGTTACGCCCGGCCGCTTGGCTCCGTGGTCGGCTCGCCGGTCGCCTCGGTCGGCGCAGCCTTCGGCGTGTTCGGCGTCGCCTTCGGCGCAGCCGCCTTCGGCGCGGCGGCCTTCGGGGCGGCGGCCTTCGGCGCGGCGGCCTCTCGCGGGCCGCTGAACGCGCGCGCCCAGCTGACCGACATGCTCGCGCCGCCGGCCGGAGAGGCACCGATCTTCCAACGGCCGTTCGTGGCCCGCACGATCGCATCCGCGATGGCGAGTCCAAGCCCGGCTCCGCTCTGCGAATCGGTCGCTCTGTGGAATCGATCGAAGATACGGGTCCGCTCGTCGATCGGTATGCCCGGCCCCGCGTCGTCGACCGTGAGCTGGATCCGACCGCCGTCGCTCGCCACCGTCAGCGCGACAGTGCCACCATCGGGCGAGTACTTGCAGGCGTTGTCTAGCAGCACTCCGAGAAGGCGGTCGAGCCATTCTGGCGGCGCGGAGATGACCGTGCTTTCGCTGGGCCCGGCGACAGCCAGGTTCAGGTGGCGCGTCTCGGCAATCGCGCCAAAGCGGTCGACGGTCTGAGCGGCAAGCACGGCAAGATCGACGGGTTCGGTGTCTGGCCGGGCGTCGGTTGTATCGAAGCGTGCGAGCCACAGGAGATCGTCGACCAGCCGGTGCATCCGCTTCGACTCGTGGTCGACCCGCTGGAAGGCTGTTCGATACCAGCTTTCGGAGCGATCCTGGGCCAGCGCCAGGCTGGCGTTGGCCTCGATCACCGAGAGCGGCGTGCGCAGCTCGTGCGAGGCATCCGCGGTGAACTCCAGCTGGCGGCGTCGAGCCTGCTCGATCGGAGTTGCGACGCGTCGGCCGATGGCGACGGCGCCGAGGAAGACGATCGCGAGGAGAACGGGCCCGATCACCGCTTCCGCGAGGATGAGGGTCGACTGCGTTCGGCCGATGTCGGAGATCTCCTGACCGACGACGACGTGGTCGTCGCCGATGTCGGCACCCGCAACACGTACCGGAAAGCCGTTGATCGTGACCGTGGTCGGGGTCGTGACGTCGAGGACGTCAGGGGGCAGCGTGGCGTTGACCTGCGTGGACACACTTCCATCCGGTTGAACCTGCCAGAAGAGGAGCGGTGCCGCGTAGGGGCGATCGCCTGGGCCCTGAGGCATCCCTCCCGGCCCATGAGGCGCGCCTGGGTGAGACGCGAACGTGAGCGAGCTCGTCAGGCGTTCGTCGACCTGGTGCGTGAGGTTGTTCGTGACGATCCATACGGCGGCGACGGCCACGGCCAGGTAGGTCGCAGCGACGAGCGCCGTGGCGGTGAGCGCGACCCGGGTCGAGAGCCGGCGGACTTCGTTGGGCCGTGCCACCGCGGTCATGCCTCCTCCAAGCGGTAGCCGGCGCCGCGGACCGTGACGATCCGGACGCCTGCGCTGGGCAGTTTGGCGCGGAGGCGGCTGAGCTGGACGTCGATGGCGTTGGACCCGAGAGGGTCTGTCTCGTCCGCCCAGGCATGCTCGGCGATCGCCTTCCGGTCGACCACCGCCGGCGAGCGTCTCATCAGCAGCTCCAGGATGAGGTATTCGGTCGAGGTCAGCTTGAGCGGCCGCCCCGCTACCGAGACGACCCGGGTAGTCGGATCCAGGGCAACCTCCCCCTTTTCCAGCACCGGGCCATCCACCCCGCGCGGCCGGCGCTGGAGGGCTCGCACGCGAGCGAGCAGCTCGCCGAAGTCGAACGGCTTCACGAGATAGTCGTCGGCGCCGGTATCCAACCCGCGGATCCTGTCGGAGGGTGCATCCCGCGCGGTCAGCATCAGGAGCGCCGTCGGCCGCCGGTGCCGGCGGGCCCACGCAACGACGTCGATGCCCTCGGCGCCGGGCATCCGCCAGTCGATGATGGCCACGTCGTACTCGTACCACTTGAACTGGTCGATGGCGTCGTCGCCGCGTTCCACCGCGTCCACGTGATAGCCGTTGTCCTGTAGCCCGAGCACGATGACGTCGCGCAGTCCCGGGTCGTCCTCCGCGACGAGAATGCGCATGAGGTCAGTGTGCGCCCCGAGCCGGGACTGCGCGGAGGGGTATCGGCGCCGGCGCCGGCGCCGACTCCGGAACGGCCTGGAGCCTGAAGGCCAGCACGGGACAAACCTCGATCGCGCGGCGCGCATGCTCGAGCAGCCCGTCGGGCACAGTTCCGGGCCTCACGATGGGATAGCCCCAGTCGTCGAGCTCGATCATCTCGGGGAGCAATTCGGCACACATTCCGTAGCCGTCGCAGCGGATTCGGTCGACCTGGATCGACACGGACGATCTCGAAGTCATGCCTACGCCGCCTTCTCGCCAAATTCGGGACGCGAGCACCGGCCGAGAGAGGCGTGGCGGACGAATTCCTCGCCGAAGACGCTCAGAGCGCTCGCAAGGAGGCCAACGGCTCCGTCCGGGTGACGACAGGCGCCTCGCCCGGCCAGCTGGCCTGCCCAGCGCTCGATCCGGGCGAGGTCGTCTGTATCAGCTGCCCCGTCGCCGATGCGCCGGTTGACGTCGGCGATGGCGCGCAAGCCGAACACGCACGGTCCGCATTGGGCGGCACTCTGGCCGGCCATGTAATCCATGATCCGCGCGGTCGTCTTCACGCCGCAGGCGTCCGCCGCCAGAAACGAGACGACGCCGCACCCAAATGCCCGCCTTGACGCTTTGAGA
>VBEC01000036.1 GCA_005883615.1 Chloroflexota bacterium | reverse complement strand
ACCGTGATGACGCCGGGCGCGCGCTCGGCCGCCGACAGCGAATCCAGCTTGTGGAGAGCGCCGCGTGGCTTGAACGAGCACGTCTTCTGGAAGTGCTCGGCCTTCAGATGGAGCCGGCCATCGGCGATGGCAGGGCCACCGGCCGCCCGAATTTCGGCGGCCGCCGCGGCTGAAGAGAGGGTCGGCGTGCGGTGGACGCGGCCGGCGATCCCCTCGCGAGCGGAGGCGATTTCGCTGAAAGGGACGAGGTGATCAGGCATTCGCGGCAGTATCGCAGACGCTATCTGGCGGGTACCTGAACTCGAAGACGGGACTCCACCACGCCGAAACTGCCCGGACGCAGAAGACTTGCGTGTTTGCGCAATCAGTGAGAGACTGGGGCCATGTTGGAGACGGTCGTCTCGAGTGAAACCGACCGGCAGCGCTTCGCAGCCGTCGGACGGGCGCTCGCCGATGCGAAGCGCCTGTGCGTGCTCGAGTCCCTGGCTGCCGGCGAAATGTCCGTCAGCGACCTGTCGGTACGGGTCGGTTGTCAGGTCCCCAACATGAGCCAGCACCTCGCGGTGCTCCGAAGCGCGGGGCTTGTGACCACGCGTCGGGATGGCAGCACCATCTATTACCGCCTCGCGGATCAGCGCGTTCTCGAGGCCTACCGACTCATTCGATCGATCGCCCGCTGAGGGCGCGAGCCCGCCGGCCTGCCCTGGTCGGGCAGGTGGCGAGTCCCGCAGAAGCGGGAGAAAGGACTCTCACGGCAATGGCCGATATCAAGGTGGCGACCGACGCCAACTTCGAGCAGCTAGTGCTCCACAACGACAAGCCCACGGTCGTCGACTTCTGGGCAACTTGGTGTGGCCCGTGTCGCATGGTCGCCCCCGAGATGGAGAAGCTGGCCGAGAAGTACGCCGGCTCGATTGACGTCGTCAAGGTAGACGTCGACGCGAATCCCCAGCTCTCACAGCAGTTCAACATCATGAGCATCCCCACGATCGCGTTCTTCCGGCCCGGCCAGCAGCCGACCGGCGTCGTCGGGTTCCGGCCCCTCGAGCAGCTCGAGACGCAGTGGAACCTCGCGGAGTACTCGAAGCCAGCGGAGGCAAAGCCCCAGGCAACCGCCTGATCACCGGGCATCGGGACACACAGCGGCCCCGCGCACTTGCGTCGGGGCCGCGCGATTCTGTCCGGCCGCCCCCCACCCGCGGCAGGGTCAGGTGATGATCCTGTCACGTCGCGGCCTTTCGCCAGGCTGATTCGAGCCACGCGATCGCTCGATCCAGGGCAAATCGATCGAGCGTCAACGGTCGGAAGGTGACCCAGTCCGAGCCGCGTTGGGACGGGGTCGTGTCGGGCGTGCCGAGCGCAGCTCGAGCCACGGCCGGAGTCAGGCGATAGCTGGCCGACTGGCCTTCCACCACGGCGAAGACCCTGCCGGCCCGGGCGAATTCCACTGCCGACTCGGCTTCGCGGCGCTCCACATCATCCAGGCCGGCGACTGCCAGCTCGACGGCCGCAGCAAGGTCGCTCGGGCCGTGCCCGTTGCTGCGGTCGGTCACGTGTCGGGCGCGGGACTGGGGCTCGCGGGCGAAAGGATGGCCTCGAGATCGGCGAGGTGGTCCTGATAGTGGTCGACCGTGCACTCGGCGATTGACTCCATGTTCTTGGGGTTCTTGATCCAGCGCGCCTCGGGCACGACGGTAAGGTAGCCGCGGACCTCACCGGCCACGGAGCTGAACCGCCGGCGCACGTCGTCGAGGGGGAGCTCGGCCCAGGCCGCCTGCATCTCGGCGTTGATCACAACTTCGCCACGGGCATCCCAGTCCGCATCCACGCGCGCCGCGCTCGCGCTCGTCTCGCCCACCGCCAGCTCCTTGGCGATCTGGAGCGCCACCTCCTGCCAGCCGACGAGGTGCCCCATGAGGTCGCGACCCGACCAACCGTGCGTGCCCTCCGACTGGCGCTCGAGCTCAGCGTCCTCCAATTCGCTGAGAGCCTCGAACGGCCGCCACGCTTCGCGCTCCTCCTCGAGAAACTCCATCGCGTCCAAATACATTCCGCGATGGTAGCGGCTGCCCCGACCGCGATAAGCGACCGATGAGCGCAGGCTGAGACGATGGCCTCGTGGATGACCAACGAGTGGGCGCGATCCTCCGAGCTCTGAGGCGTCGGCGGGGATTTCGACAATCGGACCTCGCGTCCATCGCCGGCGTGTCCCAAAGCACGATCTCACTCGTCGAACGCGGGCATCTCGGTCGACTTTCGATCTCGGCCATTCGGACGATTCTCCAAGTCGTCGACGCACGCTTCGACGGCAACGTGCTCTGGCGCTCTGGGGACGTCGACCGCCTGCTGGATTCTCGCCACGCGAGCATCCAGCAACACGTGGCTGGCATCCTGTCGGCATGCGGCTGGCAAGTGGTCCCGGAGGTGAGCTACTCCCGATATGGCGAACGAGGGTCGATCGATCTCGTCGGCCTTCGGATCGATACCCGCTGCATGGCGGTTTTCGAGATCAAATCCGAAGTTCCCACTCTCGAGGCGACTCATCGGAAGCACGACGAGAAGGTTCGACTCGCACCCTCGATCTGCTTTGAGAGATGGGGCTGGCGACCGATCGGCGTAGGGCGCATCCTCGTCATGCCGGAGAGTCGTCAATTGAGGAGGCTGGTAAACAGCCACTCCACGATCTTCAGAGCGGCCTATCCAGCCTCCAGCTGGCAGGTGCGCCGGTGGTTGCAACAACCGACCGGCTCGCTGTCTGGTCTGTGGTTCCTGTCCTCCAGCGATGGGCGTGGTGCTAAACGGATTCACGTCTCACGTGCGCGCGTCCGCCGGCCGCCCGACGAGCTCCTGGCGACCGCGATGAGCGTGAGCCCAGCCTCGAACAATGAATCGAGGGGCATGGGACCCGGCTAAGACCACCGGGATTGGTCGGCGACGAGAAAGCGAGCTGAGCCGCCACCAGCCGCGACCCAGCCGAGCGTCAGCTACACCGCGACCGGCTCCCGGTACTCCCCGAAGACTTCACGCAGGACCCGGCACTGCTCGCCGAGCGTTGCGTAGGCGTTTGCGCAACGCAGGAAGTGCGGCATGAGGTTGGAGTCCGAGGAGCCGGGTCGGGCGGCCGCCTCGCGCAGACCGGCCAGTGCGGACTCGACCGCGGATGCATCTCGATCGCGGCGGAGGCGTTGGAGGCGCGTCATCTGGGCCTGCAGCGAAGCTTTCGATACCTCGAGCAACGGGATCGCCAGCTCCTCGTCCGGATCTGCAAACCGGTTCACGCCAACGATCACCCGCTCGCCGGAGTCGAACTCGCGCTGGAAGCGGTACGCGGCGTCGGCGACCTCGCGCTGCGGGTAGCCCGCCTTGATCGCCTCGACCATGCCGCCCCGCCGATCGATCTCGTCGAGATAGCGCCACACGGCGCGCTCGGTTTCGTTGGTGAGCGTCTCCACGAACCACGAGCCACCAAGAGGATCGACCGTGTTCGCGACCCCCGTCTCCTCGGCGATGATCTGCTGCTGACGAAGTGCAAGCAGCGCTGCTTCTGCGGATGGAACGGCCCACGCCTCGTCGTACGCGTCGGTGTGGAGCGATTGGGTGCCACCCAGGACCGCGGCGAGGGCCTGGATCGCAACCCGCGTCAAGTTGTTCAACGGCTGCTGAGCTGTCAGCGACACGCCGGCAGTCTGCGTATGAAAGCGCATCCAGGTCGAGCGTTCGTTCTCGGCGCGGTAGCGCTCGGTCATGAGCTTGTACCAGACCCGCCGCGCCGCCCGGAACTTGGCGATCTCTTCGAAGAAGTCGTTGTGGGCGTTGAAGAAGAAGGACAGTCGAGGCGCGAAGTCGTCGGCCCGTAGCCCCCGACCGAGCGCCGCCTCCGTGTAGGCCATGCCGTCGGCGATCGTGAAAGCGAGCTCCTGGACTGCGGTCGAGCCCGCCTCGCGGATGTGGTATCCGGAAATCGAAATCGTGTTCCACCTGGGGAGCTCGCGCGTCCCGAACTCGATCGTGTCGGTAACCAGGCGCATCGATTGGTCGGGTGGGAAGAGGTATTCCTTCTGTGCGATGAATTCCTTGAGGATGTCGTTCTGCGTGGTGCCTTCCAGTGCCGCGCGCGGCACGCCGCGCTTCTCGGCCGCCGCGATGTACATCGCCCAGATCGGCGCCGCGGGCGAGTTGATCGTCATGGAGGTCGAGATGCGGTCGAGCGGCAAGCCGTCGAGGAGCACCTCCATATCCGCCAGGCTCGAGACAGCCACGCCGCACGTGCCGAACTCACCTTCCGCTTCGGGGTCATCCGTGTCGTAGCCGTACAGCGTGGGCATGTCGTAGGCGATCGACAGACCGGTCTGGCCGGCGGCAAGCAGCTGCTTGAATCGCGCATTCGTGTCTTCGGCGGCACCGAATCCCGCAAACATCCGCATCGTCCACAGCCTGGAGCGGTAACCCGTCGGATGGATGCCACGAGCGAACGGCGGCTCACCGGGCAGCCCGATGTCCCTCGCGGCGTCGAACTCGTCCCACCGGCCCGCGGCAAGAGGGTCGCGATGGTGGTCTACGGCCGTGGGCCCGGCACCGCCGCGCGGCTCGCCGTCCGGTGACGACTCCCAATCCCAGGGCCCGTACAGGCGCTCGACCTCGACATCGCTGATCGTGGAAAAGCGCGGGCGGCGTTCGGGCGATCGGCTCAGCGCAGGTTTGAGGCGGCGCGACTCCCAGGCCTGCCTGCGAGCCCCCCAGCGAGGTGCCGGCGTCTCTCCCCTGTCGCTCATCGCACGGACTCTAGCATCGGCCCGCGTGCGGACTCAGCGAGGGCGACGGCGGCTGACTCCCGTGCTGCTGGAACGCCTTTGGTCCCCCTCCGTCCCCTTCCTCGCCGCCCGGCTCTCCGCTGCCCAGCGCTCTTCCATCTGGCGGCGACGGTGATTGCGATACAACCGGTAGGCCTCGTACAACGTGAGAACCGGAACGAGGCGTCGCGGCAGAATGCGCAGGATCAGCAGGCGGGCGAAGGCTCCAAGCATGGCCTCAATCCTCCCAAGCCCTCCAGGTCATGGGGCCAATCCATCCCGGGCTGAGCGTTTCAGCAGCCTTTCGAGAAGCAACGGCCTCATGAGAAGGAGTTGATCGCTTCCTGGACGAGACGATCCGGGAGGCCCGCGGTCAGCACGACGTGCACGATGTCTGGCCCCGCCGACCAGACGACGATCGTCTGCGGCGACTGCCCGTCGCGATAATCCATCCGGACCGCAGCCGAGCCGCGCACGGTCGGATGGCTGACGGTCAGGTTCGACACCTTGCTCGCTGCGCGAGCTCCCGCTTCGTAGAACTCGCCCAGCCAGTCGGCCTGGAGTCCCGGGGCGCTGAAGACGGCCATCGTGACGCCGGTCTCGGGCGCAAGCTGCCACAGGCCGCCGGCGAAGCGCAGCTCGTGCACGCCATGGGCCTTGAGGGTGTCCAGATTGGCGTCCGAGCAATTGCGGCCCGAATCCAGACGGTCGGGTGCCTTGCCCTCGAACTGGCGTGGCAGCCGGCCTTCGAGATCCGGATATGCTCCGGCCTGCCTGCCGTCCGCGAGGCACGGACCGTTCGGCGAAAAGCTCGCCCCGGTACTCGCGCAGCCTGCGATCGAAAGGATCAAGGCGAGCGCGGTGACGGCAACAATGAGCACGCGCTGTGAGTGATTCGAGCCGAATCCAGGCATGTCGAGAGCGTAGAGCCAGACCCGATTCGGCGGGGGCGGTGCGCGATGGCACCTGGTACGGCGGTCCCGGAGCGGTGCCTTGACGCGCACGACCATAGAGCCCGGCCGAAAGGGACGAGGGGCCCATTGCCCCCGCACAGGCTGAACGAGTACGGTTCGCAATGCCGTTACGCGACACCGGGAAACGACCTGGGGCGTCGGTCACGGACGGGCGATCGAACAATCCTTGCATCCGAGGCCACGGGGGCGGGGACAGGATCACGATCACCGTCACGAGCCGAGTAACCATGGACAACCGGCCAGCAGGCCCGGACCGCGCGACGGCAGCAGTCATCGCTCTTTGATACCGGCCGACGGCAGCCTCGCCGACGGCCGGTTTTTCCTTTTTAGGCGCTCCGCGTGTCCCCTCGCTGCTCGACGGGCCGCGCATGTCGTCGGCGGACGACTCCCCGACGATCCAGATCCGCGCGGACGACTCGCGCTGCAGCCACGAGCTCGGGATCTCGCGCGATCATCCCGGCAATCCAGTCGATGTACGAGGGCTCGAACGCGGCCACCTGCCCAAGCGTGTGGCCATGGAACTTGCCGAACTGCAGCTCGACTGCCAGCGCGTCAGCGAGCGCCGGCGGGACGGGTGGCCGGAAGCCACGCACACGTCCCCGCCTGAGCGGACCAGTCGGATCCGAGGCGCGTAAGGGCTCGCGTGGCAGCGGCTCCGTGCGGAGTGGCGGCCAGCCAGCTCGAAACGGCCCGTTCCGCGACCCGCCAAGCGTCTGGTTGCGTGCCCGATACGTTGCCGTCGTGTCAACCCGCGCCGTGACCGGTCGCGTCGGCCGGGGAGATGGAGGGCCGCTTCGCGAACCGGCGGCCGCTCGACCGTTGGTGCTCCCCTGCCCCGCCCCGCGCGCGCCGGCTGTCGGGCGGGCGCCGGTCGTCGCGCGGTCACCTGCAGTGGCGCGGCGCACCTTTGGCCCGCTGCGCACCGACTCGTACGCCGCGTTGATTTCTGCCATCTGTCGCGTGGCACGACGGGCTGCGGTCGGCTCGTCGCCCGTGAGGTCAGGATGATGTACTCGCGCGAGTCGACGCCAGGCGGCCTTGATCGTCTCCTGGCTCGCGCCGGGCTCGACACCCAGGACGGTGTACGGATCTCGCGGCATCCACCGAGTGTATCGGTCGCGGGGAGCATTGCTGGGCGGTCGGCCTTGGCGGCGGCTCGCCGGCACTGGTCCGCAGCGGCGCTTGACAGGTCGACGGGCGTGGCGTCCCCTTGACGCCGTGTCACCGACCATGCGACGCGTCGGGCTTAGTGCCGGCGTGGCCGCCGCTGCCGCCGCGCCGGTCGCCTTCGCCGCCTATCGGTTCGCAGTGGCGTATCGAGTCCACGCAGGCTTCCCGCAGCCTCGGCCGCCCATCTTCACGCCGCCCGATTTCGGCCTGCCTTTCGAAGAGACGGTGGTCCGCTCGCCTGCCGGCGACCTCCCGGCCTGGTTCGTTCCAGCGCGCGACGGCGCTCGCGGACCGGCCGTTCTCCTCGTCCACGGCTGGGAATCGGCCCGCGACCGCACGCTACCGAACGCCCGATTCCTGCACGCCGCCGGCTTCCATTGCCTGAGCTTCGACGTCCGCGGACACGGGGCGAACCCGCGCGAAGAGCTGCCGATCAGCGTGGCCGAGTTCGGCGCCGACGCACTGGCGGCCTTCCAGGCGCTGCAGGCCCGACCCGAGGTGACCCAGGTCGCAATCCTTGGCCATTCGCTGGGGGCCGTCGGGGCGATCTTCGCCGCCGCTCGAGACGATCGGGTGGCCGCGCTGGTGAGCACGTCGGCGCCGGCCGGGCCCGTGATGCTGACGAGGCAGACGTTCCGCCTGGCACGACTTCCCATGCCTGACGCCCTGGCATATCCGCTGGCCTGGTTCACCACCCGTGTCTACGTACGCCCGCGTGGTCACGCCGTCGCGTCGATCAACGCGAGCCGCGCCCTGGCACGGTACTTGGGCCCGGTCCTGCTGATCCACGGCTCGGAGGACGGCGTCATACCGGTGTCACACCTCGACCGCCTCCAGGCCGCGGCCGGTCGTGATGTCGAGACGCTCGTCCTGCCGGGAGCCGAGCACAGCTGGCTCCATGAGCATGCGGAGTACCGTCGGGTCGTCGCCGGCTTTCTGGCGCGCAGCCTGGACGGACCGTTGTCACCCGACGAGGCCGCTGCGATTGCTGCCGAGGTCGACTGTCCGCGCCTGCCCGAGACGGACGAAGCGTTTGCGGCCGTGGACACGCGGCCTTACGGCCTGCGTGCAATCGCGCAGGTGATCCTCCCAGCGCGTCTCGCCCGCGGCTGGGCGGCCACCTCGTCCACCGCCCCACGCCGTTGACCATGGACGTCTGGACGGCGATCCAGGCGAAGCGTGCCATTCGGCGCTTCTCGGGTCGCTCGATCGAGCCCGACGAGCTCGCGGGGATCCTGGACGCCGGCCGTCGCGCGGGCAGCTCGAAGAATCTTCAGCGCTGGGACTTCATCATCTGCCGCGAGCGGCAGCACCTCGCCGACCTTGCCACCCTGGGCCCGTATGCCGGCCACATCGCGGGCGCCGCGGTGGCCATCGCGCTCGTCACACCCGACCCGGCCGCGGCGGACGCCCCGCTGTCGGTCATGTTCGACCTCGGCCAGGCAGCGGAAAACATGATGCTGGCCGCGTTGGAGCTGGGGATCGGCAGCTGTCCGGCGACCGTCTACCAGCACGACCGAGCCCGCGAGCTGCTGGGCTACCCGCTAACTCATCATTGCGAGTACGTGCTCTCCTTTGGCTATCCGGCCGACCCCGCGGAGCTCAGCAGGCCACCCCGCACGGGCGGACGCAGGCCACTCTCCGAAATCGTCCACGAGGAGCGCTGGTCAAGCTCTGGCTGATCGCCGCGCCGGTCACTGCCAGCGGAAGAACCGCGCAGAAATACCGAAACAGACCACCGACCAGCCGACCAGCACCGCGAGGCAGACCCACAACGGGAACAGAGCCGCGCCGTTGACCATGGTCTGGCGCAATGCATCCGACAGATACGTGAGCGGAAGCGCCCGATGACGGGCTCGCCGGCCGCGCTCGCGTGGCTCACAGTTCCCGTCGCCGCTCGGTCCGTCTGCGCCTACAGCCGCTTCCGGAGATACGTGGTCATGCCCGAGTCGTAGCCGAGGGCCTCATACAGGTGTCTCGCCTCTGGCCGATGATGGCCCGCGGTGATCTCGACGAACGCCGCGTCGACCTCACGCCCGACGCGCTCTGCTTCGCTCATCAGGAGGTGGCCGACGCCCCGCTCGCGGACACCCGGATCGACGACCAATGCGAGCACCCTCACGATGCGATCGCCGTGCTCGAACCGGGGCAGCACGTGGAGCGCGATGAAGCCCAGCAATTCGCCCTCGTGATCCGCCACGAGGACCATCGAGTACGGCGACCCAAAGCGCTCGAGTCGCGCGTCGATGTCGCTCGGCCCGGCGGGATAGCCCTCATCGGTGAACAGGCTCGCGATGCGCGCCGAATCGGCCGCGCTCGCCGGGCGAAGGACGATTGAGCGCTCGTCAATCACGGCCGGATGGTACCTGCTCGCGGCCGACCACCGGGCTCGCCGACCGGCGCCGGACCGACCGCGAGCAGGTGTGGCCCGTAGGCCGGGCCGCCGAGCTGCAGGGCCTCGAGCCCGAATGGTCCGGCGACGATCCTGGACATGCCGGGCGTGCCGAGTGGCCCGGGGTCCGGTGCCGATGGGCCCCCAACAAGTCGCAGGTATAGCGCGACCGGGCCCTCGCCATGGCGAGCGAGAGAGGCTGCGAGACGGCCCTCCGTAACCGGCTCGAGCAGCGCGAGGGAGAGACCGGGAGTCACGGTCGCAACGATGGCTCTCCCGCCCAGCAGCGGCTCATCGGCGGCCCAGGCGAAACGCAGCTCCGGGAAGCCGGCCGCCGCGCGCTCCAGATCGACGGTCGCCCAGCCCACGACGGCGACATCGGGGGCATCCCGAGCGCCCTCCACCCTCCCGGCTGTCCGGCCCGGTGTCCGAAGGACCAGCTCGAGGCGGTCATCGGCCGAGTGTGATTCCCCCGGCGCGCTGGAACTCCTGAACTCGACCGTAAGGGAGGGAAACTCGAGCTTCCGGGCGTGACGCTCCGCGCGGATGCCCAGCCGTCCAAACCGCTCGATGGCGCGCTCCGGCCGCGGCGAGCGCCAGCGGACCAACAACACATTCGGAGCGGCGTTCAACCGAGGAGGAAATCGCGCGCTCGCGCCCCAACGATCGCAAATCCCAGGCCCGAGTACAGCCGCCTGGCAGGCATGTTGTCGGCGTCGACTCCCAGGAAGATCCAACGGCTGCCGGCGGCGGCCGCGTCGCGGGCGAGGACCCGCGTCACGAGCGAGCCGTAGCCACGGCGGGCGAAGGCCGCCCGCGAACCGATCGCCGACAGGTACGTCGCCGCGTCGCGAGTATGGCTTTTGCCTACGGCGACCACCCCGTCGTCCACAGTGACGATGCAGAGGCTGACGCCCGGAAGCCGCCGGAGGCCATCGTCGATGTCGATCTCCAGCTGCCGGCGGGCCGAACCGTCAATGCCGAATGCGTCAGATAGTGCGTCAGCGATGCCCCCAACGAGCTCGCCTTCGGGCCGCCGACCGCCCCGGAGTCGCTGCACGCGCACGCCCGGCGCGAGGCCGACGAGCGGATCCTGGCTCGGCGTCTGCTCGAGGAGCATCAGGAAGCCGCCCCGTCCTTCCGTGAATCCCCGCCCGACAAAGCGCATGGCGAGGTCGGCAGGCTCCGAGTGTTCGGGAGACAGCCAGAAGCATGGGCGGCGGTCGAGTGCTCTGAAGACGTCCATGACGGTTCGAAGACGGCCCTCGAACGTCACTCCATCCTCCGGCCACCGAACGCCACCGATCCGATTGAAGGCGGGGTCCGCGTCGAGTGGATCGTGAAGCAGGAAGGCGTCACCGAGGTCGATCAACTCGCGACGGGCAACATCGGTCGAGCAGGTCGCCTGGTGCCGCTCGAGGAAGCGGACGGTTTCGGGATCGAGCCAAACGGTGCTCGGCTCCGCTGCCGGACGGTTCGGATCGGTAGCTGCAGACGTGGTCATTGGCCCAACGATAATCGGAGTCCGCGCGCGCCCACCGAAACCGAACGACTGATGCGACTCGTATGGTCCCACGATGGCCCGCGCCGCCCTACGCCAGGTCGGGCCGATGTCGAGCGGGCTTTTGTCCCGACCAGCTCCCACTCCAAGGAGGATGTATCGATGCCAACGCTCCGGATCATGGCTCTTGCCCTCGCCGCCATCCTGACCGCAGCGGCGTGTACCGGTGCCGCGAGTCCCACGCCCTCGGTCGCAGCGCCGAGCCTCTCTCAGGCTTCGTCTGCATCACCCTCGCCGGCAGAATCACCGTCGCCATCGCCAGCCGCCGCGTCGACATCGCCGGCGGCCTCGACCGGTGCCGGCAACGCCGTGGAGATCAAGGGTTTCGCCTTCAACCCGCCTAGCATCACTGTCAAGGTTGGCGCCAAGGTGACCTGGACCAATCAGGACAGCACCGGACACACCGTGACCTTCGACCAGGGCGGCGACACAAGTGACACGCTCGCGAGCGGCAAGACCTACAGCGAGGACTTCACCAAAGCGGGTACCTTCACGTACCACTGCCGAATCCATCCCTCGATGAAGGGCACCGTCGTGGTGAGCCAGTAGCGGCCCTAATCCGCCTTCAGCGCCAGGAAGAGCGTCGCGCCGGAAGGCAGGTCGATGCTGGTAGGTTCGGGGAGCTGCGCCCGGCGGAACAGCTCTACGAACCCTTCGCGCGTGTACATACGCGCGCCCTCGTAGAGCTCATCGATGTTGATGCCCCACAACAGCTGGGACTGCAGGGTGCGGTCCTCCTCGACGGACGATGGCAGGCACCAGTCGAGCACCAGCAGCCGACCCTTCGGGGCAAGCGCCGTCCATGCGGCGCGAAGAGCTCCGACGGGATCGGGCACCTCGTGGAGGGCGTCCTGGAAATACGCCAGGTCGAACTCCGCCCGGAAGGCCATCTCGGCGATTTCTCGTGCCTGGATCGAGATGCGGTCGTCCAGGCCGTTCTTCGAGACACGGCGCATCGCCCGGGCGACCGAGTCGGGCTCGAACTCCACGCCGACGAAGCGACTCGCCGGGAACCTTCGCGCGACCGCGATGAGCCATCGTCCACCGCCACAGGCGACGTCCAGCACGCGAATCCCCCGGGCGAGGTCGTCGGTGACCGCCGGCAGCGCTGCCAGCCCTTCCTGGAAGAAGACGGCGATGTCCTGGACGGTGACCTTTTCGATCGCCCGATGGAAGCGGGGCGGGCGTTCTGCGATCGGAACGCCCGAATGGAAGAACTCCACAAGCCGCTCGTAGTCAAGGCTGGCCACGACGGTCGAGACAACCTGGCCGCCGAGGAATTCCGGGCGATCGTCGTCGAGCAGGACGGTGGCAAGGTCTTCCTCGAGGGTCGCCCGACTGCCATCGAAATCGACCAGCTCGTGGGCGTTGGCGGCGCGCAGCCAGGCGGTCGTCGGCTCCGGTTGGCATTCCGTCGCCGCAGCGAGAGCGTCGGCCGCGAGTCCGTCTCGGCCCGCGGCCCGCAGCTGGACGAAATAGCCCAGCTCGAGCCCGAGATATGCGACCCAGCTGCGATAGAAGCCGCCGATCGATGCTGCGAGCTCGTCGAATCGCTCGTCAACGCTCATCCCGGCCTGTATACCACAGCACCTCCAGAGCAGACGAAGAACGTGCTCCCTGCGGGTAGCACGTCGAGTCGGGAACGGGTATGATCCAGCCGAGAACGAGACTCGCGCCAAGGAGCGCCCCGATGCGTACGCTCGCCCGCCCTATCGGCCTCGGCTTGGCCGCGCGCGGCGATCCCGAAGAAGTCATGGACTGGTCGCGCCGAGCCCGCGACGCAGGGCTGGACTCGGTCTGGATCCACGACAGCTACTTCGAGCGCGACGCCGTCTCGTTCGGAACTGCGATCGCGACCGGACTTGGGGCGGACGGGCGAGAGCCAGCGGTTGAGGGAGAGGCGGGCTTCCGAGTGGCGCTGGGTGCCGTCAACCCGTTCACGCGCCATCCCGTCGTCCTGGCGATGACCGGTTCCGCACTCGACGAGCTTCTGCCGGGACGGATCGTCATGGGCCTGGGCACTGGGCTCCCCCTCCGTCTCAAGCAGATGGGCATTGCCTACGACCCGAGGGCCGCCGTGACGCGGGTGGCCGAAACCATCGAGCAGCTGCGGACGCTGTGGTCCGGCGAGCGGCTGCCGTCCGCGACGCCGGGCCTTCCGCCGATTCAGCCAATGTTTCCGCCCACCCACCGTATCCCGCTGTTCATCGCCGCCTACAGGAAGGAATTCGTCGCGCTGGCCGGCCGGGCAGCGGACGGCTACCTGGCGCGGCCCGCAGAGTCCATTGCTTCGCTGCGGGGCATCCTCGAGCGGTTACGGGCCGCGGCTGCGGAGGCTGGGCGCGATCCCGAATCGATCGAGTCGGCTGGCTACCTCCTGAGCCTGGTCGACCAGACCCGCCGGGAGGCTCTCAACCGCGCCAAGCGCGAGCCGTTCGTGATCTACATGATGTCCGTGCTGTCTGACGTGTCGCTTCGGCGTGCGGGCTTCGACAGCGAGCTGCGGGACCGGATCGCCGAGGCATGGCGCGCCGAGGATTACACGACAGCCGGGAACCTCATCCCCGACGAACTTCTCGACGCTTTCATGTTGTGCGGCACGCGCGAGGACGTCGCGCAGCGAGCGTTTGCCTTCCATACCGAGGCGCGGCTGAAGCTGCCCCTGCTCCAGCCGGTCCTCCAGGAAGAGGCCCAGATCCGCGAGCTGATCGAGGCCGCCGCATTGTTCGCCGAGCAAGCGGTCACCGCACCAGAGGGCATGAGCGAGAGGGCTTTTCCCTCCATCGGAGAGACCACCCGACGGTCGGCAGCAGGTCGGGACGGACAGGGCGGCGGACTTGCCAACGACCGCGAGTTGACCCCTACAGACCGCCTGCGAAGACGGGCGGCGGGCGCCTGGGAAATTCTGCGGCCCTTCGCCTACACGGCGTCGGTGATCCCTGTCCTGGCGGGTGGCGCGCTGGCGGCAGTGGCCGGCCAGTTCAACGGGCTGCCCTTCGTGGCAGCGCTGCTAGGAGCGGTTCTACTGCATTCGGGAACCAACGTGATCAACGAGATTTACGACGTCCGACAGGGTATCGATTCGATCACCTCGCCCCGCGCCAGCCACGCGATCGTGAAGGGTCGGGTCAGCGAGGGGTCAGCCTTCGGGCTCGCCCTCGTAGCGTTCGTCGCGGCTGTCCTCGTTGGCTTCTACCTCATCTCGGTTCGTGGCCCTGCGATCGTCGTGCTGGGTCTCCTCGGCCTGGCCGGC
>VBEC01000100.1 GCA_005883615.1 Chloroflexota bacterium | reverse complement strand
TGATCGCCGAGGAGGCCAAGTTGGGTAAACGCTCCAGCTTCGCGTTTGACGGATCGCAGAGGCAGGAAGCGAGCAGCGGGAGCCGGGAAACCGGCCGCGAATCGGTCGCCTCGCCCCTACACCCTGTACCCATGGTGAAAATGAGGGGGAAGCTCGCGGAAATAAGCCCAAGTAAGACTGTGAATCGACCACCACGGCTAGCGAACGGCAGGCAGCTCGGTGGATAACCCGGTCGGGGCCATCGCAGAGGAGCGCACGCCCGATGCCGAGGGGACGGCGGCCAGCGCATCAAGGCGCGGCAGCAGTGCGGTTGCTCCGAGCTTCGCGACAATGTCGCGAGCCTCCTGTTCGGCCGCCACTCGCGCGGCGCCCGGTCCGAGGGTCGCCAGCAGGTCGAGGTCGCCAAGAGCCACGAGCAGTGGCAGTCCCAGATCACGGAGCTGCCGCGCGGCCTCGGCGTAGAGCGAGACCGCCTCAGCCGTCCGCCCTTCGAGCGCAGCGATCCCCGCTTCGATGGTCTGGCGCGACGCGTCGACCACGCGCCCGTGCATGCGCATCGCCGCGAGGCTGTTCGACGCGTCCTTGGCGCGATCGACATCTCCGAGCCACAGCGCGGCGTGCCCAGACAGCGCGTATGCGAAAGAGCCGTAAGTCGGATCGTAGAGATCCGCGGGCACTGCGCTAAGCGCCGCGGCCGGATCGTCGCCGGCCAGGGCGAACAAGGCCTCGAGCATCACCAGCGCCTGCTGGAATTGGGGGTCCGTGGTCTCGCGCACGACTCGCCGAATTTCGCGAAGGCGCTCCTCTATCTCTGCCGAGTCGCCACGGAACGCCCGCATGACGAGCGGGTAGGCGATCACCTCCAGATTGCCGGTCCGAAGCGGTTCTTCGCGCAGGACGCTCTGAGCGGTTGCCAGCACCCAGTCCCAGTCACCGGTGAACAGCGCAGCGAAGAAGGCGTTCCCGGCCATGAGGGTCTCTCGCACGCGGATGCCGTACTTCTGGGCTCGCTCGACTCCCACTCGCGCCGCCTCGAACCCCAACCGCGGATCATCACTCATGGAAAACTGGCTGATGTTGATCCGGGCGCGAAGGTCGACCACGACGAACCCACGCGCCTCGGCCAGGGCGAGCACTCCCGAGAGCAGGATCAATGCTTCTCGAACGCGATGCGCCTGGCCGACGCTGACGCCCTTGGTGATGATCGCGTCCGCGATGACGTCCACGAGGTTCAGCCGTTCGGCCGCCACGATTGCCCGGTCCGCTAGCTCGATCGCGAGACCCGAGCCCGTGCGGCTCAGAGCATGCGCACGCGCGAGCGAGGCGGTCAACGCAGTCACCCCCGCGTCGTCTTCGAGCATGCCGAGTTTCTCGTAGGTGGCGGTCAGCATCTCGAGGGCTCGATCGTTCTCCCCGGCGAGGGCCAGCTCGAGGCCGAGGGCCGCCACAGCCCGGGCCTCTCCGGTCCGATCAAGATGGGCTTGGTATGTCTCAATCGCCGAAGTCCAGTAGCGTTCGGCGGCCGGGAAATTTGCGCTCGCCTCGGCTGCCGACCCCGCCCGCTCCATGAGCTCGGCGCGTTCGAGCTCGTCGGGCGTGACCGTGAGGGCGTGCTCGATGAAGGCCAGCGCCTGGGAGGGAGAATAGAGGCTGGCGGCGCGTTCGGCCGCGGCGCGTAGCGCGATCCGCGCCTGCCCGGCAAGGGCATCTCCTTCGCGTCCGTCCGGCGAGGCGCGCCAGGCATCGAGGTAGTGCATCGCCAGCGCGCCGGCGATCTCCTCGTCGTCGAGAGACTCCAAGTAGCGTGCCGCCGCTAGGTGCCGTGAACGGCGGTCGCGTTTCGACAGCGTCGCGTAGGCCACCTCTCGGACAAGTCCCTGGACGAAGCCATACTGGCCACGTTCCGGCGAGCGGGGGTCGACGTCGAGGACCAGGACCTCCCGCCGGACGAGCGATCGAAGTCTTTGCTCGAGCACGTCGGGGGGCTCGCCGCTGACGGCGCTGACAGCACCAAGAACGAAAGTCTGGCCAAGGACCGCCGCATATTGAAGGACCGAGCGATCCGCCGGATCCAGCGCGTCAAGGCGCGCGGCAATCAACGCGTGGAGCGTGTTGGGTACCTCGAGCTCGGTCAGGTCGCCGACGGGCCGATAGACGCCATCCACGACCGTCAGCCGTGCGGTGTTAAGCAGCATTCGGACCGTCTCGACGGCATACAGCGGCACCCCTTCGGCACGCGACAAGATCGCCCGGATGGCACGCTCCGGTAGCCCTGGGACCAGGCCCGCCAGTAATAGCTGCATCGCATCGTCGGTCAATGGCTCCAGGCCGATCGCGACGAAGTTGCGGTGTCCAGCACCCCAGCCGGGGCGCCGTTCCAAGAGCTCTGGTCGGGCCGGGGCCAGGATCAGGATCGGGTGACCGCGCGACCACTCGATAATGTGGTCGATGAAGTCGAGGAGCCCAGCGTCGGCGAATTCGAGGTCCTCGAAAACCATGACCGACGGCCCACGCTCGGCGACTCGCTCAAAGAAGGTCCGCCAGGCGGCGAACAACTCCTCGCGCTCGCCGACGCGCCCCTCTTCGACTCCGAGGAGCTGGAGCAGGCGTGGCTCAATCCAGCGGCGGTCGCCCTCGTCTGGCACGAACTCCTCGAGGGTCGCCGCGATGCGGTTCCGGGTGGTCGTTGCGTCGTCCGTTTCCGCAAGGCCGGCCCGCTTGCGGACCATCTCGCCAAGCGCCCAAAACGTGATCCCTTCCCCATAGGAAGGAGAGCGGCCGACGTGCCAGTAGGTATCAGCTACATGCCCGTCCACATACTTTTCGAGCTCGCGGATCAGCCGGCTCTTGCCGGTCCCTGCCTGGCCGATGAGCGTCACCAGCCGCGCGCGTCGTTCCCGAGCGGTAGCGTGGAAGAGATCCTTGATCAGCCGAAGCTCCTCATCTCGCCCCTCGAACGGAGGCTCGAGCCCTTCGTACCGCCCGGCGCCGCCGACGCGGGCGATGACCCGCACCGCGCGCCAGGCCGGGATCGGGAGTGACTTGCCCCTGAGCATTTGATCTCCGACCGGTTCGAACGAGATCGCGACGCTCGCCGCATCGCGCGTGGCCTGACCGACCAGGACAGCTCCGGGCGGTGCCACCGACTGGAGCCGGCTCGCCGTATTGACCAGGTCGCCGGCGACCATCCCCTGGCCCTCCGCGCCGAGTGTGACGGCCGCCTCGCCGGTCAGAACCCCGGCTCGGGCCTGGAGAATTACTGCGCCAGGCTCGTCGCCCTCTACGATGCCAGACGGTTGGGGAGCTACGCTCAGGCCGGGGACCGCATCGATTAGATCGAGAGCGGCCCGCACCGCTCGCTCGGCGTCATCCTCATGCGCTGTCGGGGCACCCCACACGGCCATCACCGCGTCGCCGATGAACTTCTCGACCGTGCCGCCGTATCGTTCGACGACGTCGCGGGCTGCGTCGAAGTACCGCGACAGGAGCTCCCGGGTATCCTCGGTGTCGCGGCCCTCAGCGAGGCTCGTGAAGCCAACGAGGTCGGCGAAGAGGACTGAGACGAGGCGACGCTCGGCGGTCGCAGGGGGAAGGGCGGCCGGCGCGACGAGAGAGGCTCCGGCACTGCCGTCGGAAGCGACGCCGGTCAGGCTCGTGCCGCACTCGCCGCAGAACCTGCGCCCCGGCGGGTTCGATGCGCCACATGCGGGGCAGGCCGCTGTCAGGCGCGCGCCGCAGTCACCGCAGAACTTCTGACCAGCATCGTTCTCGGCGCCACAGCTTGTACAGGTCACCGGTTTCCCCTCGTCGTCGCTCCCCGGAGGCCCGGAGCGTACCATCGCAGGTGTCGGATCAGAGATGCTCTCCGTACTGACCGTGTCCGCCTGTTTGGGGGTATTTGGTCCAGGCCCCGTTGCTCGGCGATCCACCTCGTTGCCGGGTCGCACGATTCGCCTATCCACGCGTCGAGGACGCAGCGATGCGCCTCGACAAGAAGTTTCTCGGCTGGATCGTCATCGGCTCGAAGCGAGCTCGACGTCGCGTCGGGTTCTCCGAACCTCGATCCGGCGCCAGCCCTCATCCCGGAACGAGGCGGACCGCCGATCAAGGTTGCGCGTTGCGG
>VBEC01000098.1 GCA_005883615.1 Chloroflexota bacterium | reverse complement strand
CGGCGACGTTCGATCTCCGCCCACGGTGTGTCGTGCGGTATCAGCTCCGAGTAAACGTTGAGCTCACGGACACGACGCGCGATCAGCTGCGCGTATTGGCTTCCGAAATCGAGTACGACGACGGTGTCGGGCTGGGCCACGGCCGTGGAATCCGACAACGATCGATCGGGCGCCGGCGCCTTGAGGGCGGTCTCGAGATAGGCCTCGACCTCGGCGTCGTCGGGGGCGAGCACACGATGGCCGGCATTCGCCGCGTCGCCGTGAACGGTCTTGCCCCGCTCCGGCCGTCGCTGCTCCTCGTCCGTCTCGCTCAATCGTCCTCCCGATCCGGACCGCGTTCCGGGCAGTCTAGCCCAGCGTGGAGGCGCTCGAGCTCGATCGAACTCGAGCTCGGACAAAAGGAAAGCGGCGCTCTGGAAGGAGAAGCGCCGCTGGAAGGTCACCCGGAGGGAGGAGGAGTTGAGGAGCTCCAGGCGCCGGTGGTATTCGGTTGTTCTTCAGTTGTCGGCGCCCATGATCGAGCGGCGAAGTTTTCGATCTGGTTACGGGCGCCAGGCCGTCGAGCCGTGTCAGCTTTCGAGGTTTCGCTTGAGCGTGGCAAAGTCCACGTCCGCTGACTTGTTGATCTCCCGCCGGATCATCGGCTGGAGCAGTCGGTACAGCAGGTTCGGCGGCTCCATCTGAACGGACCAGTGAAGGTCCGTCCCGCCGGGAGCCGGCGTCAGGGTCGTCCGAAAGTCGCCGACGAAACCGGACGAGTCGGTCGTCGTGAAGTCGAACTCGCGAGCGGGGTCGAGCCGCGTGACCTGGCAGTCGATCGTCGCCATGCGGCCGCGCGATTCGCGGTCCATCCTGAACCGCGAGCCCACCGCCAGCGGGCCCTCTGCACTCTTGGTGACCTTCTTGACGCCTCCCTCCCGCTGCCACTCGGGGATCTGCTCGACCTGAGTGACGTAGGCGAACACGTCTTCGGGAGCTCGCCGGATCAGCACGTCGTAGTCGACCTTCACCATCGCCAGTCCTCCTCTCGTCCCGTTCGTCTCATCGACGATCGGGAATGCCGGCGATCGACCGTCAGCGACGCCTCTGCCAGGACTTGCCCTCGGTTGCCACAGCCGGGGCGTAGACCATCTCGACCGCCTGCATTTCCCCGATGTTAGAAGCCCCGACCGCGGCCATCGACTGGCGAAGCGCGCCGATGAGGTTTTCCGAGCCGTCACTGGCGTGGGCGGGGCCGAACAGCAGCCTCTCGAGTGTCCCAACGGTCCCGACCGTGATGCGGGTGCCGCGGGGCAGCGTCGGGGAGGGAGCCGCCATCCCCCAGTTCGTGCCCCTGCCGGGTGCCTCCTCGGCCTTCGCCAGGGGCGAGCCGAGCATGAGCAGGTCCGCGCCGGCCGCAATTGCTTTGGCAAGCTCGCCGCCACGCCGCATGCCTCCGTCGGCCACCACCGGCACATAGCGGCCGGCCTCGGCCAGGTAGGCGTCTCGCGCCGCCGCGACGTCGCCGATCGCGGTGACCTGGGGCACCCCGATGCCGAGCACCTCGCGCGTCGTGCAGGCTGCGCCGGGGCCCACCCCGACGAAGACCGCGGCGGCGCCCTGCTCCATCAACTGGAAGGCTGCTTCCGCGCTGGTCGTGTTGCCGACGGCGACGGGGATGGACATGAAGCGGGTGAACTCTTCGAGCGACAGCGGGTCGTAGCCGCTCGCCAGGTGCCGCGCGCTGCTGACCTGGCTCTGGACGAGGAACAGGTCCGCGCCGTGCTCCGCGCAGAACGGCCCGAGCCTGCGAGCCGCGCCAGGCGTCGCCGCTACCGCCGCGCGCGATCCGGCGCCGTGGATCTCCTCGATACGGCGCGAAACGAGCTCCTCGCTGACCGGTGATCGGTAAGCTTCGGCGAGAAGGTCGTGGACCTGATCGTCGGGCGCTGCGGCGATCCGCGCCAGGACGGCATCGGCATCCTCGTAGCGAACCTGGATGCCCTCCAGGTTGAGGACGGCCAGGCCGCCCAGGCGGGCGAGCTCGCCCGCAAATCGCGCGTCGACGACCGCATCCATCGCCGCCGCCAGGATCGGGATCTCGAGTGGCAGACCACAAAACGTCTGCGAGAGGTCCACGTCCGCCGGCTCGACCGTGCTGGTACCGGGCGCCAGCGAGACGTCCTCGAATCCGTAGGTCGGTCGCAGCTGGTCGACCTTTGACCGGAAGACCCGCCGTTTGGCGGACGCGGTCGTCGTGATCTCCCGAACTCCCGCCCTGTCGATCACTCGAGGCTCCTCCGACGATGCGACCCTGGATCCAGTCTACCGGGCGAGCCGGCGCCCGTGGAGGTCGACCTCGAACCAGCGTGCGTGTGCGGTGTCGAGAAGGCGCCCGCGGATCCGGCGGATCGACTCGTCGTACGCCGGCCATACCGCGAGCTCGAGCGCCTCAGCGGGCTCGGCCCATCGGAAGTCGTCGTGCTCGGCCGACAGGCGTGGTGTCGCCTCGGGCCCGCACCGCACCGCGAAGATCGCGCTCGACACGAGCTCGTTCCGCTCAGGCCAGTAATAGTGCTCGACCTGGTCGAGATCATAGAAAGCCTCGACCTCGGAGGCCCCGAGGCCGGTCTCCTCCTCGACCTCCCGCAGCGCGGCGAGCGGAATCGACTCGTCGGAATCCACTCCACCGCTCACGCACTGCCACAGTCCCGGGAAGATGCGATCGGGCGCACGGCGGATCAACAGCAGCTCGAGTTGGTTGGGCCGGGGGACCCGAAACACCCAGACCTCTACGAGATCCGCACGAAAGCCCACGGAGAGCGGTTCAGCCCGACCTAGATGCGCTCGAAGCGCTCGACCGCGACGACGAAGACCGTGGCCCCACCGACCTCGACCTCGAGGGGGTACGGCATGAAGAACTCGCCCGGCTCCATGATCGGCGGCATCGGGTTGACGACCTGCGTTCGGGAGGTGCAGTTGGCCCGGATGATCTCGAGCACGTCCTCGACCTTGTCGTCGTCGATGCCGACCAGCACCGTCGCGTTCGACTGCTTGAGGAACCCGCCCGAGCTGTGTAGGCGAGTGGCCCGGTGCTCCCGTTCCAGCAGCGCGTCGACCAATGCACCGGCGTCCTCGTTGTGCACGACGGCGACGACGAGCTTCACAGCCCGAGTATAGGCCGCAGGCCTTGCCGTCCAGACCGGGAGGCGACCCGATTCACCAGGCTGCTGAAGGCGCATTCGCGGGCCGTACAATGCCCGATGATCTCATCGTCGAGGAGGTGGACGTGCCGAACCAGGGTGCCCCGGACGAGCCCCGCCGGTTCGCGGAACTGGCCCAATCGATCCGTCTCCTGGCGACCGGCGACGACATGGACTCGACTCTGGGCGGGCTGCTCACGGCTGTCGGCGAAGCCCTCGAGGCGCCCGTCGCAGCGATATATCTGAGCGATCCCGACCGAACGGGCATCCAGCTCGCCGTGACGATCGGCCTGGATGATGCGACGAGGTCGGCCGCCGCGCACGCCCTGGGCGGCAGCGACGATCCGGTGGTGGCGACGGCCCGCGATCGGGTTCCGATCGACGTTCGGGCTGACGGCCGGACCGATGTGCCCGAATCCCTGCGCGGAGGGCTGGTGGCTGCAGCGAGCCTGAAATCCGCCGCGTTCCGTCCCCTCGGCGTTCGCCGTGACGGTATCGATCAGCCGGCGGGCGTCCTCGCGGTGGGCTGGCCGGACGGCCGAAGCCTCGACGACGAGCAGGCCGCGGTGCTAGATGCGCACGTCGACCTGATCGCGGTAGCGGTCGATCGGGGCCGGCTCGCATCGCTCGTCGCCGAACGCTCCGAATGGTTCGAGCGGATGGCACACACCGACCCGTTGACCGGCCTGGCCAACCAGCGGACATTCGCGAGGATCCTGGAGTTGGAGCTGGCGCGGGCAGGGCGGCAGGGCGGCGAGCTCTCCGTTGCGATCTTCGACGTCGACGGTCTCGCCGAGACGAACGCGCGCGCCGGCCACGACACGGGCGACGACGTCCTGCGCGCGGTGGCCTCAGTGCTCGCCGAATCCGTGCGACTGGTCGACACGGTCGCGCGCTATGGAGGCGATGAGTTCGTGGTGGTGGCGCCCGGCGCCGCTGGGGTCACGGTCGCGCGCAGAGTGGTGGACGGGATCGCCGCCCTGCCGCTGAGCGACCGGGGCGCCATCAGCGTGTCTGCCGGCGTCGCCCGTTTCCCGGCCGACGGGGCCAGTGGCGAAGAGCTCATTGCCGCTGCAGAGCGGGCTCTCGCCGAAGCCCGGAACCGCGGCCGAGGCTCGATCACGTCCGCGCCGACGGCCGCCGCCGAGGGTGCCTCAGGCTAGGCGCCGCGCCATCTGCCCGCCGATCGGCGGCAGACGACCTACCGGCGCGCTCCCGACTATCCCGCCAGTTTGCCCGCCGAGACGACCGGCAAGGTGGGGGCTTTGGAGCCCGGACCGGGCTCCTTCGTGAAGGCGATCGTGGACCCCGGAGGGATCTTGCCGACGTTCTGGGTCAGGTAGGCCACTCCGTCGCGCATCGATAGCTCGCCGACGGGGACCGGCGCGCTGTTCCCAACGATGACCCACGCCTCATAGACCTGCGG
>VBEC01000097.1 GCA_005883615.1 Chloroflexota bacterium | reverse complement strand
CCTGGGTTCAGGGCGGCTGCCTGCTCGCCGACGTCGATCGGGAAGCCCAGCTCCACGGCCTCGCCACGACGGGCGGAGTCGTCTCGCACACCGGCGTTGGGGGTCTGACCCTGGGCGGCGGCTATGGCTACCTCGCCAGGCGATTCGGGCTCGCGTGCGACAACGTCCTGTCGGCCGAAGTGGTGACGGCATCGGGCGATGTGCTCATCGCCAGCCCGGATGAGCACGGGGACCTTTACTGGGGCATCCGTGGCGGCGGCGGAAACTTCGGCGTCGTGACGGGATTCGAGTTCCGTCTCCACTCGTTCGGGCCCGACATCCTCTCCGTCGACCTCGCGTATCCGATCGGCGACGGGCCGGCCGCGATCGGAGCCCTCCTCGCGTTGGCGGCCGATTCACCCGATGCTCTGCAGACCGGTGCGGCGATCGTGACCGCTCGCCCGTCGCCGATGCTCCCCGTGGCATTCCACGGCTCCCCGGTCGTGTTCGTGTCGTACACCTACGCGGACGACGTCGAGGAAGGGAAGCGATTCCTGCCCCGCCTGAAGGCAGGTGGCGAGCCGATCGCGGAGTTCGTCGAGGTCCTGCCCTACCTTCGGCTCCAACGAGCAGCCGATGACGCCCAGACGCACGGACTGCGACAGTACGCGCGGTCGCACTTCATTCGCTCGACGCCCGACGCGTTCGTGGGAGCGTTCCTTGCCCGTGGCGGACTCGATCCGGAGGTCGCCGCGAACGGCAGCATGGGCCAGCTGGGTGGATCGATATCAAGGGTGAGCACAGACGACAGCGCGTTCAGCGGTCGTGATGCGCAGTTCGACCTCGTCGTCACGTCGACCTGGGAGGACGCCGCAAAGGACGCGGAGCGGGTGGCCGCCGCACGAGCCTACGGTGACTCGATCCTGCCGCTCTCGACCGGCCGGTCCTATGTCAACGCGATCGAAAGCGCAGAGACCGACAAGGTGCGTGCGGCCTTCGGTGAGGCGACATATGACCGCCTTGTCGCGGTCAAGGACCGTTACGACCCCGACAACGTGTTCCACCTGAACCAGAACGTGCGTCCATCGGGCGGTTGATCGACGTGCCCGGCGGATGTCCTCGCAGTAGGGCCGGCCGTCACCCCGCGTCGTCTTCGGCCACTCTCGTGAACCCGTCGGCCTCCCATTCCTCGCTTCCCACGCCATGATGGGCGAAGAAAAGACCCGTGGGATCGTATTTCCGCTTCACCGCGACGAGCCTAGGGTAGTTCGATCCCCAGAACGCCTCTTGCCACTCGCCAGTGAAGAAGTCGCTCTCCGATACGTAGGACGCGGGGGTCGGAACGAGTCTTGACACCTCGTCACTCGCCCGCCTGGCCGCCGCGGCCTCCCGGCGAGCGGCTGCCAGGTCGGCTTCGCCGCCAGGGATGTCCCGGAAGGCGGGTGGGCCGCTGGCGATGACGAAAGCCAGGGCAAACGCGTCAATCACGACCGGGTTCATCGCCGTCTCCCTGGCCGCTGCACGGTCGGCTGCTGGTGCGCCTGCCAGACCCTTGTTGAAATGCAGCGAGATGCCCCAGTGGCGGCTCGCGGCGAAGAGGGCCTCGACCAGCGAGGGCTGCTGGTTGTCCTCGAGCAAGGACGCGGGCAGCCACGCCGAGTAATACGCGTGCAGAAACTGCCCGGCCTCGCCCAGATTGCCGGCCCACAGGAAACTGACCTGCTGCGCATCCGGACGGTCGTCTGCGAGGATGCGCGCGGGGGCAATCTCGCTCAGAAACCCCACGTCCCAAAAGTGACGTGCCGGGAGCTCCTCGATCGTGAGCGGCGTGGACCAGCTGAAATCCTGCGGTGCCTCCGCAACCCAGTCGAGGAAGGGACGCCAGGCGTCCTCCGCCTGCTGCCTGCTCAGCCCCTGGAACACCATCCCGATCCCGACGCTGTCGTTTGGCTCGAAATGGATCTGCTCGCCCCAGTGGGGGTTGAAGAGTCGCTCGCGGTAGAAGCTGACGACGCGACCTGTCAGACGGCGGAATGCCACCGCCGAATGGGCTTGGACCGTTCCGAAAACTACTCCGAGCGTCGGAGGGAGCTCACGCGTCCCGAGCGTGACTCTGGTCACGACGCCGAAGGTGCCTCCGCCGCCACCCTTGAGCGCCCAGAACAGGTCTGGGTGGGTGAAGGCATTGGCTGTTCGCGTCTCGCCGTCCGCAGTGACCACCTCGGCCTGCAACAGGCCCGCCGCTGCGAGCCCAAATCCCTTCGAGAAGCTCCCGAAACCGCCGCTCTGGATGAGCCCGGCGACGCCGACCGTCATGCAGCCGCCTCCTTGCACGTACCGCTCGGCTCGGGTCGTCACAGCGTCATAGACGTGTACCCAGATCGCGCCCGCCCCGACGGAAACGGCCGGTCCCGGCGCAATCGCTCCCGCACCGCCGTCGGGCACAAACGCATCGTGCAGCACGACGTCGTTCATCGCTCGTGTCCAGATCAGGAGCGAGTCCGCAGAACTGGAGGCTCCGTGGTAGCTGTGCCCACCGCCTTTGATGACAAGGCGCACGTTATGCTCCCGCGCGAAGTTGACTGCAGCGACCACGTCTCCGGTCTTCGCCGCGGCCACCGCGAAGGCGCTGGGAGTCGACGTCCAGGCGTCGAGCCACCCCGACGCTTGCGTCAGCGACGGCTGATCGCCCAGCCAGTACGGATTCTTGAGCCGCCTGAGCGCCTCGAGACAGGCCAGGCCCTCGGGCGCGGTCCGGCAGGCAGCCAGCGGTGGTTCCAGCTCGAGCAGCCGACCCCCGACCTGCGACCTCAGCGCGTCCCAGTCGGCTTTCGAAGGCCATGAGGCATGGCTCGGACGCGCGCGATGCCGGGAAGGCATTTTCAGCGCCTCACGAATTGATCATTTGGAACGGTTTCCGGGCGTCACATTAGCCGGACCATCCGCGAAGATGGCCGCGTCGTGACGTCGCAGCCATCCGGTCGCATCGAGGATCCGCCCCGAGAACGGCGACGGGCGGCTGCCAATCGTGACGATCGTCCGACGCGCCGCGCCGCGATCCTGATGGCCCTCGCCGCGAATCTCGCCATCGCCGTCGCGAAAGCCGGAGCGGCCGCGATCACGGGCTCGTCCGCAATGCTGGCCGAGGCCATCCATTCAGTGGCGGACTCGGTGAACGAGGTCCTCCTGCTCATCGGCGCGCGACGAGCCAGCCGGCCGCCGGACCTCCGTCATCCCTTCGGCCATGCGCGGTATCGATTCCTGTATGCCTTCGTCGTCTCGCTGACGGTCTTCTGGATCGGCGGCGTGCTGTCGGTTCTCGAGGGTGTCAACCACCTGATCGCCGGGGAGCAGATCGTCGATCCGCGCTGGGCGTTCGGCGTCCTCGCCCTCGCCGCGATGCTGGAGGGCTGGTCACTCAGAACGACGGTTCGAGCCTGGGGAGGCGCCAAAGGAGAACTGACCTGGAAGCGCCTTCTTCGCGACACGAAGGCGCCCGAGCTGATCGTCGTCTTCCTCGAGGATCTCGGGGCGATCATGGGTGTGGCGATCGCGGCATTGGGGGTGACCTTGAGCGCAATCACCGGTGAGGGTGCCTGGGACGGACTGGCCTCGATCGCCATCGGCATCCTCCTCATGGCGATCGGGCTCGTGGTCAACCGGGAAACCCAGAGCCTCCTCGTCGGGGAGGCGGCGGCAGTCGGCGTCGTCGCGGATATTCGCGACGCAATCGCGAGCACCGAGGGCATCTCCGGCGTTCGAGAGCTCCGGACGATCCACGTCGGTCCCGAGGACCTGGTCGTCGCCGCCGGCGTGTGGGTGGATGCAGAGCGGAGCGCGAATGCGATCACCCGCTCGATCGACGAGGCGAGGCACCGCGTCGGAGAAGTTGCTCCCTTCCGGACCATCGTCATCATCGAGCCGCGAGCCCGCGATCCCGAGATTCTCCCGACCCGAGCCGACGACACTGCCAGCCCGGCCAGCGACCCGTCCGATCCCTGACGCTTCTGAATGCTCGTCCAGGCGCCGACCTCAGCGGAACGATCAAAGGCTGACGGGACAGGCCATCTTCAGGGCGCCGCGATAGTCAGCTTTTTAAATCGCAGCCGAACGTCGGCG
>VBEC01000035.1 GCA_005883615.1 Chloroflexota bacterium | reverse complement strand
TGTGGAACGCCGGATTGAACCCCTACACCCACGATTGGGGCGCGTTCATCTCATTTGTCGCCAATCGGCGAAACACGGTCAGTGGGGTTCGCTACGCCGACGATCCAACAATCGCCATCGTCGCATTCGCCGGAGAGGTCGAGCCGGTCAACTCGACGGCCAATTCGCTGGGTGTGACCACCCTGCAGGTGACCAACTTCTTCAAGAAAGCGTTCGCCAGCTGGCAGGCAATCGACCCGAATCACCTCTTGAGTTCCGGGGGACTGCTGCAGCTCGATTGGAACTCGGGCATCGACTGGCGCACGATTTTCGCCTTGCCGGGCAGCGACCTCTGTTCGATCCATGACTACTCCCGGGCGGATCAGACGATCACGACACCCGCGGTGGCCTCGTATTGCGCGTCGATCGGGAGGCCCTGGATCACCGAGGAATTCGGCTGGGAACAGGCGACCGGCGATCTGAGTCGCTCGAGGGACTTCGCGGCGATGTACGGGCTTCAGAGCAGGTACGCCGCGGCGGGTGTTGCGTTCTGGAACCTGGGACCACAGACGAGCGGAGCGACCTACGACGTCAATTCAGCGACGGCCCTCACCTGGGCGGCCGTCCGCTCCAATGCACCGTAACTCGGCTGACTTCAGGCGACCGGAGCCGACAGCGCGTAGAGGCGCCAGCTGTAGGCGCCATCCGACGGGCCGAACTGCGCGACGAACTCGCCTATGCCGGCACCCGTCGCGTAGAGGCCAGGGTAGGCGCGGCTGAGCGCATCGAGGCCTGAATAGCCCTGCCCGCTCGGGACGAGCAGGAAGCGGGCCCCGAATGCGGTTGGATCGGCCACGGTGCGGGCGAAGTCGCGATCGGTCGTGATCACGAACTCCCGAGGATGTTCGGACTGGAGCACGATCGGGAACCCGATCGCGACGTCTACGACGACTGAGCCATCGGGCAGGCCAAGCTGATCGATGAACCGGGCGGCATTGGATGCGTATGACACGGCCTCGGTCGTCTCGATGGAATGAGCGGTGGCGGGATGCATGAGGGCCGAGATGGGTGAGGCCTCCTCCCGGCCGACGAGCGGGTCTGTCATGCCGAGGAAGGCGACCGGCAGCGCGAGCAAGACACCCGCCAAAGCTGCCCCACCCGCGACGTCCCAGGCCAGGAACCGATTGGATCGGACGGCCCTCGGACGGCCCCGGGGTGGAAGAAGCAGCAGCCCGGCTACCAGGGTCGCAAGCGGGACGGCCGCAATCGAGAAGCGCAGCCAGCCGAACGATTTTCCGGTCAACAGGGCCCAGGCGGCAAACGCAAGCACCGAGCCGAGGAGCGCGATCGGGACAAGCGCTCCCGTCCTGCCGCGAGCCAGGGCAAGAATCACCGCGGGACCGACGAGCACGAGCCCGGGAGCGAGGACAAGGACCTGGACGACGAGATACGCAACAGCCGCGAAACCGGTGCCGGTCGCCGCCCGGATGTAGTCAGCCGAGAGTGTGGTCTGGGATGTGTTGCCGTAGATCGATGTGAACGTGTCAAAGGGGCTCCCCACGATGATCCAGCTGGCGAGCGCCCAGGCGGCGAAGGCCGCGAGGAATGGGGCACCTGCGATCAGCGCATCGGAAGCCGCAGCCAATCGAGCGGCCGCGGCGCCCTGTGAACGATGCTGGACGAAGGTTCGCCCAGCGACCAGCCCGATCGCGGCTAGTGATGCCGCCACCGCCTCGTATCGGGTCAGATAGGCGCCCGCGAGCGCCAGACCGAGCGACGCCAACTGGATCGTTTCAGCCGTGCGCCACCACGCCAGCAGCTTCTGGATCGCAAGGACGAGGAAAAACAGGAAGGGCGCCTCGCTCATCCCGTTCGCGGCGTACAACACGATCATCGGGTGCAGCGCGAACGCAAGCGCCAGCAATCCGGTCATCCGGGCGCCGAGTCCAGCCTCGACCAGCGTCTTGCTCACCACGCGGACCGCGCCGGCCATGAATAGCGCTGAGACGATGTTGGCCGCGAACCCCGCTGAGACCAAGGGCGGCCAGATCGCCTTCAGGGGCAACAGCGGCAGCATCGCCAGGGATGGCAGGGGGTTCCAGACGAAGCCGATGGCCGCGAGGTGTGGATCGCGACTGAACAGCACATACGAAGCGTTGCCAACCCTGCTCCACGCGTCCCCGACGATGTACCCGTCCGTCAGGACCAGGAGCCAGGCGACGGCTAGGTACAGGGCCAGCGGAAGCCAGAAAGCCACAAGGGAGCCGGTCCCTGGGCGCCACCGGACCCGGACGGACGGCACTGCCAGCTTGACGCCGCGTGAGGCGACGTCAGACAGGGACATCACTGGACCTCGGGCCTGGAAGCACGGCGTCGAGACCGTGGGCGGTCTTCTCCCAGAATGAAGGCGAGCTGATCAGCTGTGCGACCGCCTTGATCGCCGCGACAGACATCATGACCCAATACACGGGCGAGAGCAGGGCCGCGAGAACGAGCGACGGCTGACCGGTCAGTCGCGCGCTGACCATGGAGCTATACAGGAAGGTGAAGTTGCCCACGACCAGGCAAATCAGCCCGGAGTAGTAAAGCCACGCAGGAAACAGGGTTGCGAAGACGGCTGGATGGACCAGGAACCAGATGATCGTGAGCGCCCAGAAGATCGGGTTCATCAGGGCGAGCAGGGGTGTCCCGCCGACAAACAGATTGAAGCCGAGGAACCCAGACGGGCCCAGCTCCTGCCAGAGGCGGCGGGGGTGCCGCATGTGGACCAGCCAGGTCTGCAGATAGCCCTTGTACCAGCGCGATCGTTGCTTGACCCAGTTCACAAAGTCGCTGTTAGCCTCTTCGAGCGTTTCCGAATCGAGAATTGCCGTGCGTCCGCCGGCGCGATAGAGGCGAATGCCAAGATCGGCGTCCTCGGTCACGTTGAAGGCGTCCCAGCCCCCCAGCTGAACGAGCGCCTCGCGGCGGAAGTGATTCGACGTGCCGCCCAGGGGCACGGGCGCTCCGCGCTGGACCAGCCCCGGCAACATCTGGCCGAACCACATCGCGTACTCGCCGGTGAACCAGCGGGTCAGGAGATTCTGGTCTGCGTTGTAGTACGACAGCCTGGCCTGCAGACAGACCACCTGGGGGATGTCGCGGCGGAATGCCACCACGGCGCGCCTGAGCTGCAGTGGTTCTGGCCGATCCTCGACGTCGTAGATGGTTACGAATTCGCCGCGCGCCTGGGCGAGACCAACGTTGCACGCCTTGGGCTTGGTTTTCGGTGGCCCATTCGGAACGCGAATGATCTCAACATGGGCGTTGGGCGAAGCCCGGATCGCCGCGGCGTACGTCTCGGCGTCGTCCTCCTCGAGGAGCAGCTTCACGTCGAGTCGATCCTTCGGGTAGTCGAGCCGCTCGAGCTCGTAGAGGACCTGTCCGATGACCTCCGGCTCCCGGTATGCCGGCACGAGGATCGAGTAGATCGGCAGGTCGTCGTCGGGAATGCTTCGGGCTTCCTCGTCAGACACGGCAACGACAGCGGGTTCACTGAGGCTGCCCCAAAAGAGCCTGATGCGATACACGAAGGCGGCGACATAGAGGACCGTCGCGAGCGCAACCAGCAACGTGATTGCCGTCAGCGGGCTGAACGCCAAGACAATGAAAAAGGCAACGGCGGCCGGCCGCGCCGCGCCAAGCTGCCGGCGGGTGACGGTTTGCGCCGCCGAAAATTCGCGCGATGGGAGACGGATCGGCCGTATCCAGCGCGAATCGGGTTGTGGCGCACCGCAACGGAGACAGAAGTTCGCATTCCGGCTCTGTATCCGCCGGCAGGCGGGACAGCGACGCCCGAATACCTTGACCCCGCGGTGGGGCCTGAGGCGAGGGCTCCTGCCCGCGGGAGCCGGGGCTGCCCCCTGAGATCGTCCCGTTCGGTGCGCTTCCGGAGGGTTCGTCGCCCATGCAGGCCTGCGTCGTGCCGCTTTCCAGCCCACCGGCAGGTCGCACCGCCGGCAGCGGGTGAATTCCGGCCACACCAACCGTCCGCAGCCAGCGCAAGGAACAACCACCAGCCGCGGCACTGGCTGTCCGCGATGGATTGTGACGGCCGGGGCCGCACGGTTCGCAAGATCGGAATGATCGCTTTGCGGCCTGAGTTCAAGGCTCATTGGGTGACCGTTGACCGGTGGAGCTCTGCGTGAACTAACTGCTGGGCGAGCGAGTACAGGAACCGATCGGTCGAGGCAAAGCGAGTCGCGCCCGAGATTTGGGCGGTCGGTTCGACACCAGCAAATGTCGCCGTGGGACCTCCTGCCATGAAGATCACAATCCGCTCGTACCAGGTCTTTGTCCCGTCGCTGAAGGGCCATTCCCACCACAAAGCGGACCAGTCATTGCCGACCTTCGGGTTGTGATAGTCAAGGAGGTTGGCGCCGATCCCAGAGCCCAGATCCACGCTGGCCGTCGTCTCGATGCGATAACCGTGGAACTGGTAGCAGTCCTGTAGGCCGTAGGCGGCGAGCGTGCCGGGATCGTCGGTGCTGATGACGTCGATGTAGACGGGCAGGCTGGAACGAAGAGTTGCTTCCGGCGTGGACGAATACAGGATCCGGTCCCAGGTCGATTTGGGCCCAAAGAACTGACGTCCCTGGTCGAACTGAGCGACGTAGGAGAGCGTCCAATTTGCAACCTGAGCGTTCCGAATGTCGAATGGGACCAGCTTGGCCTGGCCCAGACTTCCTGCGATCGTCTCGTATCGGGCGTAGGTGACATTCGTGGCCCCGAGAGCCAACGCGATCGCAGCAACCAGAATTGCCGGTCGGCGAACAGTCGCGACGGCCGGAGGCGTCCGAAGCGCGCCGTCTGGGCGGGGTGCCAAACCGATGAAGTGGAGTCCCAGCTTCTCGGTAGCAAGGAGCATGACCAGGACGCCCAGGTTGAACACGATCAGGCCCGCGACGGGGTGGAGTACGTCGAGCGCAGCGGCCTGTCCGAACCGGGAACCAACGAGGAAAATCGCCTCGATTCGGACGACGTTGAGTAACCAGATCAAGACGAGACCGCCTGCCAGCCAGAGGGCGCGGCGCCTCGCCGGGCCGCGAACCGCGTAGGCGAGGGCACCGCCGACGAGAAGGAATCCCACCAGGCTGTTCACGCCCGAGCACGCGGAGCCGATGCTCACGGCAAATGCGGACGCGCCGCGCCCAACGAAGAAAAGCGTCTCGTCGCCCGCTGCCGGGGCGGCCGTGGGGAGGATCGTGCTCAGGCGAGCGACTGCAGCTGCGGTCATGTCCGCGAAGGCGCGCATTCCGTCGCCAACGAGCGGCGCATAGGGCAGCGGCCAGGCCAGGAACAGGAACGCGATCGGGACCTTGAGCGCCCAGAGTCGCCGGACGCCGTAGAGGAGCGCGACGAGGCCGGACACGAAGAACGGCAGCCCGAGCAGGTCGTATCGATTAAGCCAGAAGGCCGTTGACAGCGTTATCGGCGCCAACAGCGCAACAGCGCAGGCCACGACCAGAAAAGTGATTCCGATGATGTAGTCCACCTGCCGGTCGTGGATGGGCAGGGGTGCGGGCTCGCGAGCGAGACGAACCCATGCCAGTACCAATGAGATAACGGGCACGAGTGCCAGATACGCCAGCGGCGTCTGGAGGCCAATGCCTCGAATGAGAGTGGACAGCGAGTAGCTGTAGGCAATGACGACCGCGACGAGGAGGGCGGCAGCCCGCATGGGAAGCCGCCACCCCCCGATCGCGATCGATGGTGGCACGCGCAAGCCAGATTGCTGGGTCAGGCGCACTACCTCACCTGACGATCAGCAGGCGTTATCTATGCGAGTTCTGCTCAGACAGTCGCGCGCCCCGCGACGAGGCGTCGACGGGCCACGAATGCCAGCCCAAGGAATCCGGCCGTGAGCACGAGGAGGATCGCGGCAGGTGCCTCCGGAATCTCACCGGGAGGTCCGGGCGGAGCTACCGACGCGGACCTGGCCTGACCCGAATCGCCGAACGCTTCGTTGCGGATCGAGTTGTAGCTGTCGAACGTCGCCTGCGCATTTGCCGATGTGACATTGGGATTTGTGATTAACACGGAATAGGCAACCACGCCGCCGTTGGCGTCGAAGTCGATGCCGGTCAGCGAACCCGACGTGACCCAGTTGGTGGTACCGCTGCAGTCCTGACCAGGATTGACCGTCTCAGTGGTCGTCGCGATGACACCACCGTTCGAGTCATAGACCGTGAACGTGTAGGTCGTGCCGAACGACACGAAGGGGCCGTTCCCGGGCGTGTGGACACAGATGTAATCGGAAACCGAGCCGGTGCCGGTGCCATGGATGTGACCGGTAAATCCGGTTGGGCCATAGACGGCGGCGCCGCACGGCGTCACGCCATCGGCAAGGGTAGGCGGATTGCCTGGATTTACACACTCCCCGTTGGTGACATTGATGGTCTTACTCGTAACCGTGCTTGTGGCTACGCCAGAGGCAACGCCCGCCAATCCCAATGTGAGCAGGATCGCGAGGGGGAGGATCAGGAGTCGTGTGAGGTTCATGGTCGGCCGTTCCTTCGTGAGGAAACCCGGGAAGTCGGCGATTGCGGGCGCGACGGTCAGCGGCACGCCAGCCGACGTGGGCAACGAGTGGTGGAAGACCTCATGGGCTCGGTCCGGTTCGTGCCATAGCACGCCTCCTCCTGAGCGCCCGTGCCAAAGAGGTCGTCGACGGTGGCGAACAGGCGACGACCGTCGAATCCCCCAGAGGTAGAGCCCGACTCCCCCCACTCGGTCGCCATCGATCGGGTCACCGCAGAGTTCGGCATCGCGATGGCGGCGGGCGGAATGGGGCGCGCTGAGGGGGTTAGGTGCGGATAGGTACGGTAGCAGGAAACACCAAGTCGGCACCACCCCAAAGACTGTTAATTAGCCGCTCGCTGGTCGGTTCGCCGATCGCGGCGTTGACGATCGCGTCGGTGACGTCGTCCTCGGTATCGCCTGGGGCCGCGGCGATCGCCCGCCCGCGATGGTGACATCTGTCACCGCCCGAGCATACGTCGGTCTGGCCCCATGGAACCACACCCATCCGGTCCACGGGCTACCTCTCCCCATCCTGACCCGGTCCGTCGCATGACCTCTGACCCCGGCGGCGCGAGGACCAAGCCGCTATGGCGCTGGTGATCGCGCGCACCTAAGGTCGCAGAACTGGCATCGCGCCCAGTCATCGGCTCGCCGCGCCGACCCGTCACGAGTCCCCGGGCGACCCGACACCACGAACGAGCACACCCGCCGCGAGGCGGGGCCGCAAAGCCACGGAGCTCCCTGGAGCCAGCCGGGCCGCCGAATGGAGTCGTTATCGCATGAGCTTTTGGGACGGCTATCGCTGGGTCGACGAGACCCGCGCACGACAGACAGCCCCTGGCAGCCGGATGCAGGATTGGTTCGTCACCCTCGTGATGCTCGCGGCCTTTGCGATCGCCACCGTCCCCCTGCTGGCGGTTGGGGCCGCATCGGCAACGATGTCCGTGAACCCTTCGCAAGCCGCCCCGGGACAGTCGGTCGCACTGACCGGGACCGGTTTCAGCCCGCGCACGAAGATTCAGCTGCTGTGGGACGGGTCGACCACGGGCATGCCGACGCCATCGGTGACCGGCCAGGGTGCGATCAAGGCGAGCCTGAGGGTTCCCGCGACAGCCCCGACGGGTGTCCACACTATCGGCGCGGCGGTGATCCCCGGCAAGAAGACCGGCATCCCGGTCCTCACCCCCATCGCCTCGGTGACGATCCTGGTCCAGGCAGCCACCCCCACACCCACGCCGACTCCGACCCCGACCCCCACACCGACGCCGACCCCCAACCCGACGAGCACCCCGGGCGTTCCGAACTTCAGCCACATCTACGTGATCCTGATGGAGAACACCGACTACAGCTCGATCGTCGGCAACACAGCCCAGGCTCCCTATGTCAACGGCCTGATCGCCAACGCCGGGCTGGCGACCAATTACTCGGCGGTCGATCACCCGAGCCTGCCGAATTACCTAGCCCTTAGCGGCGGCTCGACATTCGGGGTGACCGACGACACCGACGTGAGCCTGCCCAATGCATCCCTGTTGAACCAGCTCGATGCCGCCGGCAAGTCTTGGCGCTTCTATGCCCAGAACTATCCCGGCAACTGCTCGTTGGTCTCGAGCGCGGCAGGCACGGCACAGGACGGCCCGGGAGCCATCGGCAACTACACGCGCCACCACGTCCCCGCGCTGGAGTACTCGTACGTGATCACCAATTCGACGCGCTGCGCGCGGGTCGCGCCGCTCTCGGGTTTCGATCCGGCGGCAGCCTCCTACGAGTTCATCGTGCCCAACCAGATCAACAACATGCACGACGGGACGATCGCCGACGGCGACAACTTCCTGCGCGCGTTCGTACCGACGATCACCGGCAGCTCGTCGTTCGCCAACAGCCTGCTGCTCATCACGTGGGACGAGGACAGTGACTGCAGCGGGTGCACGAACCGGGTGCCCACGCTTGCGATCAGCCCGCTCGGGTACACGGGTTTGAGGTCGTCGACCGCGCACGATCACTACAGCCTGTTGCACACGGTCCAGGCAGCCTGGGGTTTGCCGTGCCTCAACAACACCTGCACGGCGAATGACCTGCGCGAATTCTTCGGTGGCAGCGCAGCTCCTGCGCCGCCCACTGCGGCGCCGACCCTCAACCCCACGTCCGCTCCGACTGCTACGCCCACGCTCAGTCCAACCTCTACGCCGAGCCAAACGACGGCTCCAACGCTTGCCCCAACCCCGAATCCGACGCCCAGGCCAACCTCCACGCCGGCACCGACGCCAACTCCCGCTCCTGTCGTGGGCTGGGTCAACGTCGTCAATGACCAGTTCAACAGCGGCGGGGTGCCCAGCCACTGGAGCCTCTACGACGGACCATACGGCTCGGGCCCGCAGAACTGCGCGACACCCGGTCACGTGTCCGTATCGGGCGGCTACATGCACCTGCTGATGGCGCACGAGTCGAGCGGGAATTGCGGGGCCGGCTGGTATACCGGCGGCATGATGGTCTCGCAGGCCTTTGACGGGATCGACCAACGCGTAACCGTCCGCTTCCGGGTGGTTCGCTCGGGGGTGGCCAGCCACTTCATCATCCCGATGCGCTGGCCCGACATCGACAGCTCGTGGCCGGCCGGCGGCGAGGAGGACTTCTGCGAGACGGACGACCTGTCCGGCTGCTCGACGTACCTCCACTACGGCTCGTCGAACTCACAGGTGTCGCACGACTACTCGGTCGGTCTGAGCTCGTGGCATACCGTCCGCTTCCAGCGGCTCAATCACGTCATGACTGCCTACATCGACAACATGTCGACGCCGGCCTGGACCTACACCGGCAGCAAGACGACATTGCCCGACACGTTGAAGCGCACCGTCCTCCAGCAGGAGTGCCAGTCGTCCTGCCCGAGCGGCACGAGCGGCAGCGAAGACATCCAGATCGATTGGATCACCATCGACGACGCCGCGTAAGGGGCCTCGTTGCCGGGCTTCCGCCCGAGCCGATCAGGTGCGCGAGACGCTAGCCGAAGAGCGCAGGCCAGAGCGTCGCCATGCCGACCAGCGCGATGCCGTGGCAGGCCGTCACGCCCCACAGCGATGCGCCGCGCAGGAGCAGCGCGCCGAGCAGGAGCCCCAGCCCCGCTACTCCGATCGTGTACGGAATTGAGCCTGAGCCGAGGTAGAGGATCGCCGACACTCCGGCTGAATAGGCAACCCCCAGCCGCTGCCGGCCGTACGTCTCGATCACGACCGCCTGGAGCAGGCCGCGGAAGATCAGCTCCTCGACGAAGGCCGCCGTTACCAACAGGATCACCTCTTCCGCGATGAGTCCCAGCAGACCGGGATGGCTGATCGGCGGCTGTGGTCGGAGCAGAAAGAAGCCGACGAGCCCAAGGGGCACGCCGAGGCCGGCCAGCGAGGCGTCCAGGGCAGGCTGATCGATGCGAAGGTGGAGCTGTTCCAGCGGCTCGTCGATCAGGCGGATGGTCAGGGCCGCGCCCAGCAGGAGCGGGATGCCTACCAGGGCATACCACGTGATCTGCGGCAGGCGTGGCACGACCGCGGCGATGCTCAGCGTCCGGATCAGCGCTACGAGGGCGAGCACTGGCAGCAGGCGCCTATAGGGAGCTGCTTCGGCCCGTGTGAATTGAGCCAGCGCCGCCGGGATCAGAACGGCATCAAGCATCGCCCCGGAAATCGCAGTCGTGAGCGCGGATAGCAGTTCCGAGATCAGCAGGACCGCCGTGAAGGCACCCAGGACGCGAATGCCCTCGAGCCGGCGGATGCCCATTCCGGGTCCGCGGACGGCGACCGTCCGGCGGGGCAGCAGCCGTCCGACGCTCCTCATCCGAGAAGTTCCGCCAGGCGCGCGGTGACGATCACGAGAAAGGCCATCAGCAGCGGCAGCAACGCGACGTCGAAGGCTCGGATGAGCGTGATCAGGCGTTCGCCCCCAAACACCCGTGCGAGTTCACGCTGCAGGAGCAGAACGCACAGCACGATGACGACAGCCAGGCCCACCGTGGTGGACAGGGTTTCGTACGTGTTGGAGGTCAGGGCAGAGATGGTCGAGGCGGTAACGGTCGAGGTCACGAGCCCGCTCTCGCTGCGGGACTGAGGACGAGGATCTCAGCATCAGGGTTTTGGTAGACCCTGACGAACTTGGGCGACGACGTGACATCCGCAACGAAACGGTCCCAGTCTCCCGGGGGCAGACCCGTGAACACCTCGGCATACGCCCCCTGGCTCCGCGTAAGAATCAGGAAGGACTGGGGGTACTTGGGATTCAACATGATGTCCGCGATCGCGCCAACGTCCCCAACAAGGACCTCGTCCGTCACCGGGATGTAGCTGTACTGTTCGACCCTTTCGAACTTCCAGGGCAGGTCGTTGGATGCCGCGACCAGTAGGGATCCGGGGGGCGCCATCCGGTCCAGGGTGCGCACGGCCTCCACCTCCGCGCTCGTCATGACGTCGATGCGCTCGTTGCCGTACCGCGTGACGAAGAAGACCACGGTCATCAGGGAAATCGCTCCGAAGAACACGACGCTCGTGGCCAGCCGCGGAATGCTGGTGGGTCGGCCGAAGACGATGCCCGCGACGAGCAGGACCACGAATGGCAGGCTGAACAGATACAGGCGCAGGACGAGCTCTCCGCCGTAGGCCTGGAAGGCGACCAGCGGTATCGGCGACGCGGCCAATAAGAGGACCGTGAGGTCACGTCGACCGTCGAGGAAACGGATCACGGCGCCCAGGATCGCGAGCGCCCACAGCGCTAGCGTGAAGGCCAGCCGGAGGGAGACGACGAAATGATGGTCCGCGCTTCCGGCGATCCTGTTGGTCACGTTCTCACTGAGTGTTGCGGTCAGCTGCCCGACCTCCTTGAGCAGCGCGACGACATGGCCCTGGAGAAAGGGCACGGTGCCGTAGCTGACCCAGGCGATGGCCATCACTCCGAACAGGACGGGAACGCTGCGCAGCACCGTCCTGTTGAACAGGACGAGCGACACGAGCGCCGAGACGGTGAAGAACGGCGTGAGTTGGTGGCTGAACGTGACGAACGCGAACACGATGACGAGGCCCACGATCACCGCCGCCTGCTGGCGGCGAGAGAGTCCCGACCCGCCCGGGTCGTCGCTGGTGGCCAGCGCGTAAAGCCGAGCCACTAGCCGTCCACCGCGCTTCGCTCCTGCCAGGAGAGCCGCAACGCGTTCCGAGCCCGGGCGGCCCACCCGGAACCAGGTCAGGACGACCGCCAGGATCGTGAGGTACAGGAAGTAGTTGAGGGCCTGCGGCGAGAAGTAGTCCTGTCCGATCCAGTTGCTCAACTCGAAGATCCAGAGCCCGATCCACATGAGTCGGCTGTCGATCCCGAGCGCCCGATTGATCTGGGCGACCGGCAGGAGGAAGAGCAGATTGAAGTAGACGGGGGCCCAACCGGCGAGATCCATGGCGCTCGAGAGCCCGGCGAGCTGGGTGACTGCCGCAGCGAGGATGAAGAAGCCCGGCCAGTTGAAGCGGGCCTCGAGGTCGGGTGCCACCTGGCCGGTGCGAGCGATGTACTCGACGAAGCCGCTGTGGACCCAGGCGACCGCCGAACGCGGTACCTCCTCGACAACCACGGGGATCGCGTACAGGAAGACGACCAAGGCCACCAGGTGGATGCCGAGGAGCGGCGCATTCAGCTGCTCGCGCCGCAGGAGCATGAGCACGCTCGCCGTCAGCAGGATGACCGAGGCGATCACCTGCGGCGGAAGGACGCTGATTAGGCCCAGGTCCGACATCCGGCGGACGTCGATCGACGGCAGAGCCGTCAGCCACAGGGCGGCCGAAGTGAGGAGCAGCAGGCCCGCCGCGATGTCGGGCAGCCGAAGTTCGGTCGCGCCGAAGAACCTGGCGTCGATGGGCAGGCGCAGGCGGGCGGTGCGCGCGGTCACGCTGCGGATTATCGGGGGATTTCGGTCGCTACCCGGATCCGCTCACGCCGGCGGCGTAATGGGCACCGATGCGAGCAGCCGGCAGCGCGGTCGGATAGACCGCGACCTCGTCGATCTGCCCGTTGAAATAGTCGCTCGAGCTGCCCCCGGTCCGACCGATCGCGAGAATGCCCGTGCTCGTATTGACGATGCCCGCGACCGTCGTCGTCGCGACCGCCGCGCCGTTGACGTAGAGCGTCAGCGTCGAACCCGCTTTGGTCATCACGAGGTGCGACCAGGCCGTCGTGCTGGGTGTGCCGGTATCGGTCACCGTGATGTTCGTGTTGCCGACGAAGACCGTGCCCCGCCATTTGTTGCCGGACGTGATGCTCATCCGGTATTGCCAGACCGGATAGCCGGTGCTGCCGCCTTTGTGGACCACCGCCCCGCCGATCCCCGACAGCGAGTTCGGTTTCGCCCACGCCTCGACCGTGAAATCGCCCCCGAAATCGAGGTTCGCCGCGTCCGGAACGGAAACGTAGCTGTTCGCACCGTTGAAGCCCATCGCCGTGTTGCTGTCACCCGCTAGCGCACCCGGCACGCCCAGGACGACGCCGCCAGTGATCGACCCTCGATTGGCGCCGGCTGTGTCTCCCGCGATCGTTCCACTGGTTTCGCCGAGCCGCCAGTAGCTCGATGGCGAATCGGCCAGCACTGTCGTCTGATAGCTCGCGCCCTGACCCTGGGCGGCGGAGATGTAGCCCGTCCGCGTCAGCGTGTTCGACCCACTCAAATTGGTGGCCGTCAGTGAGACCGTGTAGGTGCCCGACCGCGTGTAGATGTGAATCGGGTTCTGCTGAGTCGATGTCTGACCGTCCCCGAAGTCCCACAGCCATTGGTTGGGACGCCCTGAGGAGAGGTCGCTGAAGGCGACGGACATGGGAGCGGTGCCGCTGGTCGGAGTGCCCGAGAAGTCTGCTGTCGGGCGGGCGGGTGGCGGCGGCGGCGCCACGCAGTTGGCAGTCCCAGTCTCCGTGAACGGGGCGCCCGCGGTCGGGATGAACTGCCAGTCGTAGCTCGTAGCGTGCAGCGTGAACTTGATGACCCCATTGGTCACGCTGTTCCGCATCACGCTGTTGTCGACCACGGTGGAAAACCCGGTCAACGTCTGACCGCCAGTGCCCACGACGAACTCGATGATCCCGTGGGTCGGATCGGCGACACCGTAGGGATCTTGTGGCGCAAATCGTTCGTAATCGTGGTCGTGGCCGTTGACGACGACGTCCGCTCCGGCGTAGTAGAGATCGGTCCAGAAGTCCGTGTACGTGGGGTCGCTCCCGTTCTGGCCGGAGCTGAAGCGAGGCTCGTGCCAGATCGCCATCACGCAGGCGTTGGTGTGCGCCGCGAGATCGCTCCTTAGCCACTGCTCCTGAGGGGATCCGGCCTGGCAGCCCCCGACCTGGGCGCACTCCCCGTTGAGAACGATCACGTGCCAGGCACCGCGATCGAACGTGTAGTAACCCTTCGTGGGATCACCAGCGGCTGCGCCGAAGTAGCCGTAGTACCCGGCTGCCCCTGGGGTCCCGTAGTCGTGGTTCCCGGGAACCGGAACGGTGCGGGCCTTTTGTCGTCCCCAGGTCGGGTCGTAACAGGTGCTGAACTGGCCGGCGGTGCCGTCCGGGTAAGCGTTGTCTCCCGCGGTGAAGACGGTGCCGCTGGTGCCGTCGAGAATCTGCGCAGTGGCCTCGTCGCTGGTCAGCGCGCAATTTGCAATGTCGCCCGCCCCGAGCAGGACGGGGTCACCCGGACTCGCGCTGATGTAGGCCGTCTTGGTGGCGGTGTTCGAGCCGCCGCCGTTGGTGGCCGTGAGACTCACCGTGTAGGTGCCCGCGGCGGTATAGCTGTGGCTCGGGCTCTGGAGCGTCGAGCCCGTGCTGTCGCCGAAGTCCCACGACCAGGACGTAGGCCCGCCGGTGGACGCGTCGGTGA
>VBEC01000034.1 GCA_005883615.1 Chloroflexota bacterium | reverse complement strand
CACGTGCGGCTTGGTGCGCTCGAACTTCTTCTTGGCCACGGACGCCTTCTCACTCCTGTTCCTCGATGCCGGCGGGCCTGACCGTCAGGCGCGGCACCGCCATGGATAATCACTCGTCGGGGCCGTCTCGCCGCGGAGATGGAGCCCACATTGGGACTCGAACCCAAGACCTCTTCCTTACCAAGGAAGTGCTCTGCCAGCTGAGCTATGTGGGCCCGAGACCTCAAATCACGGGCGAACGGTGGTGGGCAGGGAGGGAATCGAACCCCCACAGTCGAAAGACGGCTGATCTACAGTCAGCGGAGCTCACCACCTGCTCAACCTACCCACTGACGGCGGCTCCGGACGTAGCTGCGGCTCGTGGTGCGCCCGGTGCCGATTTGTTCGATTGGAGCCGACGACGGGACTCGAACCCGGAACCGGCGGTTTACAAAACCGCTGCTCTACCAATTGAGCTACGTCGGCAGAAATGCGGCTCAGGACCATACCGCAGGCAAGCCCCGTGGCGCCTGCGAATGATAGGGTCCGTGCACGGAACGGGTCAAGCGAGATGCCCGCGTCGCGCCGCGGTCACGTCCACCTCAGGGAAGCAGATCGCCCCCATCCCTGGCCGGCGTGGGTGATTCCGGGGCCGGCGTGGGTGATTCCGGCGTTTCGGCCGGAGTTCCGCGAGGAGGCTTCATAGCCAATCCCCCCTGAGCCCGCGCCTTCCGCGTTTGGGTCACGGGCTGAGCAGACCGCTCTTCGCTGGGATCGCGTCGTTGGGCCAGGGCCTCGTATAGGAGGATGGACCCGGCCACGGCGGCGTTCAGCGATCCGATCACGCCGCGCATCGGGATCCGCACGAGCAGGTCGGAACGGCGCCGCACGGCGGGTCCCAGGCCCTGCCCTTCGCTGCCGACCACCAGAACGAGTGGCCCGCGCAGGTCCGCGTCCCGGACGCCGAGCGGCGCATCGGCATCGGAACCGACCACACGCAAGCCGCGGACGTGCATATCCGCGAGTGCTGACGCGAGGTCAGGGACCGAAGCGAGAAGCAGGTGTTCGACGGCACCGGCCGACGCTTTCACCGCGGCGGGTGTGAGAGGCGCCTGGCGATGCATGGGGAAGATCGCACCGTGGACGCCGGCCGCCTCGGCGGTACGCAGGAGCGACCCGACATTTTGGGGATCCTCGAGCGAATCGAGCGCCAGGACAAAGGGTGCCTCGCCACGGTCGGCCGCTCGGGCGAGGATCTCCTCAGGGGTCGCGTAACGTCGCGACGGGACGACCAATCCGATGCCCTGGTGTCCATCAAACCCGGCCAACGCCGTCAAGGTCCCGCCCTCCACCTCGACGATTGGAATTCGCAGGTTGGTCGCGTGCAGGACAAGCTTCTCGAGGGCCTCTCGCCGCTGGGGCACCACGAGCAGCCGGAGTGCCTCGCGGTGGGCGACGAAGGCTTCCTCAACTGGCCGCCTGCCGGCGACCAGCTCCTCGTCCTTTCGGAGCAGCTCGCCCAGATCGGGGCGGGCAGGGACGAACGACTCGGTCACGCCCAGATCCGGGCGGCGCGGCCGACCCGGTTGGAATCGACGCGGTGCTCCCTCCCCGGGGAACGGGCGTGGGACTCCCTCCCGCGGGAACGGTCGAGGAGGGCGGTCAGCCCGGAAGCGGCCAGGGGGTCCCTCTTGGCGGTACCTCCCTGGGACGCGGTCCGGCTGAGGGCGGCTGAACGGTCCCTCGTTCGTGAAGCGGCGGGGCGGGCGATCGGCCGAGAACCGTCCCGGTGCCCGATCCGGGTCGAACCTCGGCGACGGACCAGCCGCACCTGGAGGCCGCCTTGCGCGGTCCGACCCCGACGGGCGCCCCTGACCGCCGCGCCAAGGCGCGTCGCGAGGTCCGGCCGGTCGGCGGTCGCGACCTTCCCGTGGCCGGTCGATCCACGGCCGGTCATGCGGGGGCCCGCCCTGGCCACGCCTGGCGGGTCCACCTCGACCGGCCGATGGGCCGGGTCCAGGTCGAGGCGGTCGATCCGAGGGCTCCGCTTCGGTCCCGCCAAATCCGAAGCCCGGGCGGCCGCCTCGGTCGTGGGGACCGCGTGCGCGCTCGTCCGGCCGTTCGGCGCTCCAGCGCGGGCCATCCGGTCGACCCGAAGCCTTTGGTGGCCGGCCACCCCCAACGCCACCACGACCCGGCCCACCGGCCCGCTTCGGCGAACGGCCGTCCCGGGGCCGATCCGCCTTCCCGTCACTTCGATGGCGTCGGCGCTCCGGGCGACCACCGCCGCCGGCCTTGCGCGGTTCGTCAGGCACGGATCGCCTCCGGGCTTCGGCGCCAGCGTTGGCCGTCCCGCGTGTCCTCCACCGCGATGCCGAGCTTCGCGAGCTCGTCCCGCAGGCGGTCAGAAGCCTCCCAATCTCGCGCAGCGCGCGCAGCGGCCCGCCGTTCGAGCAGGCCCGCCACATCGTCCGGCAGCTCCTCACTCGGGGCCGGAGGCGTCATCACTCCGAGGACGCGATCCAGATCCAGCAGCGCATCGAGGGCGGCGCGTGCGTCCGCGGTGGAAAGCGCCCGTGCATCGATCCGCCGGTTCAGCTCCCGGACGAGATCGAAGACCCCGGCCAGTGCGGCGGAAATGTTGAGGTCGTCGTCGAGGGCCTCTTCGAATGCGCGCCGAGCAGCCTCGATGGCTCCCCCGGGCGTCGCCTCGTCCACCACGTCCTGCCGATAGGCGCTCAAGGCGGCGAGAAGCGTGTCGAGTCGCTCGATCGCGCTACCGGCAGCGGCCAATGACTCGTCGCTGAATGCCAGGGCCATTCGATAGTGGACGGAGATCAGGGCGTAGCGGAGTGCCCGGGCCGAGACGCCACGCTCGAGCAGCTCGGCCACCCGGGCGATGTTGCCGGCCGATTTGGCCATCTTGCGGCCGTCCATCTGCAAGTGGGCGCAGTGAAGCCAGGTCTGGACGAACGGCTGCCCCGTGGCGGCCTCGCTTTGCGCGATCTCGTCCTCGTGATGGGGAAAGATCAGGTCGACGCCGCCCGTATGGATGTCGAACGAAGGCCCGAGGTGGGCCATGCTCATGGCGGAGCATTCGATATGCCAGCCCGGCCGTCCCTCGCCGATTGAAGTCGACCACGAGGGCTCGCCCGGCTTCGCGCCTTTCCACAGCGCGAAGTCGCGGACGTCGTCCTTTGCGTATTCGTCGGCCTCCACCCGCTCGCCAACGCGCAAGTTGGCCGGGTCGAGTCGTGCGAGCTTGCCATAGGCCGGCCACGAAGAGATCCGAAAGAAGATCGAGCCCTCGTCCGTGCGGTAGGCGTGGCCCCGTTCGATCAGGGTTTCGATGAGCGCGACGATCTGCGGAATGTGCTCGGTCGCACGAGGCAGCACGTCGGGGCGGGTCATGCCCAGTGCCTCGGCGTCCTCGAGGAAGCGGTTCGTCCAACGCTCCGTGAGCTCCTCGATCGGGACACCCGCGGCCGCCGCTCCCCTGATGATCTTGTCGTCCACGTCGGTCACGTTCATGACCCACTTCACGCGGAGTCCGCGATAGCGCAGGTAGCGGACCAGCAGGTCCACGAACAGGAACGATCGGAAATTGCCGACGTGGACGGGGCCGTAGACGGTCGGGCCACACGAGTAGATCCTGACCTGGTCCGGTTCGAGTGGCGCGAGCCGGCGGATCTCCCCGGACAACGTGTCCTGGAGTGTGATCGCCGTGCTCACGGGCATGGCGCCGGCCATTTGTCGCGGGTGGCTGTCACTCGAGGCGCGGCTGGGCGAAGATCATGCGCCCCGCGACGGTCTGGAGGACGCGCGTCACCGCCACGTCGAGATCCTTGTCGATGAAACGCGCGCCACCTTCGACCACGATCATCGTCCCATCGTCGAGGAATCCAACCCCCTGTCCGGCTTCCTTCCCTTCCTGGATGACCCTGACCCGCAGGTCCTCCCCGGGCAGGACGGCCGGCTTGACGGCATTGGCCAGGGAATTGATGTTGAGCACGCGAATCCCCTGCAGCTCGGCCACGCGGTTGAGATTGAAATCGTTCGTCAGGATGGCACGGCTGCGCGACTTGGCCAGGGCGATCAGCTTGCCATCGACCTCGGGGACATCCGGGTAGGTCACGTCCACGATTTCGACCGGGGTCGGCGAATCCTTCTGCATGCGGCCCAGGATCTCGAGGCCCCGCCGCCCGCGGTTGCGGCGCAACGTGTCCGAGCTGTCGGCGATGTGCTGGAGCTCGTCCAGTACGAAGCGCGGGATTACCAGCGTGCCGTAGATGAAGCCGGACTCGACGATCTCGGCGATGCGGCCATCGATGATCGCGCTCGTGTCCACCACGATGTGCGGCTCGCCGGCCAGGCTCGAAGCCCCATTGTCGGCTTCGGGTCTGCGAAAGACGCCGATGGCCTCGGCCGCCGCGATGAGGTCCGCGCGCTTCGCGACCGTCAGCCCGACCATGCCAAGGCCAAGGAAGATGGAGACGCCCAGCGGCAGCCAGCGGCCGAGCGGCTCTGGCAGCGCCGACAGGGGCAGCCCCAGAAGGAGGCCCATCAGGAGACCGATCAGCAGGCCTGCTACGGCGGTCACGAACTCGGCTGTGGACAGTTCCTGGACCCAGCGAATCAGCCGGATCGCGGGCACGACGGTCAGATAGGGAAAGATGCCGAAGCCGACCACCACCCAGGCGATGACCCACGCCGCCAGGTAGGCACCCCCGTATGGCTCGGTGGAAAACAGGCCCGGACTGGGGGTGGCCAGCGCCAGCCCGATGATGCCACCGAGGGCTGCTCCGAGGACGCGGATGGTGCGGATCACGGTCTGGCTGGCACTCCTGGGATCGTCCGGCTCCAACCGGCAGCCAGGCCTCTGGTGCGCCGCACTCCCGGCCGGGTCGTCAGCCTAGCATCGCGGGAGCGGGCTCGCCACGTGCTCCGACACGCTCGTCGAGCGCGGCTTCAACCGCTCCGCGGAGCGATCCGACCGCCACGACACGCAGGCCACCGACCTCAGGGGTTCGGCTTCCCCGTGCGGGCGCGGGAACGATGGCCCGCTCGAATCCGAGCCGTGCCGCTTCGCGCAGCCGTCGCTCGAGCCCGGGCACGGCGCGCAGCTCGCCCAGCAACCCGACTTCGCCCACGGCCACCGTTCGGCCCTGGACGGCCTGGTCGCGCAGGGACGAGGCGAGAGCCAGGGCAACCGGCAGGTCGAGCGCTGGCTCGTCGGCCGATAGGCCGCCAGCCAGGTTGACGTACACGTCGTGGCTGCTCAAGCCAACACCGGCACGCCTACCGAGGACGGCCAGGAGGAGGGCCAACCGGTTCGGATCAACACCGCTCGCGGTCCGCCGTGGCGTGCCGTACACCGCGCGTGCGACCAGAGCCTGGACCTCCACGAGGATCGGCCGGCTGCCTTCAAGCGTAGGCGCCACGACGCTGCCCGGGGCCGGTACCTCGTGGTCGGCGAGGAAAGCGCGAGACGGATCGGCCAGCTCCATTAGCCCAGCCTCGCCCATCTCGAACACGCCGATCTCCTCGGTCGAGCCGAAACGGTTCTTGGAGGCGCGCAGAAGGCGGAGCGACGCGTACCGCTCGCCTTCCAGCGAGAGTACCGCGTCGACGAGATGCTCCAGGGTCTTTGGTCCGGCCAGGCTGCCGTCCTTCGTGACGTGCCCGACCAGCACGACGGCGATGCCCTCGCCCTTGGCCAGCTCCATGAGGCGAAGCGCCGACTCGCGGACCTGCCCGACGCTGCCCGCCGGACCCTCGAGCTCGGCGACGGTCATCGTCTGGATCGAGTCCACTACGACGAGCACCGGGCGCTCCGAGCCGGCGATCTCTGCGATCCGGCCGATCTCGCTTTCGGCGACGACGCGAATGGCTCCAGCGACCGGCCCGTCGAGCAGACCGAGCCGCGCCGATCGCAGCCGGATCTGGGGAGCCGACTCCTCGCCGGATGCATACAACACCCAACCGCCCGAGGCCGTCGCGCCGGCGACACCCGCCGCGGCCTGGAGGAGCAAGGTCGACTTGCCGATGCCGGGCTCGCCTCCGACGAGAACCACCGATCCGGCGACCAGGCCGCCGCCGAGCACCCGATCGAGCTCGGGTATGCCGACGGGTGATCGGGGAACGGGGGCTTCCTGGATGGACGAGAGCGGAACGGCTCCCCCGTCCGGCGCGCCGAGCGCCGCCCGGTCTCGCCCGGTGCGTTCCGCCCGCGTTGGCTCTCTCACGAGGGTCTCGACGAGGCTGTTCCAGGCGCTGCACGAGCGGCACTGGCCCTCCCATCGGAGGAAGGCGTCGCCGCATGCCTGGCAGACGTAGCGGCTTTGCGTTCGACCGCCGGACTTAGCGATCAGGGAACCCCAGACCTGGCAACCTCAACTCCGGTCGATTCTCGCTCACCGATGCCCGAGGCGAAGCCCCGCGACGCCATCGGCCCGAGGTCTACGCGGTCTCGACGGGAGTCTTGACTTCCGCGGCGTGGATATCGAGGCCTGTCTCTTCGCCCTTGTCCACGACGATCGTCGTGCCGGGCTCGTACTTGCCCAGCAGGAGGTGCTCCGCGAGGACGTCCTCGACCATGTTCATGATCACGCGGCGAAGTGGCCGGGCACCATAGGACACGTCGTACCCGATCTTGATGATGTGCTCCTTGGCCGCCTGGGTGACTTCGAGGCTCATCTGCTGTGCGCGCAGCTGGTCGCGAACCCGCTGGAGCATCAAGTCGACGATCTCGGCAATCTCCTCGACCGTCAGGGATCGGAAGACCACGGTTGCGTCGATGCGGTTCAGGAACTCCGGCCGGAACGAGTTCTTCAGCTCCGCCTGGACTTTCTCCTTCATGATGTCGTAGGAGGTGGCCGCCCGAGCTTCCTCCGTATCGCCCATCGCCCGGAAGCCCAGCGTTGCGTTGGTCTGCAACTGCTTGGCGCCGAGGTTGCTGGTCATGATGATGATGCAGTTGCGGAAGTCGACCCGGCGCCCCTTCGCGTCACTGAGGTGCCCGTCCTCGAGGATCTGCAGGAGGATGTTGAACACCTCCGGGTGCGCCTTCTCGACCTCATCCAGGAGCACGACGGCGTAGTTCTTGCGACGCACCGCTTCGGTCAGCTGGCCGCCCTCGTCGAAGCCGACGTAGCCAGGGGGCGCGCCGACCAGGCGGCTTACGTTGTGGCGCTCCATGAACTCGCTCATATCGATCTTGATGAGCGCGTCCTCGCTGCCGAACATGAACTCGGCAAGCGCCTTCGCCAGCTCCGTCTTTCCGACGCCGGTGGGGCCCAGGAAGATGAACGAGCCGATGGGCCGCTTGGGGTCCTTGAGGCCGGCCCGGGCGCGGCGGACCGCCTTGGAGACGATCTCGATCGCCTCCTGCTGGCCTATGACCCGCTGGTGGATGGCTTCCTCCATGTGGAGCAGCCGCTCGGACTCTTCCTGCGCAATCCGGGTCACGGGAATGCCGGTCCACATCGCAACCACCTGGGCGATCTCTTCCTCGCCGACGGTGGGCTGTTCCTGCGCGACCTGTGACTGCCACTCCCCGCGCAGCTCCTCGACCTTCTCCTTCGAGGTGGCCTCGGCCTCGCGCAGCGTGGCCGCCTCCTCGTACTCCTGGGAGTTGATGGCGGCGTCCTTCTCCTTGGTGATCCGCTCGAGCTCTTTCTGGGCATCGCGAAGGGCAGGCGGAGCCGACGAATGGCGCAGACGGACGCGACTGCCGGCCTCGTCAATCAGGTCGATCGCCTTGTCGGGCAGATGCCGGTCCGTGATGTAGCGGATCGAAAGGTCCGCCGCGGCCCGGACGGCCTCGTCGGTGATCGTGACCTTGTGGTGCTGCTCGTAGCGCTCGCGGATGCCCATCAGGATCTCGATGGTCTGCTCGAGGGTCGGTTCCTCGACCATGACCGGCTGGAAGCGGCGCTCCAGGGCCGCGTCCCGCTCAATGTACTTGCGGTACTCGTCCAGCGTCGTGGCGCCGATGCACTGTAGCTCGCCGCGCGAGAGGGGCGGCTTGAGGATGTTTGCCGCGTCGATCGCGCCCTCGGCGGCGCCGGCGCCCACCAGCGTGTGCAGCTCGTCGATGAAGAGGACCGCGTCATTCGTGTTGCGAAGCTCCTCGATAATCTTCTTGAGCCGCTCCTCGAACTCGCCGCGGTACTTCGTACCGGCGACGAGGGAACCGATGTCCAGGGTCAGGACGCGCTTGTTGAGCAGCGTTTCGGGCACGTCACCGGCGACGATCCGATGGGCGAGACCTTCGGCGATCGCCGTCTTGCCCACACCCGGCTCGCCGATGAGCGCGGGATTGTTCTTCAGGCGGCGGGACAGGATCTGGATGACCCGCTCGATCTCCTTCTCGCGACCGATGACGGGATCGAGCTTGCCCAGGCGCGCCAGCTCCGTGAGGTTGATTCCCAACTGGTCGACCGTCGGGGTCTTGGAGGCGCGCTTGGTCTCCTGGGCGGGCCCGGCGGACGAGCTCTGCGACAGCACCCGAATGACCTCGTGGCGCACCTTGTCGAGATTGACCCCGAGGGATTCGAGCACGCCGGCCGCGATCCCCTCGCCCTCCCGGACAAGGCCCAGAAGCAGGTGCTCGGTACCGATGTAGTTGTGGCCGAGGCGTCGTGCCTCGTCGATCGCCAGCTCGATGACTCGCTTCGCCCGAGGCGTCAGGCCAACCTCGCCGACGACCGGCCGATCACCCCGCCCGATGATGAACTCGACCGCAGTCCGCACCTTGGCCAGCTCTACGTTCATGTTCTCGAGAACGCGCGCGGCGACGCCCTCGCCCTCGCGGACGAGCCCGAGGAGCAGATGCTCCGTGCCGATGTAGTTGTGGTTGAACCGCTGAGCCTCGTCCTGAGCCAGCGTCAGGACCTTGCGCGCGCGATCCGTGAACTTGTCGAAGCGATCCACCGAACGAATGTTCTCCTGAGGCGCCTCATGAGCACCAGCGGGGCCATGCTAGCACGTGCTCCCTCCTCCGCAACTGGCCCTACCAGAGGCCTGGAAGTCCCTCGCAGGCTGCCCGGAGCGCGGCTCCCGGAGCGTGGCCGCCCTGCAGCAAGAGGTTCGTCGAATCGTCGGCGCTGGATGCGGACCGGAAACGAAACGGCCCGCCGGTTGGCGGGCCGAACGTCATGCGCGACGGACTGGGATCAGGAGTCTGCGTAGGGCTTCGCCTTCTTCTGCGTGTCCTCGGGGGCGGCCTCCGATTCCTCGGCTACGATTGCGGTCTCCTCGTCGGGGGGAGCCACATCGTCGGCCGTGGCTGCAGACTCGGCTTCGCCTGTTGCCTCGGTTTCTGGGGAAGTCGGTACCGCTTCCGCGCTGGTCTCGGGAACATCGCGCTCCGTGGTCGCAGGCTCGGCATCGGCGGTTGCCTCAGGGACGCCGGCGATGCCAGGCTCGGCCTCGGCAGTGGCAGGCTCGGCTTCGGCTGTCGCCACGGCGACCTCGGCCTCGGCGGTTGCCTCAGGGACGTCGGCGGTGCCAGGCTCGGCCTCGGCGGTTGCCTCAGGGACGTCGGCGGTGCCAGGCTCGGCCTCGGCCGTTGCCTCAGGGACGTCGGCGGTGGCAGGCTCGGCCTCGGCAGTGGCAGGCTCGGCTTCGGCTGTCGCCACGGCGACCTCGGCCTCGGCGGTTGCCTCAGGGACGTCGGCGGTGCCAGGCTCGGCCTCGGCCGTTGCCTCAGGGACGTCGGCAGTGGCAGGCGCGGCCTCGGCCGTTGCCTCAGGGACGTCGGCGGTGCCAGGCTCGGCCTCGGCAGTGGCAGGCTCGGCTTCGACGGTCGCCTCCGGCTGGTCGGCGTCTGCTGTCGTCGGCGCAGTCTCGACCACGGCCTCGGCCGCTGCGCCGTCGCCCTCGTCTCCCGCAGTCTCGCGCTCGGACTCGGCAACCTGCTGCCGGACCTGAGCAAACGCCGCGGCAAGCGTGTTGTCGATCCCTCCCTCCGGCTCCTGGACGGCATCGGCCATCGAGTAGCCGCGCTCGCGCTCCCGGTCGCCGCGGGGCTTCCGCTCCGCGCGGGCCGTGGGCTCGGGCGGTGTGGGGCGGGCCGGTGCTTCCTCGGCCTGTTTGAGGCTCAGCCCGAGGCGGTGGCGCTCAGAATCGAGGGAGATGATCTTGAGCTTCAGCGCCTGGCCTTCGTGCACGACATCGCCGGGATGGGCGACTCGTTGGTGGGATAGCTCGCTGATGTGGATCAGGCCTTCGAGGCCATCGCGCACACGCACGAACGCTCCGAAGTTCACGAGCTTGGTGACCGTGCCGTCGATGACGTCGCCCACCCGGTAGTCGGCGACCGTCGAGTGCCAGGGATCGGGCTGGAGGCGGCGGATCGACAGGCTGATGCGCCCGCGCTCGTGGTTGATGTCGATGACCTCGGCCTCGACCTCTTCGCCGACCTTGTAGCCGGACTCGGGGTTGTTGACCTTGTTCCAGCTGAGCTCGCTCTTGTGGACGAGGCCGTCGATGCCCCCGAGATCGATGAACACGCCGAACGGGGCGATCGAGCGGACGGTGCCGGTCACCTTCTGGCCGACCTGGAGGCTGCTGAACAGCTCGTCGCGCTTCTCGCGACGCTCCTCGTAGAGGGCGACCTTCTCGGACAGGATGAGCCGGTTGGCCTTCCGGTTGACCTCAAGGATCTTGAGCCGAAGCTTCCGGCCCACGAAGGGCTGGAGCTTTTCGGCGATCTCCTGGGCCGCATCGCGAGGCTGATCGTTCTGTGGGCGGCGCGGGAAGTCCACGATCTGGCTGATGGGCACGAAGCCGCGGATCCCGCAATCGACGATCAGGCCGCCCTTGTTATGGTCGATGACCGGCGCCTCGATGATGACTCCTGCCTCGAACTGCTCCTGCATGGCCCGCCACTTGCGCTCAAGCCCTGCCCTTCGAAGGGACAGGACCACGTGGCCTTCCTGGGATTCGGGCTGCAGCACGTACACGAGGACGACGTCACCGACGTTGAGCTGGGGCTGCTGCTCGGCATGCCGGCCGTACAGCTCGCGGTTGGAAACCACACCCTCGCTCTTCGCGCCGATGTCGACGAGGATCTCGTCCTTGTCGATCCGAACCACGTTCCCTTCGACCACGTCGCCGTGCTTGAAGCTCTTGATGTCCGAGTCCTGCTCGGCGAGGAGCTCCTCCATGGTGGCGGGCTCCGGGCCCGTTGGAACCGGGCGCGGCGCCGGGCCTTCCGACGCCTGAGCAGCCGGAGCGTCGGACGCTTCGCTCACTGCCACCGCCGGCTCTGGCTGGGCAAATTCGGCCGCTGACTCGGATTCGGGCAGTGGCCCGGAATCGGCCGCGGGCTGGGACTCAGCGCCTTGCTCAGACTCGGCCGCGGGCTGGGACTCAGCGCCTTGCTCAGAGTCGGCCGCGGGCGCCGCAGTTGCGCGTTCGCTCTCCGTCGACCCGTCGAAAGGAGCGATGGGTGCGACGTCGGCCGACGGGGCGCCTTCGAGCGCCTCGGCCGGGGCGACGCCGTTACGGCCTTCGGCCGTTTCGGTGGTCGCTGGGTCAACCGCTTGAGAAAGGGTGGAGCTCGAGGTTTCGGTCGGTTCGCTCGTCTCCGCTGTGCTGGCGGGCTCGTCGGCGACGGCTACGGTCCCGACGGTTTGCTCGGACGCCTGGTCGGTGGCGGAGGTCTGGTCCTCCGGCTCCGGCGCGGTCCCGCCCATTTGCTGTTCGGTCAAAGGGTTGTTTCTCCTGTTCGTTGATGTCCCAAGCAACGCGAACGGCCCGAGCCTCGCTCGAGCCGTTGAAGACGATCAGCTGGTCCGTGTGCGGTAGGCCCGCGGTCCGCTCCTTCGTGGTCTGGGCTGAACGCGACTCTTCATCTGTTCTGCCGCTAGGGCCGGGAGAGTCTAGCACGCGACTTCCATGGCTACAATCGAGTGTGCCTGAGCTCCCAGACCTCGCCGTGGTGGCCGAGGCGTTCCATGTCGCCCTCGTCGGCCGGCCCGTCAGCGGGGCCCGCGCCCCGGGACCGCTTGCCGTTCGGGGAACCCCTGCAGAGCTCGAATCCCTCGTCGGTCAACGGCTGCTCGCGGTCCACCATCGTGGCAAGTTCCTGACCTTCGAGCTGGACGGGGACAGGCTCGTGTTCAACCCAATGCTGACCGGACGCTTCCAGCTCGCCGCTCCGGCGGTGCCGTTTCCCTCGAAGACGGCGGTCGTATTGTCGTTCGGGCCTCGGGAATCGCCGCCTCCCGACGCGGCGAAATGGACCCGCGGCGCGAACTGGCTCCCCGCCGACGGGGATCCGGTGGAGGTCCGCTACCGCGACCCGACCCAGATGGGAAAGGCCTATCTCCTGCCGGCTGGCAGCAATCGGCCGGTGCCGGGCTTGACGGACGAAGAGCCCGGTCCTGACGCGGACGATCCTGAGTTGACGCTCGAGGACTGGCGGAGTCGAATCCGGCGTCATCCCGGGGAGCTCAAGAATCTCCTCCGCAACCAGTCCTTCGTCGCCGGTATCGGCAATGCATACAGCGATGAGATCCTCCACGCGGCCCGGCTTCTGCCATTTCGGAAGCGATCCAGCCTGGCGCCCGAAGAGGTCGACGAGCTCCACGCGGCGACCCGAAAGACCATCCGCGATGCCATCGAGGTCCTTCGCGCGCGCGTTCCTCCTACGTTCGAGCAGCAGGTCCGGGACTTCCTCGCGGTGCACAACAAGGGCGGCAGCGCGTGTCCGCGCTGCGGTACCAGGATCAGCCAAGTCAAGGCCGGCGGGTTCGTGACGTCCTATTGCCGCGGCTGCCAGCGCTAGGGCTCGGAGACACACTCGGGAAGTTCACATCCCGTCAGCTAACCCGCCGCTGGCCTCAGGGAATGCGCAGCAACTGGCCGATCTTGAGCTGGTTCCCGTCCGAGAGCCTGTTCTCGCGGATGATCGCTCCGACGGTCGTTCTGAACCGGCTCGCGATGCCGATCAAGGTGTCGCCCGAGCGAACGCGATAGGTGCGCAGGACCTTTGGAGGCGGAGACGGAGCCCGCGTAGGGGCTGGGGATGGACTTGTGGTCGGCGTGGGCGTCGCCTGGGGCGTTGGCGTCGCGGTCGGATCGGCAGTGGCCACCGCCGCCGGAATCGACGGTGCGGCAGGCAGCACCGGCGGGGGCAGGGTCCGCGCCACCACGATCGCGATAAGCGCCAGAGCGAGCAGACCGACCATGCCAGCCTGAGCGAGACGTCCGCCCGATCGAAGATCCGAGATCAGGCCAACTGGGCGCCCGCGCTCGAGAAGGAGTGGGGTGGTTCGCGCGAGGGGACGATGGCGTCGACGGTTCACGGACGCAAAACGGCTGCCGGCCGGCCAGATGGATCTCGTGGCGGCCTTGTAGAGCTCGCACTGGCGGTGGGCGGCCACCAGACACAACTCCCGCTGGACCTCGGGTCGAAGCGCGGCCATCGGCACCACCGCCCCACAACGGTGTTCGCGGGTGGGTGACGCGGCTCGCCAGCTTCGATCCTCCGATGCGAGGAACGGGCAGATCTGGGCGAGGTTCGCGAATGGGCCGTTCGGACCGATGGTCGACGCATACCCGCCATCGGGGCGGGAGGGCGTGCTGGAGCCGGTGGTCGAGTGCGAGCTCTCTGCCGAGACCATGAGCTCAGGATACCCGCGACGATCGAGCCGATCTCATGACCAGACCGAGCGACGTCGACTGCCGGGCCGGGCCGTGTCGCCGTGGCCGGCAGAGCGCCGTCGCCGGCTGACAACTGGAACCGAAAAACGCAAAAACCCTGGCGACGACCTATTTTCCCGAAAGGCTGCCCTCTCAGTATCTTCGGCGCTGGAGAGCTTAACTTCCGTGTTCGGGATGGGAACGGGTGTGGCCTCTCCGCTAGTGTCACCAGGATCTCTTGCGTCTGGACGTGTTTCGGCTCAGACCTCGGCCGAATGCAACCGAGGGACGGCGTTTTCGAAGAACTCGATTTCGTCTGTTGTGTCGCTGCGCGTCGCAAGGACGCGCGGATCAGCCCGATCCAGCCACTGACCCCTGGTCAGTTGCTGAAGAGGTCAAGCCCTCGACCATTAGTACGGCTCAGCTTCATCTGTCACCAGACTTCCACATGCCGCCTATCAAACAGGTGGTCTCCCTGCGGTCTTACCCGGTTGACCCGGTGGGGAACCTCATCTTGAGGCGAGCTTCGCACTTAGATGCTTTCAGCGCTTATCTCGACCGAACATAGCTACCCAGCGGTGCCCCTGGCGGGACAACTGGCACACCAGCGGTTCGTCCACTCCGGTCCTCTCGTACTAGGAGCAGCTCCTCTCAAGTTCCCTACGCCCACGATGGATAGAGACCGAACTGTCTCACGACGTTCTGAACCCAGCTCGCGTGCCGCTTTAATTGGCGAACAG
>VBEC01000096.1 GCA_005883615.1 Chloroflexota bacterium | reverse complement strand
GCCGCTTCTGTCGATCCAGGTTGCGCCCGTCGCGAGCCCCGCGGCGTTCCTCTCGATCCGGCGCACGCGGGCGCCGGTGACGAGCTGTGCGCCTTTGGCGATCGCCTTCGGCCAGTGCGTGATGTTGGTCGAGGCCTTCGCCCCTTCGTTGCAACCCGACTGGCATGTGCTGCGCAGGACGCACGGCTGGCGCCCGTCGTATGGCGCTGACAGGATGGCGTTGAACTCGGGCCACCAGTGCCAACCAAGCCGGGTGTGGGCCCGCGCAACCTTGAGGCCAGCCGCCCCGATCGGCAGCGGTCGCAGGGGCGGATCGACGTCATCCGGCGGATAGGCTGGATCCCCGCCGAGGGCCGAAACGCCGAAGTCGCGGTCGGTTCGACGGTAGTAGGGCAGCAGGTCGTCATACGTGAGCGGCCAGTCGTCCGCGATCCCGTCGAGCGATCGGACCCGGAAGTCGGACGGAAGCATCCGGGGCCAGGCGCCCGCGAACAGGATGGTCGAGCCGCCGACCCCGTTGAACATCAGGGGCGACATCGGGGAATCGTCCTCGACGACCGGATAGTCCTCGGGCAGGCCCCGAATGTTCGGGCTCGTCGCCCACTGCTTGCGCGCTGCGAGCTCCCAGTCCGGTCGCACGCCCGGGTACTCCCTCTTGTCGTGCCACTCGCCCTGCTCGAGGCAAATGACCCGGAACCCCGCCTCCGCGAGCCGCAGTGCCACGACTGCGCCAGACGCGCCGGCACCGACGACGAGGACGTCCGCGGGTTCGCTGGCCACTATCGAGTCCTCCGATGGCAATCGCCGCAGCCGCCTGCAGCGTATGGCAAACGTTTTCTTCGTGTCCGACCGAACTGCTCGGTTGTGCCGTAAGTCCTGCGAACCGCCCCCGACCCTCCTCGTTCAGGCGAGGGTTGGGGCCGTGTCCCGGAGCAGGCCGACCTCGGTCAGGACACCGGCCAGGTGCGCCCGCTCGGCGTCGGAGATCGCCAGGAGTGGTTTCCGAACGTGCGCGGCCTCGAGGACGCCCAGGATGCACAGGCACTCCTTGAGTCGGACACGGTAATCACCGACTGGTCGGGTGAAGACGACGTCTGCGAGTCGCTGCACTCGTCGGCCGATCGCTCTCGCGTCGTCGATCCGATCCTCGGTCCACGCGTCGATCATGTCGACCTGCTGTCGGGTCATCACCGCCCCGAAACCGATCAATGCGCCAGTCGCACCGAGGATGAACGACTCCAGGATGAAGTTGTCGTTCCCCGTCAGCAACGTGATCGGCCGCGGCAGGCTTGCGAGGAGCTGAGCTGTCTCGACGAATCGGCGCGCATCGAACGACGCTTCTTTGATCGCGACGACGCCGTCCACTGACGCCATCGCACGGATCGTGTCCGGCTCGTAATTCAGGCCACCCAGCGCGGGCTGAAGTTGGAACAGGATCAGCGGCAACCCGACGTCGGCGATTGCCTCGTGATACTGGACGGGAATACGAACGTCGAGTGGCTCGCTCAGGTAGGCCGGGATCGGGAACACGAGCAACGCATCCGCACCGGCAGCCTTGAAGTCCCGCGCCTGGCGAACCGCCGCGTCTGTCGACGGCCCGGCGATACCGGCGACGATGGGCAGCTCGGTCACCTCGCGCACGACCCGCAGCACCCGGATTTTTTCATCGTGCGTGAGATGCGGTCCTTCGCCGGTATCGACGTTGATCGCGAGGGCGACCGGACCCTGCCGCGCAATCCACGCGATGTAGGAGCGGAGGCCGGCCTCGTCGATGCTGCCGTCGGCGTGCATCGGCAGGACCGTGGCCGGGACGAGGCCGTTGAGGTTGAGCGCCATTCGTCCTCCGAACTTCGTTTGAGCCCGCGAAGCGCACCAATGGTAGGCCGCGTTGACGGTCCACTCTCGCGTGAGTATTCTCGATAATCGATCAAACGAGCAATCGCAACCCCGGCGATTGCTCCTACATCGCCCGCGATCCTCGACTCGTCGCCCTGTGGGGCGCCTGGAGGACATGGCTCAGCTCGACATCTTCAGCCTCACTGGCCGCGTCGCGCTTGTTTCGGGCGGTGGCGGCGCGATCGGTTCGGCGCTCGCCGAGGCGCTGGCCGGCGCGGGCGCTCGGGTAGGGGTCACGGGCCGAACCCTCGAGACGTGCGAGGCGACAGTCGAGCGGATACAGGCGACCGGATCAGAGGGCCTGGCGGTCAGCGGCGACATGACGATCGAGGCCGAGGCCGAACGCGCGGTCGAGGAAACGATCGGCCGGTTTGGGCGCATCGACATCGTCGTCAACGCCGTCGGCGGTGGCGCCGGCCAGGTCCTCCACGAGGCCGAGGAGTACCCGCGCTCGGACTGGGACTGGATCATGGAGCTCAACGTTCGGAGCACCGTGCTGCCGACGCAGGCCGCCGCGCGGGCAATGATCGCCGCCGGTCACGGTGGCGCGGTCCTCAACATCTCCTCGGTGCGGGCGAATCTCGGGATCAACTCCGGCTACTCCGCCTACGTCGCGGCGAAGGGCGCGATCAGCTCACTCACCCGCCAGTGGGCGACTGAATGGGCGAAGCACGGCATCCGGGTCAACGCGATCATGCCCACGTTCGTCGACACACCCCAGGTCGCCTCGCTGCTGGCGGATCCGGCGTTCAAGGCTGGCATCGTCGGCCGCATCCCGCTCGGTCGCATCGGCGAAACGAAAGACCTCGTTGGGCCGGCGATCTTCCTCTGCTCCGACGCTGCCTCGTTCGTCACCGGCCAGATCCTGGGCATCGACGGCGGCCTGACCGCAACGCAATAAGGAGGCGGTCTCCATGGCCACCGCGACCCTCGGGCTCGAGCGGGTCACGCCCAACGTCTACACGACGACGAAGCTTCGGGGCTGCAATCCGAGCTTCGTGACCACGTCGGACGGGGTGGTCGCCATCGATACGCCCCAGCTCCCGACGCGTGCGGTCGCCATGCGCACGGAGGCCGAATCGCACGGCCCGATCCGTTACCTGATCAACACCGAGCATCACGTCGACCACATCTTTGGCAACTACTGGTTCAAGGGCGTGCCGGTCGTCAACCATCAGGGCCTGTACGACAACTTCATGGACCCGAACGCCGAGCTCGACCCGTTCGCCTACGCCCTGGAGGCCATCCCGACCGACGATCCCGAGGCAACGCCGCTCATCCCGGATCGCGACGTCTATTACCAGGATCCGAACAGGGGCACGATCGTGTTCACCGGCGACCTCACCCTGCGGGTCGGCGACCACACGTTCCACCTTCTCCACACGCCCGGCCACACGCCCGGCCAGCTCGCGGTCCACGTCCCCGAGGAGCGCGCGGTCTTTACCGGTGACACGATCTTCAGCGAGTGCCAGACGTGGCTGATGACGTCGAACGTCGACCAGTGGCTCGAAGCACTCGAGCGGATCCGAGGACTGGACGTCGACCGGTTGATCCCCGGTCACGGCCCCGTCCAGCCGCTCGACTACGTGAATACCCAGCGAAGCGTGTTGCTCGCCTGGAAAGCGGCGGTCGCCGATGCCGTCGCCAGGGGCTGGAGCCGGGAGGAGACCGTCGCCCGCGTCCGCTTCAACGAGGAGTTCGGCCCGGTCGACGTCGGGCAGGGCTACATGATGGATCACATCCAGACAAAGAACGCGGGCTCGCTCTGGGACAAGTTCACGGCGCTGGGGTACGCGAAAGGCCGCTGAAACCCTCGGGCGGATGCCTCGCGGGGCGTCGTTAGGCGCGGCCGGCGGCCACCTCCTCGGCCCGGCTCCGGCCGGCGAGTTGGATCAGGTCCTCGTGGAGCTCGAACCAGACGCTGTGGTAGCTATCGACGCGAGGCGAGGCCACGTAATGGTGGTCACCGGCATGGACACGGTCGATAGCTCGCCCGAGGCGGACGCGATAGTCCGCCAGCCGCGGTAGGCCCAACTCCGCTGAGGTCAACCAGGCCGCGGCGTCGTCGTGGAGCGCGGCC
>VBEC01000094.1 GCA_005883615.1 Chloroflexota bacterium | reverse complement strand
GCTGCCGGTGATCGACGATACGGCGACCCCGATGACGATCGGAGACACCTTGTCCGACGCGGGAGTGAGCTGGGCATGGTATGCCGGTGGCTGGGACAACGCAGCCGGAAACCGGACCGGACGTGGCTGGACCAATGGCACCGGGACGACGTGCGCCGACCCGAATTCGGCGCCCGCTCCGGCCGACGGGGCCGGCAACCCCGGCGGCTGGCCGTACTGCCCGGACAAGTCGTTCCAGCAACATCATCAGCCGCTCGCCTACTACGCGCGATACATCCCTGGCGCGCCCGGCCGCTCGCACCTCCAGGACGAGCAGGACTTCCTGCACGCCGTCCGGGCCGGGGCGCTCCCTCAGGTCAGCTTCGTAAAGCCCAACGGCGTCGAGAACGAGCATCCCGGATACGCCAGTGAGCCAAACGGCGGCAACCACCTCATCGACCTGATCCAGGCGATCGAAAGGGGACCGCAGGCCGGCAACACGCTGATCGTGGTGACCTATGACGAGTTCGGCGGGCAGTGGGATCACGTTCCACCGCCGGGCATGGGTGCCACGGCCGGATTCCACGACCAGTTCGGACCGGGAACCAGGATCCCGGCAATCCTGATTGCGCGGAGCCTCACCAGGTCGGCGGTCGATCACGCTGTCTACGACACGACATCGATCATGAAGACGCTCGAGGTGCAGTTCGGTCTGGATCCCATCGCCACGCGAGATGCGCACGTCGCCGATCTTGGGCCGGCCATCGCGGCGGGGCGGCGCCGCCCCTGAGCACTCGATCCATTCCCGTCGTCGTCGAGACCGGCTCGAAGCGGGTGTTCGCCAGCTCCATCGACTGGCCTGGCTGGTCGCGCGGGGGCCGGCAGGAGCTTGACGCCCTCGAGGCCCTATTCTCGTATGCGCCCCGTTATGCGCCGGTGGCTCGGCGCGCCCGCCTGGCCTTCTCGGAACCGGACGACGTTTCGGAGCTGAAGGTGACCGAACGACTGAGAGGGAACGCGGGCACCGACTTCGGGGTGCCCTCGCTCGGGCCCGCGAGCGACCAAGAGCCGATGGGTGAGGCGGAGATCGAACGGCAACTGGCGTTGCTGAAGGCGGCATGGCAGACGTTCGATGACGTGGCGGCAGGCGCCGAAGGCGTGGAGCTTCGCAAGGGGCCACGCGGGGGCGGACGAGACCTCGGCAAGATCCGACGACATGTCAGGGAGTCGGAGGAGGCGTACCTCACGCAACTCGGTTCAAGGCCGCCCAAGCCAGTGCGCAACGATGACGACGGTGGCGCGGTTCGCCTGCGCGATGCGATGGTCGAGGCGCTGACAGCCAGCGTCGGTGGCCGGCCCCTGGCAAACCCGGGCGCACCCAAGAGGCCCTGGTCGCCTCGCTATGTGCTGCGGCGCACGATCTGGCACGCGCTCGATCACGCCTGGGAAATCGAGGACCGGGCCCGCCCCGCTTCGGAGGAGGCGACCACGTGAAAATCGGGGTAACGATGCCCCAGGGCTGCGATCGCGAGTACCTCGGGGTTGAGCCGCGGCGCGCCTGGGACAGGACCGTCGAGATCGCCCGCGAGACCGAGGCGCTCGGATTCGAGTCGCTCTGGGTGTACGACCACTTCCAGGTCGATCCCCCGCCGCAGGAAGCTCCGATCTTCGAGCCGTTCGTGGAGCTGTCCGCCCTGGCCATGGCGACGTCCCGTATCCGTGTCGGCCACCTGGTGCTGGCCGCCGCCTACCGCAACGCGGGGCTCACGGCCAAGATGATCTCCACGCTCGACGTCATCAGCAACGGTCGGGCCGAGCTGGGCATCGGGGCCGGCTGGAAGGAAGACGAGTGGCTGGCCTACGGCTATGGCTTTCCCGGCGCCCCGGAGCGCCTGGCCATCCTTGCCGATCACCTCGAGATCATCACGCGCATGCTGGCACCGGGCCGAGCGACTTGGGACGGCCGGCATGCCCGCGTCATGGATGCGATCCACGAACCGAAGGGGCTCCAGCAGCCTCGCCTGCCGATCGTGGTTGGCGGCAACGGACCGAACGTGACCTGGCGACTGGCGGCGCGCTTCGCCGACGAGCTTAACCTGGACGCCCTCATGCCCGAGGAAGTCGAGCGCGCCCTGCCGGTCATTCGGCAGCGCTGCGAGGAGGTCGGGCGTGACCCGACGACGCTGCGCGTGTCCGTCCATGTCTGGGGCCGACCGTCAACCTCAGCCGGGCCCGAGCGGCGTGCACGGCTGCGTGAATACGCCGACCTGGGCCTCAGCCGGACGATCCTGCAGGGCTTTGGTGCGATCGGCGATCCGCACCTGATCGAGAGCATCGCCGAAGACTGCGACGCCCTCGGTCTCCTCGCGCGACCCGTCCAGGCCTGACCGCCTACGACTTCGGCCAGCGCTCCTCGAAGACGGTCTCCTGACGGGGCCGCCGGCCTTCGCCCGGCTTTGACTTCGGCCGGCGCGCCGATTCAGACGGATGGCCGAGGGCCACGATGGTGCGTACCAGCCAATCCGGAGGCAGCCCCAGGATCTCCCGGGGCGCGTCCCGGGCATCGCTTCGGATCCAGGCGATCCCTCCACCCAGGCCGAGGAACGACGCTGCGATGAGGATCCGCTCCGCGGCTCGACCTTCATCGTAGGCACGCGAAACTGCGCGGTCCTTTTCGTCCGGCACGGCTATCGCGATCGCGGCCGAGGCGGTCCGCAGGGACCGCGTCTGAGGGGACCCGGCTTCCGCCAGGCGCAGCAACGTGCCGGCGACCCGGATCAGGATGAATCGCCACGGCTGCTCGTTGGCGCTGCTTCCCGACCAGCGCGCCGCATCGGCAATGGCGGCCAGCTCCTCCTCCGTGATCGATTCATCGGTGAATTCGCGAATCTGCCGTACGCGCCGCAGGGGTCGCAGGGTCTCGTCCGGCGGGGACGCCCGATTCGCCGAGGGACCCGGGCTCATTGAGGAACGGTAGCAAAGGCGGCCGTTCGCCGTGCTGTGGCTACCCGACGCGAGCAGGTCAGTCGGGGTCGGTGGCGTTGGTGTGCTCCAATAGCGAGGCAATGACCGACGCGACCAGCCACCCGCCCTTCGAACAGCTCGACTACGTGTATATGCCGAGCCGCGACGTGGCCTCGGACGTTGGCTATTTCGTGGAGACGGTCGGCAGCCGCCTCATCTTCGCAATCGAGGCGATGGGGACTCGGGTCGCGATGCTTGAGCTCGCCCCGGGTCCGCCGCGACTTCTTCTCACGGACCATCTGGCCGGCGACTGGCCCATCCTCGTGTACCGAGTCGGCAACCTCGAGTCGGCGATGCGCGATCTGGAAAATCACGGGTGGCAGCGCGGGACCACGATCGAGATCCCGCAGGGACCGTGCTGCTCCTTCCAGGCACCGGGAGGCCAGCGTCTGGCCATCTATGAACTGGCGCGCCCCGAGGTGGAGCAGCACTTTGTCGGCCGACGTGACTTCTGATCGCAATTCGGCGGGCCAGGTCGCTCCGTTCGATTTCGGGCGCTTCGAAGTGCTCAGCTTCGACTGCTACGGGACGCTCATCGATTGGGAAACCGGCATCCTGCGTGGACTGCGCGAGGTGCTGGTCAACGGAGAAGCCGCCGACGACGACGATCTGCTTGCGGAATTCGCGCGTGCGGAAGCCGCGACCGAAGCGGGATCCTACCGCCGCTATCGGGAGATCCTCGGCCGGGCGATACGCGACGTGGGCCGCGGACTGGGGATCGAGCCGACCGGCGAGCAGGTAGCCGCGTTCGCGGATTCTGTCGGCGACTGGCCGGCGTTCCCCGACTCGGCAGCTGCGCTGGCGCGCCTCTCCAGCCGCTTCCGGCTTGCCGTCATCACCAACTGCGACGACGATCTCTTCGCCCGCTCGCAGGCCCGGCTTCAAGTCGCGTTCGACTGGGTCATCACCGCGCAGCAGGTTGGCAGCTACAAGCC
>VBEC01000030.1 GCA_005883615.1 Chloroflexota bacterium | reverse complement strand
GGCCGCGATCGCTGCGATCCACGACGAGGCGACTCGCGCAGAGGACACGGACTGGCGGCAGATCATGCTCCTTTACGAGCTGCTGGTCGGACTCTCGCCCAATCCCATGGTCACGCTGAACCAGGCCGTCGCGGTGGCCATGGTGTACGGAGCGCAGGCCGGACTCGACCTCTTGCGAACCCTCGAAGGCGACGACCGGATAGCCGGTCATCACCGTCTCGATGCGGTCCGCGCGCATCTGTTGGAAATGGCGGGCGACCACGCGGCCGCCCGGTCCGCGTATCAGCTGGCTGCTCGCCGCACCACCAGCCTCCCCGAACAGCGGTACCTCGACGCCAGGGCGGCCCGGCTCGAGGAGCCAGCGCGACAACCCGATTGAGCAACGCCACTCGGTGTCGTGCTCGCGAAAACCAGCCTCCGACTCAGAGACGTAGCAAAACATTGAAGGGCATCAACTCGACTCGGAGGTAACCGTGGAAATCTCGAAGCGCCGCGTGGCGGCCTTCTTGGCCGGCGTGGCGTTCGTCATGGCAGCCTGCACCAGCGCCGCCAGCCCATCGCCTGCCGCCCCCAGCACGGCAGCCAGCCCGAGTCCGGCGGCCAGCACCAGTCCGAGCCCGGCGGCTAACGCCAGTCCGAGCCCGGCCGCCTCCCCGTCGGTCGCCGCCGCGGCTGCCACGGTCGAGGCCAAATCGGTTGGAGGGCAGGGCGTGGTCCTGGTCGCTGCCTCGAACGGCAGGACCGTCTACCACTTCTCGTCGGACGTCGCCAATAGCGGCAAGAGCGAATGCACCGGCGGCTGTCTGACGACCTGGCCGGCCCTGACTGTGGCGGCCGGTTCGAAGCCGGTGGCCGGCACGGGCGTGACCGGCAAGCTCGGGACGATCACCCGCGCGGACAACGGGACACTCCAGGTCACGTACAACGGGAAGCCGCTGTATTTCTTTTCGGGCGACAAGGCGCCCGGCGACGCAAATGGGGTTTATCCCGGCTGGTCGGCGGTCAAGCCCTGAATCCATCGGCATCCGTGCCGCAGTCCGTGAAAAATAAGAGCCGCCGGGTCCACAGGTGTGGACCCGGCGGCTCCTTGTCGTGCCGAGAGACTAGGCGGAGCGCACGTGGTTCGCGCGCGGGCCCTTGGGGCTCGACTCGATCTCGAACGTCACACGCTCGCCGCCGACCAGACGGTCGAAGTCGAGAGAGGAGTCGAGGCCGCCGCGATGAAAGAAGTATTCCTTCTCATCCTCGGCAGAGATGAAGCCGAATCCGCGATCGGAAACGACCTTCTTGATGGTACCGGTGGTCATAAGGACCTCCAACACTTCCCGAACAGGGATTGCAGAACGCACGGTCCGTTCGAGAAGGGGGTCGACCACGCGAAGCACGCCACGGGTTGCGGCGAGCCCCCACCATAGCACACGTCCTGAGGGCCGCCCCGGCGAAGAGTTGCCATGCATGATCAGAAGCAGTCCCGCATGAGAGGTCCAGGCATTGTCCTGCGACGCGCGGCCCCAGACGATGCGCCCATGGTCTCGGGCATGTTTTTGGCCTCGTTCAAGGCAACGTACGACTTCCCGCTGGCTCATACCGACGAAGAGGTCCGCGGCTGGATTCGGGACGACCTAATTCCGGCCAAGGAGACCTGGGTCGCCGTCGATGGCGTCGGAGCGGTCATTGGGGTGATGGCTCTCGATGGTGACGATCTCGCTCAGCTCTACATCGCGCCGGGTTGGACGGGGCGGGGAATCGGATCCCGATTCGTGGAGCTCGCCAAGCGATTACGTCCGACTGGCCTGTCGCTCTTCACCTTCCAGGTCAATCGAGGCGCGCGTCGGTTCTACGAGCGACATGGCTTCATCGTCGTCGACGAAAACGACGGCGCGCGCAACGAGGAGCGCCAGCCTGACGTTCGCTACGAGTGGTGCCCCGAGGCTCGCCGCGCCTGACCCTCGTGAGGCGTTGATCCGGAGCGGCGGGCCCGCCACTAGGCCGTCCGTTCCAATCAAGGCATCATGTGAGCGTTACGAACCCCACGGCCGGCTGCCCTTGCAGCCCCGCGGGTGAAGTCGGAGTGCGGATTTGGCGTCGTCTATCGGGCAACCCATCGATGCCGCGGCCTCAGCTCGTGGTGGCGCGCCCGCGGGAATCCGTCCCGAGACCGCTCCACAAACCGTGACGTTCCTCTTCACCGATGTGGAGGGAAGCACGCGACTCTGGGAACAGTTCCCCACCGCAATGAAGCAGGCCCTAGAGCGGCACGACGCGATCCTCACTGGCGCCATTCGCGGCTCGAACGGCGAAATCGTGAAGGCTACCGGCGACGGGATGATGGCGGTCTTCGGATCCGCGATCGGTGCGCTGAATGCCAGCATCGCGGCCCAGCATGCGTTGCTGGACGAGCCATGGCCGGAGACCGGCCCCCTGCGCGTCCGCATGGCCCTGCATTCCGGTGAAGCCGACAGGCGGGCCGGGGACTACTTCGGCCCGGTCGTCAACCGAACGGCACGAATCATGGCCGCCGGCCACGGTGGCCAGGTGTTGCTCTCCGCGACGGCCGCGGCGCTCGTGGTCGACCAGCTGCCTGAGCAAGTCTCGCTGGCCGACCTTGGCGAGCATCGCCTCAAGGACCTGGAGCGACCCGAGCGGCTATTCCAGCTGGTGCACCTTGACCTGACGACCGAGTTCCCGGCGCTCGCCACGCTCAACCGCCGGCCGAACAACCTGCCGACGCAAACCTCTGCCTTTGTCGGACGCGACGCCGAGTTGGCGGAAATCAGACGCCGAATCGAAGACGAAGCCGCACGCTTGCTGACCTTGACCGGACCGGGCGGGACGGGCAAGACGAGACTCGCGCTTCGCGCGGCCGCGGAGCAAGTCGACCGATTCGACGACGGCGTCTTCTTCGTCGACCTGGCATCTGTGAGCGACACCGACTCGGTCTTGGCGCTCGTCGCTCGGGCGATGGGCATCAACGAGACCAGGGAGCGATCCCCTCTCGAGGAGATCAAGCTGCACCTTCGGGGGCAGCGCGTCCTGCTCGTCCTCGACAACTTCGAGCAGGTGACGGTTGCGGCGACGACCCTGGCCGACCTGCTTCAGGAATGCCCGGAGCTCAAGGTGCTGGTAACCAGCCGCGAGGCTTTGCGGGTTCGCGGCGAGCATCTTTTTGCGGTTCCGCCACTCTCGTTGCCCCGCGCGGCCTCGGCTGCCCGGTCTGCCGAAGACCTAAGCCGATTCGAAGCCATCCAGCTGTTCGTGGACCGCGCCCGCTCCGTTCGCCCGGACTTCCATCTTACCGACGACAACGCCGCAGCCGTGGCCGAGATCTGCCTCCGCCTCGACGGGCTGCCGCTGGCCATCGAACTGGCCACTGCACGCATCAACCTCTTCTCACCCGAGGCACTGCGTGACCGCCTCGGGAGCCGGCTGAAGGCGCTCGGCAGCGGCGCCCGCGATCTCCCCGCCAGACAGCAGACGCTGCGGGCAACGATCGAGTGGAGCTACCAGTTGCTCGAGCCCGGCGAACAGCATCTTCTGGAACTGTTGTCTGTCTTCTCGAGCGCGACGTTCGATGCCGTGGAGGCAGTGGCCAGTGGCCTTCAGCAGCTTGCCGAGAGCGGCTCGGACACGGTCGATGGACTGACCTCGCTGCTCGCCAAGAGCCTCGTACGGCAGGCGGAAGAGGAAACCGGGGAACCGCGTCTGGTGATGCTGGAGACGATCAGGGAGTACGCCGGCGAACGACTGGACGCCCGAGCCGAGTTCGCCGCAGCCGCGCAGCGCCATCACGGTGAGTATTTCGCAGACTTTGCCAGCCAGGAGTGGGCGTCGCTCAGCGAATCCAAAAGGGACAGCCCGCCGGAGGCGCTGACGGCCGACCTGGAAAACCTGCGAATCGCGTGGCGCTATTGGGCCGCGCAACGCGATCTCGAGCGGCTCAACCAGCTCGTCGACGGACTGTGGCACATCTACGAGGTCAGGGGCTGGTACCACGCCACGATCGAGCTGATGACCGACCTGCTGGACGTTCTCTCCTCCGCGCCCGCTACCCCCGAGCGGTGGCAGCAGGAAGTCACTCTTCGGACGAGCCTGGCCAGAGCGCTGATGGCCATCAAGGGTTACACCGAGGAGGTGGAGGACGCCTACGCTCGAGCGGTCGCTCTCTTCGAGGGTCAACGCGAACTACCCCAGCTCTTTCCCGTCCTGCGCGGCATGGCCAGCTTCTACCAGTACCGGGCCGACTTCGACAAGGGAATAGAGATTGGTACGGAGATCCTGCAGCTGGCCGAGGCCCAGGACGATCCCAGCATGCGCGTCGATGGGAACCTCGTCCTCGGCTCGAGCCTGGCATTCGCCGGCGACCTCCCGCAGGGGCTAAAGCAGCTGGACGAAGCCATCGGGCTATTCGAGGCTCAGGGCTACCGCCCTCGGCGGTTGCGCCTGGGTGTCGATCCCAGGGTGTCGTGTCTGACGACGGCGGGCTTTGTTCTCTGGCTCTCCGGCTATCCCGATCGCGCGGTCGCACGAGCAGATCGCGGGATCGCCCTCGCAACAGAGCTCGATCATCCGTTTTCGCTTGCGTATGTCCTGTTCCACTCAGGCTTTCTGCACCTCTGGCGTCTGGAGCCACGCCTCGTGGAGGATCGCGCACTCCGCCTTTTGCGCGTCGTCGATGCGCACGATTTCCCGATCTGGCGGGCTCTCGGAACGGTCCTGCTCGGGGCGGCCACCAGCGCGCTGGGCAAGCCCGAGGAGGGTCTGGAGCGGATCGGGGCCGGCCTGGATCTCTATCAGGGCCTCAGAACTCCGCCAGTGTTCTGGCCGCTGATCCGCTTCGTGCAAGCAGGCGCATACGTTCAGTCGGATAGGCCACAGGAAGCCGTGGCGATGATCGACGAAGCGCTCGAGATCGGCGGACCGGAACGGATCCTGTCGCCCGTCTTCCTGGTGGTGAGGGGCGACCTGCTCTTGAGCCTGCCTGATCCCGAGGCTCAGGCGGCCGAGGTTACATTCCAGGACGCGTACGACCTGGCCGCTCGTCTTGGCGCCAGAACGCCGCAGCTGCGAGCGGCCCTGCGGCTCTACCGCCTGGCACACGACCGCGCCGACGCGAAGGAGCGTGCGGGCGTCCTGCGCGCGGTGTACGAGACGTTCACCGAAGGCTTCGAGACCGCAGACCTGATCGAAGCCAGGGATCTTCTGGCGGACGCTCCGAGCTAATCCTCTCGCTTCGACAGCCTCACTTCACGGCTAGTGGCATCGGGGGCGAGGAAGGCAAGCAGCCGTCGACCCTCCTCCTCTACGGCCTGGCGATCCATGGCCGACAGGGCTTGCCAGGGCGTGATTTCGAGCGTGACGATGTTGGCCTCCTCCCTCAGTCGCCAGATGGCGGCAACGAAGCCGTCCACCAGGACGGTCGACCAGAACGCGTTCTCGCGCGACATCGCGAAGCGCGCCGCCTCCTCGACGACCCGGCCGCGATCCGCGTGAGACAGCAGGACGTTGTCGTACTCCGGCAGGAAGCGCGGCGGCGCGGGAGTTTCGGGGTCCGCTATCGGCGCCTCCGGCAGGTCGATCACCTCTCGGCCATTCTCGTCGCGGAATGTCCGCAGGTTGGGACGAAGGCGGTCGCTGACCTCGCGCAGCCCGCCCAGGCCGGACCACGTCCGGATGTCGGCGACCGTGGCGGGGCCGAACGCGGCGAGATAGCGAAGGACAACGCGGTCGACGTCGGCCTCTCCCCGCAGTGGTCTGCCGAGCCAATCCTCGAGCGCCGACCAGGTCGGTTGGCCGCTGGCCTTCCACAGGCCCCGCGGCGGCACCTGGACCATCGGCACCAGCAGGCGCACAGCCATGGACAATGCCTCGGCGTCCTCCTCCGGCCACCGTTCGCCGAGGAGCCCGCGCAGTTGGGCGGCCGTCCGCGGGTGTTCCCCGACCAATTGCCTGCCGACGGAAAGGATCGCGGAGATATCTGCGCCCGGAATCCGGCGGCCAAACGGACTGCCTGAGTAGAAGTTGCGCTCGAGGACGGGCTGCATGACCGGCCGCAGCGCGAGCGCGTCGTCGGCAGTCACCAGGTGGATGGTCGCCCGCATCAGCGTCATTCGAACAGCGCCCCGCTTGCTGATGAGTGTCGACAGGTCGTCCGGCTCGAAGTCGTCCAGCCGGGACCACAGGGCGATGTACGGGTTCCCGGGAACCTGCGCCTGCATGCCGACCAGATCCTCGATCGCTCGCTCGGGAGAGCGGCTCGTGCGGCGAAGCAGCATCTGCCGCTCGAGGAGCGTGCGATTCAGAGTGCGCCTGCTGAGTACCTCGCCTTTCAACTGGCGGCTGTACGTTCGAAGGAAAGCTCGACCGACAGCCGAAAACTCGTGCCCGGATCGAGCAGCGTCATGGCATCGGGTTCGCCATCGGCCAGCCGACGAAGTCCCTGCGGCGCGTGCGTCTGCGGCTCGATCGCAACGGCATCGACGTCGCCTGGACTCGCCGCGACGATGACGAGAGATTCAGCCGCCGCCCGCATGGTCGAGCGGACACCGGCCGCAGGCCACTCCAACTCAACCGGCGGATCGGCGAGTTCTGTCCACGTGGCGTCGAGGTCCGGGGGCATTTCGCGCACCTCTCGCAGGTCGAAGGGGCCTGCGACCTGCACGGCGCGCACCGGGGTCGCCCAGTTGGGCGAGTAGACGCCAGTCGCGCGGATGGCGACGCGCAACGGCCGGAGGAACCAGGGATGGATCCCCAGCCCGGCCGGCATCGGCTCGTCCGAGCTGTTGGTCAACGCGTAGTCGAGCCTTACCGATGTGTCTTCGAGCCCGACTTGGAGTGTCACCTCGTAAGGCCACGGCCATGCGTCGCCGCCCCCGCGTACCCGAAACCGACCCTCGTCGAGGACCTCCCACGGGACGGCATAGACCTGACCGTGGATCGCCGACCCATCCCGGAAATTCGAGCGGAGGGCCAGCTGTCGGTTCGCGACCTTGACCGGCCCCGCGTCGACGCGGCCGCACCACGGCGCCATGGTGTAACCGCCCCAGAAGAACGGGTCCCGAATGTGCTCCTCGGGGTTGGCGGGGGCTCGCAGAATGTCGCGGCCAAAGGCCCGCAGCCGATGCAGCCGGGCACCGACCTCCGGCAGGATGTCGACCTCCACCGCAGCACTCTTCAGGGAGACCTGCTTCATTGGATTTGGCACTCCAGATACCGTCGAGCGACGCGTGTAGGCTTCGATGAATGGACGCGTGCGGCTGCGACGCTTTCGCCTCGATCTTCGATCATCGCCAGGCCGAACGCGACCGGGATCGGTACCAGCGCCAGGGGCCCGATCGCACCACGGCAATGCTTCTCGAGATGCTCCGGCCATACGTTGGCCGAGGCTCGACGCTTCTCGACATCGGGGGCGGGATCGGCGTCATCGATCAGGAACTTCTCCGTGCCGGGGCCGGCCATGCAGTCTTGGTCGACGCCTCGCCGGCGTACCTCGAGGTCGCTCGGCATGAAGCGCGTCGCGCGAACGCGCTGAATCGAATGGAGTTCGTGGATGGCGACTTCGTGCATCGAGCCGGCTCGATCGATGCCGCCGACATTGTCACGCTCGATCGTGTGGTCTGCTGCTACCCGGACGCCGTGCGCCTCGTTGGCCTGTCCGCCGAACGTGCCCGTCGTGCCTACGGGCTCGTCCTGCCGCGTGATCGGCTGCTGGTGCGGCTGGGCCTGCGCCTGGAGAATCTCCTTCAGCGCCTGCGAGGGAGAGCGTACCGAGCGTACGCGCATCCCAACGCCATGATCGACGAACTCGCCGCGTCCGCGGGTCTCGAAATCCGGTCGGAGAAGGGCACGTTCTTCTGGCGGGTTGTGGTCTATGAACGCCGCGAGGAGCTCGCAGCGGCGGCATAGAAGTCCGGCCAGGAGCGAGGCTCGGCCGCGAAAGGAGGCGAGGTTCTCACGTGCGTACACTCGTCAGGTGAGTCGAGCCTGTTCGTCGTGCGGCGCCGAAAACCAGGCTGCGGCCAGGTATTGCGCCCAGTGCGGCGCGTTGCTCTCGACGCGCTGCCCTCGATGCTCTGCCGAGCTCGCGCCTGACGCGCGATTCTGCCCATCCTGTGGTGAGGCGGTCGGAAGCGATGCCCCGCCCGAAGAGCGCAAGCTGGCGACCGTCCTTTTCGTCGATCTCGTGGACTCCACGAAGCTCAGCGATGGCCTCGATCCGGAGAAGCTGCGGTCGATCCTGCAGGCGTACTTCTCTCTCGTCTCCGGAACCGTGCAGGCGTGGGGCGGGACGGTCGAGAAGTACATCGGGGATGCGGTCGTCGCTGTGTTCGGCGTCCCCCGCGTTCGCGAGGACGACCCTGCACGGGCGGTCAGCGCGGCCGCCGAGATCCTTGACCGGATGCGCGACCTAGCCGGGGAGACCGAAAAGCGGTACGCAGCACAGCTCTCGGTGCGGATCGGCGTCAACACCGGCGAGGTGATCGCACCGACCGAGGTCCGGACAGATCGGCCGATGGTCACCGGCGAAGCTAGCAACGTCGCGGCGCGCCTCCAGACCGCGGCACAGCCCGGCACGGTGCTGGTAGGCGACCGCACATTCGGTTCGACTCGAGCGCTGTTCAAGTTCGCCGAGCCTGTCGAGCTGATGCTGAAGGGCAAGGAATCTCCTGTCCTCGCGCATCCGCTCACGGGGCGGATCGAGGGCGCGATGGAGGCGGGCCCGACACGCAACCTCCAGGCCCGCGTGGTCGGGCGCGAGCGAGAGCTGGCGATCCTCGGCGGCCTGCTCGACGAGGCGATCGAGACGCGCACGCCGCAGCTGGCGGTCGTCTACGGTCCCGCTGGAATCGGCAAGAGCCGGCTCGTACGCGAATTGGTCACGCTCGGGACCTCGCAGCAATCCGACCTGGCGATCCTGCGCGGCCGCTGTCCCGCCGTCGGTCAGGGCGTCACGTACTGGCCGCTGGCCGAGATCGTCCGGGCGGCATGCGGGATCTCGCTCGGCGACAGCCGCTCACAGGCAGAGGAAAAGCTCCGAGGCGGGGTCGGGGATGTGCTCGGCGCGGCAGGTGTTCCCGCCGCCGATGCCGAGGCGACGATCTTCGCGCTTGCGACCACGGCTGGGATCGACCTCGCGGACAATCCCCTTGACAGGGCTCGGCCGCTGGCGGTCGCCACCGAGCTCGCGCGGCGCTGGCCCCAATTCCTTTCGGCCATGGCCGCTCGGCGCCCCGTTGTGGTCGTCATCGAGGACTTGCATTGGGCGAGCGACCAGGTCGTGGAGATGGTCGAGCGTCTCCTCCTGCGCTCGAACGGCGCGATCCTGCTCGTCGCTACGGCTCGCCCCGAGTTCGCCGAGGCACATGCATCGTTTGGCGCGGGCCGGAGCGAGGCGGTGAGCGTTTCGCTTCGCCCGCTCAACCGGACGCAGTGCGCAAACCTGCTCGCCGGGCTGCTGCCCGGAAATGACCTGCCGAAAGCCCTGGAGGACCAGATTCTCGACACAGCCGAAGGGAACCCGCTGTTCGTCGAGGAGATCGTCAGCCGGCTGATCGAATCGGGCGCCCTTGCCGTCGAAGATGGCCGTTGGCAGTTGGCCGGCAACGGGGCCAGGATGGCCATTCCGGACACGATCCAGGGCCTTCTTGCCGCTCGAATCGATTCGCTGCCGGAGGTCGAGCGCAGAGCGCTGCGCGAGGCCGCAGTCGTCGGTCGTGTCTTTTGGGAAGAGCCGGTCGCGGTCGCGGTCGGAGCCACGGATGTGTCGGAGGGGATGGGCGAGCTCGAGCGTCGGGGACTCGTCTCCATGCGACCCACCTCGAGTCTGTCCGGCCAGGTGGAGTACACCTTCAAGCACGCGCTTATCCGCGACGTCGCGTACGGTGGCTTGCCGATCAGCCGGCGGGCCCAGGCACACGCAGCGGTCGCGGAATGGCTGACGGGAATCAGTGCTGACCGCCCCGAGGAGCTGGCCGAACTGGTGGCCTTCCACTACCAGGCGGCGTTGGGTGAGGGCACCGACCTGGCGTGGCCGGCAGATTCTCGGGAGCTCCTCGACGTTCGGCGTCGCGCCGCCGCCGCGTTCATCGCAGCGGGCGCCACGGCCCGTAAGCGGTTCGCAATCGACCGCGCCGTCGAGCTCCATGGCCTCGCCTTGACGCTGGTTGTCGGGGACGCAGAACGGGCGGGCGCCCTGGAGGAGCTGGGCGACGACCACGACGCGGCATACGACGGGGACCACGCCCTCCCCGCGTGGGACGAGGCAATTGCCCTGCGTCGCACGCTTCCCGAATCAGGCGAACATGTAGCGAGGTTGGCGATGAAGGCGGCCCGCATGGCCGCCATTCGTTGGGGTGGGTTCAGCGTCCCCGTCGAACCTCAGGCCATCGACCGTTATGTCGATGCGGGCCTCGCCGGCGCTCCCCCAGGCGAAACGCGGGCCTGGCTGCAATTCATGCGGGCGGCGGCAGGCCTCCGTTGGGTGGCATTCCATCGAGAGGACCCCATCACACTCGAGGAGCGCGTGCGTGCCGGGGAGGAGGCACTGGCATACGGCGAGCGAGCTGGCGATTTCGCGTTGCAGGCCAATGCCGTCCGCGGGGTCGGCGCCCTGCTCCTGGCCTACGGAGAGGTGGCCAGAGGCGTGGAGATGACACGGTCGCTCTTGCCCCTCGTCCACCAGATTCCGGATCCGCGCGAACGCCACCTCGTTACGATCGAAATTGCCCAGACCCTGATCTGGATCGGGGGCGAGCCCGAGGCGATGGTCCCCATCCTCGGGGACGCGCTCCGGCTCGCACGAGAGTTACGCGTCCACGACGTCTGTCATTCGACGGGAACGCTTATGAGCGCGCTGTACATCGCCGGCCGATGGGATGAGATCCCTGCTTGTCTCGACGAGCACATCCGCACCTTCAAGACCGACGACGCCGGCACGACCTGCCCCTTTGCCTTGGGCGCATTTCAGCTTGGGGCTACCGTTCTGGCCCAGCGGGGGGATGTCGAACGTGCGCGCGAAGTCGCGTCCGCGATGCCTCGCAGCGAAGCGCCCGTGGGCATCGTCGAGGGACTCCAGGCAATGGTCGCGAATGCGCTGGGCGACCCGGCCACGGGGCGGGAAATCGCCGCAACGGTGCTTGCAACGGGCCGGAGGAACTTCGCCGAAGAGCCACCGGTCGAGCTTGCAGCCATGCTCGACGCCCTCGTCGCGCTCCACGATTGGGATGGCCTCCGCGACTTTCTTCCTGAGGCACGCCAGCGTGCAGGTGAGCTTGCGATCGCCGGACCGAGCGCGGATCGAGCCGAGGGGCTGGCCGAGGCAGCCTCAGGCCACGTGGACAGGGCGCAGGAACTCCTCGCGCGGGCGATCGAAGCCTTCGACCGCGTGTCACCCTTCGAGGCCGCGCGCACCAGAGATGCGCTCGCGGCCCTCGAGCCGCAGGGGAGGGAAACGCTGCTCGTCGCGGCGCTCGAGACATTCGAGCGCCTGGGCGCAGAGCCGGACGCGGCACGGGTGAGGGAAGCAGTCGGAAAGGGGCCGACGCCGGCCCGATAAACCGTCCCATCCGGGTCGCACAGGATCCAAGGCGGATGCAAGGCAACGCACGAACCGTGATGCCGATGCAACCGGGAGCGGCCAATGATTTGGTTCGCGTCGTTCGTTGGCCTTGTATCAACGGACAGCGCGTTTTCTATGCCCGCGACAACTGGCGATTCCGCGGCCGCTGATTCATCCCCGGCTGAGGCGGCTCCGGGTCCAGTCCGGCTCCAGGGCCTGGCAGGCGCGCATCTCCTCTGCCCCTCCCGCGTCAGCTCGAATTTGGGGGATCAGATGTCGGTAGCTCATTCATGGCTCGCCATGCTCCTCAGTCCCGGGAGTCGCCCAAGGGCTTCGATCGTCTGATCGTGGCCGGGCTCCAGGAAGCGACGGGCGAGATACAGGAGCTGCTGCCGACCCAGCTGGCCGACCGAGTCGCAGCCGTTGTCCCGGCGGAATTGTTCGCGAGTGGGGCGGAGATCCTGGAGATGACCCTCGAGATCGGGGGGTCGAGAGGCAGGCGGAGGAGCGACTGGTCGACGACTCCGATCTGCAGTCACGCCATGGGCACGGACGACGACCTCGTGGAGCGAGCGATCAAGCGAGCAATCGACAAGGGGGGCGAGGTCGACGTGGTCCATAACGCGGCGGCTCGCCGGCTTTCCGAAACCTGCAACGGCATCGGCGGCCTGCTGCGCTTCGGCCAGATCTGACCGTGGAATTCCAGGACTACTACGCCGTGCTGGGAGTACCGAAGACCGCGACCGAGAAAGAGATCCGAAGCGCGTACCGGAAGCTCGCCCGCCAGCATCACCCGGACGTCAACCCCGGCAAGAAGGAGGCCGAGGAACGGTTCAAGCAGATCAACGAGGCGTACGAGGTCCTCTCGGACCCCGAGAAGCGGAAGAAGTACGACGAAGTCGGGTCGCACTGGCGCGAATACGAGCAATGGCAGCGCGAGCAGGCCGCCGGCACCGCTGGGAGCCGGGCGCCATCAGGACAGCCCTTCGACTGGGAGGGGTTCGCGGGAGAGGCACCGGGCGGCGCGCGTTACGAATATCGGACCGTCAACGAGGAAGACCTGCGCGACATGTTCGGCGAGGATGCTGGATTCTCCGACTTCTTCGAGACGTTCTTCGGCTCCGGCCAGAGGCCCGGGACTGCACCAGGCAGCTCCCGAAGACGGGCGCCACGGCCACGAGCCGGCGGGGACCTCGAATATCCAGTCAAGATCAGCCTCGCCGACGCGTATCGGGGCACGAGCCTCACTCTTGCATTGGAGCAGCCGGACGAGCGTACACGGCGGCTCGAGGTCAAGATTCCGCCCGGGGTCAGTACGGGCTCGCGGGTCCGAGTCGCTCGCCAGGGTCAGCCGGGCCAGGCCGGCGGCGCGGCCGGCGACCTGTACCTGGTGGTGACCGTGCAGCCCGACCCCCGCTTCGAGCGCCGCGGCGACGACCTGCACACCGAGGTGCGCGTGCCGCTCACCGCGATGCTGCTCGGCGGCGAGGCGCGCGTCCCGACACCCGACGGCAGGACTCTGGCGCTCACGATCCCGGCGGGGACCCAGGACGGTCGGATCTTCCGCCTGCGCGGCCAGGGCATGCCACGTCTCGGGAAGGCGGACGCTCGGGGCGACCTGCACGCGGCCGTCCACGTCCTCCTCCCGGAGAGGCTGTCGCCTCGAGAGCGCGAGCTGTTCGAGGAGCTCGCTCGGGGCGGCGCTGGCGCTGACACGGCGACGGCGGGCACGCCATGAACGAGCGCGCGGGGCGCCCTCACCGGCCCCTGGAGGCGGCCGCTCGCCTGGTCCACGTGCCGCCGGCGCGCATCCGGTACTACATCAGGGTTGGCCTGATCCGGCCGGTTCGGACGGAGGGCCGGCTCGTCTACTTCGGCGACGCCGAACTCGCGCGGCTGCGCAAGATCCGCCGCCTGCACGACGACCTCGGCCTCAACGCCGCCGGAGTCGAGGTCGCCTTGCGCCTCCTAGACGAGATCGAAAACCTCCGGATTACGCGAAATAGCCGAGACTGAGCACAGTCCAGAGCCCAGGAGACAGCGATGGCCTCAAGCACCAGCAAGCTCACCGAGAAAGCCCAGGACGCCGTGGTGGCGGCGCAGCGGCTGGCCGAGGAGCGGCGTCACACCCAGCTCGAGCCGGAACACCTCCTCCACGCGCTGGTGTCCCAGGACGAAGGCGTGGTTCCGGCCATCCTGCAGAGCCTGGGAGTCCAGCCGGACGCGGTCCTGCGCGAGCTGGAGACGCCGCTGGCTGGCATGGCTCGGGCATCCGGCCCAACGCAGGTCAGCATGGCGAACAGGTTCCGGCGCGCCTTCGAGGCGGCGCAGCAGGAAGCCGAGCGCCTCAAGGACGACTATGTCTCGACGGAGCATTTCCTCCTCGCGCTTGCGGACGACCAGGAGACAGGGGCCGCCGGGCAGATCCTGCGCAGGCTGGGAGTCACGCGGGACCGCGTTTATCAGGGACTGCAAGAGATCCGAGGCGGCCAGCGGGTGACCAGCCCGACTCCCGAGGCGACCTACCAGGCGCTCGAGCGGTACGGGCGCGACCTGACCGCGCTGGCCCGCCAGGGCAAGCTCGATCCTGTGATCGGCCGGGACGAAGAGGTGCGGCGCGTCATCCAGGTTCTGAGCCGCCGGACGAAGAACAATCCCGTCCTCATCGGCGAGCCCGGGGTCGGCAAGACCGCGATCGTCGAGGGGCTGGCCCAGCGGATCGCACGCGGGGACGTTCCGGAGGATCTCAAGGACAAGCGCGTCATCGGCCTGGATCTCGGTGCCCTTATTGCCGGGGCAAAGTATCGAGGCGAGTTTGAGGAGCGCCTGAAGGCGGTCCTCAAGGAGGTCCAGGACTCGGCGGGCAAGGTCGTCCTGTTCATCGACGAGCTGCATACGGTGGTGGGGGCCGGGGCAGCCGAAGGGGCGATGGACGCTTCGAACATGCTCAAGCCGATGCTCGCGCGCGGCGAGCTGCACGTCATCGGCGCGACGACGCTCAACGAATACCGCAAGTACATCGAGAAGGACGCGGCCCTCGAGCGACGCTTCCAGCCGATCTTCGTCGGCGAGCCCACCGTCGAGGACACCATCTCCATCCTACGCGGTCTCCGCGAGCGATACGAGCAGCACCACAAGGTCCGGATCAAGGATTCCGCGCTGGTCGCGGCGGCGATCCTGTCGCATCGCTACATCAGCGACCGGTTCCTGCCGGACAAGGCGATCGACCTGGTCGACGAGGCCGCCTCCAAGCTGCGGATGGAAGCGACGAGCATGCCGGTCGAGCTCGACGAGGTCCGTCGCCGGATCACGCAGCTGGAAATCGAGCGCGAAGGGCTGCGTAAGGAGAAAGACACGGCCTCGAGGGAGCGCCTTGAGCGGCTCGAGAAAGAGCTCGCGGACGCCAAGGAACAGGCCTCGGAGCTCGAGGCTCGCTGGAAAGCCGAAGTCGAGGAGCTCAACAAGGTCGGGCGGATCCAGGAGCAGCTCGACGCCAAGCGGAACGAGCTGGAGCAGGCGTCCCTGCAGGCCGACTGGGAGCGGGCGGCGCGCCTCAAGTACGAAGTGAGCCAGCTCGAACAGCAGCTGGCCCAGGCAGAGCAGGCCCAGGAACAGCGCGGAGAGGCTCGGCCCACCCTCGTCAAGGAGGAGGTCGACGAGGAGGACATCGCCGAAATCGTCAGCCGTTGGACCGGGGTCCCGGTGAGCCGGCTGATGGAGGGCGAGATCGAGAAGCTCATCAACATGGAAGTGCGGCTGCGCGAGCGGGTGGTCGGCCAGGACGAGGCGATCGTCGCGGTCGCGAACACCGTGCGCGCCGCGAGAGCCGGGCTGCAGGACCCCAACCGACCCATCGGCAGCTTCCTATTCCTGGGACCCACCGGGGTGGGCAAGACCGAGACAGCCCGCGCGCTTGCCGAATTCCTGTTCGACGACGAGCAGGCGCTCGTCCGCATCGATATGAGCGAGTACCAGGAACGCCATACCGTCTCGCGCTTGATCGGGGCGCCGCCCGGCTACGTCGGCTATGAGGAAGCGGGCCAGCTCACCGAGGCCGTCCGCCGCAGGCCCTACTCGGTGATCCTGTTCGACGAGGTGGAGAAGGCGCACCCAGAGGTGCTCAATCTCCTTCTCCAGATCCTCGACGACGGACGCCTTACCGACGCTCAGGGCCGGACGGTCGACTTCCGGAACTCGATCGTGATCATGACCAGCAACCTGGGCAGCCAGCACATCCTGCCCGAAGGCGCGTCGGGCGACGGCGTCGTCGACCTCGCGGAGCGAGCACGCACACGGGAGCGGATCCGCGAGCGCGTCATGGAAGCAGTTCGCGAGCACTTCCGCCCGGAGCTCCTCAACCGCATCGACGAGATCGTGATCTTCAATCCGCTCAGTCGAGACCACATCAAGCAGATCGTCGACATCCAGCTGCGTGGACTTCGGGCCCGCCTGGCCGAGCGCAAGATCGAGCTCGAGCTCACGGACGCGGCGAAGGAGCTCCTCGCCCGGGAGGGCTTCGACCCGGTCTACGGTGCGCGGCCGTTGAAGCGAGCCATCCAACAAGAGATCGTGCAGCCACTGGCCATGCGGCTGCTTCGGGGAGAGTTCAAGGACGGGGACAAGATCGTCGTCGACGTCCGGAACGGTCAGCTCGACTTCCGTAGGCAGGAAGCGAGCGAGCCGCGCGAACCGCGGGAACCGGTGGCGGCAGGCGCATGAGAAGTCGGCGGGTCCTCCTCCCCCGCCACAACGAGGCGGACCTCGAGGATGTGCCCGAGGAGCTGCAGCGCGATATGGAATTCGTGCCGGTCGACTCAGCGTCCGAGGTCCTTGCTGAGGCGCTCGGCCTCGTCCCGGCCTCGAGCGCGACGGCATCAACGGCGGGCGGCGACGGCGCGCGAACAGCCCCGCCGCGTTGAGCTCCCGGGCACAAATTCGGAGCGGCTCCCGAAGGAGCCGCTCCGATGCTGTCCCGGTGAAGGTGCGTCCTGCCGGAGCAGGAACGCCTTCTGCCACGCGCCAAGGGCATCTATCACGTCGGCTGCACCGACTACCCTGACCCTACCTACCCATGACCTTGGTGCTGGGGCAGCTGGCTGCTATGCAGCACTGATACTTTAGCCTTGGGGGCCCTCGAAGCCAAGAGTTTTGTGCGGAATGCGGGTGAAAATCTCTTAACCTTTGGCAGCCGCCCGCAAGGCGCTCGGACGGGCACGGGCCCGGCTTTCAATCGTCGTGCACTTCGACCGATGTCATCGCTACGGGCTCGACCGGTCGATCTCCCGCTCCCGTACGGCCCGCCGCGATCGTGTCGACCACATCAATGCCCTTCGTGACGGATCCGAAGATCGTGTAGTTCTTGGGCAGCCGCCCCATCAGCTCCTGGTGGCAGATGAAGAACTGGCTGCCGTTGGTGTTCGGTCCCGAGTTGGCCATGGCCAGCGTTCCGCGGTGGTAGTCGCCGGTGATCGGCTCGTCCTCGAACTTGTAGCCCGGTCCGCCGGTGCCAACGCGGGCTTCCTGGAGCGCCGCCTTCTTGCCGTACTGGCCGTCGCCGCCCTGGATGACGAAGCCCGGGATGACCCGATGAAAGATGACGTCGTCGTAATAGCCCTTGCGGGCGAGGTCGACGAAGTTGGCGGCAGCCTTGGGGGCCCGGTCGGCGAACAGGTCGACCTCGATGTCCCCTTTGTCTGTGTGAATCGTCGCTGAGGTCATGGTTTCTCCTCGCTATGGGGTTGAGACCGTGAGCTTGGTCATCTGGACCGGTTGGAGGGCCTGGTTCTCCTGGCCACCGCTGTTGGGCATGGCCGCGATCGCGTCGACCGTAGCCATGCCGGCCGTGACCCGGCCGAAGATCGCGTAGTTGTTCTTGTCCTGCAGCGCCGTCTGCGCCGCGTCGTCGAGCACGATGAAGAACTGCGAACCCTCCGAATGAGGCGCCGGGGTTCGGGCCATGGCAACGACCCCGCGACCATAGTGCGTCGTCACCGGGTCGTCGTCGATGGTGTAGCCGGGGCCGCCGGTGCCGTTCCCTTTCGGATCCCCGCCCTGGATCACGAAGCCCGGCACGAGACGGTGAAAGGTGACGCCTTCATAGAACCCGCAGCGTGCCAGTGCGACGAAGTTTCCCGCCGCGCTCGGGCCAAGCGCTCCCTCGACCTTGATGGTGATGGCGCCCTTGGACGTCTGCATCGTCACCGTGGCCGTGTCGCCGCGGGCCATCGCCGGCGGTGCGCTGGTCGGGCACGACGACCCGGAGACCGACGAGCCAGCCAGCGAAGGTGAAGCCTGCGAACTACCCGAGCAGGCGGACAGCGCGATCAGGAGGCCGAGCGCCGCACCCAGGATCCGAGTGAAAGAGGCCTGGCGCACCCGATTCATGCGGCCGCCTGGAGGGCCGCGGGCAGGTCGATCGCACCCGACAGCAAGGGCTCGCCGACGATGATGGCGGCTACGTTCGCTTCCTGGAGACGACGGATGCCGTCGAGGTCGGAGACACCGCCAGCGACGAATACGTCGGCGTCGACCGAGCGGACGATTCTGCCGATGAGCCCGAGGTCGGGCACGGAGCCTCCGTGCGAGAGCACGAGTCGGTGCACCCCCAGCTGCCCGAGCTCGCCGACCAGCGTTTCGAGCGGTGGCGCGACGGAGCGGCGCCAGGGAAAAGCAGCCAGCCGATCGGGGCGCGGGTCGAGGCCGACTGCCAGCCAGTCACCCGCGACCGACAGGCACTCACGCAGCAGAGCGGGATCCTCGACCACGCTCATCGCCAGGACGACCCGCGTGGCGCCCGCCGCGAAGGCGAGGCGGATGTTCTCCGGTCCTTCCATGCCGCCGGCAAGCTGGATCGGGATGGCGATTCGAGCCGCGACCTGGGCGACGGCTTCGAGGTTGGCGGGCTGGCCTGCACGGGCTCCGTCGAAGTCGACCAGGTGGATGACCGGCGCTCCTGAGCGGACGAACTGCTCGGCGATTCGGTCCGGGCGGTCGGTCGGTGCACCGATCCCGGAGGCCGCCCCAGGCCAGTAGACGACGCGGGAGCGCCCTTTTTCGAGGTCGATCGAGGGAATGACCTGCACGCCGCGTGGCTCAGTCGGCCGCGCGGGCCGCCATGCCCCGTCCCGTCTGCGTGGACGCCCCCAACGCACTCCCGTTCTGGAGGAGCCTGCGATGGAAGCTGACAGGCAGGCTTCCGTTCCGCAGCAGCGTGTCGTGGAAGTCGCGGAGCGAAAATTTGCGCCCCTGCCGTCGCTGCTCGTCGGCTCTCAGCTGGAGGAGCAGCACCTTGCCGAGGAGATAAGAAAGCTGGTAGCTGGGTGTGTAGGTATAGCGGCGCACCTCGGCCCGCGCATTCGCCTCCTCGAAGCTCGTGTGCTCGACGAGGAAGCGGATCGCGTCGTCAACGCCGATCTCGCCCCTGTGCATGCGAACGTCGAGGATGATCCGGCACGCCCGCCAGATCGCGTCCGTATGCATGTTCAGGCGGAAGTTGGGCGCATCGTCGAACCCCTGCTCGCGCATCAGCTGCTCGGAGTACATGGCCCACCCCTCGACGAACTCGGGCGCGTTTGTCATGAGGCGCGTCAGCGACGGGTGGCGACCGCCCACCGATAGCTGGAGGTGGTGCCCGGGATACGCCTCGTGGATGCTGGTGTTGCTGATCGAGCTGTAGTTGTGTTCGCGCATGGCGCGCGGGTCGTTCCCGACCGAGGGCGTGACGATGTAGATGCCGGCCGGGTTGGAATCGAATTTGGCGGCGTCGAAATAGGCCGCGAACGGCACGACATTGCGCATGTACTCCGGGGTCGGCACCACCTGGAGCCGCTCGTCGGAGGGGACCGTGACGATCGCGTGGTCGATCAAGTGCTGGCGCGATCGGAACATCGCCTCTCTGTATGCCGAGAGCGCCCCGTCGAAGGTCGCGGGATGGTCAGACTTGAGCTTGTCGATGACCTCCGCTTCCTCCGAGTCCGGATCGATCTCGCGGGCTGCCGCGGTCCGCGCGGCCTTTTGTTCCGCGAGCTGCTGCCAGCCGATCTCCAGGATCTGGTCGGCATCGAGGCCGTCGAAGCCTCTCAGGCGGATCAATTCGTCGTAGGTCTCGCGGCCCAGCGGCCAGTTTTCCACCGCGGTCGCGAGCGTCCCTTCGAGCCACGCTTCGTAGTCGACCAGAGTCGCCCGCGCCGCCGATGCGGCATTCTCGAGACGCCGCTGGTCCGATTCGCCCAATACGCCCCGACCGGCCGCCACGATCTCGTCGAACAGGCTGGGCATGTCACCTGCGGACTCGAGCTCGAGCTGCTGCCAGAGTCGCACCTGGGGAACCGTCGCCCTCGTCCGATGCTGCGTCAGGAAGGCCGGCAATGCCTCGAGGCGGGCGGTCACGGAGACGAGGCGCTCGGTCAGCGGCGCGAAGTCGCGAGCGAACAGCAGGAAGAGGGCATCGCCGGCGGTGTCGAGCGCCGTGGCGCGACGCTCCCAAAGCCGGATGACGTCGGCATCGAATAGCTCCCGACGCACGTTGTGAATCTCGAGCTCCCGCTCGAAGGCTGCGAGTGAGGACAGGCCGACCGGGTCGAGGCCTTCAACCGCGCTGAGGTGGATCCGATCGTCAGCGATTTCCTCGAGCAGGGCCTCGCGAGTCCCGTCCCCCAGACGGTGGTCTTCGGAGTGGATCCCCACGAACGTCGCCACGGCCGGGTTGGACCGCAAGACCCGTCGGAAACGAGCTTCGACGAGGTCGAAGAACCGCTCGTCCAGAGGGCCGACGCCCGCCCCCGCGGACGGTCGCGCGAGAGCCACGCCGCCGAGATCTCCGGTCACCTATCGTTCCTTCCCGGATTCACCCCGCGGCAACCCGCGACATGGCCGGGGCGCGGGACGCGGTGTCCTCGAGTGCTCGTCTCGTCGCGGCAACGGCCGAGTCGACGTCCGCGGGAGTGATGCCGTAATGGGTCACCGCCCGGATCTGGTTGTGCGGATACTCGATCATCAGGACCCCGCGGGCCCGGAGGGCACCGAGGAAGTCCGTGCCATCGCGGTGGACCTTGAAGAGCACGAAGTTGGTTGTGGCCCGGGCCGGGTCGAGGCGACCGGGTGCCGGCTGAGCAATCCCGCCGGCCGACTCGATGCCGTCCAGGTCGGCCAGGCCTTCAGCGAGTCGACGGGCGTTGGCGTGGTCTTCGGCTAGCCGCTCGATCATGCCCAAGGCGCCGTCGCGCAGCGCCAGCAAGCCCGGCGCCGCGAGGACGCCCGCTTGGCGCATGCCCCCGCCGACCAGCTTGCGACCGCGGCGCGCCCGCCAGATGAACTCGCGCGTGCCCACGACGACCGAGCCAACCGGGCAGGACAAGCCCTTGGACAGGCAGAACGAGACCGAGTCGGCGGGACCGGCAAGGGCCTGCGGATCGACGCCGAGGGCCACGACCGCGTTGAAGAAGCGTGCGCCGTCCACGTGGAGCGGCACACCGTGCTCATGGGCAACCGCAGCGATCGACGCGGTGTAATCGGGGCTAAGCGGCTGGGCCATCGAGTCGGCATGCGTGTTCTCGATCTCGACCAGGCCGCTGATCGGGTTGTGCGGGTCGTTCGGGTCCCGGAATGCTTCCGCGACCTCCCCGAGGTCGAGAGTTCCGTCGGGTCGCTCGGGAAGCTGGCGGACGGACGTGCCGACGATCACGGCGTGGCCGGCCGCCTCGTGCACCACCATGTGGCTGTTCCCGCCGGCGATCGTCTCCTGCCCGCGCGAGAGGTGCGCCAGCTGTGAAACGAGGTTGCCCATCGACCCGCTGGCAACGAACAGGCCGGCTTCCTTGCCGAGGAGCTCTGCCGCGCGTTCCTCGAGCGCATTGACGGTCGGGTCCTCGCCGAAAACATCGTCGCCGACCTCGGCTTCGGCCATCGCCCGGCGCATCTCGGGGGTCGGCCTGGTGACCGTGTCGGACCGAAGATCGATCATGGGCATGGGACGCCGAGTATAGGCGAGGACGCCGTCGGGCCCGCAGGATCGAGGTCACGACGGGCCCGCTCCGGCGGGGACAACCGACCGGTCACCTGATATCCTGCGCGGGCTGCGCTGGACCCGTGGTGTAGCGGCCCAACATGCCAGCCTGTCACGCTGGAGATCGCCGGTTCGAATCCGGTCGGGTCCGCCACCTCGCTTCCCCCTCGCCCCGTCCCCCGCCCGGACGGGGCTTTCTTTCTGCGTGTCACAATCGAGCCGGTGAAGCGCACACCGCTGGCAGTCGTCATCGGGCTCGTCGCCGTCGCCCTTGCCGCTACGTTCGCCAGCGGGACGTATTTCCCACGGACGTTGGGCAGCCCGGGTACGAGCCCCTCCCCCTCTAAGCAGGCCTCCGGCGCGCCGGAGAGCCCAGGCGCCTCGGCTTCGGCCTCTGCGTCCCCGGTCGGCCCAAGCCCATCGCCGTCGCGTATTCCGGCCGGCGCGGCGAACGTACCGATCGTGCCGGTGGTCGATTTCCGCTCGACGCTGACGGGCCTACAGCTATCCGATGTCAGGAGTGTCCTCAGCGGAGCCAGCACGCGCTTCAGCACGCTCGAGCTGGTCACTGGCGACGCCAACGGCATTCTGGCGGCGCTTCAGCTCGCGCGGCCGTCCGACGCGACCCGTCTGACCCTCGTGCGCGACGTTGCCACCCTCGCGACTGACCTCGCGAAGGACAGCAAGAGGCTGGCATTCCTCCGGGCCAGCCAGGTCGATCCCCGCGTGCGCGCGCTCGGCTGGACGGGCAGGCAGCTCTTCGGCGTCCACCGGGTCCGCAAGACTTCGAGCTGGCCGCTCACCGCCCGGCTATCGGCGGACACCCACCCATTCGATGCCTCCACGACATGGACGGTCGCGGCGGGCGGCGACATCCTCCTCGATCGCGGCGTCTACAAGCAGGTCGAGGTCCTCGGCAAGGGCGTCGACTTCCCCTTCGCCGGCGGCACCGCCGAGATCACCGGGCACTCCTGCTGCTCGATCTTTGGCCTGCCGTTCCCCACCACGCGGCGAACCGGCAATCCCGGGGCGGTGCGGGATCTCCTGCGGAGCGCCGACCTGGCCCTGGCCAACTTCGAAAACCCGGCGCCGAACTCGTTCACCTACCACACCCAGGGCACGGTCTTCTCAGCGGACCCCAGGCTGATCGCCGGGGTGCGCAACGCAGGGATCGACTACGTGTCGATCGCCAATAACCACATCGGGGATGCCGGCCGAGCGGGGATCCTGCAGACCATTTCAAACCTGGACCGATTCGGGCTGAAGCACAGCGGAGCCGGCGCGACCGCAGCCGCTGCCCACAAAGCCGCGTACATGCGCGTGGGTGGAGTGACGGTGGCCGTCCTTGCCTACGACACGATCGCGAAGTACTACGCGGCCGGGCCGAGCACGCCTGGCAGCGCCCAGCTCACCGTCGCCGCCGTGCGCGCCGACGTCGCCGCGGCCCGCCGAGCCGGCGCAAAGGTCGTCATCGTCTACCCGCATTGGGGCACCGAGTACGACCCGACTCCGTTTCCGGGCCAGCAGGCGCTCGCCCGGGCGGTCATCGATGCGGGCGCGGACATGGTGATCGGGAACCACGCGCACTGGGTGGGCGCGATGGAGATCTACCGAGGTCACCCGATCTGGTACGCCCTTGGCAACTTCGTGTTCGATCAGACCTGGTCCGAGCCGACGATGGAGGGGATGCTGCTGGAGCTCACGTTCCGGGGATCGACGCTGGTCCAGGTCCGCCTCCACCCGACCATCATTCTGGACGCGGCGCAGCCAAACTTCCTCGACCCGGCTGGCGACGGCCGAGTCGTACTGGGCCAGTTGTACGACGCCTCGAGGCGCCTGTTGCCCTGGTAGCGCTCTCGAGGATCCCCCACCAACCGCCTCAGATCATCTACGCACAACGTGCGTATTGAGGTCGTTGCCGGGCTGTCGACGGCCCTCGCCGGGCCGGAACCTCGCGCGGGCCGAGCGTGCCACGGCACGCGCGTGGACGTCGGACGGCGAGCCACTGTCGTACGGCCGTCCTTGTACGCACCAGGTGCGTGACTGGCGCAGCTCGGGGGCCGACCGTAGGAGCCTCCCTGGCGCCTTCGTCGGGGCCTAGGACAGACCCGCGAACAGATCGGTTTCGGGCAGGCGCACGTCGACATCGCGCGAGTCGCGCAGGATGTACGCCTCGGTGGCCCAGGTCTCACGCCAGGCGTCGAGGCCGATGGCGATGAAGGGCATCTCCGGACTCATCTGCGTGGCGTGACGGTTGATGGCGCTCCACTTGGCGTCGACGAAGTCCCGGATATCGATCGTCGTCGTGATCGATTCGTCGGACACCAGCATCAGGTCCATCCGTTCCTCGAACTCCGCGCGCTGCTCCGGAGTCGCGTCCTCGGGTAGCGCCCACGGGCTGGTCATTCCGCGCGCCCTCAACTGCTCGGACATCCGCTCGCGGACGCTGCGCGGAATGGCCTGTTCATAGAGCTTTAGGGGCGCCCAGGGCTCCAGCCCGCCGTCGGCAACGCTCGGCCCCGACCCGCCGAACTCGGGCGCCAGCTGCTCGGAATAACAGGTGGGATCGCCGGCCCGCTCCCACGCTCCCACACCAACCAGGTGGGATCGAATGTGGTCGGGATGGCCGTAGCCGCCGAAGGAATTGTAGATGGTCATCACATCCGGACGATGGACCCTCACCAGCCAGACGAGCCGCCCGATCGCCTCGTCCAGGTCGGCCTGCCAGAAGCTGCGCGGATCCCGGTTACCCGCTCGACCCATCATGTCCGAGTCGCGATAGCCCAGGTTTTCCCATTCGGTCACGCCCAGGTCGGCCATCGCAGCTTCCAGCTCGCCTGCACGAATCTCGCCAAGCCGCCGGTGGTTGTCGGGCGTGTCGAGCTCGGGCACCACGATCTCGCCCAGCTCGCCCCGTGTGCACGTGACGAGGACGACGCGGTGGCCGTCACGGACCGCCCGCGCCATCGTCCCGCCCGTGCCGATGGTCTCGTCGTCGGGATGGGCGTGGACGGTCATGAGCGTGAGTGGCCGATCGGTGGGCATCGGTTGAATGCTAGCGGGGCGGAGGACTTGGGGCTCTCTCCGCGATCGCGCGAGAGTGCCCTGGCGCTACCATCCGCCCGATGGCCGCCGGCTCGAAAGCCCCGTCTCCTACCGGACCCCTCGCCGGGTTGCTCGTGGCCGACTGTTCGACCGTCCTGGCCGGTCCCCTCTGCGCGATGCTGCTGGGCGATCTCGGCGCCGAGGTCATCAAGGTCGAGCCACCGGAGGGCGACGCGACCCGCGGCTGGGGACCGCCGTACGTCGGAGCCGGCCGAATCTCACCCGACGATCCAGGAGTCGCCGCGTACTACGTCGCGGTAAACCGGAACAAGCGGTCGCTGAGCCTGGATCTGCGCCAAGGTGCCGGGGTTGAAGTCCTGCGGCGGTTGCTCGGCCGGGCGGACGTGCTCCTCGAGAACTACCGGGTGGGCGGCCTGGCGCGTCTCGGCTTGGACGACGACACCCTGGAGGCTCTCAACCCCGACCTCGTGCACCTCGCGATCAGCGGGTACGGCCCCGCCGGCCCGGACGCCCTCCGCCCTGGTTACGACTTCGTGCTGCAGGCCGAAGCGGGCCTGATGTCGATCACCGGCTTCGTGGACGCGGACGGCGGCTACCCGACGAAGGTCGGGGTGGCGATCAGCGACGTAGTGACCGGGTTGTTCGGGGCCGTCTCGGTTCTCGCGGCGCTGCTCGGACGGGAGCGTGGCAAGGCCCACGGGCAGCGAATCGACGTATCGATCCTCGAGTCCACTCTCGCCAGCCTGGTCAACCAGGCTCAGAACGCCTTCGCGACCGGGCAGGCACCGCAGCGGCGTGGCAACAGCCACCCGAACATCGTGCCGTACGAGGCCTTTCGCACGGCCGACGGCCAGATCGTCGTTGCGGTGGGGAGCGAGCGCCAGTGGCTGCGGTTCTGCGAGGCCGTGGGGCTACCGGACCTCGCGGCGGATCCTCGTTTCGCGACCAACGAGCGGCGGGTCACCAATCGAGAGGCGCTTCGCCCGCTGCTTGCGGATCGCCTCGCCGGCGCCTCGTCGGCCGAATGGCTGGCGAGGCTGGTGACGGCGGACGTCCCGGCGGGCCGAATCAACGACGTCGTTGAAGCATTCGCCATGCCGCAATCGGTCGCTCGGGCCATGACAGTGGACATCGAGCACCCCGTGCTCGGTCCGATCCGCCAGGTCGGCCTGCCATTCGAGCTGTCCTCGACGCCGGCGCGGATTCGAGTGGCCCCGCCCCTGCTCGGCGAGCACAACCGCCAGATCCTCGGGGAGCTTGGCTACGGCGAGGTCGAGATCAGGAAGCTCGAGGCCGCTGGAGTCGTCTGAATCGAGCCCTTGCAGGACTGCACGGAGGCCCCGCGGCCGCCAGAATCCCGCTGCTAGACTCGGCCGCGCTCGCATTCAGGAGGAACTCATGACCCACGACGATCGCGCGGTCCACGACGCTCGCGAGCGCTGGGCGCTCGTCCTCGGCGCTTCTTCGGGCATGGGCGAGGCGACCTCCGTGGCCCTGGCGCGTGCCGGCTACAGGATCGCCGGGATCCACCTGGACTTCCGGGCCGGCCTGACGCACGTCGAGGACGTCAGGAAGCGGATCGCCGATGCCGGCTCGGAGGCGCTCTTTACCAACATGAACGCGGCGGACGACGAGAAGCGGGCTGCGGCGCTGGCGGCTTTTCGCGCGCGATTTGACGAGCGCAGGGCCGAAGGCGCCCATCCCTACGTCCGGGTCGTCATGCACTCGCTCGCGTTCGGCACCCTGCTGCCATTCCTGGCCGAGGATCCCAAGGTGGCTATCAGCCGAAAGCAGATGGAAATGACCCTCGACGTGATGGCCAACAGCCTCGTCTACTGGGTGCAGGACCTCCTGCGAGGCGGATTTCTCGAGGTTGGCTCAAAGGTCTACGCCATGACCTCTGAAGGATCCACGCGGATGGTGCCGACCTACGGCGCGGTCTCCGCGGCGAAGGCGGCGCTCGAGTCTCACTGCCGGCAGCTGGCGATGGAGCTGGCCCGCAAAGGGACCGGCGTCACCGTCAACGCCATACGCGCCGGCGTCACGGTCACGCCAGCCTTGATGAAGATCCCCGAGCACGACGCCATCATCGAGGCCTCGACCCGCCGAAACCCGTCCGGGCGGATGACGACCCCGCAGGACGTTGCGGACGCGATCGTGGCGCTGTCGGAGCGGGGCCTCGACTTCATGACCGGGAACGTCATCGGCATCGACGGCGGCGAGTACATCACCGGATAGCGCGATTCGCGCCGCGGACTGAAGCGGTGTTGCCTATGAGCGGCCGTGTGATCGTGGTCGGCTCGGTCAACGTCGACCTGGTCGTGCGGGCTCCCCGGCTGCCTGCCCCGGGCGAAACAGTGATCGGGGGAACGTTCGAGCGGCACCACGGCGGGAAGGGCGGCAACCAGGCCGTGGCGGCATCGCGGCTGGGCGTCCGGACCGCATTCGTCGGAGCCGTCGGCGACGACGACTTCGGCAGCGCGGCCCGAACCGCGCTCGAGCACGAAGGGGTCGACGTGGCCGCGCTCCGAACCGTCCGTGGCCAGCCAACGGGCGTGGCACTGGTCCTCGTCGACGACGCCGGTGAGAATCTCATCTCGGTCGCCTCCGGCGCCAACGCTGCCCTGGAGCCCGCCGACGTTCGGAAGGCTCTTGCCTCGTTGCGCCTCGCGCGCGGGGACGTTCTTCTCGTCAGCTCCGAGATTCCGCGGCCGTCGGTGCGAGAAGCGCTGCGCGGGGCGCGCGCGACTGGAGCACTGGGGATCCTGAATCCCGCGCCGGCACCTGGCCTCGATCGCGGCATCTTCGGAATGAGCGACGTGTTGACACCCAATCGGGCCGAGCTCGCATCACTGGTCACGGAGGAGGGTGACCGCACCGGACGGCCATTCGCGGCGGACTACGACCCGGTGCGCGCCGCCGAAGGGCTGCTCGCGACCAGCGCGGAGGGGGCCGGGGTCGGACTCGCGGTCGTCCTGACTCTTGGACGTGCCGGCGGTTTGCTCGTGCGGGTGGATGGGCCAGCCCTCGATCTTCCCGCGCCGGCCGTGTCCTCGGTCGATGCGACCGGAGCCGGCGATGCCTTCAATGGCGCCCTTGCCGCCGGCCTCGCCGAAGGACGGACCTTGCCGGACGCCGCTCGTCGGGCGATCCAGGCGGCCAGCCTGTCGACCACGATCGCCGGGGCGCGCGAGGGCATGCCCTCGGCAGAGCAGCTCAAGGCGTTCGCGAGGCGAGCCCACAACTGAGACTCGGTCTCGACAACGAATTCGAGACCCAGTATCATTTCCGGCATGGTCGACACCAAACCCTGGACGGCCGCCCTCGATCGGGCGGGCTACTCGATCACCGAGCCGAGACGTGCCGTCGCGGAAATGGTCGCCGAGCGAGACAGCCACTTCACCGCACCGGAGCTGGTCCTCGAGGCGAAACGGCGGCGGCTGGGCGTCGGGCGGGCGACCGTGTTCCGTGCCCTCGAGGTCTTCGAAGAGCTGGGCCTGGTGGAGCGACTCGACCTCCCCAGCGGCGAGCACGCCTACGTCGTCTGCGAGCCGGCCCACCACCACCATGTCGTTTGCCAGCGCTGCGGTCGTGGAACCGACGTCGAGGATTGCGGAATTGAGGACGTCGCCCGCCAGATCGAAGCCCAGACCGGCTATCTGGTGGACTCGCATCGCGTTGAGCTGTTTGGCCTGTGTCCCGAATGCCGCGCTTCCTAGCGCGCGACGGCCGCGTGTCCCGCTGCACGCTGCGCGCCCCGCTGCTCCTCGGGCTGCTGCTCGTTGCGGGCTGTGCCGGGCCGGCAGGTAGCCCTACCCTTTCGGCCAGGCCACCTGCAGCGACAGCCTCCAGCCCGACGTCCAGCTCTGGCTCGGCCGAGCCGACACCCGTCGACTCAGGGCCACCGCTGCCGGTTCTGGGAACCGAGAATTTCTATGCCGACCTGCTCGCCCAGGTTGGCGGCTCCCGGGTGGCTGCGAGCAGCCTGCTCAACGATCCGAACGCGGATCCCCACGCATTCGAGAGCAGCCCGCAGAGCGGAGCCCTCGTCGCAGACTCACGGCTCGTCATCGTGAATGGCCTGGGATACGACGCGTTCATGCAGAAGCTGCTGGCTGCGTCCAACCGTCCGGATCGCGTGGTCATCAACGTCCAGCAGCTACTCGGACTGCCCTCGGACGTCAACGTCCACATCTGGTACGACCCAGCGACCATGCCGAAGGTCGCCGAGGCGGCCGCGGGCGCCCTGACGAAGCTCGATCCACCGAACTCCGGCTACTTCGAGGCACGGAAGGCCGCCTATCTGGCCGGGCTCAAGCCGATCATCGACAACGTTGCCGCACTCAAGGCGCGCTTCGCCGGCACGCCGATTGCCTTCACGGAGGACGTGGCCGGCTACCTCACCGACACGATCGGGCTGGTGGTGAAGAGTCCGCCAGGTTTCATGAAAGCCGTCGAGGAGGGCATCGATCCGGGACCGGCCGACGTCGCGGCGGAGCGCGACCTGTTCACGATGCATCTGGTGAAAGTGCTTCTTTACAACAGCCAGGTCCAGTCGCCGATCACCCAGCAGATCCACGATCTCGCGCAAACCAACGGTGTCCCGATCGTCGGCGTCGCGGAGACGATCCCCAGTACATACCAGCACTTTCAGGATTGGCAGGTCGCCCAGCTCGATGAGCTGGAGCAGGCTCTGCTGAAGGGAGCGTGACCGAGTTGGCGGACGCCGCCCTGCGCTTCACGAACGCGACGCTGGCGTATGACGGCCGGACGGTCTGGAGAGACCTATCGCTGGCGGTCGAACCGGGTACGTTCGTGGCCATCCTTGGCCCCAACGGGTCCGGCAAAACGTCGCTGCTGCGGGTCATCCTTGGCCTTGCCGCCCTCTCCGCGGGAACGGCGGATGTCCTTGGACGTCCGCCGCGTCGAGGCAACCCCGAGATCGGCTACGTCCCGCAGCACCAGTCGTTCGACCGCGACTTGCCGTTGAGGGGCCGCGATCTCGTGCAGCTGGGTCTTGACGGCCATCGCTGGGGGATCGGGCGACCCAATGTGGCGGCGCGAATGCGCGTCGATGCCGCCATCGAAGGCGTCGAGGCGGGCGCGTATGCCGACGCTCCGATCGGCCGGCTGTCGGGCGGTGAGCAACAGCGACTTCGGATCGCGCAGGCACTGGTCGACGATCCGCAGATCCTTCTGTGCGACGAGCCGCTGGCCAACCTGGACCTCCACCATCAGCAGGAGATCACCGAGCTGATCGGGCGCTCGCTGCGTGGCACTTCGCGATCAGTGCTGTTCGTGACCCATGACGTCAACCCCGTCCTGCATCTGGTCGATCGCGTGCTTTTCGTGGTGAACGGACGCTGGGCGGCCGGCACGCCGGACGAGGTTCTGACATCGGATCGGTTGTCGGAGCTGTATGGGTCGCACGTCGACGTCCTCAGGGTCCACGACCGGATCCTGGTAGTGGGCGACTCGACCGGCGCCGGATTCGACCTCGGCGAGCCGCATCACCTCCCGCCCATCGACCACACCGCCACCGCCACGGCGGCAGCCGCCGCGGGCAAGGGCACGGGCATGGGCCCCGAGGCTCATTGATGCTCGACCAGGCCGTCCGGCTGCTCGCTTACGACTTCGTGCAGAACGCGATCGCCGCCGGCGTGGTGATCGCGATCGTGTCCGGCGTGGTGAGCCGCTTCGTGGTCGCCCGCAACATGGCCTTTGCGGTCCACGCCCTGGCCGAGCTGGGGTTTACCGGGTCCGCTGGGGCCATCCTCTTCGGGATCTCGCCAGTGGTCGGCCTCCTGGCCGGGACGACCGTCACGGCGCTGTTCATCGGCGCCCTCGGCGTTCGGGTGCGCGAGCGCGACGCCGTCGTCGGAGTGGTCATGGCCTTCGGGCTCGGGCTCGGCGTCCTCTTCCTTACCCTGTATCCGCGCTATGCGACCGAGGCATTCGCCATCCTGTTCGGAACGATCACGGGGGTGACGCGGGGCGACGTCCTCCTTCTGCTCGCCATTGGGGCCGTGACCCTTGCTGTGCTCGCCGTCGTGTACCGGCCTCTCACGTTCGCAACGGTGGACCCGGAGGTCGCCGAAGCCCGCGGTGTGCCGGTTCGCACGCTCACGATCGTCTTCCTGCTGATCATGGCGGCGGCCGTCGCCGAAGCGGTTCAGGTTGTCGGCGTGCTGCTCATCCTGACGCTTCTCATCACCCCGGGCGCCACCGCGGAACGGCTGACGGTGCGGCCGGGCCGGGCAGCGCTCCTGAGCGTCCTGATCGCGCTTGCCTGCGTGATCGGCGGGATCTTCCTGTCGCTGGTTTCGAACGCGCCGGTGAGCGTGTTCGTCACCTCGCTCAGCTTCGCGATCTATCTCCTGGCACGGTTCGTGGTCGGGCCAGCCGTGCTGGGAATCGAGGGACGAAGGGGCGCGCTTGGCACCCTGACCGAGACGGGAGCTCAGCCCCCTGCGGGCGCGTAGCCGGTCAGCTCGACGTACGCCTCGCCGGAAAGCGAGGGAATCGCCACACCCGAGCTCGATCGAACGGTCACCCGCTGCGAGCCTTCCCAGTAGACCTCGCCCGTCGTCGAGCGCGCATCGAGCTCCTGGTCGGGCAACGTCGGCACCAGGTCCAGAAGCAGGTTGGCCTGTGAGATTGCAACGCGCCAGCCGGCCGGGTAGTCGGCTCGGGTGTGCGGGCTTCGCCAGTTGCCGGTGGCGGCGACCTCGAAGTCGGCTTGCGTCAGGTGAACAGTGCTGGCGGCACCGAGGGTGCCGTACGCCAGAACGGGGCTGCCGGTGGCGTCGCGGACTAGCCATAGCGTGATCGAGCGGCCGTCACTCAGATTGATTGCGAACCACTGCCACCCGCCGCCGATGGAGACGAAGTCGCCCCACTCGTGGTCGAACCACGCCGTGCCGCGGACCGACACGGCCTGGCCGCCCACGGTCACCGTCCCTCGAACCACGGGCTGTCGGGGGCGTGAGTAGTAGTACGAGCCGCCGCCGGCCCCGAAATCCACAAAGCCGTACTGGTGCTGCAGCACGACCGGCCCCGATCCCAGCGACAGGTCGAGGCCGAACGCACCCTGGCCGTTCGCGACCTCGCCCGCAGACGCCGATGCGATGAGTCGGCCGCCTTCCTGTGTGCCGGCCATGGACCAGGGCGTCGCGTCGGATGGCGGCGGCAGAGCCGTCGCGGGGCCGGGTGACGCGAGTGCGCCCGGCACGGCGGACAACGTCAGCGCGAAACCATCCGGCGAGCCAGCAGTGGTCGGCGAATGGTCGACCTGCGGCCCCACCTCGTTGCGCTGGGCGTAGTGGAAGCGTCCCGCACCCTCGTCGGTGAGGGCGACGTGCGATGCCCACCCCAGTGGAAAGCCTCCGCGCTCGGCGCGGAAGACCACGAACTCGAAGCCGAAACGCCGGCCATCGTCCGCGACGAGATGTCCCGTGTAGTACCACCACTCCGTGAGCCGATGATGCGGACCGTCGTCACGAGGAAAGGTGATCGGCAGTGGATCGTGAGGAGCAGGGCTCTGCGAAGGGCTCGGAGGGGGCTCCGGACGGACGACCGGCCGATTCGCCAGGGTCGGCCCGCCCCCTGAGCAGCCGGCGAGGGCCAACGCCACCAGCAGCAGCGGCCAGGACGAGCCCGAACGCGACCTGGACGAGGGCGGCCGCGAAGCGAACGAGGGCGGCCGAGAGCCGAACCAGGGCGACCGGGACCTACTCATGACCGACCACTCGGGCGGTGGGGTCTCCGGCGTTGCGAGCACCTGATTCCAGAACGCTCTCCAACCGCCTCGGGAGCCACCAGTTCCAGCGGCCCAGCAGGCGCATCGTCGCCGGCACAAGCAGGGCCCGAACGACGCTGGCATCGAGCGCAACCGCGAGCGCCATCCCAAGCCCGAGCGCCTTGATGAGCACGATGTCGGCGAGGGCGAACGAGCCCGCGACCAGGACGACGATCAGCGCCGCGGAGGTCACGATCCGCCCGCTTCGTTCGAGCCCCGATGCGACCGCCAGCCGGTTGTCCCCGGTCCGCTCCCAGACCTCCTTCATGCGGGTCAGCAGGAAGACCTCGTAGTCCATCGACAGGCCGAACAGGACGCAGAAGAGGATCACCGGCTGGGTCGTTTCCACGAAGCCCAGGGGCTGAAATCCGAGCACGCTCGAGAGGTTCCCGTCCTGGAAAATCCACACGAGAGCTCCGAAGCTGGCCAGGATGGAGAGGCTGTTCATGACCAGTGCCTTGAGAGGCAGCACGACGGACCGCAGGAGCAGGAACAGAACGAGGTAGGTGGTGACGAGAATGAAGAGCCCGGTGCGCGGGAGGTCCGCGCCGATGCGCGAGACGACGTCGACGACGTCAGCCGCACCGCCGGTGACGCCGACGGTCATGCCGGGCGGAGGTGCCAGCAGTCCGGAGGAGGCGCGGAGATCGCGGATGAGGTCTCGCGCTTCGTCGCGATTCGGGCCGTACGGCGTGAAGAGCGTGAACGCGGTCAGGTCTCCGCGTGTCGTCGCCTCGAGACGGATCGCCGCGTAACGATCTCGCGGCCCACCGGCATTCGCATAGATCAACTGGTACTGGGCGAGCGTCACGCGGGGGTCGACGTCGACGAGGCTCTCGACCCTCGTGACACGGTGGTCTGCTGCGAGACGGCGCGAGTAGTCGTACAGCCGCTCGAGATTCGCGGGCGAAGTGGCCGGGCCGGTCGTGCGGATGGCCAGCTCGAGCGGTGCGAACTCGCCCTCGCCGAACGTGCTTGCGAGCAGATCGTAAGAAGCGCGCGACGGCACGCCGGCGGGCAGGATCGTAGCGTCCGGCGCGTTGAACCGGACGTGCAGGAATGGGACGCCCAGGAGAAGCAGGATGGCCAGGGTCGGGACAAGCACGGCGACCGGTCGGTCCATCACCCAGTGGGCCAGGCGCGCCCAGCGACCATCGGTGCCGGTTCCGGGTCTCACCCGGCGTACCGCGAACGCGTCGAGGCGCGGCCCGAGGACGGACAGCAACGCCGGCAGGAGGGTGAGCGCGGATGAGATCGCCAGGGCCACGACGATGGCACCGGCGATCCCCACGGACCGCAGCACCATGAACTCGAACAGGACCAGGCCGGCGAGCCCGAGCAGCACCGTGACGCCCGAGAAGAACACCGCTCGCCCGGCCGTGGCGACAGTCCGGCGCACAGCAGCCTCCACGGCGGAATCAATGGGCTCGCCCTCGCGGCTCGCCAGCTCCTCCCTGAAACGACTGGTCATCAGGAGCGAGTAGTCCACGCCAAGGCCCAACCCCAGGAGCGTTGCGAGATTCAGGACGAAGATGCTCATCGGCGTGAGCGAGGCGACGAGGAACACGATTGCCAGGGCGACGACCACCGCGGCGCCGCCGACCGCGAGTGTCACGCCGGCAGCAACCACCGAGCCGAACACGAACAGGAGCGCCAGTCCGGCCAGCGGAAGGGAGATCAACTCGGAGCGGCGGAGATCCGATTCGGAGAGAGTCTGGACGTCGCCGTAGAAGGCCGGGCCGCCGGCCAACGAGACTTCGAGTCCGGGCGCAGGTCCCAATGCAGCTCTGACGAATGGCAGGCTCTCCGGGGAGTCGTCCGGCGAGAGGTCGAGCTGGACGATGTCGTAGGCCGTGTGACCATCGGCCGAGACCTGGCGCGGCGCCAGCACGTGTGACACCACTCCCGCAACGTGGCGTGCCGAGGGCACGTTCGCGATGGCCGACGCCGCGGCTGCCTCGAACCCCTGGCTGCCGGCGGCCAGCTCGTCGCTGTGGTACACGACCGCGAGCGCGGAGGGCGTCTCGCCAAGTTCGCGAGCCAGGACTGCCCTGGTCCTCGCCGATTCGAGGTCGTCGAGCGTAAAACCGCCAGCCTGGAGGGGATCCCCGGCGCGGGGCGCGAATGGCACTGCTGCGAGCAGGACGGCCGCCCAGGCAGCGATCACCCACCACCGACGCCGGTACACGAACGCGCCCAGTCGCTCGAACGGCGTCACCGGCGCAACGGGCGGCCTACGATGCCGAAAGTGCATGAGGACACGGCAGGGTCCATCCTATCGGCTCCGCACGCTCGGGCCGGCGGCACCCTATCGACCCGTCATTGGCACGTCATGGCCGGCAGCGATCATCCAGGCAAGATGGGCAGTACTGCGGGGACCACGTCGTGATCGCGCCGGGCCGCGCGGCGCGCGCCGGCCTGCTGGCCGCGTCAGTGACGCTGCTCGTGCTGCTTCTCGCGCCCCTCGTCCTGAACGCTGATGGCTTCCTCGAGGCCGTCCACAACGGGGTCACCAAGTACTTCCCGACGGGTTTGCTCGATCTCGGTATCGGCACGTTCGGGCCGTACGCGAAGGGGCTGCTCTTCGTGGGCGTCTGCGCAGGAGTGCTGGGCGCCGGCGCGCTGACCGGCTGGCTGCTGGCTCGCTATGCCGGGCTGGGCATGGGTGGGCCCATCTACGAAACCGTGTTCGTCTCCGGCCTGACGTTCCTGCTGGCCGAAGTCGTGGTGCTGCCCGTCTTCCAGGTGGGCCTGTTCGGATCGGACTTCCGAGGACCGGTCCTGCCGTTGCACGCGCCGCTCGCGATCGGTTGCGTGGCCTTCGGAGTGATGCTCACGGCTCGGGTTCGTAGGCCGACCGCCGCTCGCGTCGACGCCGAGACCAGCCCGGCCCGCTCCGGTCTCTTCGGCCGAAGGGCCTTCCTCGGTCGGGCCGTGGCGATCCTCGGGTTCGGGGCGCTGGGGGGATCGGGACTGACCGTGGCGGCGCGCGTCATCGCGGCAGGCTCGACGAACCAGGTCGCCCGCGGAGCCAGCCCGTCGGATGGCTTCGGTCCGACGCCCGCGATCACGCCGCTCGACCACTTCTATGTGGTCGCAAAGGACGTGTTTCCGCTGGCGGTGGACGTGAGCGCCTGGCGTCTGCAGGTCTCCGGTCTCGTCGATCGCCCGCTGTCCCTGTCGCTGGACCAGATCCGTGCCATGCCGGCCGTCGAGGGCTACCGAACGTTTCAGTGCATCAGCAGCCGGGTGACGACGTACGACCAGCTGATCGGCAATCAGCGGTTCGCCGGGGTTCGAGTCGTCGATGTGCTCACGGCGGCTGGAGTTCGGCCTTCGGCCACATTCGTCCTCTGGCGTGCGGCCGACGGTTACACGGAGTCGCTCCCGCTCGCGGTGGCGCGGGACCCGCGCACCTGGCTCGCCTACGAGATGGGGCCTGCGGGGACCCTCCTCCGACCCGAGCACGGCGCCCCGCTTCGGGTGATCATCGCGGGCCGTTACGGCATGAAGCAGCCCAAGTTCCTCACGGGTATCGAGCTGGCCGACCACGACGAGGACGGCTACTGGGAGCAGCGCGGCTGGGACAAGACCGCAGCCGTGCGGGTCTACAGCCGGATCGATCAGCCGGGGGATCAGGACCAGGTGCGCGCAAACCTGCCGTTCGCGATGTATGGCATCGCGAACGCGGGGGATCGAGGCATCTCACGAGTCGAAGTGTCCGCAGACGACGGGCAGACCTGGCAGGCAGCCGAACTGGAAACTGGCGATCCGGCGATCAGTGCCCTGACATGGGTCCGCTGGCGGGCACTCTCGGTCGCGGTTCCACGAGTGGGCGCTGCCACGCTGGCCGTGAGAGCGACAGACGGACAGGGGAACGTGCAGGACGCAGAGCCGCGTCCGCCTCTGCCGTCGGGAGCCACGGGCTACCACCGGGTGCCGATCGTCGCGACATAGCTTGCGAATGTCCCGCCAAGGCGGGGGTGGCCCGGGATCCGGGCGCCGCTCCGAAGGCTGTTTTTGCTGCCTACTCTGCTAGCATGGCGGCGTCGAGCCACCTGACTCGTCGGCGGCCGTCAGCGGTCGCGAGGCGACCATTTCGGAGACTCGGGTGCAGCTCTTCACCATCCCGTTCCAGCAGCCAATCCAGTTCGCGATTTCGATCGGTGCTGCTGGCCTGATGCTGGTGATCTTCCTGAGAGCGGCGATGTCGGCCGAGGGGCGACCCAGCGGTTGGATACGAGCCCTCACCAGCCCGAACGGCAAGGTCCTCTTCGGCTTCCTGTTCATCCTGTGGGCCGTCGTGTCCGGCTTGGTTCTCGGGCTGCTCGTGCCGCACCAGGGCGCCGACTCGCCTTACGGCGGATTCGCGTTGATCTCGCTGTTCGTCGGCTTTTTCATCATGATGGGCTTCCTCTGGTCGGTCATCGGAGAGTAGGCCAGAGGCGGCTCGCGGGCCGCAAGCGCGGAGGCCGGGAGCCCACGCGTCACTTCCTTGAACTACGACCACCGGGGGATCGTTCGCCAGGTCTGTCGCCGTTTGCCATGCTGACCGCGGCTGTTTGACTTGGCCGATTAGCCTCCGGCGGCTACTTCGCGGCCGAATGTGGGCGGGTTGACCCATCCGGGCGGCCTCGCCAGCGGCCAACGATCCCCGCATGATCGTATTGCAGGGAGACAGCTCTCGGGACGCCGCCACACGCCGGAGAGCAAATCCGTGGGCCAGTACCTCCGGACGCTGGACCGCCCGACCTTGCGGCCGCTATCATCCCGAAACTTCCAGCCTGCATAGACTTTATGCGTCGGGACGCGGGCTTCGAGCACGAGCGAAGTCGAAAGCCAGGGAGAAAGCCAGCGTTGGATGCCCGGGAGATCAAGGCGGCAGTCGCGCATCAGCGGGCGTTATCCGAGGCGGCCGTAGACAGGGACGCTCCCTTCCTCAACCTGCGCGATCCGGCAAGATCGCTCGGGCCGGACGGCCGGCCTGCAGTCAGCCGCCGGGCTTCCAAGTGGCTGGACGTCCCCGACGACAAATGGAACGACTGGCGCTGGCAGCTGTCGAACCGCGTCAACGACCTCGAGGAAGTCGCCGAGATCCTGGAGCTCACGGACGACGAGCGCGAGGGCCTGGGCGCGCCCGACAAGTTCCGGGTCGACATCACGCCCTACTTCATCAGCCTGATCGACCCGCGGGATCCGAACGACCCGATCCGGCGCCAGGTCATCCCCACAGGTCGCGAGGCGCAGGCATTCACCGGGATGATGGAGGACTCCCTCGCGGAGGACCGCCACTCCCCCGTCCCCGGCCTGGTCCACCGCTACCCCGACCGCGTCCTGATGCTCGTCACCACCCAGTGCGCCAGCTATTGCCGGTACTGCACGCGGAGCCGGATCGTCGGCGACCCGACTCAGAACTTCAACCGCAGGGAGCACGAGGCCCAGCTCGACTACCTCCGAAGGACCCCGCAGGTGCGCGACGTCCTGATCAGCGGCGGTGACGGCCTGACGCTCGCGCCCAAGCTCCTCGAAACGATCATCCGCGGCATCCGGGAGATCCCCCACATCGAAATCATCCGGATCGGCTCCCGCGTTCCGGTCTTCATGCCCCAGCGCGTCGATGACGAGCTGTGCGAGATGCTCCAGCGCTATCACCCGGTCTGGATCAATCTCCATTTCAATCACCCCGACGAGATCACGCCCGAGGTCAGCCGGGCGGTCGACAAGCTCGCCCGGGCGGGCATCCCGATCGGGAATCAGTCCGTGTTGCTGGCGGGGGTCAACGACTGCGTCCACATCCAGCGCGCGCTCGTGCACAAGCTGGTCGCGAACCGGATCCGGCCGTACTACCTCTACCAGTGCGACCTGGTCGAGGGCTCAGGGCATTTCCGGACTCCGGTCGGCAAAGGCCTCGAGATCATGGAGGGGCTGCGCGGCCACACGTCCGGCTATGCCGTGCCGACCTACGTGATCGACGCGCCCGGAGGAGGCGGCAAAATCCCGGTCATGCCCAATTACCTGATCAGCTACTCCGACCACAAGGTCGTGCTCCGAAATTACGAGGGATACATCACGACCTACGAGGAGCCCGAGACGTACGAGCGCCACGACGAGCGCGCCTGTCGGTACTGCCGCGACGAGCGCCCGGAACCCGGCCAGTCGGGAGTGCTGGGTCTGCTCGAGGGCGAGCGTATGTGGATCGAGCCGCGTGACTTCAACGATGTCCACACGCGCGGCAACACCGAGCGGCATCGACTCCAGGATCCGGCCAAGTGGGTGCCCTTCGGCGTGGGTGCCATCGAAGGCAAGGCGGGCGCCCCCTTGCCCGTGCTCGAGGGTCGCTCGAACGGCACGACGCAGACCGAGCCAAAGACGGACTACGGTCCCGGTGAGGAGCCTCGGCCTCGCGACGGCGAACCGACCGCCTCAGCCCACGGAGAGCTCCTCTAGCTCGATCCAGCCTGCGACCAACGATTCTGCCTGGCGTCCCTCCTCTCGGCGCTGCGGTATCGCCCTGACTGATCGACTGAGCACAGCGTCGGTCAATAGAGCCTCTGTTCGGAACGGAGAGAAGTGCGGATCGAGCCCGTAACACCGCGCTACCTGTGCCACGGGTAGAGCACCTCCCGGAAGGCCGTTAGGCCCGGCTTGCGGAAGAGGTCGACTCCCGGTCTCGCAGCTAAGCGCCGCGAAAGTGCCTCCTGCAACACTCACGTCGATATGGCACGTCGAAAGCACCCCGAGCTGGCCGCCGAAGCCCGACGCCGGAACCCTCGAGCAAGTCGCCAAGCTGGGCGGTGAGATTCGCGCCTCGCGGAAGCGCCGTGGCATGACACAGAAGGAGCTGGGTGACCGCGTCGGACTGAGCCAATCGGCAGTCAGCGAAGTCGAAACTGGGAACGGAAGCGGCTACAGCCTAAATGCCTGGCAGGAGGTTTTCCTCGCTCTCGGCCGCCCTCTGATCATCGATGCCCGCCGCGACCCGGCCGCGGATCCATTCGACGCTGGCCATCTCGCGATACAGGAGCTCGTCCTCCGGCTTGCGACTGCCGCGCGTTTCGTGGGGACGTTCGAGCTTCCCGTTCGCCCGGGACTGTCTCGACATTCGGTCGACATCTTTTTGCGCGATGACCGGCGCCGGCTGATGGTCGTCTGCGAAGCCTGGAACAGCTTCGGCGACATCGGCGCGGCAAGTCGCTCGTTCTCGTGGAAACTCGCTCAGGCTGAAGAGGTCGCCGGCGGACTGGAGGACGAGTATTGGGTCGGCGGGTGCTGGATCGTCCGGGCGACGGTCGCCAATCGATCCCTCATTGGCCGATATCCAAGCATCTTCGCGAGCAGGTTTCCGGGTTCGTCCCAATCGTGGGCGAGTGCCCTTACGGACGGCGCCCAGCCACCCCGGCACCCGGATTGATCTGGTGCAATCCCGCGGCGACCCGTCTCTTTCCGGTTCGGTCGCGCCAACGTCCGTGCAGCAGGCGCAGCACTGTGAAGCGTTCGCGAATGCCTGAAACTGGCGGGTGATGCACACCGAAGCCCCGCCGGGAACCGATCCGACCGAGCCCCAAACGGTCGAACACGCCCAGGGCCGCGGGCCGCAGCCGGCCCTCGAGGCCGCTGCACCGAATCCGCTCGTCCACGTTTCGCGTGACGGCGGCCGGCGAGCGGATCGCGGGGCGCTCGAGGAAGTTCCGGCCGCGCCGCCCGCGATGCTTCGACACCTTTGGAGTCTCCGCGACTTCCGCGTTTTCCTCGTCGGCGAGGCAGTCTCAGCGACGGGAGACGCTGTCACGCTGACCGCCCTGCCGCTGCTCGTCCTCGCCTTGACGGGCTCGGGACTGGCGATGGGCGTCGTCGGCGTGCTGCAAATGTTGCCGGACCTGGTCTTTGGCTTGGTCGCGGGTGCACTTGCGGACCGCTGGGATCGGCGCCGGATGATGCTCTACGCCGACATCGGGCGAGCAGCTCTCACCGCGCTCATCCCGCTTTCGATGTTGCTCGGACTGCCCACCATGGGCGTGATCCTGCTGGTGACCTTCCCGATCAGCACCCTGCGGGTCGTGTTCATGGCCGCCTACACAGGCGCCGTCCCGAACCTCGTCGGACGCGAGCAGATCGGACCGGCAAACTCGTTCATGGAGGCCGCGTTCAGCTTCGGGTTCATCATCGGCCCAGGAGCCGCGGGCTTCCTGGCAACCCTCATCGGCCCCGGCCCGACACTCGCCGTCGACGCGGCCTCATTCCTCGCCTCGGCCGCCGCGATCTCGGCGATCTCTCGCTCGCTCAGGGCCGACCGAGGCGAAGACGATCAGCGGAATCTCGTCCACGAGGTCGTCGAGGGGATCGCTTTCGTGGCGCGCCACCAGATCCTTCGGGCGGCCGTGGCCTACTGGAGCTGGGTCTCGATCGCCACCGCCGCCTTGATCCCGGCCGTGACCTACTACGTAACCAAGGATCGGGGACTGCCTTCAACCGCGCTCGGCCTGGTCATCGCCGCCGAGGCTCTCGGCTACTTCACCGGGGCGATCGCCGGCGCCCGGGTGACGAAAAACGTCGGCATCGGTCGCGTGCTCATCGCTGCGAACATCATGACCGGTCTGGGAATATTCGCGTTCGGCCAGCTCACGGACCTGCCGCTCCTCGCCCTGGTCTCATTCCTGGCCGGCGCCTCGAACGCCCTGGTCCTGATCGGCTACATCACCCTGCGGGCCATGGTCACACCGGACGAGCTCCTCGGCCGCGTCGGCAGCACTGCGCGCATGGTCTCGCTCGGATTGCAGCCAATCGGCATGCTGGTGGGCGGCGTCCTGCTCGACGCGGCCGGAGGTGGGGTGACGCTCGCAGCTATGGGCGTGGCCACGATCGCGGCAAGCCTGGTGTTCTCTCTGTCGCGCACACTTCGAACGGCGGAGCTGCAAGCCGTCGCGGTCTGACTGCTCGATCAGCCGCCCTGCCCGAGGGCGCGGACCGTCGCAGCGAGCTGAGCATCGCTCGTCTGGATTCCCGACCAGCCCAGGTTTGCCAGCTCGTCGGGGACGACGAGGCGTCCGGAAGCGGACAGGGCAACCTCCTTGTCGGGCGAGATACCCGCATGCCAGATCTGGCGGCCGTCCCGGGTCAGCCACTCGACGACGCCGATCAGGAGTGCCGAGCCGTCAGATAGGTCGACTTCCTGGAGGACTGTCCCGGTCCCGAACGTCCCCTCGCCGACGATCGTGGCTCGCTGCGCATCCTGGAGTGCCCCGGCCACGATCTCTGAAGAGCTGGCGGTCCCGTTGTCTACCAGGACGGCAAGCTTCGTATCCGGGGCGATGCCGCCGCTTCGGACGTCGACCGTGGTGGTCTTGCCGGTCCGGTCGCGCTCCTGGTACACGGCGCCTGCCTTCAGGAACTGGCTCGTGACCCCAACCGCCTCGTCAGCGAGGCCGCCCGGATTCTGGCGGAGGTCGAGGATCAGGGCGACGGCACCGGCCTGGCGCGCGGAGTCGATTGCTTGCTTGAGCTGGTCGGTCGCGCCCTGCGAGAACTCCTCGAGGAAGATGTCGGCAACCGTCGTGCCGGGAACCATTGCCCAGCTGACCGCCGGCACGTCGACCTTTGCCCGCGTGATGGTGAAATCGAGGGGCGCCTGCACGCCGGCCCGGCCGACACGAATGTGCACGGTCGTTCCTGGCTGGCCCCGGATGAGGCTGCTGATGTCATCGATGTTCTTGCCGGCCAGGAGCGTCCCGTCGACGGCCACGATCGTGTCGCCGCTGCGCAGCCCGGCTTTCGACGCTGGTCCCTGAGGAATGACCGACTGGATCACGGAGATCCCGCCAACGACCGACAACCGGACGCCGATCCCGGTGACCGAGCCGCTCAGCGAGCTCTTCTGCGCCGCCAGCTCCTTCGGGCTGAGGAATGTCGTGTGGCCGGTGTCGCCGACGCTATCCACGAGACCCCGGATCGCGCCGTACGTGAGCGTCTGGGGGTCGAGCGCCTTGGGGTCGACATAGCGATCCTGGAGGTCGCGGTAGGCCTCGTTGAGCGTGGCGAATTGGGCGGGTCGGTCGCTTGACGGCAGCAGATCCGAACGGCCGAGGGCGATTCCGCCCCCGAAGGCCATCACCAGGGCGACTGCACCCGCCACGACGGGGCCCGATCTGCGTGGAAGCCGGGGACGCCTGGTGGACAGAACGTAGGGCTCGGCGCCCCATGTGTTTTCGACTCCGCCGGCGGTGTCATCCGGCCGGTGCGGCGGCGGGAGGTCCGTGGCTGAATCTTCGACCGGCCCCAGGTCGGGTTCGCGTGGCTCCATCGGATCCTCCGGAAATGCGCGCGGGTTGGACGGCTGGCGGGTGCTCCGGGTCCCCGGGAGCATGCGGCAAGTCGAGCCTGTGCGCTCGTACGGCCCCCGCTCGCGAACGACATCCGCTCGCCCGGGACGACTTGCGGCCCGAGCGTAGCGTGTAACACCCAGCGGTCGCGGACGTCATTGCGAGGACAGCCGCGAGAGAGGTGTGCAATGCCTGACCAACGAATCCTGGATCGGATAGCCGCGTGGCAGGAGAGCGGCATTCTCGATGCCCCGACTGCGGACCGCCTCCGTGCACTCGAGGCGAACAGTCCCAGTGAGCCCGCGACGGCAACCGAGCTTCCTCGAGCCAGTGCTTCGGCGGGCCTGTCGAGCCTGGGCCTTGACCTCGATCTTGGAGAGGCATTCGCCTACCTGGGCAGCTTCTTCTTGCTCGGCGCCTGGTACTGGTTCATCAATCAGGCCGCAGTCGGGCAGGCCAGCGCCGATGGGACCTGGGCCTTCGGCCTGGCCGTACCTGCCGTCGTCTTCGCGAGCCTGGGTCTCGTCCTGGGCCGGCGCACCGGCAAGGTTGGACGGTCCGCCGGGTTCTGGCTGCTGTTGAGCGGTATCCATGTGCTGTTCGCCGTGCCGTTCATCGCCGGGCTACTCCTCGGCGCCTCGGCGAGCTCGGAGTCAGGGTTGTCGGCCTATCGCTGGCTGTTTGGCTCCGTGGCGTGGCTGCTCGCGGCACTCGCCTTCCGGCGTTACCTGGCCTCTCTGCCGACCCAGCTTGGCGTCCTCGGGGCGATCGCCACTCTCACGGCCACGGGCGTCGACCGAGTTGCGCGTCTCATCACAGGGCCCCCGAGCTTCACGGACGCCGGCGTGCCCAACGGGGACCCGTATGCGATCACCTGGATGTTCGTGACGCTGGCTGGCACGGTCGTGGCCACGGTTGCCATGGGCCTCCTGGCTCGGGTAGAGGCCGCTCGCGTCGATCCTGCGGCGCGAAGGCGCCTGGCCGTGACACGCTTCGCCGGCGGCATGACGCTGACCATCGGAGCCGCAATCGCGGTTCTGAGCGGCGTGGGCGGCGGCTTTGGTCGGCCGATGGAGCCGATCCTGGGCGAGGTCGTCCTGCTGCTCGTCGCCACCATCCTGGCCTGGCTTGCCTTCACGCGGCAGGCGGGTGCATATATCTACCCGGCAGGCCTGGCTGTGCTGATCGCATTCAGCGACCTCAACGGGGCGTACGTGGCGCCCGAATCGGGCATGGGCCTCGCCCTCCTGCTCGAGGGCGCCGCGCTGATCGGGGTCGGCTACCTGACGGAGATCGGCCGGCGGCGACTCAACCGTCGAGGGCCCACGACCCCCAGCGCCGCGTCAGGCGAGATCTTGCCAGGTCCGTCCGAGATGCCTTCCGGCTGACCACGCGGGACGGCCGGCGTCAGTTTCGGCGGCCGCGGAAAATGCCGATGACCTGCCGGACGTCGGACGCGTCGCTGCCATCGGGTCGCTCGTCGAGATAGCGTCGCAGCAGCGCCAGCGCATCGGTGAAGCGGCCCATCCGCCCAAGGAGCAGGCCGCGGTCGCGGGAGTGTTCGGGGTCGGTCGGCTCGATGACCTCCAGCAACTCGACCACTGCCAATGCGGCCGGCCAGTCACGTTTGGCCAGATGGACGCTTCGCAAGTTGCGAAGGACGCGGGCGAGAATCTCGCGGCGGCCGACGGGCCGCAGCATGCCGAAGTGGAAGAGGACGCGCTCGCCGAGGGAGTGGCGGAGGAGCGCCTGGCAGTCGTCGCGCGTGAGCTGGCGACCACCGCCAGCCGGGTCGATCAGGTTGCCGTCGGGCGTCCCGACGATGAAGTGTCCCGGCAGGCCGATGCCGTGGAGCGGCAGGCCAAGCCGCCAGGCCACTTCGAGCTCCACGATCGCCAGCGTGATCGGCAGGCCAACCCGGCGATCCACCACCCGGTCGAGCTGGCTGTTCCCGATGTCGTGGTATTCGGCCGAATTTGGGGCCCGAAAGCCCCACTCCCGGTAGAGGACGTCATGCAGCCGCGCGAGCTCGACGTCGGTCGGGTCGCCCCGGTCCAGCCGCAGGCGGACGCGGTCCGCGAGGACGTCGAGCGCCGCGACCGTGGGATCGAAGTCGAGGTCTGGCCGGCCTTCGGCGGCGATCATCAGCGCTCCGAGCGCCAGGTCGATCTCCGACTCGGGGCGCGCGACCAGGCGGGCGAAGCGGGCGCGGTTTGCGGCGCGTGCTGCCTCGCCGGGGATCATTTGCGGATCTTAATCCCGATGTTCCTCCTGCCCCGATTCTCGGACTGCGTGCGGCGGAGGCGCATGGCGCGCAGTGCTATCCTCGCGCGGTCCCAAGGAACCCCCGTCGGAGATGACTGTCGACGTGACCGCTGGCCAGACGACAGCGCCGGGACTCCGCGGCCTTCGACCGGCCCCGGAGGGCCTGCCCGACCCGAATATCCAGCCACCGACGCTCGCCGAACCGGGCGACCCATTTACGGGCCTCCGCGTGGTGCATCTGCTCGCGCGTATCGAACGAGGCAGGCGCATCCGTCTGGACGACCTGATCGCACAGCTCAACGCGACATATCTCGATTGGATCTTCGAGCGCTCGGCCTTGCTGCCCACCCTGCTTCAACTGCAGGCGAACTGGATGGCCGACTACCGGAACTCCACTGGGATCGTCCTGGAGGAAGGCGAATACGGACCGACGGTCACGATCGAGGACTCCAGCCGAGTCGATCCGTGGATCGTCCGACAGGCCGAGCGTCAGGCGGCCGCCTGCCGGGAGCGCCTGAGCGCGTTCGCGCGGCGGGACCGAGCCTCCGGGGAGGAGTGAGCCGATGACCGAATCCCGGCATCAATGCTCGCGCTGCGCACACGCCCGCACGTACGAGCAGGACAAGCACGACACGGACAAGCACGAACAGGAGCACCGCTGATGAGCGTCCCCGGCTATGCAACCGACACCCTCGTCGACGCCGAGTGGGCGAAGGCCCATCTCGACGATCCGGCGGTCCGCTTCGTGGAGGTCGACGTCGACACGACGGCCTACGAGCAGAGCCACCTGCCGGGCGCGGTGGCCTGGAACTGGACGAGCCAGCTGGCGGACGGCATCCGGCGCGACATCGCGAGCCGCGCCGACTTCAGCGCGCTCCTGTCCCGCTCGGGCATCGGGCCCGCCACCGAGATCGTGCTGTACGGCGACAACAACAACTGGTTCGCCGCCTGGGCGTACTGGCAGTTGAAGCTCTTCGGCCACGAGCCGGCGCGCATCCTCAACGGCGGGCGCAAG
>VBEC01000095.1 GCA_005883615.1 Chloroflexota bacterium | reverse complement strand
CCAGAGGCCGCGTGGGTCCGAGCCAAGCACCAGGTACTGCGTGCCTGGAAAGGCGAGTGTCAGGCCGATGACGCTCCCCGGCGGCTCGTCGGGCAAGGCCAGCGCGGGAGAACGCTCCGCCTCCGCCCACCAGATGGGGAAGTCCGTGACCACCGGCCCGATGGCGCCCGGCGCCAATCCCGCTTGCGTCATCTGCTCCCCGAGGACGGCGTATCGACGCTCCACATCGCGCGATTGGGTGCCGTAGCCAGGCAGTGCCGCAACGGTAAACAGCGCCGCCGCGGCCACGGTCAGGGCAGGTCCCAGCCAGGCAACAGGACGAGTCCAGCCACGCATGCGACCAACCCGAACGATGAGCGCGTCCAGGGCGAGAAGGCAGCTCACGAGGAGCAGGACGTGGACAGGTCCGGCCGCGTGGAGGAAGGTGCCCCACGTGGTCGCTACAGGGAAAACGAGGCTCGTTACGAGGAAGGTGAGCGTGCCGAACACGAGGAGCGGGCGCAGCGCCAGGGGCCGGCCGGTCCAGGGCAGCGCGACCAGGCCGATCACGGACACCGGAGCGCCCAGGAACAGCAGCACGTTGAACAGGTTGTGGGCCAGCCCCTGAACCCGCAGCTCGAGTAGTTGCGCGGGCCCGATCGCCAGATAGCGCGACAAGGTCGGCGGGTCGTGGAAGGCGAAGATGTCGAGGCCCGTGATCGAGAAGGCGTTCGACACCGCCTGCCCCGGCAGCGGGCTGCCGAAGGTCTGCCAGTCCCGGAGCGCCCAGGGCGCAAAGATCGCCAGGGCGACGATTCCCGGGACGACGATCAGACGGACGAGCTCCGAGGCAGGGGTGTCGTCCTCGGCTACGAACACGACGATCAGCACCCAGGCGAGGGCCAGCCAGGCCGCTTCGTTCCTGGTCAAGGCCGCCAGCCCGAGCATCAGGCCCAGACCCAGCAGACGGGGGTCGGTCGCTCGCGCGCCGCGCGGGTCCCAAATCAGGCGGCTCATGAGGAGGCAAGCACCAAGGACCAGCGCCGTGAATAGCATGGTCGAGTCGGGCAGCGTGGAGTGGAGCACCAGCGGCAAGTACACGGCCGCAGTCAGCCCCGTACCTACGGCCAGTACTCGTCGGCGACCGACGGGCAGGCCACGCTCCAGCGCGAGGTCCGCGGCGACCCGCCACGCCAGCACCGGCACGAGGCTGCCCACCAGGATCGGCATGACCTGGGCCACAGCGAAGGTCGGCCCGAACAGCTTCATCGGAATGGCCGCCAGGAACGACGGCAGGGGCAGCCAGACCTCGAAGGCCGCGCGAGGCAGCTGCAAGGGTGGTGTCTGGTAGCTCCACAGCGCGTCGCTGACCAGGCCCCTGCCGTCGACCAGGTTTCGCGCCACACCGAAGTAGTACGCGGTGTCCTCCGGGGTCGGGAACACGACGAGGCGCGCTGCCGCGATGCGCACGATCAATGCGACAACAAAAACCGTTACCGCCGACAGCCAGGTCTCCCAGGGGCTCAGGCGCTCAACACTGCCCAGCAGCTCGCGCGGGCTCATGGCACGGCCGCCGTCGTCGCAGAGCAGCGAGCATCGCCCGCGCTCGAGCAGACCGGGTAGAGCGCCAGTCCCGGCGCATCGGACGGGGTGCGTGAGGATGCGCCGGTCGTCCGGACCGGTTCCAGCGTCAGGACGGGCGCTCCGAGCCAGGCCGGCCGGCTGCCGTCCAGGATCGGAGCGACGGCTGGGACCGCGTCGTCGCGTTCGAGCACGACCCAACGGACGTCGTACGCGCGTACGACTTGCTCGATGGTCGTCAGCGGGTCGTTCACCAGGACCACGCCACCGTGGCCCGTGTCGTAGCGATAGCCCGCCGCATCGATCGACATCAGCCGGTCCTCAGGGGAGGCTCCCGCCTGTTGCAGCGCGGCCGCCACCTGTGCCCGCTGCTGGCGCTTGACGTTCCAGGACGCGTGAACCGCCACAGCCGAGGCGACCGCCGTCAGTGCCGCGAAACCGATCGCCGCGCCGACGAATACGCGACTGGCCTGCCTGCGATCCCAGCCCCGCCGTCGAGCCGCGACCCAGCCTACCGCGACCATGATGCCTTCCAATGCCAGGATGTAGGCATGGGGCGCAAGGGCGACCGCCGAGTGGATGAACGTTCCGCCCGGCACGTGGATGGCCGAGACGATCGCTGAAAACAGGAACAGCGCGATGGCGTAGGCGAAGAACGGCCCGAAGGCGACCGAACGCCGCCTCGCCAAGGTGCCGACGAGCATGAAGGGAACGAGCACCAGGACGCCGACGAGCACGCTGAAGATGACGATTGCGGCCACGAGCCCGAGGATACGGCTCTCGATCAGCGGACCGACCCCCTGGCCGAGGAGGTAGTCGAGCGTTGCCGGCGTGGTGATGCTGTTCCAGTCGGCGATCGACCGAATGAACAGGACCTTGCCCGACGCCGCCGAAGGCGACAGGCTGCCGAAGACCGCCAACTGGCGAAGCAGCCACGGTCCGACGGCAAGGACGAACAGCCCGCCGGAGGCGAGCACCGTCCAGGTCGGGAGTCTCGGAGACCGAACGCCCTCAGATCGCCATGACTTCCAGCGATCCCACAGGAAGGCAAGCCCGATGACGCCGGCCACCAGGACGCCGTCGTTTCGCGCCAGGGTCGCGAGCCCGGCCAGCAGACCGGCCAGGAGGAAGGATGCTCGACTGCCCTTCAATCCTCGAGCCGTCATCCAGAGCGCGCCCGCAACTAGGGGCTGATACAGCGAGAAGTTGTCGGGCTGGGCCATGAAGACGGTGACCGCGGCGGGGACGGCCGTGAGGACGCCCGCCCCGACCGCAACGAGTGGGGGAGCGCCCGCGTCCCGCCCGATCGCCCAGGCGAGGGGTGCTGCCAGCGACCCGATGATCGCGTATGGTGCTGCCGCGGCCAGTGGGTTCTCTCCGAAGACAGCCAGAAACGGGACCTGCACCAACGACGCCAGGGGCATCCAATGGGCGTTAGAGGGGATCGGAAGCGCGGGAACCTGCGGGAGCCGGCCACCGACCTCGGCGAAGATCCAGATGAAGTCGACGTTGAAACCGCGTCCCTCATGGAGCGCCCGAGCCACGTCGGCGTAGTAGAAGGAATCGGGATATGCCGGATCGGGAAAGTGAAGGACGAGGACCGCGCGCACCACGAGGGCAAGCGCATACAGGGCGATCGGGATCCGCACGGCGGCCCGAGGATAGCATCGGGCGTTATCGCTTCAGAGCGGTACGAATCGCCTACGGGGACGGCGAGCGGGATGGTGTGACGGCAACTCGACCCGCGGCACGAGCCCCGAACGCGCGCTGTCGTTGGGCTCCGCGCGAGATCCAGATCACCAGGCCGCCATAAAGCACGATCCCGACGATCTGGGCCATCGGGTTTGGGTAGGCCATGACGGCGGCCAGAAGCGGATGCATCACCGGCAACGCCAGGACCGTGTAGTGCGACTGCGTCGCTGGCCAGAGCGCCGGAACCGCGAGCCATGCTGCGCGATACCGACCCATTCCGGCTATGGCCGCGAGTGCGAACGGCAGCATCACGGGAAACGCGATGGCGGAGCGTCCGCCCGCGGCTTGTTGCGTCAGCGTGGCCGATAACGTTGGCCATCGCGCCAGGAAGTCAGCCCACGGCAGGAGCGGAGCCGTCACGAGCAGAGCGGCTGCCGCGGCGGCCAGCTCCCGACGACGGCCCATGAGGACGAGCGGAACCGCAGCGTAGATTTTCGCGAGGACACTGATCGCAGCTCCGGTTCGGCCGCCGGCAACCAGCAGCGCGACGATGATGACGTTCGGGTTGCCGACCCAGATTCCCTCGAGCAGCGGCGGAAAGAGCAGCCACCACCACGCAAGGTGCAGCCGCCGCAGGACCCAAAGCGCTGAGCCAAACGAGATCGCGACCCAGAGTATGGCTGTGACGTTCTCACCCAATGGCAGAAACGGGAGCGCGACGAGAAGCGTCGGAGGAGCCGCAGCGAACAAG
>VBEC01000091.1 GCA_005883615.1 Chloroflexota bacterium | reverse complement strand
GCTTGCGGTGGACGTGCCGGACCGCGCCATCCTCGAGCAATGCTGCGGCGATGAACAGCCGATGGTCGCCGGACTCCTCGACGAACGACACGACCGTGGACAAGTCGCGGGTCTCGGCGGCGAGCGCCGCGAGCCGAGGATCGTCAAGGCGCATCGCGACTTCCGAGGCGAGGTCCTGGAGCAGGTAGCCGGTCAGGCCGAGCTCGGGGAAGACGACCAGGCCCGCCCGTTGCGAGCGCGCCTCCGCCAGCAACTCACGATGCCGCGCCAGGTTCTCGTCGAGAAACCCCAGGCGCGGAGCGATCTGGGCGAGGGCGATCCGAAGCGGGGCGATGGGTGACACTCATGCGAGTCTAGCGCGGCGATGCGGCGCCGAGGGCCGGGTGATCAGGATCCGATGGCTAGCAATGGATCTCCGGCCTTCACGGCGCCGGAGGCTCGCCGGTGCGAGTGTGGGCTCGATTGACCGCTCTCCAGTGAAGCACTGGGGTCAGCGCGCCTACACCTCCTCGGCGACGTCGGCAACGATCGCCGGCTGCAATGCGGCGGCCCGCTCGACGACCGCGTCGGACACCCTCTCCGCGTAATGACAGGCCACCCGATGCCCTGCGGCAGTACCGATCTCGCGCAGGGCGGGATCGTCGGTCACGCAGTTCTCCGGGTTGCCGAGATGCTCGCGCAGCCAACAGCGGGTGTGAAACCGGCACCCGCTGGGAGGCGCCGCCGGCGAGGGGACGTCGCCCTTCAGGACCAGCCGCTTCTTGCGGACCCGGGGATCCGGATCAGGGACAGCCGACAGCAGGGCCACCGTGTACGGGTGGCGCGGCTCGCTGTACAGGCGCTGGACGTCCGCGACCTCTACGATCCTGCCCAGGTACATCACGGCCACCTGGTCGCTGATGTACTGGACGACCGAGAGGTTGTGGGCGACGAACAGATAAGTCAGGTTGAACTCCCGCCGGAGGTCGAGCAGCAGGTTCAGGATCTGGCTCTGGATCGAGACGTCCAGGGCCGAAACCGGCTCGTCGCAGACCACGAACTGCGGGTCGAGGGCGAGGGCCCGGGCGATGCCGATGCGCTGCCGCTGGCCACCCGAGAACTCATGGGGATAGCGGCGTGCATAGTCGCGGCGCAAGCCCACCGCCTCGAGGAAGTCGCCGACCCGCTTGTCGCGCACCTTCCGGTCGCCCCAGCCATTCTCCTTTTCGGCCTGCGCCAACAGGCCCTCGCCGATGATGTCGCTGACGGGCATCCGCGGATTCAACGAGCCGACGGGGTCCTGGAAGATGATCTGCATGCGCCGGCGGAGCCGCTTCAGGTCCTTCCCGCGCTTCTCGAAAATCGGCTCGCCGTCCAGCGAGGCCGTGCCGGCGGTCGGCGGGTGGAGGCGGATGAGGGTCTTGCCCAGCGTCGACTTGCCGCAACCCGACTCGCCGACCAGCCCGAACACTTCGCCCCGGTTGATCTCGAACGACACGTCGTCCACGGCACGGACGTCGCCGATCTTGCGACGCAGAAGCCCGCCCAGGATCGGGTAGTACTTGACCAGCCCATCGACCTTCAGGAGCACCTGGCCGTTGCTGCTGCCGTAGTCCCGTCCGGTCGGGTCTGCCTTCGTGGCGCTCGGCGCGGCGGTCGCATCGCTCACGTCGGGGCACCCGTGGTCATGGGTCCTGCCTGGCGTTCGGGTCCGCTCTGGCGCGGTGCGCTCGTCTGCCCGGGAGCCGGCGTGTACAGCCAGCAGGCCACGTCCGGAGGATGTGCATCCTCGATACGCGGGTCATACGCGCCGCACGGCTCGAAGCGGTACGGGCAGCGCGGGGCGAAATTGCAGCCCTTGGGCATGTTGAAAGGATTTGGCACCGTTCCCTTGATCACGTTGAGCCGGCTGCCCCGCATGCCTTTCGACGGGATGGAGGTCAGCAGGCCCTCGGTGTAGGGATGCTTCGGCCGGACCAGCACGTCCTCGACCGTGCCGCGCTCCACGATCCGCCCGGCGTACATGACCGCGACGTCTTCGACCATCTCGGCCACGACCCCGAGGTCGTGGGTGATCAGCATCAGCGCCGAATCCGTCTCGTCCTGGATCTTGCGAATCAGCTCCAGGATCTGCGCCTGGATCGTGACGTCGAGGGCGGTCGTCGGCTCGTCGGCGATGAGCAGCTTGGGATCGCACGACAGCGCCATCGCGATCATCACGCGCTGGCGCATGCCGCCCGACAGCTCGTGCGGATACTGCTTGACCCGCCGCTCGGGGTTGCTGATGCCGACGAGTCGAAGCGACTCGATGGCCTTGTTCCAGGCCTCTTTCTTGGACATCCTGGTGTGCTGCACCACGGCCTCCGTGATCTGGTCGCCCACCGTGAAGACCGGGTTCAGGCTGGTCATCGGCTCCTGGAAGATCATCGCCACGTCGTTGCCGCGGACCTCGCGCATCTCCTCCGGCGACAAAGTCAGGAGGTCCTGCCCGTCGAGCCAGATCTCGCCGCTGGCGATCTCCCCCGGCGGGATGTCCAGGAGGCGCATGATCGACAGGGACGTGACGCTCTTGCCGCAGCCGGACTCGCCGACGATGCCCAGGGTCTCTCCGCGCTTGATCGTGAAACTCACCCCGTCCACGGCCTTGACCAGGCCGTCCATCACGTGGAAGTAGGTCCGCAGGTCGCGCACGTCGAGCAGGACGTCTGCCGCTGGCGGGCCGACGTTCGTCGCTCGCTCAACCGTCAATGTCACCGGTCTTACTCCCTGGCTCGCGGATCGAGCGCGTCGCGCAAGCCGTCACCCATGAAGTTGACCGAGATAACGCTGATCGCGATGGCCATGCCCGGGAAGAACGGCCACCACCAATTGCCGTTCAGCAGATAGCCCTGCGAGTTAGACAACGCGTTGCCCCAGCTCACGTCGGTTGCCCGGATGCCGAAGTTCAGGAAGCTGACGAATGCCTCGAGGACGATCGCGTTGGCCATGATCAGGGTGGCCGACACGACGATCGGGCCGAGGGCGTTGGGCAGGATGTGCCGGAATGCGATTCGCAGGTCACTGACGCCGACTGCGCGGGCAGCCTGGACGAAGTCCATCTCACGCAGCGACAGGAACATGGCTCGTACCAGGCGGGCCAAGCCCGGCCACGACAGCAGGCCGAAGATGAGGATCAGGGTGACCACGTCGCCGCCGCCGAAGAAGCGCGCCGCCACAAGGATGACGAACAGGAAGGGGATCGCCAGCAACAGATCGACGAAGCGCATGAGGAAGCCGTCGATCATGCCTCCGAAGTAGCCGGCGATCGATCCAACGGCTACCCCGAGAGACGCCGCGATCAGCATCGTGAACACGCCGACCTCGACGGAGATCCGTGCTCCCACGAGCACCTGCTGGAGGACGCTCCGCCCTCCGAAGTCCGTCCCGAACAGGCGCGACAGCGGGGCCAGCCCCGGGGCGTCGCCGCCATAGGTCTTGGCGCCCGGGATATCCGTGACGTCGTACGGCCACAGGATCGGGGCCACGATCGCGATGAGTACAATCAACCCGAATGCCACGCTCCCGATCAGGGCCAGCCGGTGACGCTTGAAGCGGCGCCAGGCGAGCTGCCACTGATTGAGCGACTCGAGCTGGATCTCGAAGTCTTCCTCGCCGGCCAGCGGCAGCTGCGGCGGAACGAGGGGGCCGACACCAAGTTCGGTGGTCTCGGCGGGCCGCATCGTTTCAGCCATCGCAGTTCCTCAGTCGTACCGGATTCGCGGGTCGACGACGGCGTAGACCACGTCGGCCACCAGGTTGAAGATGACGATGATCGCGGATGTGATGAGCAGGATGCCCATCAGCAGGAAGTAGTCCCTCGCTCCGACGCCATCGATGAACAGGAGGCCCATCCCGGTCCAGCTGAAGATCGTCTCGGTCACGATGGCGCCGCTGAACAGGAACGGGATTTCGAGGGCCACGTTGGTGACCACCGGCAGCATGGCGTTCCGGAAGGCGTGCTTCATCACGACGGTGCGGTTGGGCAATCCCTTGGCGCGCGCCGTCCTGACGAAGTCCTGGTTCAGGGCGTCGAGCATGCTCGCCCGTACGAAGCGGCTGTCGCCGGCGACGTTGGCGAGGACCAGCACAGTCACCGGCAAGATCAGGTGGCGGCCGATGTCGATGATCGCGCCGATGGGGTTCCTGCCGAACGCCGCCCAGTAGACGTCGGTGTTGAAGGGAGGCCACGCTCTGGGCGTGACGATTCCTTGGGGGGGCAGGATTCTCAGGGTCACGGCGAAGAGAAAGATCATCATCAGGCCGAGCCAGAAGATGGGCAACGAGTAGAACACGTAACTGAAGAAGGTCACCGCCTGATCGAAGAATGAATAGCGTTTGATGGCGGCGACCACACCCAACAGGATGGCGATGCTCACCCAAAGGATCAGTGCTATCGAGGTCAGCATGAGCGTGGCGGGCATGCGTTCTGTGATCATCTCGAGCACGGGCCGGCCGGCGTCGATGGAGTAGCCGAAGTCGCCGTGGATGATGCCGTTGCCGCCGCCGCCCAGCGATGACGGCAGGAAGTTCAGCCCGCCCTTCTCGCTGAAGATGCTCTCGGTGTTGCAGTTGTAGATGCCGAACCAGCCGGCGAACTCCTTGACCGCGGCGGCCGGACTCGCGTCGGCCGACAGGCACCAGCGCTTCAGCCACTCGTCGATCTGGGTCTGGGTCACGCGCGGATTGCGCTGGAACTGCTGAGCGGGGCCGCCGGGGGCGGCCTTCATCAGGACGAAGCTGATGATGACGATGCCGAACAGGAGCGGGATGAGACCGAGCGCGCGCCTGATGATGAACTTGCTCATCGCGAACCTCGTGGAGGCCCTGACCGCGTCCCTAGGCCGCCCATAGTAATCGCCGCGGACCGGGTTGACCCCGGCCCGCGGCAGTTTGTCACTTTGCGCGGCGCATACAGCGCGCGCGCGTTCTGGAGATGTGCCTGGTTACTGCGTGACGAACCAGTCCTCGGCGTTCCAGAAGTCGGAAACCGAGGCGGGGTTCTTGAAGAAGTTCTGGAGCCGGGTCGAGACGCCTCGCACCGACTGCCGATAGTAGAGGCCGATGTCGGCAATCTTCTCGACGTCGACCTTCTGCGCCGTGTAGGCGGCAGCGATCTGGTCCGCGGTCTTGATCGAGTTCTTCATGGTGTCGCAGGCGGCGTCCATGTCGGCGTCCTTGAAGCGGGTCGTGTTCGCCCCGTTGTGATCGCCGAGATCCGGGATCTGCGACGAGTGATAGCTGAAGTAGTAGTCGCCGAACAGGTCGAAGGTGAACTGCGACGTGTAGAGCGCGATGTCGTAGTTGCCGCCGGTGATGGAGCACTCGGCGTCCTTGCCTTCATCCCAGCTGGCGAACATGACGCCGACCGCGTCGACGTACTTGAGGGTGACCTTGATGCCGATCGCCTTGAGGTACTCGGCGGTCTTCTCGAGGGTCAGCTGGCGGACCGGGCGACCCGCCGTGGTGCAGGCTTCGAGAACGGCTTCCTTGCCGCCCTTGTCGACGGTTCCGTCGCCGTTGCTATCCGTCCAGCCGGCCGTTGCGAGATCCTTCTTGGCCTGGTCGACATTGAAGTCGGGGCACTTGAGGCTCTCGTCGCGGAAGTACATACCGGGAGGAGCAGGCTGGCAGCCAAGCTTGTCGGGTACCGGGCTACCTGGGAACAGGGTCTGGAACAGGCCTTTCTTGTCGATCGCCTCGACGATGGCCTTTCGGCCGTTGAGGTCGGTCAGCAGTGACTGGCCCGAGCCGTGGCCCGTTTGCGTACGAGGCGTGCCCTGCATCAGGTCGAGGTGCTCGTATTCCCACGCCGGGGCGATCGTCGCCTTGCCGATCGCCGGGTCGACGCCCTTGATCGAGTCGTAGTCGGCCTGGACCATGTTCGAGGCGACGTCGAGGTCGCCGGCCAGGAAGGCCGACTTCATGCCGTCGACGGTCTTGTAGTAGTTCCACTTGATCGAATCGAGGTAGGCGCCCTGCTGGAACGCGCCGCCCTTGTACTTGTCGTTCTTGACAAGGGTGATGCCCGTGGGCGCTGCGGTCTGGAACT
>VBEC01000090.1 GCA_005883615.1 Chloroflexota bacterium | reverse complement strand
ACAAGAGGAGCACGATGCAGACAAGACCAAAACCATTTCTACCACCCCGGTGGTTCATTCGCGGCGCCTGGGCGGTTCACCGCGCCCTGGTCTCGATCAGCGGCGGCCGGCTCGGCCTCCGAAGGCCGAACGCGAAGACCTATGGCACGCTTCGAATCCACACCATGGGCCGACGTACGGGCGCAGAGCGGATCGCAATCCTTGGCTACTTCGAGGACGGCCCGACCCTTTTCACGCTCGCGATGAACGGCTGGGGCGACCCGGAGCCCGCTTGGTGGCTCAACCTGCAAGCGCACCCGGATGCAACGATCGAGCTGCCCGACGGCACGCGTGAAATCAGGGCGCGCGCCGCGGCCGGGGTCGAGCGCGCACGGTTGTGGTCGCAGATCGGGCAGCGCGAACCAAACCTGGATGGATACGCCGCAATGCGATCACGAGAGACTGCGGTCGTCGTGTTCGAGCCTCGACCGCGGCCTCAGCAGGCCTGACAGGTCAGTCGCGGCTCATCGTGGTCGCGATGTCGGCCTCATTGCCCGCGGCGTCGGCCAGGGTCCACCAGGCGGGCGCGAACTCGTCGCGGACCATGTGGCCGCCAGCGGCGAGGGCCGCCGCTATGCGTGCTTCGGCCTGCTCGTAGGGCACCCAGACGGCGACGTGGATGGCGCCGCCTCCCTGGCGCGATTCGTCCATCCGCTCGAACCAGAACCCGGGACCGCGATCGCGCGGGTCGACCAGATCCTCCACGGGACTGTCTGCCCGAGGCTCGTACCCTAGGATGGCACGCCAGAACGGCATCACCTCGGCTGTGTCGGGCGCTCCCGGAATGACGAGAAAGCTCTGCACCGCCGCTGGGTCCGCGGAGAGGCCGTGCACCCGGGCGACCCTGGAAATCTGCCGGGCAAGCTCGACGTCCCCCTTGGTCATCCCCATGTAGTTGTCGGTGGTCGTGACCAGGCGCACGGTCACGCCGTCGTGGCGCAAATCGACATCGGGCTGGTGGTCGTCGAGGCCGGGCAACTCGGCAATCGCCTGGACGAGCCGAGCGCTTGCCGCGAAGGAGTCCGTGGGGAAATAGGCATGCGCCCCGTCGCCGAGCACACGCCAATCCTCGGTGCCCTCGGAGTCATGGAACTGCTTTACGCGAATTGGGTCGGTCATGCCGTGAACCTACCAGCATGCCGCGCTGCCTGCTGTACTCTCGCGCTCTGGGGTACGAGGGAGCGAAGGTGATCTGTTCGAGCTGCGGGGCGGAGAACGAGGCAGGCCGCAAGTTCTGCGGCGAGTGCGGATCGAGGCTTGCCGTAATCTGCCCGACGTGCGGATCGGCAAACGCCGCGACGGCAAAGTTCTGTGGTGAGTGCGCGACTCCGCTGAGCCCGACCGCACCAGGGCCAGTCGCGACGACCCAGCCCGATCAGGAGCCGACCGCGGCGCCATCCGCCGCACCGATCGCCGAGCGCCGCCTGGTGTCAGTGCTCTTCGCCGACCTGGTCGGCTTCACCATCCTTGCGGAGGGCCGTGACGCAGAGGACACGCGACAGCTTCTATCCAGCTACTTCGACCTTGCCCGGGACGTCATCGGGCGGTATGGGGGCACGGTCGAGAAATTCATCGGCGACGCCGTCATGGCGGTTTGGGGCGCACCCGTCGCTCAGGAGGACGATGCAGAGCGAGCCGTTCGTGCCGCACTCGACCTTGTGGATGCGGTCCATTCGCTTGGCCCGTCCATCGAGGCGCGGGCCGCTGTCCTGACTGGCGAGGCGGCCGTCACCATCGGGGCCACGAACGAGGGCATGGTGGCCGGCGACCTCGTCAACACGGCAAGCCGCCTCCAGTCGGTTGCGCCGCCCGGGTCCGTGCTCGTTGGCCAGGCCACCCAGCGCGCGGCGTCGCGGGCAATCGCATTCGAGGAAGCCGGCGAGCAGGTGCTCAAGGGAAAAGCGAGCCCCGTTCCCGCTTGGCGCGCGCTCCGGGTCGTCGCAGAACGCGGGGGACGCAACCGGCGCGAGACGCTCGAAGCCCCGTTCGTCGGCCGGGACACGGAGCTGCGCCTCCTGAAGGACCTGTTCCACGCGACCAGCGGCGAGAAGCGTGCGCGCTTGGTCTCGATCATCGGTCCGGCGGGCATCGGCAAGAGCCGCCTCGCCTGGGAGTTCCTCAAGTACATCGACGGCCTCGTGGAGCCCGTGTGGTGGCACGACGGCCGCTCACCCGCATACGGCGACGGGATCACGTTCTGGGCGCTCGGGGAGATGGTCCGCATGCGCAGCGGCCTGCTCGAGACGGACGACGAGCCGACCACGAGGGCGAAGGTCGCCGAAACGCTCACGGCGCACGTCCCCGACCCCGACGAGCGCCGCTGGATCGAGCCCGCCCTCCTTGCGCTCCTGGGAATCGAGTCCGCGACCACGGGGTCGGAGCAGCTGTTCGCGGCGTGGCGGACCTTCTTCGAACGGCTGGCCGCCACCTCGCCGGTTGTCCTCGTGTTCGAGGACTTCCATTTCGCGGACGCCGGGCTCGTCGATTTCGTGGACCACCTCCTCGAATGGAGCCGGAACGTCCCCATCTATGTCCTGACCCTGGCGCGCCCCGAGCTGCTCGAGCGGCGGGCCGACTGGGGCGCCGGGAAGCGAAGCTTCACCTCGCTGCACCTCGAGCCGCTCCCGCCCGATGCGATGCGCCAGCTCCTCGAAGGTCTCGTCCCGGGGCTGCCCAAGCCGGCGGTGAAGACGATCGTCGGTCGCGCCGACGGCATCCCCCTATACGCCGTCGAGACGGTGCGGATGCTGCTCGCCGAAGGGAAGCTCGAGCTCGAGGGCGAACGCTACGTCCCGACCGGCGACCTTACCCGCCTCGCAGTGCCCGAAACCCTGACAGCCCTGATCGCGAGCCGGCTCGATGCCCTTCCGTCCGAGGAGCGAGCCCTCGTCTCGGACGCATCGGTGCTCGGCCAGAGCTTCACGGTTGCGGGCCTTTCCGCGGTCAGCGGGATCGCGGAGGGCGAACTCGAGCCACGCCTGCGCTCGCTCGTCCGACGCGAGCTGCTCACGCTCGAATCGGACGCACGCTCACCGGAGCGCGGCCAGTACGCGTTCGTCCAGGCGCTGATCCGCGAGGTCGCATACAACACACTCGCTCGCAGGGATCGGAAGACCCGCCATCTGGCCGCCGCCCGGTTCCTCGAGGGGCTGGCCAGCGACGAGATCGTAGGCGCACTGGCAAGCCAGTACCTGGCCGCCCACGACAACGCGGCCGAGGGCCCGGAGGCGGACGCCCTCGCAGCTCAAGCGCGGATCGCGCTCAGGGCCGCCGCCGAGCGTGCGATCAGCCTCGGCTCCTTCGGACAGGCTGTGGGCTTCCTCGATCAGGCGCGAACCGTCACTCGCGAGGACGTCGAACTCGCAGAGCTCCTGGAGCGCGCGGGGAGGGCGGCATCCCTCGCCGGCCTCAATGCGATCGGCATCGAGCGGCTTCGGGAAGCCGTCGAGCTGCGGCGGTCACTTGGGGAGCCCGACGCGATCGCCGGAGCGGTGGCCCTGCTCGGCGACTCCCTGGTCAAGGCCCTTCAGCGCGATGAAGCCCTCGCGACGGTCAAGGCTGCGGTTGACGAGCTCCTCCAGCCAGAGCAAGCACCCGATGGACCCGGCGGGGTTGCGCTGCTCGGCCAGCTCTGCCGGGCCTATTTCATGCACGAAGACTTCGCGCCCGCGATCGCGGTGGCTGATCGGACCCTGGAGGTCGCCGAGCGCCTGGATCTCGTAGCGATCGTCAGCGATGTCCTGATCACGCGCGGTGCGTCGCTCTGTAGTATCGGCCGACCGTACGAGGGGCGGGGTGCGCTGCGGGCCGGCATGGAGCTCGCCGATGAACGGGGGCTCGTCCCTATCGCCGTGCGCGCGCGTTTGAATCTCGGTGTGCTGGCTCCTGATCCGAAGGCCTCGTACGACGCAGCCGAGGAGGCGTTGACCCTGGCCCAGAGGTACGGCCTAAGTGGCATCGTGCCAGTTCTCGTCGGCAATCTGTCGAGCGCCGCCTTGGACGTAGGCGAGTGGCAACGCGGAATCGAGGCGCTCACGAGCGCGCGTGACGACAGTCCTGATGAGCTCAGCGCGAACTATGCCGCATGGACCCTGAACACGTACCTGGCATACCAGGGCAACGACGTCAGCGCGGAAGTCCAGCGTCTGACCGCGTGGGCGGAGAGCTTCGATGACACGGGGGCTCGTGGAGCGGTTCATGGACTGCGAGCTGAAGTCGCCTTCGTCGCGGGGCAGTTTCAGGCCGCGTGCGACGAGTGGCTGATGCACGCAGCAGGGGACTCACTGAACGCGCCGACCTCCTGCTTGGGCGCCGGCCTGGCCGCGCTGCTGGCCGGCGATCAAGACCGCGCTCAAACGGCAGTGGGCGAGTTGAGCCGCCTTCCCGGACACAGTCGCATGCGTGATGCGGATCGACGGCTCGTAGAGGCAGGCCTCGCGGCGCTCGACGGGCGGCGCTCGGAGGCCCTGCGCGAGGCCCGGTTCGCGCTCGACGAATACGACGTGATCGGCCTGCCCTGGCGGAAGGCCCTCGGCGGGCTGATGCTCACTTCGACGCTCGGCGCTGCCGACCCCGAGGTCCGCGACTTTACCGAAGCCGCCCGCGAGACCTTTGTTCGGCTGAAAGCGAGACCGTTTCTCGAGCGGCTGGACACGCTGCTGGCAAGCTCGGCCGGCGTGGGGGATGGGAGCGAGTCCGCGCCTGTTGCCGGGGTGTCCGCAGCGCGCTCGTAGGGGCGGTCGGGTCTGCTCATCGAGCCAGGCCGAGCAGCCAGTCCATCGCGACGGGACACGCGTCGAGGACCGAGATGTGGCCGTCACGCGGGCGCAGCCAAAGCTCCGATTAGGGTGAACTGGGCAGACGGATCCGAGTCGCCGGCGTCGTGCACGACGAGCACTCGACCGTCGGGCAGCTCGAGATCACGCCTCGTCACCATTCACGGAGACTACCGGCGCGGCATAGATGACGCGCGATGTCGGGTTGTCGACCCCAAACTTGGGGGATGAACCGTTACCGCGACCTGCTCTCGAAGCGCGACTTTGCGCTCCTGTGGGGCGGCGCCACCGTGTCTGCGTTCGGCGACGGCATGTCGTTCGTTGCGCTCATCTGGCTCCTGCTCGAGCGCGGTGGCACCCCGGCCGAGGTCGGCTGGCTCGCGGCCGTCTACACGGCACCAGTCGTGGTGGGCGGCATCGCAGCGGGGGTCATCCTCGATCGCTTCGATCCGACTCGGGTCATCGCCGCGGACAATATCGTCCGCGGGGTGGCGATCGCGAGCGTCCCGATCGCATCGGCACTTGGCTTCCTCACGACCGCGCAGCTGTTCGTCGTCGCCGCGATCTACGGGCTCCTGTACATGACGAGCGCGGCCGGGATTCCAAGCCTGATCCCGAGGCTCGTCGAAGCGGGCGATCTGACGACGGCGAATGCGCTGGAGTCGATCTCCTACGGGATCGCCGGCCTGGTGGGCCCGACGATTGCGGGGGTCGTTATCGCCCTGCTCGGCGCCCCGTTCGTCCTCGCGCTCGACGCCGTGACGTATGGCGTCTTTGTCGTCTGCCTGCTCGCCATGGCCCGGCAGGGGAGGGGATCGCTGGAGGGCGTGCCCGCTGTCAGCGCGGGCGACCCAGGCTCGCCCGCTGCTGCGGCCGCGGCCGGCGTCAAAGGCAGCGGCGGGATCGGGCCAGCCTTCTGGTTCATCGTTGGCGCGCCGGCGATCGTGGCCATTACGGTCATGTACATGAGCCTCAACCTCGGCACCGGAATCATGACGGTCGTGATCCCGCTTTACGCGCGCGACGTGCTCGGCGGCGGGTCCGAGACATTCGGTCTCCTGTTGAGCGTGTGGACGGCCGGTGAGCTCGTGGGCCTCCTGGCCGTCGGCGCGATCGCGTGGCGCTGGCCACTCGGTCGGTCGATCGCGGGCGCCTGCCTCGTGAGCGGGATCATCCTGTCGCTGTGGCTGCTGCGGCCGCCTCTCCTGGCGTTGGCTGCAATCCTGGCCGCGACCGGCGTCGTCTCGTCTTCGCTGACACCGTGGGCGCAAACGATCCGCATGCGACTCATCCCGCCCCAGTTGCGTGGCCGCGTGTTTGCCCTGCTCCGGACGCTGATGCAATCGACGCGTCCCGTCGGCGCGATCGTTGCCGGGTTGCTCCTCGCGGGCGGCGACCTGACCCTGGCGCTCGCCGCGACCGCGCTGCTGGTCGTGGTGCCGGGCGCGATCGGGCTCTGGCTGCCGGCCCTCGGACGAGGCCCGACCGCCGAGCCCTGATCGGCATCGACGGACGGTCACTACGAGCCCGCTAGGATCAGTCGCGTGGACGGCCTCCTCGCTCTCATCGGCTTCTCGTTTGTGAGCTCCGTCACCCCGGGGCCGAACAACGTCTTGCTGTGGGCCTCAGGCGCCGAGTTCGGGGTTGGCAGGACCATCCCACACGTCGTGGGCACCGCCGTGGGCATCGGCCTCATGGCCCTCGCCGTGGCAGGCGGTTTGGGCGCCCTGGTCACGACGGTTCCTCAGATCTCCCTCGCGATGAAGGTCGCGGGATCGGTCTACCTGCTCTATTTGGCCTTCCAGATCGCCGGTGCCCGGGGCCTTTCCCGCGGCCAGCTCGCTCGGCCACTCGGCCTCCTGCAGGCCGCAGCATTCCAGGTCGTCAATCCCAAGGCCTGGATCTTCGCGCTTGGTGCGATCACGACCTTCAGGCCCACCGCCGTCCCAGTGGTTGCTGGGAGCATCGTGGTGGCGGTGACGATGATGGCCGTCATCCTGCCGTCCGCGACGCTCTGGGCGGCTGCTGGTGGCATGCTTTATGGGGGGCGATCGACGTGCGCGAGTTGTCAGCCTGGGCCTCGCAGCGCTGGTCGTCGCGACGGTGATCTCGGTCTGGGTTTAGCCGTTCAGTCGCCCTGGCGATCGCGCTCGATCGCGAGTGCCGCGAGGTCTGCCGCCGCCTCGAGCAGCGGGCGATCCGTGGCGGCGAAGGGGCGCTGATGGGCAAGCGCAAGTACGCCGAGGACCGTCGTCGTCCCGTCGCGCGTAATGGTCAGAGGCAGGTGACTGCGGAGGGCAGGGCCGCCCCGCGCGATGGGCGGGACGTCGAACGACGGCACAGGATCGGCAGCGGTTCTTGCGATCGGGTGCCCTGGGTTCCGGATGGCTTCAGCGAGCCCTGTCGCCGCGACTTCCCCGAGCCCAGACGAGGCGACCATCGACAGGCGGTCCGGCGATCCATCGACGATCACGATCACCGCCGACTCAACGTCGAGTTGCTCAGCGATCACGCCGAGGATTTCGACGCTCGAATCGAGACCACCCGCATAGGCGAGCGCTCGGGCGCAGGGTCGCTCGACACGTTCCTCTTTCTCACGTCGCTCAACTCCGGTAGGGACCGGGCCAAGGGAGGGCCGCGGTCATCGACGACCCCGCCCAGTCTGTCAGACCGTCCAAGCGGCCGAGGGGCAGCGGTTCTCTCCCGCGGCCGACATCCCCCTACGTCCATTGGGCCGATCGTCAGGCTGGCCAACGGGACCCGACCAGCGGGACCATTGCAGTGATCCCAGGCAGTTGGAGGACCCGATGATGGGCTGGTCACTCGCTCGGCGCGACCCCTTCGAAGGCACTGGCGCATACCGCCGGGAGCTGCGTCTTCGGCTCGAGGGCCTCGTCGCGCTCGCGCTGGCCGTAACCGCCACTGGCATCACCGCCGCCATGTGGTTCTGGACCTTGGCACCCGTGGTTCAGGCGACGCTCTTCAGATAGCAGCTATCTGGTCCGTCGCGGCGTGGCCAGGCGCTCGTACGCCTCGGCGATCAACGGCTTGACGACCTCGTCGAACGTCCGTCGGCTCGGATTGAGGACCGCGATCCAGCGCTGCTTCGCGTAAACGGGGTGGGGGAGGAGGGTGTCGAGCGTCGTGTAGTCGGGCTCGACCATCGACCCGACCAACCGCTCGAACGTCGTCTTCGCGACGCCGATGTTCAGTCGGTACACGCCCGGCCGCGCCAGGTCCGACGGGTTGCCCATGTCGTGCTCGTCGGTCGTCACGATCGTCGCGAAGTTCGGCCAGTGCTTCTCGTCGAGCGAAAAGAACGTCGCCCCCATCGCCGTCGCGACAACCGTGCCCGGGTACGTAGTGGTGATCCAGCTCGTGATCTCGTCCG
>VBEC01000089.1 GCA_005883615.1 Chloroflexota bacterium | reverse complement strand
CGAATCAACATTCTCCTGACCGGGGTCGATTCGTCGGTCGGCCGGAACCATGCCCTCAACGACACGATCATCGTCGCCAGCTTCGATCCCAACTCAAGGCACGTGGTGATGCTCAGTTTTCCGCGCGACATTTCCGGGTTCCCGCTCTGGAACGGGGTCACATTCAGCGGAAAGATCAACTCCCTGATGACCTACGCTGGACTGCACAAGGACCAGTTTCCGGACGGGCCGCTACCCTCCCTGATCAAAGAGCTTGGGTACCTCCTGGGCGTTCCCATCCACTACTACGCGGCGGTGGACCTGGACGGCTTTCGAACCCTGATCGACAAGGTCGGCGGGATCGACATCAACAACCCGCGCGCCATCAACGACCCGGACTACGGGGGCTGGACCGACGGCCGGCCACTCGGCTTCTCTCTTTCCGCGGGCGTCCATCATCTGGATGGGCAATCCGCCCTGGCCTACGCTCGGTCCAGAAAGGGCAGCGGCGACAACGACTTCACGCGAGCGCGTCGCCAGCAGCAGCTGCTCGTTGCCCTCGCGCGCAAGCTGACCGACCCGTCAATGCTCACGCGGTTGCCGGATCTCCTCGCCGCGGCATCTCAGACGGTCCGCACGAACTTCCCGGCCGATCGTCTCAGCGAGATGCTGTCGCTCAGCCGCCAGGTCAAGGACGACGCTATCCAGAAATACGTCCTCGGCCCGCCCTACGCGCTGCGATCGACAGATGCTACGCCGTACTCGCTGAAGCTCGATCTGGCCAAGCTTTCGGCCCTCTCGATCAAGCTGTTCGGGGCGGACAGCCGATACGCGGCCAACGCGCCGGCGTCTCCTTCGAGCTCACCTTGACTGCGGAACGACCAGCTGAGCTGGCTGCGCCCCAGGCTTCCGCAAGCTAGCGACCCTCGCCGGCGATCATCGCGGGGATCGTTCGGGCGATGATCTTGAGGTCGAGCCACAGCGACCATCGGTCGATGTAGGCGAGATCCATTGCCACCCAGCGGTCGAACTCGGGGTCGCGCCGCGCCTCGACCTGCCACAGCCCTGTGATGCCCGGTTTCATCGACAGCCGGCGGCGGTGCCAGACGTCGTAATCGGCAACCTCCCGCGGTAGGGGCGGGCGCGGGCCGACAAGGCTCATCTGGCCTCGGAGCACGTTCCACAACTGCGGGAACTCGTCGAGGCTTAACCGACGAAGCCATCGGCCACTTCGCGACAGGCGCGGGTCATCCGTCACCTTGAAGGCTTGGCCACTGATCTCGTTCAACGCTTCGAGCTCCGCGAGGCGTTCCTCCGCCCCACGAACCATCGTCCGGAATTTCACGACCTGGAAGGGGCGTCCATGGAGGCCGACACGCGCTTGGTGAAACAGGATCGGCCTGCCATCGATTCGCCAGATTGCGACTCCGAGTGCCAGGAAGAGCGGACTAAGCACGATCATGGCGACGGCGGAAAGGGACATGTCGATCAGGCGCTTCGCGATCAGGCTGAGGGCCCGATCGGGGCCATAGACCAACGACGCGACGACGACACCGTCGAAGTCCTCGTGCCTCGCACCGGGAATCGTGAGCCCGGCCTCGCCGAGTGGAATTCGGACGACCCTCCCCTCGTCGGCGCAGAGTCGCGTTATCGGCTCAACGTACTGGGCATCGTCGATCGAGAGGCAGATGGCGACCTCGTCGACCACGTCGCTGTGAAGGACCGCCTCGATCTCATCGATGCGTCCGAGGACCCTCCGTCGGGGCCTGTGCGACCTGCGGGGCTCGGCAAGGTGACCGATCACGCGCAGGCCCAGCTCGCGATGCCCCTCGATGCGGTCGGCAAACGCCTCTGCCTCGGGCCCGCTCCCGACCACCAGCAAGTAGCGGGTGTTGTAGCCGCGTGCCCGGAACTCGGCGAAGACCGCGCGGAGTGCCAGTCGCGACGTGGCCGTGACGCCGACCTGGATCGGGAACAGCATGATCAGGAAGATGCGGCTGACGTTGGGGAGCTTGAACAGGAACAGAGCGGCGAATGTCAGCACGGCGAGGAGGAGCCCGGCGCGGGCGATGTCCACCAGCTCGGTCCGGGCGGACCAGCGCGACCGCATCCGGTACAGGCCGTTGATCCACAAGGTCACGGCCCAACCGACGCTGTACGCGATCGCCAGGAGCCAGGCGTCGGCTCCGGCGCCAGCCCATTGGCGTGCCCAGTCCTCGGCACCGAACCGGAAGACGGAGACCGCCACGAACACGGCGATGGCACTCGCGGCGTCGGCGGTCATCAGGGCGAGCCGCAGTGCGGTCACGTGGCGGCGGATCACGACGCCCTCCCCGAGTCAATCATGGCTCGACCGCATGATATCGCCCGACGCACGCGTGCGAAGGCGAAACCGGGGGCCGTGGGCAATCGGGCGGCTACAGCCCCGCGCTGGCTTTGAGCCTGCGGCCGTTGGGCCGCCGCTGGCTTACCGGAAGGTGCCGGCGTGTACCTGTCCGGCGAGTAGGCGCATCCAGCCGACCATCGTCGGATCGCGCCGCTCGTCGAGGTTGTAGCTGGTGTTGGACCACGTGTGGAAGGCGATGCCGGTGGCGCCCAGGTAGGCAAAGCCCTCGCGAACCTGCCGATTCAGGAGTGCCTGGCTGGGCCGCTGCTTCTTGTGGTAGGCAGGCGCGAGGTTGCGATGCGTCGCGACCATCAGCCAGATCGGCGTCCCCGGTGTCCTGCTCGCGACGTACGCCCGGATGCGCTTGAAGTTCGTCGGGCCGGTCGTCACGTAGCTCGTCCCCGTCATGGAGCGGCCACCGTAGGCCGTCTCTACCGGATACCAGTCGACCATCACCACGTCGGCCATTCCGGCGGTGTAGGGGTTGACTGAGGTGCCGAAGTGGGGCGTGTCGCCGAACAGGGCCATCACCGGATGGCTTGGATCAGCGACCTTGAAGGCGTGGTACAGGCTGCGGATCTCGGTCGCATTGATCCGGTGCCAGGACGGTTCCTTGACCGTGAGGTAGCCCCACAGCGCAGGGTAGCTCTTGGCGACGTTGACCCAGTAGGCCACGCGTGATGGATAGACGACGCCCGTGGCCTCGTCGGCCGTTGCGGAGAAGAAGGCGATGACCTTGAGCCCGCAAGTCGCCGCAGCTTTGAGGTAGTTGCGGGTATTCGTCACGCCCGAGAAGTTCTTCATCACGTGGGTGAAGGTCGAGTGGCAGATGTGACCCCGGTTGGTCACGATGTCCTCGAGCGAGATGTTCTGGAGGACCATTGGGGCATTGGTCGGGTAGGCGGCGGAGACGCTCCCAGCGCCAACCGAGGCCCCCAGGGCAAGCACCGCAACCAGTGTCAGGGCGATGCGGCGGGGAAGGCGAACGCTCGGTCGGCTATGTTCATCAGTCATAGCCCGATCATGGGACTCTGCTGGGGACCGCACATCCGCCCAATCGACCATTCGCATGGTGCAAAAGTCCGGTGCAAACAGGCACATTTCGTACTGCGGTTGGGTGCGGAGGCGTGTGCTACGGTGCGGTCATGGCATCACCGAGATCGATCTGGGCCAACCTTGGACGCTCGAGCCGTGCGGTCGCAGTCGCCATTCCGGTCGTCCTCGCGGGCGCACTCGTCGGCGGTTTGACGCTCATCGGCGGCCCGGCAGCCGTCGCGCTTGGCCCTTCTCCCACCCCAACCGCGACGGTTGCGGCGCTGCCGCCCGAGCCGACGCCCGCCCCATCCGAGGCTGCTGCCTCGGCACTTCCCAGCCCGAGCCCGCAGCCGCCCGGCGCGGATCGCTTGCTCGGAACGGACGGACGCCTGACTCTCTTGCTGCTCGGGTCGGACTACCGGCCGGCGCATCCTGGAAACCGGACCGACGCGATCATGGTCGTCTCCGTCGACCCGGTGTCAGGCCAGGCGGCGGCCTTCAGCGTTCCGCGCGACACGGTGGCGTTCCCACTCCCCGGCGGCGGCCAGTACGGCGACAAGGTGAACGGCCTTTACCAGCGCCTGTTGTCGACGACGTCCAACGGCAGCGCCGCGATGAAGGCGGCCGTCGGCAATGCCTTCAAGATCGAGATCGACGACTACGTGTTCATCGGCTTCGAGGGCGTGAAGCAGCTGGTGAGGGCGGTCGGTGGGGTCGACGTGACCCTCGACCATGCCTACTACGACCCGGAATACTGGGTCGACCGGACTCACCAGGGATGGGGCCTGCCGGCCGGGACGAGCCACCTCGATTCGAACCAGGCGCTCATCTTTGCCCGGTCGCGAAAGGGCGACAACGACTTCGGTCGGGCGCGGCGGCAGCAACTGCTCGTCATGGCGGCCCTGACCAAGGTGCGGTCGTTGGGCATCGACAGACTGCCGCATCTCCTGAAGGTTGCCGCCGACACCGTCCGGACCGACATTCCGCTCGATCGCGCCGCGGCCGTCTTCGACATCGTCAGCCGAGCGAAGCTGTCGAGTGCCAACCAGGCCGTGTTCGGGCCGCGAGCATTTGCGGCTGATCGTGCAGGGACGGGCTTTTCCCTGAACCTCGTCGCCTGCCAGACCTGGATCCGGCGCAACTTCCCACCCGTCCACATCATGGGCTCCTGGCCGCCGGCGGCCAGCCTGCCGCCGTCACCCTCCCCTTAACCGCGCTCAGCAGGGCCGGAGGGTGATCGCACCGGCGGG
>VBEC01000050.1 GCA_005883615.1 Chloroflexota bacterium | reverse complement strand
GCATCCGAGCAGTACCCAGCTCCTGTGGATCATCGACATATACGGGTTCGTGGTGGCTGGCTTCCTGGTGACGATGGGCGCGGTGGGCGATTGGGTCGGCCGGCGCAAGCTTCTGCTCGTCGGGGCCGGGGCGTTCGGGTTGACCTCGATCCTGTCGGCGGTATCCGTGAGCCCGGAAATGCTCATCGCCAGCCGGGCGCTGCTTGGCATCGCCGGCGCGACGATCGCCCCGTCGACGCTGTCGCTCATCTTCAACATGTTCCAGGACTCCGGTGAACGAGCGAGGGCGATTGCGCTCTGGATCTCGTCGTTCTCCGCCGGAAGCGCTGTGGGGCCTTTGGTCGGCGGCGTGCTCCTCGAGCACTTCTGGTGGGGATCGGTCTTCCTGATTGCCCTGCCGGTCATGGCTCTGCTGCTCGTCCTCGGACCGCTCGTTTTGCCCGAGTACCGTGCTCCCAACGCTGGCCGCCTCGACGTGCCGAGCGCGCTCATGTCCCTCGTCGCCGTCCTCGCCGTCGTCTTCGGCCTCAAGCAGATCGCGCAGGACGGCATCGGTGCGGTCCCGGTTGCGTCGATCGCTATCGGGGTCGTCGTCGGCATCCTGTGGACCGGTCGGCAGCTGGCCTCCGCGGACCCGATGATCGACCTTCGCCTGTTCCGGATTCCGTCGTTCAATGCGTCGCTGGTCATCAACTTCCTGACGATCTTCGTTGCGATCGGCTACTTCCTCTTCGTCGCCCAATACCTGCAGCTGGTGGTCGGCCTCTCGCCGCTGCTGGCGGGTCTGTGCTCGGTACCCTCGGCTATCGGGTTCATCGTCGGGTCGAACCTGGCGCCACCACTCGTGCGTCGCTACCGACCCGCCAATGTCATGGGGGCCTCTTTGGTGCTCGCGGCCGCCGGTCTCGTGTTGCTCACCCAGGTCGGCGTTGCGAACAGCCTCGTAGTCGTCATCGCGGCCTCGGTCGTGATCGCTCTCGGGCTGGCTCCCGTCCTCACGCTCACGACCGACATCATCGTCGGATCGGCGCCGCCCGAGCGGGCTGGCGCGGCGTCGGGGATCTCTGAGACCGCCGTCGAGCTGGGCGGTGCGCTCGGCATCTCCATGCTGGGCAGCCTTGGCGTGGCGATCTATCGGGGCGACCTTGCCCGGCTTCCGGCTGGACTGTCCGCCGAGGCGGCTACGGCGGCCAAGGACACACTCGGTGGCGCTGTCAAGGTCGCGGCATCGCTGCCGGACCCACTCGGGATGGCCGTGCTGGACGTGTCCCGCAGCGCGTTCGTCCAGGCGATGCAGGTGGCGGCCTCGATCTCGGCGGTCGCGGCGGTTGCCGTCGCGCTGTTCGCTTTGACCGCGCTCAAGCACGTGCCGTCAAGTGCGACTGAAGCCGCCGAGCAGGCCAAACCGATCACCGACACGGACTGCTTCGGCCGAACACGCGGATGCGTTCCCGGGGCCGTCGCCGAGCCATGACACCTGCTGAGTAGCGCGGCCCGGCGGTCGGTACGGCCGCTCTGGATCGTCCGGCCGATGAGTGCCTTGCGAGCAGCCATCGGCAATCTCCTGGCAGCGCCTGGCCCAGGTGGGCGCGGACGCCCGCGAGGAAACGAACAGCTGATAACTGTGCCCGTTTCATAAGCGCCCCACGCTCGGAGCACTGCGCATAGCGCGGGAGAGTTACGAAACAGCTGCTCTACCGCTCAGCTAGCGAGACTCGGGTCGGGGACCAACCTGATGCGCTTCGAGAGATTCGAACGGCCGTTCGCGGAATCGTGCCGCTACCGGTGTCATGAACCTGTCTTGCGTGAAGGGATATGTTTCTTGGGAGGGACGCGGCGTCGGGAGAGTTCCACGGGGCGGAGGGTGTGAGATGCGAGCGCTCCGGATCGCACGGATCGGTGACGAGCACGAGCTACGGCAGTGAAGGCGGTGCAATTGCCGCGCGGGAGAAGCCTTCCAACGGGCACGGTGACGTTCCTGTTCACTGACATCGAGGGCTCGACCAAGCTCGTGCAGGCGCTCGGCGATCGGTATGCCGAGGTGCTATCGACCCATCGCCAGATCGTTCGATCCGCAATAGAGCGGGAGGGCGGCACCGAGGTCGGCACCGAGGGTGACAGCGTCTTCGCCGTCTTCCCAACCGCGGCGGCCGGCATAGCCGCAACGGCCACAGCCCAGAGAGCGATCGACGCCGCCGCGTGGCCCGCCGGAACGCATGTCCGCGTCAGAATGGGGCTGCACACGGGCGAAGGGAGGCTCGGGGGCGAGAACTACATCGGCCTCGATGTGCATCGCGCTTCGCGGATCGCGGCGGCAGGCCACGGCGGCCAGGTCATCGTCAGCGAGTCGACGCGCACGCTCGCCGAGGGCGCGCTGCCGCCCGGAACGCAGCTCCGGGAGCTTGGCGCACACCGCCTGAAGGACCTCGCCAACCCCGAGCGGCTGTTTCAGCTCGACATCATGGGGCTGCCGGTGGAGTTTCCGGCGCTGCGAAGTCTGGACGCGCGCGCGAACAACCTGCCGATTCAGCTGACCAGCTTTGTTGGCCGGCAGGCCGAAATCGCGGCTGTCGGCGAGCTACTCGATCATGCCCGCCTCGTGACGCTCACCGGCCCCGGGGGCGCGGGCAAGACGCGGCTGGCGCTCCAGGTCGCGGCCGAGCGACTCATGCAGCACAGCGACGGGGTGTTCTTTGTCGAGCTCGCGCCCATCACGGAGACCGCGATGGTGCCGTCCGCGATCGCTGTCACCCTCCACCTACGGGAGGCCACCGACCGACCGGTCCTGGACACGGTCACTGATGCGCTTCGGGATCGGGACATGCTGCTCGTCCTTGACAATTTCGAGCAGCTCCAGGACGCGGCACCGGCGGTCGCGACAATCCTGGCTGCCGCCCCGAAGCTGCGGGTCCTCGTTACGAGCCGGGGCCGGCTTCACGTCCGAGGCGAGGAGGAGTACCCAGTGCCGCCCCTGCGCATCCCGGACGCGGCGCATCTCCCGACGATCACCGAGCTCTCGCAGTACGAGGGCGTGCTGCTGTTCATCGAACGCGCTCGGACGGCTCGCCGGGACTTTGAGGTGACCGCGGCGTCCGCACCGGCGATCGCGGAGATCGTCGCGCGACTGGACGGCCTGCCACTCGCGATCGAACTCGCCGCCGCGAAGTCGCGGATCCTCACGCCCGACGCCATTCTCGGCCGGCTCGGCAGCAGGTTGGCCTTCCTGCGTGGCGGCGCGCGAGACCTGCCGGCCCGCCAACAGACGCTACGCGAGGCCATCGACTGGAGCTACCAGCTCCTCGCCGCCCCCGACCAGGCTCGCCTTCGTCGACTCGGCACCTTCGTCGGAGGCTTCACGATCGCGGCCGCCGAGGAGCTCCTGAGCCAGGACGAGCCTGGCGTCGACGCCGTCGAGGCGCTCGAGAGCCTGGCCGACCAGAGCCTCATCCGGCGCCTCCAGGGCGAGCACGGCGAGCATCGGCTTGCAATGCTCGAGACGATCCGCGAGTTCGCGCTCGAGCGTCTCGCGGAAGCTGGAGAGATGGATGAGCTCCGTCGCCGCCACGCGCAGCTGATGCTGGCGACGATCGAACGGCTCGAGCCCCGTCTTGCCAGCTCGAGCGAGGCTCTCGACGCCGTGACCCACGATCACGACAACCTGCGAGCCGCGCTAGCGTGGGCCATTGAGACCGGCGATGCTGATCTCGGGCTGCGACTCGGCTACGCCTCGTGGCGCTTCTGGCAGCGACGGGGCCACCTGCGCGAGGGCCGCTCGTGGTTCGAGCGGCTGCTCGCGATCCCCGGCGCCGAGGCGCCGACCGCGGCACGGGCCAAGGGCCTCACCGGCGCGGCGGGCATCGCGTACTGGCAGAACGACTATCCGGCGGCGATCGCCTGGTACGAGGAGGCAGAGGCGATCGTTCGGGCGCTCGGCGACCGGGTCTGGCTGGCGGATGCCTTGTACAACACCGGCACCACGGCGGCGCTGGTCGGCGACCTGGCGAGCGTCACCTCCAGGCTCGCCGAGGGAACAGAGATCGGCCGCGAACTGGGCGACGACTCGATCCTAGGGCGATTCCTCCAGGCGGCCGGGTACATGGCCTTCATGGGCGACCGGCTCGATGAGGCTCGGGGGCCGCTCGAGGAAGGGCTCAAAGTCGCCCTTCGCGGCACGGATCCGGTAGCAATTGCGGTCGGACATCACACGGTCGGACAGGTCGCCCGACTCCAGGGCCACCCCGACGACGCCGCTCGGCACTATCGCGAGGCGATCCGCATCACGAACGAACTCGGGGACACGGCCCAGATGACCGAGCCGCTCCAGGGTCTCGCCGCAGTCCTTGTCGCGCTGGGCGAACCGGAGCGTGGCGTTCGGCTGTTGGGAGCGAACGTCGCCATCCGCGAGCGCCTCGGTGGCGGCCCACCGCCCGAGTGGCTGCGACTGGGCGACCCCCTCGGCGAAGCCCGCCGGTTAATGTCAGCGGAAGCCTACAGGCAGGCTTGGGAGGCCGGCCTCGGGATGAGTGTCGACGAGGCTGTTCAGAAAGCACTCGAACTACAGCCGTAGGCCCTGAGGTACGACCTAACCGCCCATCGACACCGACGAGGTGGTGGTAGCCGCGCGGCACCGACTGACTATCTGCTACCCGCACCCTACCAATGGTAGTATCGCAGTATGAAGGTCAGTGTCAGCCTGCCCGGCGCGGACGTCCAATTCCTCGACGAATACGCCAAGGAGCAGGGGCTCGAGTCTCGATCGGCCGCTCTCCATCGAGCCGTGCGCCTGCTTCGCACGGCAGAACTCGGCGCGAGCTACGGAGCGGCGTGGGAGGAATGGGCGGCTGAGGGCGAGGCCAACCTCTGGGAATTGACGACCCGCGATGGACTCGGTTCGTGATCCGGCGCGGTGACATCCATTCGGTTGATCTCGATCCCGCACGCGGCTCGGAGGCAAACAAACGCCGGCCAGCGGTCATCGTCAGCAACGACGCAGCCAATGCGACAGCGGCGAGGCTGGGTCGCGGCGTGATCACGGTAGTTCCCGTGACATCGAACATCGACCGCGTCTACCCGTTCCAGGTCCTACTTCCAGCCGCAGAGACGAGGCTCGACCGCGACTCCAAGGCGCAGGCTGAACAGATCCGATCAATCGCCGTGGAGCGGGTGGGCGACCGACTGGGTGTCGTCCCCAACTCGATCATGCTCGACGTCGACGAGGCGCTGCGCTTGCATCTCGGCCTTTAGCGCGGTGCTGCCTCACCGAGCTCGACGATCGCGTCGCGAGCGGCGGCAGCCATGACCGGCATGCGAATCGTCTTGAAAAGCTGTTAACCCCACTGGCCATCGTCCGCGAAGCAGCCTGCGGAAACCTAGACTGCGCCGATGTATGAGCCGCTCGACCCGGCGGCGTGGATCGAGTTCTTCTTCACGGTCGCTACTGCCAGCGCTGCCCTTATCGGGTTGATCGTCGTCGGATTGTCGATCCACGCCGGCTACATCGCCGCCAGCGTCACCCATCGCTCGCACGCAAGAGCGACCCTCGTGGTCCTAACAGCCACGATGGTCATCGGCTTGGCTGCCCTGGTCCCACAGCCGCCCAAGTGGGCCGGGTTGGAATTCGGGCTGATCAGCCTGGGCTTCGCCACGATCAACACCTACAACAACACGAAGGCCCTGAGGCAGGTCGCGTGGCGGCTTCCAGGTGCCGCGTGGCGACGAATGGGAATCGGCTACGCCATCGCCGCGTGCGGCCTCATCGGGGCCGGTTCAATCGTCGCCGGCGGTGGCCAGGGCGGGGGCCTCTACTGGATCGGGCTCGAGACGATCGGCGGCCTCGTATGGGCGATCGCGGGCGCCTGGCGATTCCTGATCGGTGTTGTGGACGAGCAGGGTCCCTAAGGCTTGCGCCCGATCACCCTGAGGTTCCTGGACATCGGCCTTGGGGGCCGCGGCGAGCCTTCTTGTCGGTCGCCTGTTCAACTCGGCTGGTGCGTGAGAAAGGGATGGCTGCCAGCGCGCCTCCCTCGTCAGATCCCGAACTGGCGCAGGTATTCGCGGTTCGCACGCTGCACGGCGACGACGGACTCAGGCGTATCCGAGGCGCGCAGGAACTGATCCTGCTCGACGACGAGCCAGCCCGTGTAGTCGTAGCGGCGGAGCGCCTCCATTACCGAGTCGATCCCCGAGTCGCCAAGACCCAGCTGGCAGAACACGCCGCGGCTCAAGGCTTCCTCGAGGCCCTTGCCCTCGGCTTTCACGTCGTCCATGACCTTCGTCCGGCAGTCCTTGATGTGGACGTGCCGGATGAGCTCGTGATAGTCGTCCACGGCGCGGGTCGGGTCGGCGCCCCCGAACCGGAAATGGCCCGTATCGAGGCACAACCCGAGCAGCGACGGGTCCAGGCGATCCATGACGCGGGCGATCTCGTCGGCCGTCTCCACGTAGGTTCCGGCATGAGGATGCAGGACGACCTCGAAGCCCTCCCGGCGACAGATCTCGGCCGCCCGATGCAGGTTGGCCACCAGGCTTTCGAACCGCTGGGGCGGTAGCCACGCCTCGGGGTGTTCCGCGATCCGACCCGAGAACGCCAGGCGCTCGGGCTCGTCGAAGTGGTCGCACAGGATGGCGAAGGTTCGCGACCCATCTGGAGCTCCTTCGCGGATGAGCCTGAGGCTGTCGCGCAGCCACGCCCGGTCCTCCTGGACCTTCTCGTCGCGACTGAAATGCTGGGGCAGGAACGCGCCGACGAGTTGGAGGCCGCGCGAAGACAGCCTCTCGTGCAACTGGGTGGCGTCGCCGAGGAACCCCGGCGGCCCCAGCTCGGTGCCCTCGAAGCCGATGTCGACCATCCAGTCGAGCATGTCATCGGGCCCCGGCATCCACGCGTCGTCGACGATGATTTCGTCCACCCCAAAGGAGACCGGGGCGCTGGCAACTCGCGTGCGCTCAGCCGGCACCCGCACCTCCCGAAGCCTGGGTGCGGACCGCTATCCCCTGGCGGACGGCCCGCTGGCCACAGCCGCAGGACTGACGAACTGCCAGCTCCATCGGAATGCGAACGTCCATTGGCGCGGCGGCGGTGTGCTCGAGGGCGCGCAGGACCATCGACGCCGCGAGATCGCCGATCTCCCGGTCGCGCCGCGCGAGGACCGTGAGTGGCGGGTCGAGCAGCGGGGCGGCGTCCGTATCGTCGAAGCAGACGATCGCGACCTCCTCTGGCACCGACACGCCGCGCGCACGCAGCTCGCTCAGGCCACCGAGCGCCAGATCCGCGCACGGGTAGACGATCGCACTGACCGGATCGTCGAGCTGCAGCAGCGCCGCCGTCTCGCTCCGGCCAGCGGTCTCAGTCCAGTCGCCCGGCCGAACACAGCGCTCGTCGATCGGCAGGCCGTTGCCCAGCATGCCGACCTGGTAACCGGCCAGGCGCTCGGCTCCCGAGGTCTCGCTCTCGATGCCTCCGACGTAGCCGATGCGCCGATGGCCGTGCACCTCGGCCAGGTGCCCGACAAGCAGCTGGATCCCCGCCTCGTTGGCAAGTGTCACACGCCCGGCGCCCACTCCTTCGAGGACGTTGTCGAACAGCACGATCGGCAGATGGAAGCGCTGTTCGATCGAGCGGACGACGGACTGATCGCCTGCGGACGAACAGAGAATCAACCCGTCGACCCGCCCCGCCAACGCCAGCAGAGCTGATCGCTCACGATCGGGCCGCTCGTCCGTGTCCATGAGGGTGATCTGGTAGCCCGCGGCCAGGAGCCGGTGCTGCGCTCCCTTGAGCGCGTTCGCATAGAAGGTCGAACTGATGTCCGGGACGATGAACCCGATCATGCGGGTTGATCGGGTTCGAAGCGTTTGGCCGGCCACGGAGGGGTGGAAGTCGAGATCCGTAGCCGCCTGTCGGACGCGGTCGCGGGTCTCGCTCGCGACGCTGCCCCGGCCCGAGAGCGCGCGCGAGGCAGTGGCCAGCGAGACGCCGGCCGCCTGCGCGACGTCCGTGAGCCGCGGAGAAGCGGCGATCACTTGACCGCGCCCATGGTCAGGCCGCGCACCAGGTGCTTCTGGACGAAGATCGAGAAGACGACGATGGGCAGCGCGCCGATGACGCCTGCGGCGCTCATCGCGCCCCAGTCGACGTTGATGCGGCCGATGAGCGTCGCCGCCCCCACCGGCATTGTCTCGGCGGCCGGCGTAGACGTGAGGACGAGAGCGAACAGGAACTCGTTATACGTGGTGATGACCGCGAAGATCCCGGTCGCGACGAGGCCCGGCGCCGCAAGTGGCAGCACGATCCGCCGAAATGCCGTGAACCGGGTGTCGCCGTCGACCATTGCTGCCTCCTCCAGATCCACTGGGATCTCGCGGAAGAAGCTCTCCATCATCCACACGACGATCGTGACGTTGAACGTGGCGTACACGACGATGAGGCTCAGCTGCGTGTTGAGCAGGCCGAATTGCTGGGCCACCAGAAAGATCGGGATGATGATCACGACCGGCGGCAGGAGGCGAACCATCAGCAGGCTGAAGCCGACGTACCGCTGCATGCCTCCCCAGAGGCGGAACCTCGCGAGAACGTAGGCGGCCTGGGTCCCGAGGATGAGCGCGATCGCCACGCTCAGCGTCGTCACGACGATCGAGTTCGTGAGATACGCCCCGAATTCCCGGCCGCTGAACAGGCTGACGTAGTTCGCGGACGTCAGGGACTCGGGCACCAGCGACGTCTCCTGGGTGATCTCCCGATTGCTCTTGAGCGAGGTGAGCACCATCCATACGAGCGGCGTCAGGGCGAACAGGATTGCGGCGAGGGCGGCGGCCACCCACGCCAGGCGGCCGAGCCCATACCTGGTCATCGGCCGCGCCTCCGCATCAGCCCAACGGCGAAGCCCGCGGCCAACAGAACAACCAGCGCGACCATGAACAGCATGGCCGCTGCGTAACCGGTCTCCTGGAACTGGAAGAAGGTCTGATAGCCGTAGATGGAGATCAGCTGGGTCGACGTCCCTGGGCCGCCGCGGGTGAGTACGTAGACCTGGTCGAACGTCGTGAGCGCTTCGATCGCGCGGAGGGTGACCGCCACCAGGATCGTGGGGCGAAGCAGCGGCAACGTGTGATCCACGAAGCTTCGCCATGCGCTAGCCCCATCCACCCGGGCCGCCTCGAACGGTTCGACCGGCATCGACTGGATACCGGCCAGCAGGATCAGGAACAGGAGTGGCGTCCACTCCCAGACGTCCAGGACGACGAGTCCCCAGAAGGCTCCCGTGCCGCTGCTGAGGATCTGCGGCGGATCCAGGCCCACGGCATGGGCGATCGACGCCAGCAGCCCGACGTCGGAGGCGTAGATCAGCCGGAACACGATCCCGACGACCACCGGAGTAATGATCATCGGCAGGATCAGGGTCGCCCGGATGCGTCGGATGAAACGGCCCTCCCGGGAAACCAGGAGCGCCAGCGCGAGGCCCAGGACCGTCTCGATCGTCACGACGAGGAAGACGAACCGGGCCGTCGTGAGCAGGGCGTCGATGAACGCCGGGTCAGCGAACGCCCGCGAGTAGTTGTCCAGCCCGACGGATCGCACCAGGCGTCCAAAACGGAAGAACCCGGTGCTGGACCGCAGTCCGTCGATGAGTGGGTAGACGATGACGCCGAGCACGAGGAACAGGGTCGGCCCGAGCATGAGGTACGGGAGCGCCCTGTCCAGGCCGGAGCCCCGGAAGGTCCGGCCCACGGCGCTCGGCGTCATCACGGTTGCCACGGATCAGTAGTAGCCCTGCTGGGTCAGGTAGTCCTTGACCTTCTTGGCCGCAGTGTCCATGGCGGCCCCTCCACCGCTTCCCGCGGCTAGGGCGATGTTCAACTCGGTCCCGATGATCGATTCGACCTTGGACCAGTCGGGGGTCCGCGGCCGCGCCTGAGCACCGGCGTTGAGCTGAGCGAGGGCCACCGGGAGCAGGCGGTGGTCCTTCACGGCCTGCGCATCGGAAAAGGCCGGGGTCTTCACTGGCAGATCGCCCGAACGCGCGAGGGCGGTCTGGACATCGTTTGTGGCGAACCACTTCATGAACGCGATCGCGTTGTCCTTGTTGGGCGCCGAGGCGCTCACGCCGTGGATGAAGATGCCGATCTGGGCGATGGCCGCCTCCTGCTTTGGGACCACACCAAAATCGAGCTTGCCGACCACCTTGGATTGCGCGGGGTCGTCCGATTTGATGGCGTTCCCCGAGTACTGGATGATCGCGGCCGCGTCGCCGCCGAGGATGGCCGCGCCTTCCTGGTCCGAGTCGAACTCCGCTACGCCTTTTGGCGCCAGCGACTTGAGCGTCGTGACGAAGAAGTCGGCCGCGGCCTTGCCCTTGGCGGAGTTGAAGATCGGGATCCACTTGTCGTCGAAGAAGTCGGCGCCCCACGAGCGGAAGACTGGATAGAACGAGGTGACGATCGGGTTGCCCTTCACGCCCCGGAAGACGAAGCCGTATTTGATCTTGCCGCTCTGCATCGCTGCCTTGCCCCGATTGACAATGTCGTCCCAGGTCGCAGGCGCCGAGGTGAACACGTCATTCCGATAGGTCAGGGTCTGCAGGTCACCGATCGTCGGCAGGGCGATGAGCTTGGGCGTCTGGTTCTCGAAGCCCTTCACGCGTGGGCCCTGGCGCGGCGGCCAGAAGCCCAGGTCGGCGAATGGCCCCGGGTAGTCGGCGTCCATCTCGATCCCGTGAGGCCCAAGATCCTCGAGGATCCCCGCGGCGGCGTACTGCGGGATCCACGGGTCGTCCATGATGTAGATGTCGTACTGCCCCGCCTTCGACTGTCCGTCCTGGAAGGCTTTGGCGAAAAACGAGTCATACGGCTCGGTCAGGAACTCGACCTTCGTCCCGGTGGCGTTCTGGAACATGGGGATGATGGTCTGCTTGAATGGGGCCAGGGCCCCGTCCTCAAACGCGCCGATGACGAGCTTGCCGCCGGCCTGCGCTGGACTTGGGCTGGCGGCTGACGCAGCCGTCGAAGGTGAGGCGGACGCCGCTGCCGCTGACGCGGGCGGCGACGAGGATGCCCCTGCGCCGCACGCGGCCAGGAACGCCGCGGCGGCGCCCGCACCGCCCATGGCTGCGCCGAGGCGAAGCAGCTCCCGGCGGCTCAATTGCCGGGACAGAATCTGGCGGACCAGGATTTCGTCCTCGCTCATTGCATCACTCCTCCTGTCTGGATCGTCGGCGGGTCGCCGACTCGATGGACCCCGGTCTTGCCACCGGGTTCGAAGAAGCAGGCCTTTGCCGGGTCGACGCAGACTCCGACCGGTGCACCCAGCGGCGCCGTCCACCCTCGATCGGCTCGGACCGTGACACGAGAGTCACCGATAAGCACCTCCACAAAGACTTCGTCGCCCATGGGTTCCACGACATAGACCGTCGCCGGGAGCGTTCCAGCTTCACCGGCCCTGGTTAGCGAGAGATCGCGCGCACGCGCCCCGAATTGTTCGACGGCGGCATCGGCGCACGCCGCATAGCGCTCGCCGAGTGGCACCGCCCCGCCGGCCACGACCATTGCCCGCGCCTCCTGGTCGAGGCTGAGCGGCAGGATGTTCATCGGTGGGTTGCCCACGAAGCTGGCAACGAAGCGGTTGGCCGGCCGGTCGAAGATCTCCTGGGGTGGCGCATATTGCTGCACCACGCCTTCGCTGATCAGGCATACGCGGTCGGCCATCGTCAGGGCCTCAGCCTGATCGTGGGTCACATAGATGGTCGTCGCGCCCAGGCGCTGCTGCAGGCGTCGGATCTCGCCCCGCATGCTGATCCGTAGCCTGGCGTCGAGGTTGGACAGGGGCTCGTCCATCAGAAACGCCGCGGGATCTCGGATGATGGCCCTGGCGAGGGCGATCCGCTGGCGCTGGCCACCTGACAGCTGGCGCGGCTTGCGGGACAACAGGTGCGCGACCTCGAGCGACGCTGCCACCTCGGCCACCGCCGCCGCCCGATCTCGTGAGGGGATCCCGCGAATCCTCAGGGGATAGCCGATATTGTCAGCGACCGACAAGTGCGGGTACAGCGCGTAGCTCTGGAAGACCATCGCAACGTCGCGCTCGCGGGGCGACAGGCTTGTGACATCGCGGCCGGCGATGAGGACCCGGCCCGACGTCGGGCGCTCCAGGCCGGCGATGATGCGCAAGGCGGTTGTCTTGCCACAACCCGACGGCCCCAGGAGCACCACGAACTCGCCGTCATCCACGGTCAGCTCGAGCGATTCGAGCACCCGGACTCCATCGAAGTCCTTCCCGACGCCGGAGAGCTGGACCTCAGCCACGGACGTTCACAGGCTCAGTGCCAGTTTTAGCGTCGCGACCGACCGGCGGATGCATTCCTCCGGCTCCAGCGAGGGATCCTCGTGCTCGATCGACACGACGGAGTCGTGGCCGACTGCCTGCAGGGCCTTGATCAGCCGAGACCAGGTATCAGCGTCGTGGCCGTCGCCGATCGCGGAAAAGTGCCAGGGCGCCCAGCTCGCGTCGACCGGGTAGCGGTGATCCATAACGCCGTTGAGCGCGATCCGATCCGGGTAGAGGGTCGTGTCTTTGCCATGACACCACCCGACGACGGGGCCGAGCGCGTCGATGACCCGGATTGGATCCGCGCCCTGCCACCAGAAGTGACTTGGGTCCAGGTTCACGCCGATGTTGTCGCCGCAATACGAGCGCAGGGCACGATAGGACTCCAGGGTCCAGACTGACACCCCGGGATGCAGTTCGAGGCACACGCGAACATCCGGCGCGGCCATCGACATCCAGTCCGACATCGCATGCCAGTAGGGCCCAACCTCAGCCTCCATCTGCCACGCCCAGATCGCCTCGTCATCGTTGCTGATGGACCACAGGCCGAAGACTCCGATGGGGCCGCCTGTCCGCCCACCCGGGCTGCCCGCCATCGTGACGACGCGGTCGATTCCAAGGAGGGCGGCGAGCTCGATCGCGCCCTTCAGTGCGCCTTGTGCCTCGGCGCGGGCGCTGGGGTCCGGGTGGAGTGGATTGCCGGCCGCATTCACGGCGCTGAATGTGATGCCGGCGTCGTCGAGGTCGCGCTGAAGCTCGTCGCGTGCCGCGGGGTCGCGCAGCAACGCCGCAAGGTCCAGGTGCGTCCGGGCGCCCCACGTCCCGACGCTCATCTCGGCGTCGGTGATGTCGTGTTCGGCCGCCCACGCAAGGGCATCGCGCCGCGGCAGGTGCTTGAGTCCGTCGGTGAAGAGCCCGATCCGCACGAGCGACTCCTTTGGTCCGTGGTTCCTCGGTTGGTCCTCAGGCGACGCGCCGGTGCCGGCTCACGGCAAGCCGGAAGCCGTCGAGCAGCGCAGCGAGGTCGTCCCGTGCCGCCTCGACCGAGGCGCGCACCGGGACTCCTGTCGTGATCGCGGCATGGAACGCCCGCAGTTCGTTCCGGAAGGCCTCCTCGTAGGAAACCCTGTGGTCGATCGTCTCGAGACCGGCGACCGTCCCGTCCGAATGCCGCTCGACCAGGCGGGTTGGGTGATGACGCAGGTACGGGGAAGGGAACGTGAGCTCCAGGATCCGGTCACGGCAGTACGCGGTAACGCGCTCGCGGTAATCCGCGACCCCGGGCAGGTTCAGATGCTCCAGGTGTGCGCGTCCGTCGCCCGGAAGCGTCCACGAGAGGCTCACGCCACGACCGCCGTCGAAGTACGCCGCATCGACGGTCGGGAGGGGCGCCGTGACGTCCAGTGCTCGCAGCAGGTGGTGGGCGAGGCTCACGTCGTGCACGAGGGACCCGAGGTACGCCTCGAATGCACGGACCTGCGCCGCATCGGGTTCGGCGCCAAGCGCCTCCCTCACGGCCCGGCGGCCGCGATCCTTCATCTCGTCAATGAGGCCTTGTGGCACATCGCGACCGACGACCAACCCGAGATGATCGACGAACGGCGCCTGGTCGGGATCGTTCACCTCGACCGACAGATACACGAGCTCGACGGGACCCTCTGTCAGCCGCTCGACCATCCGCTGGAGGGCGGGGTCGTATAGCTTCATGTAACCGCACTGGACGACAAGGTCGCCTCGAGCGGCGAGGATCTCGTCACACTCGGCGAGGCTTAGCGCCAGCGGTTTCTCGCAGAAGACGTGAACCCCCGCGTCCAGGGCCGTCAGGACGGCTCCTCGATGGGCCGGGTCGGGCACGGCGATAACGATCGCGTCCAACCCCAGCGAGAGAGCATCCTCCAGCGTGGCGCACGCGTGCGGGACCCCGTAGCGCGCCGCAACCGAGTGGCGAACTGAAGGGGAGGCATCGGCGACGGCGACGAAATCGAACCGCTCGCGCTCCTCCCACAGGCTGGGCGCGTGACCCGCCTGTCCTACGAGACCGGCGCCGAAGAGCCCGACGCGAAGCCGCGTCGGCGAGCTATCCAGGGATTCGTGCGACGTGTCCGGTGGCATGCCACGCACCCTCGATCAGGACGGAGCCGGGCTCCGTTTCAGCGCGGTGCCTGGGCTCCGGGGTGGCGATGAAATGCGCGAGGTCTGGTCAGAACGGGGGTTCTGCGCGGGGAGTGTAAACGATTCCATTGCCGTGTCAACGGGCGTCCGAATGGGTCCCCACGGGCGTTCCGACGGCCTCTCACCGGGGCACTCAGAGGGCGACTGGATGGCCTTCGCGCATCGACCGATCCGCGGCCAGGGCGATCGCGAGTGCGGCTGTGCCGGCCGATCCAGGGACGTCCACGGGCCGGTCCTCGAGGATCGCCTGCGCGAACCCGCGGGCCTGGGTTGTGTAGGCCACCTCGAAGCGCGGCCGTGACGGGTCCACGGTGTCGAGCGCCAGCGCGCCAAGAGCGTCTGCGCCGCTCCAGGCGCCCTGGGAAACCGGCAGGTGCCCCACCCAGATCGAGCCCGCCGTGGCCAGGACTTCCGTGCGCACGTCCTCGCCGTAGGTGGTCCCGCGAGCCATCTCGACGGTACCGGTGGCCCCGCTCGCAAAGCGCAGATTGACAACCGCGCTGTCGACGTCCCCGGCCGTTGCGAGTGCCGGGTGGGCAACACTTGAGCCGTAGGCGTGGACCTCCCCGACCTCGTCGTCCATCAGCCAGCGAGCCAGGTCGAACTCGTGGATGCCCATGTCCACCATGATCCCGCCGCTTACCGCCGGATCGGCGAACGAGACAGGCGGCGGCTCGGCATCGAACTGAAGGGATTTGAACAGGATCGGCCGGCCCAGGGCGCCCGACACCAGACGGGCCCTGGCCCGTGCGTAGTCGGGATCCCACCGCCGCATGAACCCGACCTGGAGCCGAACGTGCGCAGCTTCGGCGGCGGCAATCGCCGCCACGGTGTCGACCATTGTCAGCGCAATCGGTTTCTCGCAGAGGATGTCCTTGCCGGCACGTGCGGCGCTCCGGACGGCCTCCAGATGCTCGCTCGAGGAGATCGCGATAAGGACGGCGTCCAGTTGCGGCGCCGCAAGCAGATCGTCCAGCGAGCCGAATACTGCCGGGTCGCCGAGCTCGCCGGCGAGCCGACGCGCTGACTCGAGGTTCACGTCGGCGATCCCGACCAGGCGAACCTCGGGGACGCTCCGGGCGATGAGCCGGGCGTGAATCGAGCCCATCCGCCCGGCCCCGACAACCCCGATCCCGACCCGTGGAGTCACGCCGACACGCAGAGGTCGTCGAGGGCCGTCATATCGCGAGATACGGTACTGGCTGCGATTCCTCGCCGCCTCGGATACCGATCGCATCGGCCCGCCGGTGCATCAAGGTGTCGGCGATCGGCCGGTTGACGGCGCTTGGCCGCGCGCTGCACAGTGAGGTCGATGATTCGGGTCGGCTCGATCGTTCTGCGCGTCGACGATCTGAAGCGGCAAGCCGAGTTCTGGGCCGGTGCTCTCGACTACGTGCCGCGCGAGGATCCGAGCCAGGGTGATTTCGTCCTGATGCGGCCGAGGGATGGCGTCGGGCCGAACCTCTCGCTCGACAGGGTTCACTCAACGGTACAGGTACCGCCCCGCATTCATCTCGACCTGTACGCCGAGGATCAGGCCGCTGAAGTCGAGCGCCTCATCGCGTTGGGCGCTACCGAGGTGCACTGGGACAAGCGACCGCCGGACGCCGACTACGTCATCCTCGCGGATCCAGAAGGCAACCGCTTTTGCGTGGTCGACGCCGGCTAGGCGGTACGACGCTCGGCGTCCGCGGCGGGAGTCGGCGCCGCCCAATCGGAAGGAGCCCCAATGATCGCGTCCGCCGCTCCGTCGACGACGGGGCTGCCCACGACTCTCGACGACAGCGCGCTGGAGGAGCTGCGGAAGGCATTCGACGGCGAGCTGGTCCGCCCGACGGACCCCACGTACGAGATGGCCCGTCGAGCCTGGAACGGGATGGTCGACAAGCGTCCCGCGCTCATAGCCCGGCCGCGCGGGACCGCCGAT
>VBEC01000093.1 GCA_005883615.1 Chloroflexota bacterium | reverse complement strand
AGCCTTGAAGTCGTCGAGCATCGTCGCCGTCGCCGTCGCCCCGACTCGGGTCACGCCGAGGGCCATGACCGCGAGCAGCGCGTCAAGGGTTCGGACGCCGCCGGCCGCCTTGACCTGGACGCGCGACGAGACGCTCCGGCGCATGAGCGCCAGGTCTTCGTGGGTCGCGCCGCTCGGGGCGAATCCGGTCGAGGTCTTGACGAAGTCGCCACCCGCCGCCTCGGTCAGGCGGCAGGCCCGGACCTTCTCGTCGTCGGTCAGGTACGCGTTCTCGAAGATGACCTTGACGATGGCACGAGCCGCGTGGGCGACCTCCACCACGGCCGCGATGTCGTCCTGGACCTCCGCGTCGCGGCCGGACTTGAGGGCGCCGATCTGGATGACCATGTCGAGCTCCACGGCGCCATCGGCCAGGGCGCGCTGCGCCTCGAAGACCTTGGTCGCAGTCAGGTGGTTGCCGTGCGGGAACCCGATCGTCGTCCCGACCGCGACGTCGGTCCCCTCAAGGATCGCCCGTGCGCGCACGACGTCGGCGGGCCGGACGCAGACCGACGCCACGTCATAGGCCGCCGCGAGCCGGCAGCCGGCTTCGACGAACGCGTCGTCGAGCTCGGGTCGGAGCAGCGAATGATCGATCGTCTTGGCGACGTCGCGGTAGGTGAGCGTCTCGATGGTCGGTGCCATGGGACTCACTTGATGTACGGGCGGAGCACATCGCGAGCGAGCAGGAACCCGCGCTTGATGAGGTCGTCCGTCTTCTCGAAGTCGCGATCCTCGTGCTCGATGATCACGTCGCCGTCGTAGCCGGCGCGGTAGAGGGCGGCGAACAGGGGACCCCACTCGACGTCGCCCAGACCGGGCAGGCGCGGGATCTGCCAGCCCATCCCGAGCGAGAAGACGCCGCGCTCATAGAGGCCCTCGCGGTCGATCAGAAGGTCCTTGGCCTGCACGTGGAGGATGTGCGATCCGAACTCGCGAATGAAGCGCGGGATGTCGATCATCTGGAGGATGAGGTGCGACGGGTCGAAGTTGAGCCCGATCGTGCCGCCCCACTTCTCGAGGATCCGGCGCCAGATCCGCGGCGTGGTCGCGAGGTTATGGCCGCCCGGCCATTCGTCGTAGCTGAACAGCATCGGGCAGTTCTCGATGGTGATCTTTCGGCCGTGGTCCTGGGCGAACGACACGATGTCCGGCCAGACCCGCTGGGCCTCCTCCCAGTTGGCGTCCTGGTTCTTCGAGCCGTCCGCGCCCATGAAGGTGTTGACGTAGGGCACGCTCATCGCCTCGGCGGCAGTGATGACGTCCTTCAGGTGGCTGATGACCTTGGCGCGATGCTCGGGGTCCGGATGAAGCGGGTTCGGGTAATAGCCGAGGCCGGAGATGGTGAGGCCCTTTGAGGCGATCTCGTCCACCAGCTCCGTGGCCTGCTCCGCCGAGAGGTTCGCCACGTCGATGTGCGACGTGCCGGCATACCGACGAGTGGTACCCGCCTCGCGCGGCCAACAGGCGATCTCGAGGCTCTCGAATCCACTCGCGGCCGTCCAGTCGGCGACATCCATGAGCGGCGTCTCCGGGAACGGTGCGGTCAGGAGACCGAGCTTCATCCAGGTCAAGCCTCTGACGTCACGGCGATCGGCGCGTCGCGGACGACATCGACCCAGTGCCCCGCCCGGTCCGATTCCGCGATGGCGTCGTTGACGAGCATCTCGTCATGCCCGTCCGCGAAGGTCGGATACGACGGGTGGGCGGCGGGCGCACCCGCGGCGACATCCGCGTAGATCGCCCGGAAGTGGGCGCCGAACGTATCGCCAAAGCCCTCCACGTGGCCACCCGGCAACGCCGCGGCGGCCCGCCCGGCCGGGCTCATGAGCGCTGGGTTCTTGAGGAGGATCTCGTTGGGGCGCTCGCGATGGCCGAACCACACCTGGTCGGGCTGCTCGGAATCCCACGCAACCGAGGAGCGCGACCCGTCGATCTCGTATTGCAGCGAGTTCTTCCGGCCCGCGCTGATCTGCGAGATGCTGACGGCGCCGCGGGCGCCGTTCTCGAAGCGCAACAGGATGACGGCCGTGTCCTCGGTTGCGATCTCGCGAGCCACGGTCTCGGCAGCCACCTCGGTCGAAAAGGTTTCGACCGGCCCGGTGGGTTCACGCCGGGCGCCGATGAACGTGCTGAGCTCGGCCATCACCGCGACGATGCGCCGGCCGGTGACGAAGGTCACCAGGTCGAGCCAGTGCGAGCCGATGTCACCGACGGCCCGCAGCCGCCCGCCGCGCTCAGGCTGAAGGCGCCAGTTCCAGTCGCTGTCGAGGAGCAGCCAGTCCTGGAAATACCGCCCGGTGACGAGGCGGACGTCGCCGATCTCGCCCGCCGTGACCACGTCGTGGGCGTGCTGGTTCAGCGGGTAGTAGCGGATGTTGAAGTTGACGGCATTGATCAGTCCGCTGCCCGCGGCCAGCTCGACCAATTCACGCGATTCAGTCGCATCCATCGCCAGCGGCTTCTCGCACACGACGTGACGGCGGGCCGCAAGGATCGCCCGCGCATGGGGCAAGTGGAGGTCGTTTGGCGACGTTACGTGGACGACCTCGACGGCTGGGTCGGCGAGCAGCGCATCGAGCGAGGCATAGGCGCGCGGGACACCAAGGGCATCCGCTCGAGCCTGGCCGCGTTCCGGGGTGCTGCCGAGCACGCCACGGACCTGGACGCCGATCCGTCGCAACGCCTCGACGTGGACCGTGCCGATGAAGCCCGTGCCGATCACGGCGGCGCCGATGTCGGCGATCCTTCTCATGCTCGACGCAACACCCTTGCTCGCGCCCGTTCGTGTCGATGGACGTTCTGGCTGGGGTCAGGCCGTGGGAGACGCGGTGACATCCTACTGGGTGGCCTCGCCGGCGTCATCGGGACGCCAAATCCTCGACGGTGATCTCGATCGCTAGCCCGTCACGATCCGGTCCGTGAAGTCGCCGGAGGTCGGGTCCTTGAGGATGAGTTTGTGCCGGCCGTCAGGCAGAGTCTCGCGCTTGATGACCACCTGGCCTTCGAACGTCTCGGGGACGGTAGTCATCCTTGGGGTCGTGCCGCCGCGCCACTCGAGGTCGACCGGGGCCCAGGCGTGCGATGCGGCGGATCGGTAGGCGGCGTCCATGATCGCGTTCACGACATACCCGTCGTAGAACGTTTCCTGGGGCGCGCGGCCCTCGTCGATCGCGTGGAACATGTCGTTGAACATGTCGACGTAGCCGAGCTCGGAGACCTCGTCGCCGACTGGAAACAGCCACCCCGCGGTGCTTTCGGCCTTCTCCGCGACGTAGCCGCCACCGCCGCCTGCGGTGAACATCTCGAAGCCCGTGCGGAGGAAGTGGTTAAGCCAGACCGTGCCGTGGGTGCCTGCCACCTCGTCGCGCAGGTCCATCCCGCCGCGGAAGGTCCAGGAGACCTCGAACTGGCCGATCGCCCCGGACTCGAACCGGATGAGCGCGACGGCGTTGTCTTCGTCGGCGATCGGGTGAACGAGCGTGTCCGTGTGACACAGGACGTCGACCGGGCGGTTCCCCTTGCCCACGAAATTGCGGATGATCTCGATGCAATGGCAGCCGAGGTCGATGATCGCGCCGCCTCCGGTCAGCCGCCCGTCCCAGAACCACGCCGAGTGCGGTCCCGGATGCGCCTCGCGTGAGCGGACCCACGTCACATCGCCGATCGCGCCGCCCCGCACGGAGGCGATCGCCTTGAGCGTCTTTGGCGTGTAACAAAGGTCCTCGAGGTAGCCCGCGAAGACTCCCGCTCCCTCGACGACCTCGAGCATCCGCAGCGCCTCCTCGGCGGTCCGACCGAGCGGCTTCGTGCAGAGCACCGACTTGCCGGCATTTGCCACGAGTCCCACCACCTCCTCGTGGAGGAAGTTGGGCAGACCGACGACGACAACGTCCGTGTCGGGGTGGTTGATCGCGGCGGACAGCTCGCTGGTCGATTCCTGGATGCCCCAGCGCTTTCTGAAGGCCTCCCCGCGCTCGGCGCTCCGGGAGTAGACGACCCGGACCTGGTCCCGGCCACGCTGGCTCTGGAGCGTGTTCGTGTAGAAGTCGCCGATGAGGCCGGTGCCCAGCATCGTGATGGTGTGGCCGTTCATCGATCTTCCCTCTCGGTACGTCCGAGCACCAGGTCGCGGCCGGCGACCATGGCGCGAAGCTTCGCGCGGGTCGCTGCGCGGGGCGTCTGGCTGAAGCCACAATCGGGGACGAGGGTGAGGCCTGCGGCAGGCACGCCTGCAGCCAACACCGCGTCGATGCGCTCGGCGACGTCGTGCGCGGTTTCGAGATACGAGTTCTTGACATCGATGACGCCGGCGCCGACGTGCCGTCCGGCGGCAGCGATCTCGCCGAGGATCGCCACCTCGGCCATCTCCCGGTTGGCGAACTCAAGAACCAACTCGTCGACCCGGAAGCCGAGCATCGCATCGAGGACCGGGCGGTAGGTCCGCCGTGCCAAGGGCCGTCCCAGGTAGTTGCCGAAGCATAGATGCGCGCCCAGCCGCGCACGCCCGACGATCGGCTCGACCGCCGCGTTGAACAACGCCGAGAAGTCGGCCGGGGCGTCGGGATGGATCGCCGGCGATGGCTCGTCGATCTGGATGAAGTTGGCGCCGGCGGCCAGCAGGCCCTCCAGCTCCGCCCGCAGGATCGGCACGAAGGCTTCGGCCGCGGCGTTGCGCTCGGCGTATACGTGGCCCAGGCCGCTGTCGAGGCGGCCCGACAAGGTGTATGGCCCCGGCAGCGTCACCTTCAGCGGCCGTTTCGTGCGCGTGGCGGCATATCGGTATTCGGCGACGACGCCGAGGCCGTCCGGCGCGGCGATCGGCTCCAGGACTTCGTAGCGATGCTGTTGGTCGTGTGCCCCCGCCCCCAGGCGTCGTGCCGGCGGCAGAGCCCGGACTCCGGTGACGCGACGGAAGAACTCCGCGGTGAAGAAGCCGGCGCGCCGCATCTCGCCGTCGCTGACGATGTCGATGCCCGCCTCTTCCTGGTCGCGGAGGGCAAGATCGACGGCGTCGTCGAGCATTTCCTCGAGGTCAGCCGGACCGAACTCGCCACGCTCGGCGGCCGCGATGCCCGCCACGAACCACGACGGCCGGGCGTGCGAGCCCACGACGCTGGTGCGCAGCTCCTCGGTCATCCAACTCCTCCGTGATCGACTCGGAATGCGAACGCCCTCGCCGGGTTCGTCACGAACAGGCGCCGGCGGGCGGCCGCGTCAAGCCCGACCTCGTCCATGGCGGCACTGAAGCCATCGAGCAGCCAGCCAAGACCGGGTGACCCACCGTACACCGCGTAGTAGTCCTGGCGCGCGGCGTCCATCCCCAGTGTCACCTGGTCGATCAGGTCGTCCTCGGCCATCCATTGCAGGAGCTGCAATGTGCCGTTCGGTCGATCGCCCCAGCGGAACGAGCCGTCGTATTCGGCGAATGCGCCGGTCGACAGGAGTTCCCGGTGGTACTCGCGGTCGACGATCTTGTCGACGTGGCTGAGCACGACGTACCTGGCATCCACGCCGTGGTCGACCAGCAGGCGGACCTGTTCGAGGGCCCCGGTGCCACCCTCGCAGTGCGTCAGGAACGGGGCGCCGGTTGAGCGGTGGGCGGCCGCCGCCGCCTCGAACACGGCGCGGTCGCGGGTCGACGGGCCGCCCGTGCTGCCGGCGACCTTGATGACGCCGGCGCAGTACTCGGTCCGGCGGATGACGGGTCCGCCGTAGTCGAGGGCGTCGATGCCCACCGCGATGTCGGCAACGAACAGGCCGGCCAGCTCCTCGACGGAAACATGGCGGCTCCAGTGCGACGGCCCGTAGAACCGGTCGTGGTGGAGCCCGGTCGGCGCGACGATCCGGACGCCGGTCCGGCGGGACAACTCGGCGAGCTTCTCGACGTTGCGGCCCGCGTCGCACGGCATGGCGTCGACGACCGACCGCAATCCCAGAGCGGCGGCCGCGGCGACCTCGGTCGCCATGCGGTCGACGTCGGAGAGGTCGAAGTCGGGCTCCAACAGGACGGCTCGCCCGCCATCGATGACCAGATGCTCGTGGGAGTACGTGACGCCCAGCTCCGAGGGCTCGATGTCGCCGAGCACGGTCCGGACGAAGGTCACGCCGCGACGGCGTTGCCCGGGCGGACCGCGCCCGGGCCGTCTGCGAGTGGGCCGCCAGGGGCCGTCACGATCCTGTCTCGGGCGCCACCGACACGACCGACCAGCCGCCGTCGATCTTGAGCAATTGCCCGGTCACAACGCGCGATTCGTCCGACAGGAAGTAGACGGCCGCGTGGGCCACTTCGTCCGGATCCATCATCTCGCCGGCCAGCGGCTGCTTGCGCCTGGCGAATGCGAGGATGCGAGCGTCACCCGCCGCCCGGGTCGCCATCGGTGTCTCGGTCAATGACGGTGCCACCGCGTTGACGCGGATCATGTCGTTGGCGTACGTCGCGGCCATCGTTGTCATCAAGGCCGTGATGGCACCTTTCGCCGCGGCATAGGCGTGCGTAGCGAAGAACTCGGGCGCCGGGTCGGTCGCCGTCACGCTACCCATCAGCAGGATCGAGCCGCGAGACCCCGAACTGTTCGGTTCCTGGGCCAGCATTTGGCGCACGACCGCGCGACAGGTGAGCGCCTGGGTGCGTAGGTTCAGTTCGAGCGTCCGGTCCAAGCCCTCAGAAGTGAGCTCATGGATCGGCCCGTCGCCGAATCGCCGGCCGCTCCCGCCGGCGACCGCGAACAGGCCATCGATCCGCCCGAACCGCTGGACCGCCGCGCCGATCGCCCGGTCGACGTCGTTCTCATCGGCGAGGTCGGCGGCCGCCCATACCGCACGCGCCCCATCCTTGACCAGCGCATCTGCGAGCGACCGCGCATGTGCCTCTGTCCGCGACACGACGAACA
>VBEC01000049.1 GCA_005883615.1 Chloroflexota bacterium | reverse complement strand
GTGGGATGAACACGCGGCGCGCCGTCCGCTCGACGAGCTCGAGCAGGGTCGACCGGCCTTCCGGCGCAGCCGAGATGTCCAGGAACACGATCTCGTCCGCGCCCTCGCTCGCGTAGCGCTCCGCCAGCTCCGCGGGGTCGCCTTCGTCGACCAGGTCGATGAAGCGGGTCCCCTTGACGACGCGTCCGCCGGCGACGTCGAGGCAGGGAATGACACGCCGGAGCAGCATCAGACGACCGACTCGACGGCGGGGGTCGCCACCTCGACGGCGGGGGCGC
>VBEC01000048.1 GCA_005883615.1 Chloroflexota bacterium | reverse complement strand
TCTCGGCGAGAACGAGCTCTCCTGCGGTCGGGCCCTCCGGGCGACCCGCATACGAATGCACGAAGTAGAAGTCCGCGCCGTCGGGGATCTCCTCGAAGGTCGGGTGATCCCGATGTCGTTCTACCTGGTTCCAGCCGATGTGGGGGAGCCGTGCACCACCGGACAGGATCCGCGTGCGGCCCCTGATCGCGCCCAGGGTCTCGGCGCCGTCCTCGTCGCTGCCGTCGAACAGCAGCTGCAGCCCAAGGCAGATCCCGAGGAACCACCGGTCGGCCTCCAGCCAGGCCCGGATCGGGCCGACCAGTCCGGCCGCCTCCAGCCGCGCCATGGCGGGCGCAGCCGCGCCGACTCCCGGGACAACGAGCAGCTCCACATCGCCCAGGTCTTCGGGCCGTCGGATCAGGCGGGCCTCGGCTCCCGCGATTTCCAGCCCGCGCGCGACGCTCACCAGGTTGCCGGCGCCGTAGTCGACGATCCCGACGAGCGGGCGCCTCTTGCTGGCCGGGGTCAACCCAGCGCCCCCTTGGTCGAGGCAACCCCGGTTCGCCGAGGATCGGGTTCGGTGGCTTCCCCGAACGCGCGTCCCAGCGCCTTGAATGCAGCCTCCGCGAGATGGTGGTCGTTGCGGCCGGCGCCGCTGAGATGGACGGTGACGCCGGCCGTCCGGGCCAGCGACTCGATCGCGTGTTGCACCAAGTCGAGCGGGAGCGCGCCGACCCGGTCGCCCTTGAATGGCAGATCGACCACCGCGTATGGCCGGCCACCGACGTCGACCGCGGCCGTTGCGAGCGATTCGTCCATGGGCACGCTGGCATCGCCGAACCGCCTGATCCCCGAGCGGTCGCCGAGGGCCTCCGCGAGCGCGGAGCCGAGAGCCAGCGCCACGTCTTCGACGGTGTGGTGCTCGTCGACCTGGAGGTCACCTTCGGCCCGGACCGTGAGGTCGAACAGCGCGTGGTGTCCGAGGCTGCTCAGGAGGTGGTCGTAGAAGCCGATGCCCGTGTGCACGTCCGCTTCGCCACGGCCGTCGAGCCGAATCTCCACCCTGACGTCCGTCTCGCGCGTACGGCGAGAGACACTCGCTCGCCGAGGGGCCGCCGCCAGGGCCGTGTTGCCGTCGCCGTCGGTCATTTTTCTTCCTCGAATCGGGCCTCGACGGCGGCCGCGTGCGCGGGCAGGCCTTCGGCCGCGGCCAGCGTCGTGACGGTGCGACTGATGGACCGCAGGCCATCACGGTCGATTCGCTGAACCTGCACGTACTTGCCGAAGTCCTCGACGCCCAGCCCCCCGGACGACCGGGCGAGCCCGCCCGTCGGGAGCACGTGATTCGCGCCCGACGCGTAGTCGCCCGCGGACTCGGGAGCGTACGGCCCCACGAACAGGGAGCCGGCGTTGGCGATCCGGGCCACCGCCTCCTCGGCGTTCGCCAGGACGACCGTCAGGTGCTCGGCGGCATACGCATCGGCGAAGGCGATCGCCGAATCTCGATCGGGCGCCAGGACGATGACTCCGCTCGCGAGCAGGCTGCGCTCGAGGATGTCGCGGCGCGGCGCGAGCGCCAGGCGGCGGACTATCTCCAGCTCGACAGCATCCGCAAACTCGGCTTCCGGAGTCACGAGAATCGCCGGTGAGTCGGGGCCGTGCTCGGCCTGGCTCAGGAGGTCGGCCGCGACATGCGCCGGTTCGGCTGTGGCGTCCGCGAGGACCATCACCTCGGACGGGCCGGCCGGCAGGTCCACGCCGACCTCGCCGAAGACCTCGAGCTTGGCGGCCGTTACCCACGCGCTCCCGGGGCCGACGATCTTGTCGACGGGGGCCACACGCGACTCGGGCAGGCCGTAGGCGAGGGCGCCGATGGCCTGCGCGCCGCCGGCCACGACGAGCTGGTCGATGCCGAGCAGGCCGGCCGTGCCAAGCAGGACGGGATGGAGCTGGCCCTCCCGGTCGGCGGGCGAGGCGACCACGATGCTCCCGACGCCGGCGACCCGGGCCGGAACTACGCACATGACGAGCGAGCTCGGGTAGGCCGCCGAACCGCCCGGGACGTAGGCGCCGACGCGGCCGACGGGGGTCCATCGTCGCTCGATCTCGACGCCGGGACTGATCACCGTCCGCGACGTACTGGGCTTGTGCGCCTCGGCGAATCTCCTGACGTTCGCGATCGTGATGGCGAGCGCTTCGCGGACATCGGGCGCGAGCCGGTCGCGAGCGGCGACGAGCTCCGAGGCATCTACGGTCAGGCGGCCGTCCGCGAGACCCCCGCCGTAGCGCGCGTTCCCAATCCGGACGGCTGCCCCTCCCGTCTCCCGAACGTCGCGGAGGATGGCTCGCACCTCCTCGCGAATTCCTTGGTCGGGCACGGCGCCGCGGCGAATGAGCCGATCGCGCTCGGCGGCAATCTCTGGCCGACGATCTGCCTCGGCCAGGTCCAGGCGATGCAGGCGCAGCCCGCGCCTCGCTCCGGGTGAGGTCGTCACCGGACACTCACGGAACGATCTTCTCGATCGGAAGGACGAGGATGCCCGACGCCCCGGCGGCCTTGAGGCGGGGCAGGAGGCCCCAGACGGCGTCGGCCTCCACGACCGAATGGATCGCGATCATGCCCTCGTGCGCGAGCGGGATGACGGAAGGCCCCGAAAGACCCGGCAGGAGAGCCTCGAGCTCTGCGAGCTTGCTCGCGAGCGCATTCATCATCAGGTACTTCTTGTCGCGCGCGGCGATGACCGCGGAGAGCATCGTCTCGATGGCCTTCAGCTCGACTGAGCGAGTGTCGCGAGCGTCCGGATTCGCCACGAGCACGGCCTCGGAGGCGAGGACGTCGGCGATGGGCCGCAGGCCGTTCATGATCAGTGTCGAGCCGCTCGACACCAAATCGACGATCGCCTCGGCGAGGCCGAGCCTCGGCGCGACCTCGACCGCGCCGGAGATGGGGATGACCTCGATGGGGACCGACTGCGCGGCGAAAAAGCTGCGGGTCGCGTTCGGGTGAGCCGTGGCGACACGAAGCCCGGACAGATCCTGGAGCGACTGGTAGGGGCTGTCGGCAGGCACTGCGGCGGCAAGGCGACATTGTCCATACCCAAGCAGGCGAACCTGCGGTAGGTCGGCTCCCGACTCGCACAGCAGGTCGATGCCAGTGACGCCGAGGTCTGCCACGGCGTCGCGCACGAACTCGATGACGTCGTTGGTGCGCACGAACAGGATGTCCAGGTCGAAGTTGCGAACACGGGCAACGAGCGACCGATCAGTACTCTCGAAGACGAGGCCAGCGTCGTGCAGCAACGCGAGCGTCGGCTCGACGAGCCGGCCCTTGTTCGGCACCGCCAGGCGCAAGCGGTCTGTCACGTGGCGACCGACGCGTCGTCAAGCCGGTCCAGCATCAGCCGGTAGCCGCCCTCACCGTGCTGCAGCCACGACGCGATCCGCGTGATGGTGGCCGTGCTGGCTCCGGTCCGCTCGGAGATCTCCGCGTAATGCAGGCCCTGGTTCAGGAGTCGGACGACGGCCCATCGCTGCGACAGGTCGCGCAGCTCGCCGAGCGTGCACAGATCACGAAAGAACCGTTCGGCCTCCTCGACGTTCCCGAGTCGCAGGATCGCCCGAAAGAGCTCAGTCGTTTCGTTCGTCCGCCAGTCCGATCTTCGGGCTTCGGCGGGTCCGTTGGTGCTGATCGTGACCTCCAGGTCGTTCTTGTCGACCGTGTCTTCAAGCTTCGCATTCAAATCTGCTATCGTTGTAGCATGCTATCACGATAGGAGGAAGGAGGGTACGCTGTCAACCTTCGAGCTCCTTGCCGCGATCGACCTGCGTGACGGCAAGGTCGTCCGCCTGGTGCAAGGCGAATTCGCTCGCGAGACGGTCTACGGAGACGACCCCATCGCCACCGCCGCGAAGCTCCTCGAAACGGGCGTACCGTGGTTGCACATCGTCGACCTCGACGGAGCTCGCGCCGGCGCTCCCCGGCAAACTCGGCTGCTTGGGGACATCGTCGCCGCGCTCGGTCGCGAGGCACGGTGCCAGGTCGCCGGTGGGCTTCGAACTGAGGCCGCCGTCGAGGCCGCCTTGGAGACGGGAGCGGCACGCGTCGTCGTTGGAACGGCTGCGCTGGAGCAGCCCTCTTTGGCGGGACGACTGGTCGAGCGCTGGGGTGTCGAGCGGATCGGCTGCGCGATCGACGTACGGGACGGCATGGCGGTCGGCTACGCGTGGCAAGGCGGCGAATCAGGGTATCGGGCGGAGGATTCGGTTCATGTGCTGGCGGCCACAGGGGTCCGGCGCTTCGTGGTCACCTCGATCGAGCGCGACGGGCTGATGGAGGGCCCTGATCTGGACCTCCTGGAGCGGCTCGTTCGCCTGGACGCCGGTGCCGTGATCGCCTCGGGCGGGATCGCCTCGATCGACCACCTGCTCGCCGTGCGAGGCCTGGGCTGCGCCGGGGCAGTCGTGGGCCGGGCAATCTACGAGGGCAGGTTGGAGCTCGCCGACGCTGTGAGGGAGCTTGCGGTCTGCACCTGAGTGCCCCTGGCGCCGGCCAGCCACGCCACGAAACCGCCGGCCAGGAGGTAGAACAACGGCTCGAGGGGTGCGTGATAGCGCGATTGAACCTCCAGGAAGACCTCACTGGCGGCCACCGCGCCGAGGCAGCAGATGAACAGCAGCGACACCATGTCGCGCTCGCGCCGCCGGACGAACAGGAACGCCGCTGCCGCGAGCGTTGCCGCTGCGTAGGCAAGCTGGCTGAGCACGGCCATGATCGTGCCTGCGCGCAAGTCATGTACGGGGTTTGCGTTGATCGCCCACTTCGCGCCATAGGTGCTGTCGCCCCACAGGATCGGGATCTTTCGAATCGCAAGGGCCGGGATGGCACTCTTTTCGCTAAGGAGTCGCTGGATCGCGAGCCGGTAGGTGCGATCGTGGAACTCGCGGCTGTTGGTGGCCGAGCCCGCCAGGGCCAGATCCCCGCGGTTGTACTGGCCGTCCGACTTGAGATTCAGGCCTACAAGCAGGTTGAGGCCGTCGTAGTTCGATGTCGACAGCGTCAGCCAACCAAAGCGTTGGTACTGCCACACGATGCCCGGACTCAGAACGACAAGGAACGTGAACGTCAGTACGAGAATCGCCAGCGCCGCCCGCCGGCGAGGCAGCCCGGTCAGCAGCACGAACAGGACGAGCGCCGGCACCAGGACGAGACTCGCCGGGCGGACGTACTGGGATAGGCCGAGCAGCGCGGCGGCCCCCGCCCACAGCGCGAATCGGCCCTTGACGGCGAGCGAGGCGAGTACGAGCGCGCCGATGAAGAACGGCGTGTACAGGTTCTCGCTCGCCAGCACGGCCGTGAACAGCACCGGGCCGGGTGAGATCGCCCACGCGTACAGGCCGACAGCCGCGGCGACGTCGCCGAGCCATCTCTTCCCCAGGACCACGATGAGGATGCCCACGACGACGGCGCAGGCGAGGTTCAAAAGCTCGCCAAACAGTGGGTTGGGGCCTCCGATTCGATAGAGAACGCTCAACGCGATCGGAAAGCCGGGCGGTCGCGGCGAGTCATAAACGCCGGTCGCAGCCAGCTGGATGGCCTGGAGCTGGTAGTCCCCCCAGTCCGTGTTCAGCGGCGTCGGGATGATCGCGATGGCAGCCACGCGTGTGGCGACGAGGACGGCGAACCCGATCCCCAGCGCGATCGCTGCCCGGCCGCGCAGGGCGACGACGACGACGACCAGCAAGCCCGCCAGCCCGAGTGCGGCGAGCAGGCCCACGATCGCGAGGTCCCCGAGGCCCGGCTTGTAGGGGATCCCTCGCCACATGCCCGACCCGGGGTTCAGCAGGACCTCGAGCGCGCTATAGCCGACGAGCGCGGTGAAGAGCGTGCCACCCCACCAGACGACCTTCGTGATCAGCAGCAAGCCTCGAGCCACGCGACCTATCTCCAGGGGAAGCCGAAGCCTGGCCCCGAACGGCGGACTAAGGAGATTGTGCCTCCATCCTCTCGAGTGCCATCGGGCCCGGGGCCGGCCTTCGCCCGTCGCCGCAACCGAACCGCACCCCTTCCGGCGCCGAAGCGCATCAAAAGCTTTCCTCCCCCGGCGCCGACACGGCCCGTCGCCTTTCCTACGCTGCTGGCAAGACCGACGTCCGACCCTGCACGGAGGATCGAATAGTGCCGCTTCGAACACGAGCTGTACTCGCAGCCCTGGCGCTGGCAGCCATTCCAGGTACCGCGGCCGCGGCCGATGCACCCGTCATCAACTCCGGCGACACCGCCTGGATGCTCGTCGCGACGGCCCTGGTCATGGTGATGCTGCCCGGCCTTGCCCTTTTCTACGGTGGCCTCGTGCGGCGCAAGAACGTCCTTTCGACGATCATGCACAGCTTCTTCGGCCTGGCCCTGGTGAGCGTCGTCTGGGTCCTGGTCGGGTTCTCGATCGCCTTCGCGCCTGACGCGACGGGCCTGGGCCTGTTCGGCGGCCTGAACTTCGTCGGGTTCATGAACGTCGGTCTGCAGCCGGCCCAGGGCAGCACGATCCCGTTCGTCCTCTTCGCGGCGTTCCAGCTCATGTTCGCCGCCATCACGCCGGCCCTCATCACAGGCGCGTTCGCCGAGCGCAAGCGCTTCGCCAGCTTCGTGATCTTCACCGTCCTCTGGTCGATCTTCGTCTACTCGCCGATCGCTCACTGGGTTTGGGCTTCGGACGGCTGGCTGTTCAAGCTCGGCGCGCTCGACTTCGCGGGCGGGACCGTGGTGCATGCGTCCTCGGGTGTTTCCGCTCTCATCGTTGCCCTGCTGATCGGTCGGCGCGTCGTCAACGGCGATCGCATGGAGCCGCACGACATTCCGATGACCGTGCTGGGAGCGGGCCTGCTGTGGTTCGGCTGGTTCGGCTTCAACGCCGGGTCGGCGCTGTCGGCCGGCGGCCTCGCCGCCAATGCCCTCCTCGTCACCAACACCGCCGCGGGCGCGGCGACCATCACGTGGGTCCTGGCCAGCTACCTGCACAAGGGCAAGGTCAGCGTCGTCGGGGCCGCCTGCGGGGCGGTCGCGGGACTGGTGGCCATCACTCCAGCGTCTGGATTCGTGACCGCCGGGGGCGCGCTCATCATCGGGCTCGTTGTCGGCGGGCTGTGCTACAGCGCGACGCTGCTGCGCGAACGGGTCAAGGTTGACGACGCACTTGACGTGTTCGCGGTGCATGGCGTCGGAGGTGTCTTCGGGGCACTGGCGACGGGCGTCCTGGCGACAACGGCCATCAACGCCTTCCCCGGCCTGATCGACGGCAAGCCCGAGCAGGTCGTAACCCAGCTGATCGCCGTTGCGGCGACCCTGGCCTACGCGAGCATCGCCACCTTCGTGATCATCAAGCTCGTCGACGTCGTCCTCGGCATCCGAGTCCCCCAGCGGGAAGAGGAGCTCGGCCTGGATCTCTCGACCCACGGCGAGGTTGCCTACACCTGACCAGCGCGGGGGCGCCTGCCCTCTCCCCATAGACCTCGGAGGATCGGGCCCGGACGGGGGATCGGGCCCGATCCTCGCCATCTGGACGGAGCCACCCCTTGCCCGACCAGCGCCCGGCCGCTGCTCCGCTCTACGACGAACGCTTCGAACACGACGCGTGCGGCGTCGGCTTCGTCGCGGATGCGGGCGGGCACTCGGCCGACCGGGTGCTCGGGCTGGCCCTTGCCGGCCTTGCGTCGCTCGGACACCGCGGAGCGTTTGCGGCCGACGGGGAATCGAGCGATGGCGCGGGCGTTGCGCTGCCCCTGGAGAAGGCGATCGTCGGGCGGCTGACCGCCGGGGTCGCCGGGGTCGCCGGGTTCGCGAGAGTCGCCGGAGACCTGGCGGCAGGGCGAGAGCGGACCATCCGGTCGGGTGACCTCGGCGTCGTCTCGCTGTTCCTGTCTCCGGATCCGCGAACGCAAGCCCGCGAGCGGCGCATCGTCGAGCGAGCCCTGGCCACGGAGGGCCTGAGTCGCCCGGCGTGGCGGGACGTGCCGGTCCGCAGATCCGCACTCGGGCAACTGGCGGCCGGGAGCATGCCATCGGTCGCGCAGGTCCTGGTCGGGCGGCCGCCGGCAATCACGAGCGCCGCGTTCGAGCTCGCCCTGATCTGCGCACGCCGCCGAATTGAGGTAAAGGCAAGAGCGACAGCCAGGCGTACCCGTGTAGATCGCTTCCTGTCGGTCACCTCGTCCTCAGCCCGATCGATCGTCTACAAGGGTCTCGTGGCCGGCGGTCACCTGGCCGACCTATTTCCGGACCTCGAACTGCCGTTGCCGACGAGCTACGCCGTCTTCCACCAGCGCTATGCCACCAACACCACGCCGACGTGGCGCCTCGCCCAGCCTTTCTCGCTGATCGCCCACAACGGTGAGATCAATACAGTCCGCGGCAATCGAGAGCAGGTGCGCGGTCGAAGCGAGGACCTCGCCGGTCCGGCGGGCCGCCGCCTGCTCGCCGCCGGCCCGTTGCTGAGCCCCGACGGGTCTGACTCGCTCTCGCTGGACGAGGCGATCGAGGCACTGATGGCGATGGGTCGTGGCCTTGAGTGGACGGTCCGGAACCTGATCCCGGCGGCGGCGGAAACGCAGCCCGACGGCAGGCATCAACACGGCGTCCTGGAGGCGAGCCCGCTTCTGGCGCCGTGGGACGGTCCGGCAGCCATCGTCTTCGGGGACGGCCGGCGCGTTGGTGCAGTGGTCGATCGGAACGGGCTGCGGCCGGCGGCCTATGCCGTGACGCGGGACGGCATAGTGGCCCTCGCATCGGAGGCCGGGGCCGTGCCCCTGTCGGCGGCAGAGACGACCCGCCGCGGCCGCCTCGGGCCGGGGGAGATGCTGGTCGTGGAGCCCGCGGCGGGATCCATCCGGACGGAGGCTCGGCACGCTCGGCGCCACGCCACGGCGCGCCTGCGGCAGGCGATCCGCACGCATCGCGACAGGCCGACGAGCACGGCCGGCGACGTGCCGCCAACTCCGGGACCGTTGCGATATCTCGTCGGCCTCGACGCCGAACGCGCCAGGCTGGACATCAAGACGATGGTCCTCGAGGGCCACGAGCCACTGTGGAGCATGGGCGACGACACGCCGACACCGGGCCGAGCCCGAATCGACCGGCCCGTCGCCGACCACCTGCGCCAGAGCTTCGCGCAAGTCACGAACCCAGCGATCGACCCCGAACGCGAGCGGATCGTCATGGACCTGACGATCGACCTTGGTCGCCGCGCGTCGCTCCTGGGCGGGCGCCGTGGCGCGGCCCGAGTGATCCGCCTGGAGCGGCCTCTTGTCGCCGATCTCGAAGGCCTCCTGCGCACGTTCGGAGACGGCTGCGGGGATCGGGAGCGGAGGACCTGCATCCGTCGCCTGGATGCCACCTGGGATGGCCGTGATGGAGCCGCCGGGCTCGAGCGTGCGCTCGAGCGACTGAGGGCGGAAGCGCTGTCCGCGGTTCGTGCGCGGCGCGTTCGGCTGCTCGTCATCTCCGACCGCGCGCTGTCCCTGGATCGGCTGCCGATCCCATCCCCGCTGGCCGTCGGGGCGGTCCACAGCGCGCTGACGGGCGCCGGACTGCGCGGCCGCGCGGACATCCTGCTCGAAGCAGGGGACCTGCTCGACGTCCACTCGCTTGCCATGGCGCTGGCGGTCGGAGCAAGCGCCGCCCATCCCTGGCTCGCGATCGAGCTCGCCCGCGAGACGGCCGGAACTCGCGGTGCCGAGACGCTCGAGCCGGACGAGGCCGTCGCGAACCTCGTGAAGGCCTTCGACGCCGGGCTGCGAAAGGTCCTCGCCCGAATGGGCATCAGCACAGCCGCAAGCTACGTCGGCGGTTGCCTGTTCGAGGTGCTCGATCTCGCGCCGGACGTGCTCGGGCGCTGTTTCCCGGCTGCCCCAGCCTGGCCCGGGCAGACGCATTTCGCCGACCTGGCGGCGCGCCAGCTTCGGCGTGTCGCGGTCGCGACCGGGATCGTCCCGGAAATCCCGAGCAATCGGCTGCCCGACCCGGGGCTCACGCGCTTCCGCAAGGACGGGGAGCTGCACCTGTACGCGCCCGCGATCGTTGGCGAGATCCAGGGGTTGGCCGGGCGCGAGCTGCCGTCCGAGGAAGCCCTCGCCCAGTATCGCGCGAGCCTGGGGCGTGATCGTGCGCTCATCCGTGACGAGCTCCGGATTCGAGTGCCCGCGCAGAACCGCGGAGCTAACGGCGGCCGGGACACAGGCCGGGCGACAGACGCCGTCTCGGTCGACGAAGTCGAACCGATCGAGCGAATCGTGCGCAGGTTCGTGACGTCAGCCATGAGCGTCGGCGCCCTCTCGCCCGAGGCGCATCAGGCGGTGACGATCGGGATCCAGCGAGCCGGCGGCTCCGCCAATACGGGTGAGGGCGGCGAGGATCCCGCCTGGTACGAGCCGAGCATCGACGGCGAGCGGCGCGACGCCCGCATCAAGCAGGTCGCCTCGGCGCGCTTTGGGGTGACCGCAACCTACCTGGCCCGAGCCGAGCAGCTCGAGATCAAGATCGCCCAGGGCTCGAAACCGGGCGAAGGCGGGCAGTTGCCCGGCCGCAAGGCCACGGAGTACATCGCCTCCCTCCGGCGCGCGAGCCCGGGCCAGTCGCTGATCAGCCCGCCGCCCCATCACGACATCTACTCGATCGAGGACCTGGCGCAACTGATCGCCGACCTGCGGACGATCAACCCGGCGGCCCGGATCGGGGTCAAGCTGGTCGCCACGCGCGGCATCGGCACGATCGCCGCGGGCGTGGCCAAAGCGGGCGCCGATTACATCCACGTCGCCGGACATAGCGGGGGCACCGGCGCCAGCCCGCTCAGTTCGATCAAGCATGCAGGCGTGCCGTGGGAGCTCGGTCTCGCCGAGGTCCACCAGACGCTGCTGCGAAACGGTCTGCGCGACCGCGTGATCGTCCGCGCCGACGGCGGTCTCCAGACCGGCCGCGATCTGCTCATGGCGGCTCTACTGGGAGCGGAGGAGTTCGGCTTCGGCACGGCCGCACTCGTCGCCCTTGGCTGCGACATGGCCCGCCAGTGCCATCTCGATACGTGTCCGACCGGTATCGCCACACAGCGCGCCGACCTGCGCGCCAAGTTCACGGGCACCCCCGAGCAGGTCGAACGGTTCGCCAGGGCGTTGGCACAGGATTTCCGAAGGGAGCTCGGGGCGATCGGAGCAAGGTCCGTGGGCGAGGTTGTCGGGCAGGCGTGGCGGCTCGAGACGGCGCTCGCCCGGACAGGGCAGGGGCTGCGGCCGCTGATCGAAGGCGCGGAGTGGGATGCTGGAACCTCGCGTCGTGAGGACCCGGCTTCGGCGCGCGGATTGGTCGCCCGAGGGCCCGCCTCCGAGGTTGAAGCCGAGCTTGCGGCGGCGCTGGCGCGCGGCGAGGGCCCACCCGAAGGCATCCTGTGGGTCACGACCGCCGACCGATCCTTCGGCGCCCGTCTGGCAGGAGCCATGGAACGAGGCGAGATCGCCCGGCCGAGGGAGGCCATTCGGCTCGAGCTTCGCGGCTCTGCCGGTCAGAGCTTCGGGGCATTCCTGACCCGGGGAATCGAGATAACCCTCGACGGCCAGGCCAACGACTACGTCGGCAAGGGCCTTTCGGGCGGCACCGTGGTCGTCCGACCCGAGGTGGAATTGCCAGAACCGGAGCAGCAGGCGATTGCCGGCAACACCTGTCTGTATGGCGCGACGGACGGGCGCCTGCACCTCGTGGGCCGGGCAGGAATGCGCTTCGCGGTGCGCAACAGCGGCGCGCAGGCGGTGGTCGAGGGGATCGGTGCGCACGGTTGCGAGTACATGACCGGGGGCGTGGTCGTCATCCTGGGCCCGGTCGGCCCGAACCTGGGCGCCGGCATGACGGGCGGTCGGACGTACGTCCACGACCCGAACGGCGGGGTCATTGACCTCCTGCATCCAGGCAGCGTCCGTGGCGAGCGACTCTCACGCGCGGTCCTCGAACGCTCGGACGGCGCCGAGCGAGAGGAAGAGCTGTTCAGCCTCCTCGAGGCGCACCGCCTGGCCGGTTCCCGGCAGGCCGCCGAGCTCCTCCGCGACCGCAACGCACTCCTCTCGGAAATCTGGCTCATCGAGCCCATCGAGCGTCCTGCCGAGGCCGCGCTTCCCGAGGAGCAGGCCGAAACGGAGCGCGTGGTCGCCGTGGGCGGACACGGCCGGCCCTGAGGCCACAGTCGGCGGCGCCCAGCCAACGACGATTGGCGCCGAGTCGCAACCAAGATGCGACCGCTTCGCTGCCGACAAGGCTGGGGTGCCCTGCTACGTTCATGGTGTCGGGTTGCCCGGAGAGGTTCGTGTCCCCGACGGCCAATCACGGCCGATCACAATCCCGATTTCACGTACGGAAACTCCGATGCCTCCTATGGATTCTGGCTTTCAAATCGTCGCCGCGTGGGACGGCCGCAACGGCCCGGTCACATGCCAGGCATGTGGTTGTCGCCTCACCTCGGGGGATGGTGAGTGGTTCCACTTCGGTGCTCTCGCCGGCCGCGACGCGCGCGGTTGTCGGGTGGCCTGCGCCGAGCTGCCCCACGACGCCACGGGCCGGGCCGAGCTGCTGTTCGATTCGCTCGCCGGAGCCCGCTGACTCCACGCGACCGCGGCCGCCCCGGGCGTGGGCGTCCTAGCGGGCCGCCCTCCCCGAGTCGAGCCGATAACCAACGCTCCGGACCGCGACGATCTCTGGCCCGCGTGCTCCCGACACCTTCGCGCGCAGGCGAGCCAGATGCGGCTTCAGCCACAGCCGATCGGGTTCGCGCTCGTCCGGCCAGCCCGCGTGCAGAAGGCGCTCGTGCGAGATCACTTCGTCCGACCGGCTCGCCAGTGCCTCGAGGAGCCGGTATTCGATGGGCGTCAGTCCGAGCAACGCCCCGTCGGCCCGGGCCTCGTGACGCACCCGGTCGATGATCAGGCGACCCACCTCGAGCGGCTCGCGGCCCTGGCGCTCGGAGGCGTCCCGCCCCGATCGACGCATGACGGCGGCGATTCTCGCGAGCAGCTCGTCTTTGCCGAACGGTTTCGTGACGTAGTCGTCCGCGCCCAGCTGGAGCGCCCGCACTTTCGAGGGCGATCCACTTTCACCGGAGACGACGATGATCGGCGGCGAGCCGGCGGCGCGGAGCTCGTTGACGACTGCGATGCCGTCGGGACCGGGCATCGCCAGATCGAGCAGGATGAGGTCCGGGTTCTCCTCGCGAAAACGCCGCAGCGCGCTGTGCCCGTCATAGGCGGTGATGACGTGGTGGCCTTCGGTGCCGACAAGGGCCGTGATCGCCCCGACCATCGCGGGATCGTCGTCGACCACCAGGATTCGAAGCGGTCGTTGGCGGGTCATCTCGACCGGCGCCGTCCGCGGGGGCTAGGATCGCCGCTCCACGATGGCCTGCCATATGGGATCCAACCGATGCGACAGAACATGCTCCTAAGCATACGGAAGGGATTCACGCCCGGCGGGCGGCGGACCGAGGCCATGCAATGAGGGAGGTCGCCACCGGCAAGGCCGCGGCGAGCGGTGTGGCCATACCGACCCAAGAGGGCTCAGACGGGTCCGCGGATCCGCTCATGAGGGAGATCGGGTTCCTCGACGACCTGCTCGACGAGGTGATCGTGGAGCAATCCGGCCGCGAACTTCTGGAGGGCATCGCGGAGGTCCGCTCGAGGGCCGGGAAGAAGACCGCAGCCGCGCGACTCCAGACCGCCGGGCCGGATGAGATCGGCGGAGCGATCCGTGCCTTCGGCCTGTTCTTCCAGCTGGCGAACCTGGCCGAGCAGCGCGAGCGCCTGCGCACGATCCGCCGCCGGCAACGGCGCGCCGGAGAGGCCTTCATCAGGGACTCGCTCGGCGAGGCCGTTCAACGGCTCGCCGACGCTGGGCGGACGTCTGGCGAAGTCGAGGAGACGGTCCGGCGCCTGTTCGTAAGCCCCGTGCTGACCGCACACCCGACGGAGGCTCGACGGCGCACTCTCCTCGTGGCCCTCCGTCGCTTCGCACGGCTCCTCGAGCGCCGCGACGACCGAACCCTGAGTCCGCCGGAGGATCGCGAGCTCCGCCGCCGGCTTCGCGAAGAGCTGACGATCCTGTGGCGAACGGCGGACCTCCGATCCGTTGGCCCGACGCCACTCGACGAAGTTCGGACGGCCCTCGTGTTCTTCGACGAGACGCTGTTCGGCGTGATCCCGACCCTGTATCGCGGCCTCGATGCAGCGTTCGACCAGCTGCCGGTCGATCACGACCGCGAATCGGCGGATCGGCCGACGGGTACGCGCCCTCCGCGGGTCGGGGCCTTCCTGCGGTGGGGCACGTGGATTGGCGGCGACCGCGACGGCAATCCGAATGTCACCGCCTCGGTCACGCTCCTGACGGCTCGGGTGCAGGCCGACCACGTGCTCCGAGGGTACGAGGCCGTTGCGACGCGCCTGATGCAGACGATCGCCCCGTCCGTTCCCGCCGATCGGCTGGATCGTCGCCTGGCGGCGCGACTGGCCGACGACGCCGCCCAGCTCGGGGACGCGATGGTCGGGCTCCAACGTCGCTTTCCCGACGAGCCGTACCGTCAACGGCTGGGCGCGATCGCCGAACGGTTGCGCCGAACCCGGCTTCGGTTGGCCGAGGATTTGGAGGAGTGGCCGGGCTGGTATCGATCCACGGCCGATCTCGAAGCGGAGCTCGCCGAGCTGGCCGAGGCGCTCGTCGACGACGGCCTCGGCAGGGTCGTGTGGGGTGAGCTGCAGGACTTCCGCTGGCAGATCGAGACATTCGGTTTCCACCTCGCTTCGCTCGAGGTGCGGCAGCATGCCGATGCACTGGCGGCCGCCGAGGTAGCGCTCGGCGATCCGCGCGGTGAACGCGCACACAAGCCGCCCGTCGATGCGGAGCTGCCAGGCGCGCCGGGGGTCACGGCTGCCGAGGTGATCGCGACGCTGAGGGCGATGGCAGCGATCCAGGGGCGTTTCGGCGTCGAAGCGTGCCACCGGTTCGTACTCAGCTTCACGCGAGGCGCATCGGATGTCCTGCGGATCCTGGAGTTGGCGCGCCTGGCTGGGACGTCCGTTGTGCCGGCCTCGGCGACCCCCGGGTTCACTCCCTCCGTGCCGGTCCTGGACGTGGTCCCGTTGCTCGAGTCGGCCGACGCACTCGAGGGCGCCGGCCCACTGCTTGACTCGCTGCTCGACGACCCCGCATACCGGGATCACCTCAGATCCCGGGCCGATCACCAGGAGGTGATGCTCGGCTACTCGGACTCGAACAAGGAGTCCGGCTTCCTGGCTGCCAACTGGTTGCTGTACCGCGCCCAATCCGCTCTGGTCGAATCAGCTGCGCGGCACGGCGTCGTCCTGACGCTGTTCCACGGACGCGGCGGGGCGATTGGCCGCGGAGGCGGCCCGGCCAACCGGGCAATCCTTGCGCAGGCCCCGGGATCCATCGACGGTCGTCTCAAGTTGACCGAGCAGGGCGAGGTCATCGCGGCGCGCTACGCGGACCCGGCCATCGCCCTTCGCGAGCTCGAGCAGATCAGTGCCGCGGCGTTGCTCGCCTCGGTGCCCGAACACGACGAGGCGGTGCGCAAGGCCGCGTCCCACGGAGCCCGAGTTCTCGACGAGCTGGCCGCCTCCGCGCGGGCGGCGTATCGGGCATTCGTCTACGAAGAGCCCGGCTTCGTTGCGTTCTTCCGCGAGATGACCCCGATCCGCGAGCTTTCTGCGCTGCGTCTAGGTTCCCGTCCAGCCTCGCGCAAGGGCCATGCCGCAGATCCCGAGGTGGACCTCGATTCGCTGCGCGCGATCCCGTGGGTCTTCGCCTGGTCGCAATGCCGCGTGAACCTGCCGGGGTGGTTCGGGCTTGGAACGGCGTTGTCCGAGTATCGCGATCGATCGGACGACCGCGAGCTCGGTCATCTGCGCGACCTCTACCGCCGCTGGCCGTTCTTTGCGTCAGTCATCGACACCGCGGAGCTCAGCCTTGGCCGCTCGGACCTGGCTGTTGCGCGCGGCTACCTGCAGCTGGCAACCACTTCGGAGGCACCCCGGCTGTGGGACCGCCTGCAATCGGAATTCGAAGCCTCGGCCAGTCTGATCGAGCAGGTGACAGGCCGTTCGCTGCTGGCTGATGCACCCGCCGTTCGGCGTTCGATCGAGCTGCGGCGCCCGTACGTCGAGACCCTTGGCGCCATCCAGGTGGACTTGCTTCATCGTCTTCGATCGGAACGGTCCGCGGAAGAGCGCGCGCGCCTGGTGCGCCAGGTGCACTCGTCGATCAACGCCCTGGCGGCCGGCCTCCAGAACACCGGTTGAAAACAGGGGTTGCGTCGGCGTCGATGGTCGTATAATCTGCCGACTATGCGCATTATCCTCACTGTCGAGAGCAAGAAGAAGCTCGGGCGGCCCTGCCGGGAGGCACGGGCCCTGGGGCTCTGACGGCGCGCGTAGACGACCGAAGAGGGCCTCCAGGGAACGGAGGCTCCAGGGGCCGCGAACACCGACCGGTGACCGCGGCTTTTTGATTCGCCCGCCGGGGCGAAGCCTCCCGACCCAGGCCCTCCAGCAGGAGGACCAAATGGACGCGATCATCCTGGGCGACGGTGGCTTCGGGCGAGCCATCGCGCAGGCGCTCATCGAACGAGGCGAGCCAGATCCGCGAATCCTCGGCCGGCCGGCGGCCGGCCGCCACCGACCGGCTGTGCTCGCCGGTGCGGACGCCGTCTTCGATGCCTCACGCGGTGATGCTGTCCCGAGCAACGTGGCCGCTGCGCTCGCCGCGGGTTGCAAGCGGCTGGTCATCGGGACGACGGCCTGGGACGAGGCTCGTCCCGCGGTCGAAGACGCCGTCCGAGACCACGGTGCCGCAGCCGTGGTGGCCTCCAACTTCAGCCTCGGCGTGGCGCTCTTCGGGCGCCTGGTGGATCGAGCGGTGGAGCTGTTCGGCCCGCTCGACGCCTTCGATCCGTACCTGGTGGAGTGGCACCGCCGGACGAAGGCAGACCGGCCGTCGGGCACGGCCAGGGAGCTTTCGCGGCGAATCCTCGCCGGCCATCCGCGCAAGAGGCGGATCAGCGACGCAACTCGCGATGGCGGGCCGGAGCCCGACGAGCTCGACGTCGCCGTCCTGCGTGCGGGTGCCTCACCCGGTATGCACCTGGTTGGCTTCGATGCCCCGGGCGAGTCGGTTGAGTTGCGGCTGACCGCGCGCGACCGCTCCGCGTACGCCCTCGGTGCCCTGGCCGCCGCCGACTGGCTCCTTCGCCAGCCGCGCGCTCCCGGCTTCCATTCGTTCGAGGAGGTCGTCGACGACGTGCTGCTCGGCGACCGCCAGCCGATCTCGATCGCCAGCTGAGGGCCGCGATCGCAACACGAACGCGCCGCGTCTTCGACACGGACTGACATGAACCAACAGCGCAGTGAACGACAGAAGGAGACTCCGATGACTCGAATCAACCGAACCAACGGAACCGAGGGAACCGACGGAACCAACCGAATCAACGGAACCGAGGGAACCGACGGAACCAACCGAACGGACCGAACGGACCGAACGGACCGAACGGACACTCCCCGCGGAACGATCCGCCCTGCCCTCCGCGGCGCCTTCACCGCGCTGGTGACGCCGTTCACGCCCGATGGGGCGCTCGACGAAACCAGCCTCCGCCAGCTCGTTCGATGGCAGGTCCTGGCAGGGATCGATGGGCTCGTACCGTGTGGCACCACCGGCGAGTCGCCGACGCTCACCCAGGAGGAGCGCGATCGCGTCATCGCCCTGACCGTCGAAACGGTGGCCGAGCGGCCCTCCCGGTCTCGCGTCACGATCGTGGCTGGGACAGGCACCAACGACACGGCCGCGACGATCGCAGCGACGAGGCGGGCGGCCGAACTGGGCGCGGACGCGGCGCTCGTGGTCGCGCCCTACTACAACCGCCCCGATCAGCGAATGCTGGAAGCTCATTATCGGGCGGTTGCCGACGATGGCGGCCTGCCAGTCGTGGTCTACAACGTCCCGTCCCGGACCGGCACGAACGTCGAGCCGGCCACGCTCCTGCGTCTGGCAGAGCATCCGCGGATCGTCGCCGTCAAGGAGGCCTCTGGCAACCTCGACCAGATCGCCTTGATCTGTCGCGATCGGCCGCACGATTTCGGGGTCCTCGCTGGCGACGACAGCTGGACGCTGGCCGTCCTGGCGATGGGCGGCAATGGAGTCGTGTCGGTCGCCTCGAACGAGATTCCGGGCGAGATGGTGGCGCTGTGCTCGGCGGCCCGAGCGGGGGACTGGGACGCCGCTCGACGGATCCACGAGCGCTGGCTGCCGCTCTTCCGCGCCAACTTTGCGGGTGGTCCCAATCCCGTGCCGGTCAAAGCGGCCCTGTCGATGATGGGGCTCATCGGCGACGTCCTGCGGCGGCCATTGCTGCCGCTCGAGGAGCCGGCCCGCCAATCGTTGGCCGGGGTCCTCCAGCACGCCGGCCTCGTCGAGCTGTCGGGCGGTCGCATCTCGGCCGTCGAGCGCACCACCATGGGCCAGGAGGTGCGCGCATGACCGCTTCGGCAGTCGCTCCCGTCTCCGTCGCTCGGCGGCCCCTCCGCGATCCCTCGGCCATCCTGGCCGAGCTCGATGCGGGCCGTCTGCGCGCCGCACACCCGGATGCGGACGCTCCCGGCGGGTGGCGAGTCGATCCGATGGCCAAGGAGGCGATCCTGGCGTGTTTCGCAGACCGGACCACGCGCGACTGGGACCTCGGCGTCTTCCAGTTCCGGGACAGGGTCGGGCTGCCGCCAAAGGCCCTCCTCAATGGGCGGCACGCTCGGGCGGCGCTCGATGCGGGCCGTCCGTGGCGCATCGTCCCCGGCGGGACCACCATCCGGGCCGGTGTCTGGCTGGGCCACGGTGTCGTCGTCATGCCACCTTCGTTCGTCAACGTCGGCGCCTGGATCGGCGACGACGCGATGATCGATTCGCATGTCCTCGTCGGCTCGTGCGCTCAGATCGGGGCGCGGGTCCACCTCGCGGCGGGCGTGCAGATCGGGGGCGTGCTGGAACCACCGGGAGCAAGGCCGGTGATCGTCGACGACGACGCATTCGTCGGTGCGAACTGTGGGCTGTTCGAGGGGGTGCTCATCGGCCGGAGCGCCGTTCTCGCCGCGGGAGTCACCCTCACCGGTACGTCCCGTTTGTACGACCTCGTCCGCGAGCACGTACTCGTCGGCAGTCAGGAGGAGCCACTCGCCGTCCCTCCGGGGAGCGTTGTCGTTCCGGGCTCACGAGCGATCGACGGGCCGTTCGCGCTCGAGCACGGGTTGTCGCTGTCGACGGCAGTGATCGTCAAGGAACGCGACCCGGGCACCGATGCCCGCGTTGCGCTCGAAGCCGCCCTTCGATGAGCGTGCTCCGGCCGACGGCCGATCCGACTCGTTCCGAATGGCCGGTGGGCCTGGGAGGGGCGGACCCGGAGACACTCGCCCAGGAGTTCGGGACCCCGTTCTACGTGTACGACCTCGACGCGGTTCGAGGTCAGGTCGAGGCTCTGCGGGCGGTCATGCCACCGTCTTTCGATCTCGCGTATGCCGTGAAGGCCAATCCCGCGCTGGCCGTGGTGGGGTACCTCGGCTCTCTTGGCCTCGGTGCCGACGTGGCGTCGGGCGGGGAGCTCGAGCTGACCGAGCGAGCGGGTATCGAGCCAAAGGACGTCGTGTTCACGGGGCCGGGCAAGCGGGACGGGGAGCTGACTGCTGCTGTCCGAGCCGGCATCAGGGCAGTCACCGTCGAATCGCCCGGCGAGCTCGCGCGCCTGGAGGCCATCTCGGCCGGGCTGGGCCGACGCACCCCGATCCTGCTGCGGGCCGCCGTTGGTCCGGCCACACGACTCGAACGCGTCCGGCTGGTCGGCGACGATGGTGCCGGAAAATTCGGGATGGACGGTGAATCCCTCGTGGACGGTGCCGTGCGGGCCGGCCGCTCGTCGCATCTCGACCTTCTCGGGCTGCACGCATTCGGTGCGTCCAACGTCCTGGATGCCGATGCGCTGGCCGAGCACATTGAGCACACCGTGTCTGCCGCCAGGTCGCTCGCCAGCCGGGTCGGATTTCAGCTTCGGCTCGTCGATGTGGGCGGCGGCCTGGGCATCCCTTACCAGCCTCACGAAGAAGCCCTCGACCTGACCCGCCTCGGCGATCGGCTGCGCACGCTGCACGACTCTCTCGCCGCCGACCCGCTGACGCGCGCCACGCGGGTCCTGCTCGAGCCGGGGCGCTTCCTGGTGGGGGTTGCAGGGGCTTACGTCGCGCGGGTGGTCGATCGCAAGGCCGTCGGCCCCTCGACGGTGGTCATCCTGGACGGGGGCATCCACAACGTCCTGCGGCCCGCGCTCGTCGGCCTGGAGCACCGGCTCCAGGTACTGACGGCGGCGGACGGCCACCGAGCGGAACGTCCGAGAGCGGTAACCATCGCCGGGCCGCTCTGCTCCGGGTTGGACGTGTTCATACGGGATTCGATCATGGTCCCGCCGGCGGTCGGCGATCTCGTCGCCGTTCTGGACGTAGGGGCTTACGGGTTCACCGAGGCGATGCCGTTCTTCCTGTCCCATCCGATTCCGGCCGAAGTTGCGGTCATGGCCGGTCGGGCTGAGCTGATCCGGCCACGGGTCGAGCCGCGCTCATGGCTCGATTCGCAGCGCCTGCCGAACTGGTAGCTGCCCCAAGCGGTCGGTCGCGGCGCGTGTCGGTCACCGTGCCTGCGCTTCGCTCACCGTCCCGCCAAGCAGCACGGCGGCCTCGTCGCTGGCCCGCCTTTCGGCGTCCGTCATCAGGTGCAGTCGGTCGTAGCTGCTGTTGTACGCGAATCCCTCGAGGCGGGCGGCAATGCCCTCGACGCGCCCAATCTGCGCCCCGAACACCTCGGACCATCGCCCCGACCGGCGATCCGCGGCGGCCGCCAGGAGCAGGAGGTCGTCGAGGCACAGCTCTGCCGCTGCAAGGGCCAAGCGCCAGTGCTCGTCGGATGTTCGATCCAGCAAGCGAGAGACGGCGGATGCCTGCGCGGACTCGACCTGCTCGCAGGTGGGGCAGCTGGCCGGCCGGCGGGCGAGCTCGAGGTCGCGATCCATCGGGCGGCCACGACCATCTGCCACCTTCTTCAGCTCGGCCAGTCGCTTGCGAATGACGGACCCGAACAGGATGGCCGCACCCAGGCTGCCGCCCGCGCCTGCGCGGTTGGCCGCCAGCAGCTGTTGGCTGTGAGCCCGACAGAAGCCGCGAGCGGCAAGCAGCCGATCTCGGAACGCCGGGTCATTGACGCTCTCGTACAGTACGGAGCCGAGATGGCGGCGTGCCTCGCGCAGGCGGGTACGACACAGGGGACAGCCGGACGACTCGAGCAGTTCGGCAAGGTGCATGTCGGCCACGTCCCTGGTCGGTAGACGATCCCTGGTGGCTCTGTGCGGCGAGTTGCGACCATCCGGCTCAGGCGTCATCGTCGGACTCCATCTCGAGGCGTATGCCGCGACTGTACGGCGGCCCCCGCGCTCGCGATCCTGCGAGCCGCAAGGGGCCAAGCGGAGTCGCCTGCTATCGTGCGCGCGGAGATGGGAATGACAGCGCTGGCAGGCCCCGGAGCGGGTGCGGTCGGGGAGACTGAAGCGACCACCGGAGGGCTCGCGGCCGAGCTCCATACCAAGTGGCTTGGGCGAGTCGACTACCGCGACGCCTGGCAGCTCCAGCACGACCTCGTCGACGAACGCGTTGCCGGTCGAATTCCGGATCAGCTGCTCCTGCTGGAGCACCCCGCGATCTTGACTCTGGGGCGACACGCCGAGGGGAGCCATGTCCTGGCGACAGCGGCAGAGCTCGCCGCCCGCGGCATCGAGGTCATCCGGGTCGAGCGGGGTGGCGAGGTGACCTACCACGGGCCGGGCCAGCTCGTCGCCTATCCGATCATCGACGTCCATGCTCGCGGCCTGCTCATCAAGCCACTCGTGAGGGCGCTCGAGGCTGCCATGGTCGAGACCTGCGCGGCATTCGGCGTGGAAGCAGCCCGACGCGACGGCCACCCTGGCTGCTGGTGCGATCCCGATGGGCGCGAGCCGCGCAAGATCGGAGCTCTCGGGCTCCGGGTCGAGCGGGGCGTGACCTACCACGGGATCGCCTTGAACGTCGCGCCGGATCTCGAGGACTTCAGCCTCATCGACGCATGCGGGATGCCAGGCGTCGTTTCGACGTCGATTGCCTCGGAAGCGGGCTGGCGCGATCGAGGCGCGAGCATCGACGAAGTCGCCCATGCGGCGACCGCGTTCGCGCGCGCCTTCGGCCGAGTCCTGGGCGCCAATCTCACGGGTGCGTTGCCCTCGCGGGCGGGGCTGTCGGCGGCCGGTTCGGAGTCCTGATGCCGGCCGGCCTCTTCGAGCTGCGCAAGGACGTGATCACGGGCTGGTGGGTGGCCACGATCGTGGATCGGGCGTTCCACCGCGATCGTTTCGCGCTGGCTGCCGATCCAGTCGACGACGGAGGCGACTGCCAGAACTGCCGCCTGCCCGAGGGCGGCGGCGTGCGCCTCCGCACGCTCAAGGATTTCGCGTTCAACGTCGTCGGATCGCAGGACGAGGCTCGCGAGATCGACCGGAATCTCGCCCAGGTCGCTCTGTCTCGCGCCCGAGCATCGGGTAGCTGGCGGACGGTCGTCGCGGCGCCCGGGGAGCACCGTCCCCTTCATGCCGTCGGCATCGAGACGATCCGCGAGATGCTCGCTCTTTG